>DATJLN010000095.1:0-65769 GCA_035509535.1 Xanthobacteraceae bacterium | reverse complement strand
CAGGCCAGGCTTCCTGGGACGCGGCCGCCACGATTATTCTGCTAGGCGGGCGTTACCCGCCCCTGCCTGTCCCAGTCCAGTGCGCACCGCACGGCCGGCCACGAATTACCGGCGACATGATGCCCAAAGCCGCCCGGGAGCAGTTTGCGAGACCGCCCGCGGGCACCGCACTCGCTCCGTATGTCGGATCGCATCCGGATACGTCCCGCAACGAGCGAGCGGGACTGTTGTATCTAAAACGGTGACGTTGTCAATATAAAAGTGACAACCGGCGCAAAAGTCAAAATGATGCTTCCTATAGAAATAAATATGCTATACTATTTCTATGGAAAGGACTGCCATGCCCAATACGGCATCCGCTCTCGACCGCGCCAGCGTCGAATCCGTTGCGCTGACCAAGGCCACGCTGCGTGCGGCAGGAAAACTCGGTCTGAAGAACAGAACGCTTGCGACCGTGATCGGCGTTTCCGAACCGACGGTGTCGCGCATGAGCAGGGGCAGATACTTTCTGCAGCCCGACGAAAAGCCTTTTGAACTGAGTGCGCTCTTTGTGCGGCTTTATCGCTCGCTCGACGCCATCACCGGCGGCGATGAAAAAGTCGCGCGGAGCTGGATCAACAACGAAAACACCGCGCTCGGCGACACGCCCATAAACCTCGTCCAGAAGGTCAGCGGCCTCATTCATGTCATCCAATATTTGGACAGCCGACGCGCTCGCATCTAACGCCATTTCCCTGAAGCGGCGCTGCTGGCGCGTCGTCGAGGCGCAATCAAAAATCTCGACCATGAAGTTGACCGATACGCTCGCGCAGCAAGAGGCGCTCGAGCGAATCATCGAGGACACGAAGACCGCGGTGCCCGAGGAGTGCCGGCATCTCGGCTTTCTTCTGTTCACGCCGTTCCGCTACACGCCCTATCCGTTCCATTCGCGGTTCCGCCGTTCGGGCTCCTTGGACGGCGTGTTTTACGCCGCCGAAGCGACGGAAACGGCCATCGCCGAGGCGGCGTTCTATCGGCTCTTGTTCTATGCCGAGAGCCCGGACACGCCTTGGCCCGCCAATCCCAACGAGCACACCGCCTTCGCCGCCGACATTGCCACGCCGCTCGCCATCGATCTCACAAGAGCGCCGTTTGCAGCGCGGCGGGACGCCTGGACGCATCCGACCGACTATGCGTCATGCCTGCATCTGGCGGATGTCGCCCGCACCGCGAAAATAGAGGCGATCCGCTACGAGTCGGCGCGCGATCCGCAACGCCGGGCGAATATCGCGCTCCTGACCTGCCGCGCCTTTGCCGCAAGCGATGCGGTCGACCGGCAAACCTGGCATTTTCATCTGAGCCGGACCGGGATCAGGGCCGCGTGCGAATTCCCGAAACAGACCATTTCATTCGATCAGACAACATTCGCGGCCGATCCGCGGATTTCTGCAATGCAGTGGGAGCGCTAGCCTATTTTTCGACCAAATTGATCTCGCTCTCCTGATAGGCCGAGTGCTTCCAGCCGTCTTCGTCGTAATCGGCCATGCAGCGTTCGGCGAGGCCTTCCATGGCTTTGAGCGCGCCGTTGGCTTGCGCCTGTTGCAGCTGGAAGACGCGGATCAGTTCGTGGCTGCCGGAATAATTCATCTCGTAGAGCTCGTGGCGGGCGCCGAATTCGGTGCCGATGGCGTCCCACAAGAGCTTCATGATCTTGATGCGCTCCTTGTAATCGATGCCGTTCGAGCCGCGGACATATTTGGCGAGATATTTGTCGATGTCGGGATTTTTGAAATCGACGGCGTGCGAGGGCAGATAGATCAGGCCGGAGGCCACGACTTTCTCGACGATGTTGCGCACCGCCGGATAGGCTTCGGTCATGAACAGGCGATAGGTGGCGGAGCCGCGTGAATTCGGCAGCACCGCGCCGTTGATCCACGGCTCCGGATTGCAGGCCATGGCGTCGGTGAGCGACCAGAACAGATTGCGCCAGCCGATCACTTCGCCGATCTGCGCCTGCACGCCGCGAAAGCCTTCGACGCCGGTGGCGCGCGCCGCCTTGTAGAGAAGGCCGGCGATGAAATCGAGCTTCACCGAAAGCCGCGTGCAGCCCTGCAGGGTGAAGCCGTTGAAGAAGCCCGAGCGCGGATAGAAGTCCTTCAGGCGCTGCATGTCGCGGTGAATGAGGACGTTCTCCCACGGGATGAAGGCATTGTCGAAGACGAAGATCGCGTCGTTCTCGTCGAAGCGCGACGTCAACGGATAATCCCAGGGCGAGCCGGTGGCGGCTGCGGCATATTCATAGGACGGCCGGCAGATCAGCTTGATGCCCGGCGTGTTCATCGGCGCGATGAACATCACCACCATGCTCGGATCGGTGATCTCCTGGCCCATATTCTGGCCGAGGAAATTGTAATTGGTCAGCGCCGAATTGGTGGCGACGACCTTGGCGCCGGACACGTAGATGCCGGCGTCGGTCTCTTTTTGAATGGTGATGTAGACGTCCTTGACCTGCTCGACCGGCTTGTTGCGGTCGATCGGCGGATTGACCAGTGCGTGGTTGAGGAACAGCACGGCTTCCTGACCGCGCTTGTACCAGGCGCGCGCATTGTCGGCGAACTTGCCGTAGAAGTCCGCATTGGCGCCGAGCGTGTTGAGGAAGGCGGCCTTGTAATCGGGACTGCGGCCGAGCCAGCCGTAAGTGACGCGCGCCCAGGCGGCGATGGCGTCGCGCTGCGCGATCACATCCTCGCGCGTCTTCGCCACCTTGAAGAATTTGTGGGTGTAGCCGCCCGAACCGGTATCGGTCGGCGCGGTGAGCACGTCCTTGGTCGCCTTGTCGTGCAGCGCGTCATAGAGCAGCGCGACGGAACGGGCCGAGTTGCGGAAGGCCGGATGTTCGGTGACGTCCTTGACGCGCTCGCCATAGATATAGACCTCGCGGCCGTCGCGCAGCGATTCCAGGAACTCGGCGCCGGTGAACGGGCGCTTCTTGCCGGCAATGATCGCTTCGGGGTGGTCGGCCATTAGCTCCTCCAGACGCTCAAGCGCGCGATGCGCAGTGTCCCCACGTGAACTTTCTCGCTTGCGTTTGCTCGCTTGCGCTTGCTCACGCGCGTTCGCGATTTATCAGTGTACTGACGATCATGTTTCTACAATGTGGCGCGAGCGTCAATCGGCGGCAAACGCTCGGCTTTCATGCAGATGCGCATCCATCCGCCGCCTCGGCGCGGCGACCGCGGCGGCGGATGGAGGCTACGTCCGTTCGCGCGCGAAGGCCCACAGCGCGAGCGCGGCGACAACGAGGACGGCAAGAACGGTCCCGCGCAGACCGGTCGTGGCAAAAGCCACCGCTCCGGCAGCGGCGCCGACCAGAAAGCCGACCGCGACCGAGAGCACGATCAACAGCTGTCCGCGCACGCGGTCGTAATCGCGCACATCCTCCGGCGTGTGCCGGCTATGCGCGAGCTTGCGCCAGGCCATGGCCAGTTCGGTCACGGCGATGCCGAGCTGGGTCATGTTGCCGGTCATCACGTTGGTCTGCGGAATGCCTTTCATCAGGAGCCGCACCAGCACGCTTTGCGCGCCCATCGCGCTCGCCGCGACCAGGCCGGCGACGATGCCGTGCCAGTCGGTGGCGCTTGTCATCGGCGGCCCGAACAGAAGCATGGCGCAGAACACCGCCAGCAGCGCCGCTTCGAGCCACAGCATCGCCGGCAAGGTGGCGCGGCCGGCGGCGCGCGCCCAGAAGATCAAAGCCGCGGTGAGCGCCGCAGCGGCGATGAAGACGACGGTGACCAGAAGCTTGCTGGTGACATTATAATCGTGCGTGACAAGCTCGGCGCCGGCGATGACGAAGCTCGACGTCACCTGGGCGACGAACAGGCCGAACAGGGCGAGATACGTGTAGCTGTCGACATAGCCGGCGACGAAGCTGAGCAGCATCGGCGCGGCGAGGGGCAGGGCAGATTCCTCGTGCGGCGCTGGGTCGGTCATCGGCTGTCTCCGCTCACGTTCCGTCACCGTCAGACGCGAGCGGAGCGAGCCTCGAAGGGCGACGGCCACAGCGCCTTAGCCGGCATCCTTCGCGAGCCGCTACGCGGCCACCTCAGGATGACGGTTCACTCGTCTAGCCTTTCGCGCGCTGGCAGGCGGCCCACACGCGCTGCGGCGAGACCGGCATTTCCAGGTGCGCACCGGCGCCGTTCGGGATCGCGTCGGCCACCGCGTTCATCACCGCGGCAATGCCGGCCGTGGTGCCGGCTTCGCCGACGCCTTTGACGCCGAGCGGATTGGTCGTCGCCGGCACGTTGAGCATCGCGTCGCGCAGCGGCGGGCCGTCCTCGGCGCGCGGCATGGCATAGTCCATGAACGAGCCGGTGACGAGCTGGCCGGAATCCTTGTCGTAGACCGTGTTCTCCATCAGCGCCTGGCCGAGTCCCTGCATCAGCGAGCCGTGCAACTGGCCCTCGACGATCGTGTGGCTGAGCGGGCGTCCGCAATCGTCGACGGCGGCATAGGCGACCACCGCGAGATGGCCGGTGTCGGGGTCGATCTCGACCTCGGCGATGTGGCAGCCGTTCGGAAACGACAGCGGCGTCTCGGTTTTCATTCTGGTGTCGAGGTCCTCCGCAATCTCCCCGCGCTTCTTCAGCGCGGCAGCCTGAGATGCGACCGCAAACAGCGAGACGCGGCGATCGGTGCCGACGACTTCAAAGCCGCCGTCCTTGTAGGCGATATCGCTCTCGCCGGTTTCGAGCATGGCGGCGGCGATTGGGTTGCCTTTCTCGATGATCGCCTCGATCGCCTTGACGATGGAATGGCCGACGGTCATCGCCGAACGCGAGCCGACCGAGGCATAGCCGGCTAGTTCATGCGCCGAATCGCCGTGGCTGTGCGCGATGCTGGCGAAGGGGATGCCGAGCCGTTGCGCGATGACTTCGGGAAACACGGTCGCATGGCCCTGCCCGGTGTTCTGCACATTGAGCGTCAGAAGGAGCTTGTCGCCGCCGGGAAAGCTCAGCTGCGCGCTTTCGACCGGCGCGCCGCCGGCATGTTCGAGCATGCAGGAAATGCCAAGCCCGCGATATTTGCCGCGCCTGGCCGCTTCGCGCTTGCGCTGCTTGAACGAGTCGTAATTCGCAAGCTCGAGCGCCTTGTCGAGGATCGGCGCGAAATCGCCGGAATCGAACGTGGTGCCGATCGCGGTCTTGTACGGCATTTGCGATGTCTTGATCAGATTGCGCCGGCGCAGCTTCACGGGATCGATGCCGGAAATGCGTGCCGCTTCGTCGGCCAGCCGCTCCAGCACGTAATTGGCCTCCGGCCGGCCGGCGCCGCGATAGGGCGCCGTCGGCGTGGTGTTGGTGTAGGCGCAGCGGGTCGCGACATCGATGTGCTTGATGTCGTACATGCCGGGCAGGCAGCGAGTGAAATTGAAGGTCGGAATATTGGCGCCGACCGCGCCGACATAGGCGCCGAGATTGGCGGTGTTGCGGATGCGCAGCGCCAGGAAATTGCCTTTCTCGTCGAGCGCGAGCTCGGCTTCCGAATGGATGTCGCGGCCTTGATTGTCGGTGAGGAAGGCTTCCGAACGCCCCGACATCCAATGCACCGGCCGGCCGGTCTTCTTCGCCGCGACCAGGAGCGCGAGATATTCCGGATAGGCCGACGTCTTGAGCCCGAACGCGCCGCCGACATCTTCGGTGATGACGCGCAGCTTCTCCTTCGGCCAGCCCATGATGGCGAGCACGTTGTCGTGCATAGCGCCGGCGCCTTGCGAGCAGGTGCGGAGCAGATAGCTGTCGCTTGCCGCGTCGTAGCTTGCGGTGGCGCCGCGCGGCTCCATCGAGGCGACGACCAGGCGCTGATTCATCTCTGCCATGCGTGCAACGTACTTGGCCGAGGCAAAGATTCGCTCGACCTCGGCCGCATTGGCGGCGGTGTCGGCCTGCGGCCCGGGCCAGTCGAGCGCCAGATTGCCCGGCACGTCCGGCCAGATCTGCGGCGCGCCCGGCTTGAGCGCGTCACGCGCATCGACCACCGGCGTCAGCTCCTCGTATTCGACATGGACGAATTCGGCGGCGTCCTGCGCGATCTGCGCGCTGTCGGCGATGACCACGGCAACCGCTTCGCCGAGATGCATCACGCGCTCGCCGGCGAGCGCCGGCCGGTGGGAGATGATCAGCTTGCCGCCGTTCCTTCCGGCGACCGGCGGATGCCGCGCCACGTTGCCGACGCCGTCCATGTCTTTCGCGGTGAGGACGCCGACGACCCCGGGCGTATTCATCGCGCCGGACGGATCGATGCTGACGATCCTGGCGAAGGCATGCGGCGAGCGCACGAAATAGCCGAAGGCCTGGTTCGGCAGCGGCGCGTCGGCGACATAGCGGCCCTGCCCGCGCACCAAAGGCTCGTCCTCGACACGGCCGTGGAAGGAATGAGAATTGCCGGGCGTCTTGCTCGTCGTCGCGTCCATCGTGAATTCCGCAATTTTGGGCTGATTTATGGGGAGCTTTCGGCCTCCTTTATAGCCGAAAGGGCGGCATGAGAAGACCTGCTTTCTGGTGTTCGGCCGGCCGCCATGCGCCGGCGCGGCAACGCGTCCTGCAGCGCGTCTTGCCTCTTGTCTGGGCGCTGTGGTTATGCGCAGAACATGCCGCGCCAAAAAGCAAAGTGACGCGGGGAGGCTGAATGTCGCGGACCATCGATACCCATACCCATGTGCTGGCCGACGAAGCGATCAAGCGCCTGCAGAAGGAGATCCCGAGCCTCGGCCTGAAACTGACGCCGCTCGATGCCGACAATTCCGTCATCGAAGTCGCCGGCGTGCCGTACAAGCCGTTTCCCAAGGGTGGTCACGATATCGCGCGGCGGCTTGCCGACATGGACGCTGCGCTCGTCGACATGCATGTGCTGTCGGCGACGCCGCAGACCTGGCTTTACGGGCAGGAGGCTTCCGTCGGCGTCGCGCTGTCGGTGATTCAGAACGACGACATGGCGCGGCTGGTCAAGGAGCGGCCGGATCGCTTCTCCGCCATCGCGACGCTGCCGATGCAGGCGCCGCGGCAGGCCGCCGACGAATTGCGCCGCGCCATGACCAAGCTCGGCATGCACGGCGCCATGATCGGCTCCAATATCAACGGCAAGAATCTCGATGATCCGAGCTTCGAGCCGCTCTGGGCGACCGCGGCGGAGCTCGACGCCTTCATGGTGATCCATCCCGGCAATGTCGCCGGCGCCGACCGCTTGCGCGCTTATTATCTCAACAACCTGATCGGCAATCCGCTCGACACCACGATCGCCGCCGCCTGCCTGATCTTCGGCGGCGTGCTCGAGCGCCATCCGAAGCTGAATTTCGTCATGGTGCATGGCGGCGGCTTCATTCCCTATCAGGGCATGCGCTGGGTCCACGGCTGGCAGGTGCGCCCGGAACCGAAAGTGCATCTGAAACATTCGCCGGAGAAATATCTCGACCGTTTCCTCTACGACACCATCCTGCATTCGAAGAAGACGCTGGAAATGCTGATCGCGCTGGTCGGCGCCGACCGCATCTTCCTCGGCAGCGATTATCCCTACGACATGGGCATGCTCGATTGCGTGCGGCATGTGCGTTCGCTGGAAATTCCGGAAGCGGACCGCGCAAAGATCCTGCACGACCACGCGGCGAAGATTCTCGCCAAGAAACGCGTGATGGCTTGAGAAATTCGCCATGAGCAGTGCCGGTCTTATCAACGTCCCCGCGGGCGCCACGCACGCGTTGATCGAAGAGGCTTTCGTCGCGGCGGGCTTGCCGCAGGCGGACGCGGCGACATGCGCTACGCTGATGACCGAAGCCGATCTCACCGGCGCCGACGGCCACGGCATTTTCCGCCTGCCGCAATATATCCGGCGCTTGAAAGCCGGCGGCTTCAACAAGCATCCCAACATCACGGTGACGCGCACCGCGCCGGCGACCGCTCTGGTCGACGGCGACAACGCCATGGGCCATCTGGTGATGTCGCGGGCCGCGAATGAAGTGATCGCGATGGCAAAGGAGAACGGCGTCGCCTGGGTCGGCGTGCGCCGGTCCAATCACGCCGGGCCCGCCGGGCTTTATGCCGAGATGCCGGCGCAGCACGGCATGGTCGGGCTTTATGCGGCTGTGGCCAATGCCAATCACATGGGCCCCTGGGGCGGCGCCGATTTGTTGCTCGGCACCAATCCGCTGGCCATCGGCGTGCCGTCGGGGAGCGGCCCGCTGGTGCTCGATATCGCCACCTCGATCGTCGCCTATGGCACGGTGAAGAAATATGCGCAGCGCGGACTGGCGATGCCGGAAGGCTGGTTCGTCGATGCCAAGACCGGCGCCCCGATCACCGACGCTAATCGCTCGCATGAAGGCCTGCTGTTGCCGATGGGCGAATATAAGGGCGCCGGGCTGGCGCTGATGCTCGGCCTGATCGCCGGCGTGCTCAACGGCGCCGCCTTCGGCCGCGACGTCGTCGATTTCAACGCCGACGACAAGAGCGCGACCAATACCGGCCATTTCATCATCGCGGTCGATATCGCGCGCTTCACGCCGCTCGAGACGTTCAAGGCCGAAGTCGACCGCCATATCCGCGATCTGCGCGGCTCGAAGCGCCTGCCCGGCGTCGACGCCATCCGCCTGCCCGGCGACCGCCGCAGCGAATGCCATGCCGAACGCACGCGTGACGGCATCCCGCTGCCGGCGCAGCTCATCGCGCTGCTCGACAAGCTCGCCGCCGAGCTCGAGATCGAGCCGCTGGCCGAACGGTCGGCGGGCTGAGCGCCGGATCACAAAGCCGGCCGGGACGCCGGCAGCTTGCCGACCAGGAAGACGCAGAGCGCGCCGATCAGTTCCGGCACGGCGATGACGAGGAGAATGTGCTCGGCGCGCCACTGCCAGCCGAGCAGGATGCCGCCGAGAATCGGACCGACGACGGCGCCGAGCCGCCCGATCGCCATGGCCCAGCCGACGCCGGTCGAACGGATCGCAACCGGATAGACCACGGCGGCGAGCGCGATGACGCCGGCCTGGCTCGCGCCGGCGAAGAATCCGCTCAGCGCGATCACCGCCAGCGCCGTCGCGCCGAGGCTCGTCAGCGAGAACCCGAGGAGTCCGGCCGCAATCGAGGCGAGGACGAAGGTCGGGATCAGGACCCGATAAGCGCCGAAGCGATCCATCACCCGGCCGACCGAGCCCGAGCCGATGAAGCTGCCGAAACTGTTGAGCGCGATGGCGAAGCCGGCCTGCGCTATCGACAAGCCGTTGGCGCGGAGCAGCGTCGGAATCCACGACGTGATGAAGATGAGAATCATGAAGCTCGTGAAGAACGGCACCCAGAGCAGCAGCGTCACGGCGGCCCGGCCTTCCGTGAACAGATGCTTCATCGGCGCGCCGGGAAGCTTCTCCGTGTTGACGATGTAGCGCGTGTCCGGCGCGGCCGGAATTTCCGGGGCGAGCCTGCCGACAGTCTTGCGCACATTGTTCACGTCGAGACCGCGCGCGAGCAAAAACGACACCGATTCCGGCAGCACAAAGACGAGCGCGCCAGCGAGAAGCAGCGGAACGATCGAGCCGATGTAGAACAGCGACTGCCATCCCCAGCGTGTGATCAGCACCGAGCTCAGCAAACCGACGGCGACGCCGCCGAGCGGCAGCGCCGCCCATTGCAGCGAGACGAACGCCGCGCGCAGCCGCTTCGGCGCGAATTCCGATGTCAGAGCGACGGCATTGGGTGCCGCGCCGCCGAGGCCAAGCCCCGTGAAGAAGCGCACGATCAGAAGCTCGCTGAAGGACGTCGTCCATATCGTCAGCAAGGTGAAGATCGCGAACAGCAGGATCGATCCGATCATCAGCCGCTTGCGGCCGAAGCGGTCGCCAAGCGGGCCGAACGTAAGCACGCCGATCAGGATGCCGGCCTGACCGATGCCGAACACCGGACCGAACGAGGTGACGTTCACGCCGATCGCGGCGGCGAGCGAAGGCGCGACCAGGCCGATGACGATGACGTCGATGCCGTCGAGAAAGATCGTCAGCGCGCACAGCAAAGTGACGCGGATCTGCAGCTCGGTAAGCGGCCGCAGATCGATCAATTCGGTGACGTTGATGGTTGAGGCGCGCTCGTTCATAGGTCCCCCCTGCACCAGATTCCCTCCCGGCACGCGCCGACGGTCGTTGCGCCGCGGCGCCGCGCCGCACGGCGCGTCACGCGTTGCTTGGCATGCGATTTTCGGCGGCGACGTCGTAATTGTAGAACCAGCCAAGCTGGATGCCGGTTTTGTCGCCGCCCAGACGATGCTTGAGCGCCATTTTGAAGTTCCGTTTCAGCTGCGCCCAGGCCGAGGTCAGATGCATTTCCTCGCCCCGCGCGCGTGCCCCCAAGACGGCGCGGCGGGTGCGCGGCAGCCGCAGCTGCTCGTAATGCTTCAGTGCCGCGCCGGGATCGTCCGGCATCCGGGCGATGACCGCGGCAAGCGTGTAGCCGTCCTCGATCGCCATGCAGGCGCCCTGACCGATATAGGGGAGCATCGCGTGCGCCGAATCACCGAGCAGGGTCGCGCGTCCCTTGGTCCAGCGCTCGAGCGGATCGCGGTCGTAGAGCGCCCATTTGTAGTAACGCTCCGACGAGCCGAGCAGCTGCAGCAGCGGCTCATGCCAACCGGCATAGGTGTCCATGACCTCGGAGCGGTCGCATTCCTGAGTCCAGGATTCGCCGGTCCAGGAATGGCCCTCCATATGCGCCACGAAGTTGACCAGCTCACCGCGCCGGACCAGGTAATAAATGACGTGGCTGCGCGGCCCCATATACATCGTGCCGTCGCGGCTGACGGTGCCGGGCGGGAATGCGTCGAACGGCACCAGCCCGCGCCAGCAGACGCAGCCGGCAAAGCGCGGCGCTTCCGGACCGAACAGGCTCTTGCGGACCGCCGAATGAATGCCGTCCGCGCCGACGATGACGTCGGCCTCGATTTCCTTGCCGTCGGCAAAGCGCGCGCGGGCCGACGTCTCGCCGGCTTGCACCTCGGCGCAGCGCGCGCCCAGATGGACGAGGCGGTCAGGCAGCTGGTAACGCAAGACGTCGATGAGATCGGCGCGGTGCATCGTCAGATAGGCGGCGCCGAACTCTTTCGTATAGGCGCCTTTGCGCGGCACGCGGGAGAACACCGCGCCGGTGTTCCAATTGCGCAGCACCTGATAGTCCGACTCGTATCCGATGCTGGTGACTTCGGCTTCAAGTCCGAGCGCGCGATAGGCCTTCATCGCATTGGGCGTCAAGGCGACGCCGGCGCCGATCTCGCCGATCTTGGCCGATTGTTCGAAGACCTCGACCTCGATCCCGCGCCGGTGCAGAGCCGTCGCCGCAGTGAGGCCGCCGATGCCGCCGCCGATGATGGCGATTCGCGGCTTTCTTTTTGCGGGGCCGGTCATGACGTCATTTCCGCGATCATTCCTTCGGTAGAAACTGTTCGGTGACGAATTGCGACAGGTCGACCTTATGATCGACGAGCTTCATGTCGACGAAACTTTCGCTCATGCTCTCGAGGACCGCGCGATCGAAGCGGCCGTCGGTCGAGAAGAAGCCGCGCGGCATCAGTTTGTCGTAGACGCGGCCGGCGACGTCGGCGCTGACCCCGAGGTCCTGCTCGGCGAAGGCCGTGGTCTCGTTCTTGTGCGCGCGGGCGTAGTCCAGCGTCGCGAACCAGCCGCTATTGAAGGCGCGCACGGCGCCGGGATTGGTTTTGATCAGATTGTTCGAGGCGTAGATGATCTGGTTCTGAAATTTCGTGATCAAGTCGCCGAAATTCACCAGGATCTTCGCTTCGCCGCGCTGCTCGAGCTCGAGCGCGGTGGCGATGTCGATGACGGCGGCGTCGACATTTTTCACCTTGAGCGCCGCAACGCGGGCCATGGTGTCGCCGACCGAAACGCGCGGGATGTCCGACGGCGTCCAGTTCTCGTGGAGCGCGATCTGCGAAACCGCCCAGTCGGTGAGCGAGCCCTGGTTGGTGATCGCGACGACGCGGCCGCGCAACTGGTCGAGCGCGGTGATCGAGCGGTCCGGCCGAACGATCAGGACCAGGATGGACGGCGGCCCGGACAGTGCCGCCACGCCGGTCAGCGGCGCGCCTTTCGGTATGAAGGCCAGCACGGCACCCGAACCGAGCGCCATGTCGATCGACCCGGCAACGACAGCCTGGATCATTTTCGCTTGCGTGATCTGGGTCACTTCAACGTCGAGGCCGTTCTTCGCAAACGTGCCGAGCTTGTTGCCGTAATCGACCATCATCAGCGCGAAATCGTTCGCCACTTTGGCGACGGCGAGCTTGGTGCTGGCCTGCGCCTCGGACGATGCGCCGGCCCCGATCAGGGCGAGGCATACGGCGAGACACGATGCGCAAAGCGACCGCGCGCGAAGCAAGCGCGACATCCGATCCTCCCATCTTGCGTCCGTCGCGCCTTGCCGGCGCTTGTTCTCAGAGTGTTGGCTGGAACATGACCGCGATCATGTTCTAGGCGGCGGCGTCACCGCCGTGCTTGATCAGAGGATGCTGGGTGCCGGGATCGCCCGTGGCGGCGGCGAGGTCCGCCAGCATCGGCAGCGTGATGACAAAGAACGTCGCGCCTTGCTCGGAGCGCAGGTCCTTCACCGCGGCGCCGTTCGGCAGGAACATGTAAGTGCCCTGGTCCCAGGTCTTGTTGTCATAGGCGCACGAGCCTTCGAGCAGGTAACGCAGCTCGGCGTCTTCCTGCTCGCCGCCCTTGATCTCGGCGCCGGGAAGAATGCGCAGGAAGCCTATTCCGGTGCGCGCCTCGCTGAAGCTGCCGAGATGCTTGACCTCGACGCCGGGCCGGCGGCGATCGGGCCAGAAGCGATAGTTCTTCGCCAGCATCATCACCGGCTGGCGATAGCGCGGCGCGGGGAACACCAGATCGCGGCCCTCGTGCTCCTCCCAGATCGCCTCGTAGGAATCCTTGTTCTTCGGCGAACCGTCCGGCTTGAATCCCTTGTAGACGCCATTCTCGAACTTGCCGCCGGACTTGAGCAGCTTCTCGTAGGTGGCGTTCATCTCTTCGTTGGACAGAAGATGCTCGCCGCTGGCGCCCTGGAACTGCAGCACCAGGCATTCGCACTCGCCTTTCTGCTGCTGCGGACCGTAGTGCGAGCCTTCCGGGAAATATCCGCATTCGCCCGCGGCGAGATCGCCGAGCCCGGTGCTTTGCAGGCCCGACAGCGTGTAGCGGATCTGATCGAAATTGTGCCGGTGCCGCGGCGTGAAATAGCCGTCGGGCACCACCGAGAGCGAATATTCCATCGTCACGCCGTCGACGCCGGTTTCGAGCGGCAATCGCTTGCGGCGGATCATGTGGACGCGTCCGCGGCGGACTTCCTCGAAGTCCATGGCTTTGGTGTCGCGAACGATGACCTCGGGTGAGCTCTGGGGCCTGCTCGCGGACACTTTATCGCGCATGGGTGGCAACCTCCCTCTGTTTTTATGTTCAGGCTGGAGGAAACTAGCCTCGGTCACGATGGTCGTCTAAGATATAATAGTGATCTATATTATGCCTTTTCGGCATGGCGCCAAATGGACCTTCGCACGCTCCGCTATTTCGTCTACGTCGCCGAGGCGCGAAGCTTCTCCAAAGCCGCGGTGCAGCTGCGCATCGCCCAGCCCGCGCTCAGCCGGCAAATTCGCAAGCTCGAGGACGAGGTCGGCATCCCGCTCATCCTGCGCACCCGGCGGCAGCTCGAATTGACCGACGCCGGCCTTCTGTTGCTGCAGCGCGCGCATTCCCTGCTGCGCCAAGCCGCGCAGACCGCCGATGACGTGCGGGCGTACGGCTCGCGCATTCAGGGCACCGTCACGCTCGGCATCAGCCCGACCGTGTGCGAAGTGCTCGGACCGCGCATCGTGCGCGACTGCGCCGCGCGGCACCCGGAACTGCGTTTGAACTTCATCGAAGGAGTCAGCGGTTTCATCTTCCAACGGCTGATCAACCAGGAACTCACGCTGTGTTTGATGCATAATCCGCCGCGCCACCGCGGCATCGAGATCGAGCCGTTGCTGAGCGAACCGATGTATCTCATCGGACCTGGCCCCGGGACCAAGGCGCTGCCGCCGGTCAATGCGGGGATGATGCTGGACGGACTACGGCTGATCCTGCCGAACCGCACCCATGGTCTGCGCATGCTCGTCGAGCGCGCCGCCGCCGAACATGGCACCCGCCTCAATGTCGCGATCCAGGTCGACGGCTATGTCACGACAAAGGCGCTGGTCGTCGCCGGCCTCGGTTACACGATCCTGCCCTATAGCGCGGCCCGCCAGGAAGTCGAGGACGGCGAACTTTCTGCGGTGCATTTGCGCAAGCCGGTTTTGTCGCCCTGGACGCTCAGCGCCGCGTATCGCAAGGACCACGCTCCGGCGCTTACCGTGACGGCCCTGCGCAACGTCATCGCCACCGCGGTCAATGAATTGACCGCGGAGGGCTTCTGGAGCGAAGTTGGCGAAAGACGCCGGCCAAGCAACACGCGAAACCGGACCCGTGACGGGATGCATGACGGGATCCGGGACAGGATCCATGACAAGATCCATGCCCGCCGGGCGGGCAGGCCGTAAGTTAACTTACTTATTTGATCGCCGTGGCGCCGTTCTGGCCGGCCCGCGTCAAAATGTGCGACAGCTTGACACGGCCGGAAGCACTGCCCAGTTTTGCCGGTCCAGAGAAAAGGAAACACCAAGGGGAAAATTCATGACACTCGTCAAAAACACATCGCTCCATCGGCGCGCGTTGCTTGGCGCCGGAGCGTCGCTCGCGGCTGGCGCGCTGCTGCCCGCGACGGGCGGCACGGCGCGCGCGGCCGACAAGCTTTCGGTCGCCGTGATCCCGATCGGCGATTGTGCGCCGATCTATCTCGGCATCGCCAAGGGCTTCTTCGCCAAGCAGAATCTCGAGATCGACCTGTCGACTGCGGGCGGCGGCGCCGCCATCATTCCGGGCGTGCTGTCGGGCCAGATGCAGTTCGGTTTCAGCAATATTCCCTCGATGCTGATCGCCCAGACCAAGGGCCTGCAATTCATCGGCGTCGCGCCGGGCGCCTCCTCCACCGGCGAGCGCGGGCATGATTTCTCCGCCATCATCGCGCCGGGCGACAGCCCGATCAAAAACGCCAAGGATCTCGTCGGCAAGACCGTCGCCGTCAACAATCTCAACAATATCGGCGACACGTCGGTGCGCGCCGGCGTGCGTGCCGCCGGCGGCGATCCCAAGCAGGTCAAGTTCATCGAAGTGCCGTTTCCCGACATGCCGGCGGCGCTCGCCGAACATCGCATCGAGGCCGGCTGGGTGGTCGAGCCGTTCCTGACCATCGGGCTGCAACGCGGCGCCAAAGTGGTGGATTGGAATCTTGTCGACGTCGCGCCGAAAATGATGATCGCGGTCTATTTCACGTCGGTGAAATACGCCAAGGAGAACCCGGACATCGTCAAGCGCTTCAAGGCTGCGATCACCGAGTCGCTGGCTTATGCGGATTCGCACAACGACGAGGTGCGCAAGATCATTCCGACCTATACGCGCATCACGCCGGAAATCGCCGCCAAGATCACGCTGCCGCGCTGGCCGACCGAGTTCAATCGCGCCTCGAGCCAGGCGCTGGCCGACGACGCGCTGGCCGACGGCCTGATCACCAAGAAGGCGGATATTGCCGCGCTGTTGCCGTAACACCGCATGGCGGCAGAAGCGACCATCGCGCCGGCCAAGATCGGCGCCAAGATCGGCGCCGGGATCGGCGCTCCCGCCAGACCCGGCGCGCCGCCCAAGTCCGGCGCGCGCACCGGCGTCCCGGCATGGCTGCGCGGCCTTTCCGGCCTGATCGGCTTTGCGCTCATTCTCGAGATCGTGCCGCGCATCGGCCTCGTGTCGCCGCATTATCTGCCGCCGTTCTCCGCGATCATGGTGGCGCTGTTCCGCGAACTGATGAGCGCGACGTTCTGGACCGCATTCGCCGACACCATGCGCGCCTGGGCGCTCGGGCTCGTGATCTCGCTTGCCGCCGGCACCGTGATCGGCATCGTCATCGGCAGCTCGAACCTGCTGCGGACGCTGACCTATTCGACCATCGAGTTCCTGCGGCCGATTCCGTCCGTGGCGCTGATCCCGCTCGCCGTTCTATTGTTCGGCACCCAGCTCGAATCGACCTTGATCCTCGTCGTCTATGCCGCGTTCTGGCAGGTGCTGATCCAGGTGCTCTACGGCGTGCATGACGTCGATCCGGTGGCGCGCGAAACCGCGCGCTCCTACGGCCTCGGCACTTTCGCGCAGGTCCGTTATCTGATCTGGCCGACGATGCTGCCCTATCTGATGACGGGCGTGCGGCTCGCGGCGGCGGTGGCGCTCATCCTGGCCATCACCAGCGAGATCGCGATCGACACCGAAGGTCTCGGCCGCGAGATTTCGCAGACCGAGGCCGGCGGCGCCGTGGCCATCATGTACGCCTATGTCATCGTCACCGGGATCGTCGGCGTCATCGTCAATCTCGGCGCGCGGGCGCTGGAGCGGCGGGTGCTGTTCTGGCATCCGTCCATGCGGCTCGACGCGGGGAGCGGGCGATGAGCGGCGCTCTGTCGCTGGCGCGGCGCGCCGGAATCGTGCTGGCGCTGCCGGCGGCGCTGATCGCCCTGTGGTGGGTCACGAGCGCCGGCAGCGACAGCTTCTATTTCCCGCCGCTGGCGACGATCCTGCACACCTTCGTGACGCTGTGGCTGTCGCCTGACGCCATCCCGAATGTGGTGCCGAGCCTCATCCGCTTTGCCGTCGGCTATTTCGCCGCCGGCCTGATCGGCATCGCCGTCGGCATTCCGGTCGGCGCGTCGCGCAAGCTGCGGCAGACGCTCGAGCCGGTGCTCGAATTCCTGCGCGCCGTTCCGCCGCCGGTTCTGGTTCCGGTGCTGATCCTGTTCGCCGGCATCGGCGACGAGATGAAAATCCTGGTCATTGTGTTCGGCTGCGTCTGGCCGGTGCTGCTCAACACGGTCGCCGGCGTGCGCGCGCTCGACGAGGTGCTCGAAGACGTCGTGCGCTGCTATCGCATCGGCCGCATGGCGCGGCTCTGGCACTTTGTCCTTCCCGGCGCGAGCCCGCAGATCTTTACCGGGCTGCGCCAATCGCTTTCCGTCGGCATCATCCTGATGGTGGTCTCCGAAATGTTCGCGGCGTCAAACGGCATCGGCTTTGCGCTGGTGCAATATCAGCGCACCTTCGCCATTCCGGAAATGTGGAGCGGCATCATCCTGCTCGGCCTCATCGGCATCGCGCTGTCGCTCGTTTTCCGCGCAGCGGAGGCGTGGCTTCTGGCCTGGTATCACGGATTGCGGCGCACGCAGCGGGCCAATTGATCATGAGCAATAGAGCGATCGATCGGGCGCCCATGCTCGAAGTGAAACAGCTGCGCAAGGTCTATGACGGCGCCGGCCGCGCCGTCGAGGCGATCCGCGACGTCAATTTCAAGGTCGGCCAGGGCGAGTTGGTCTGCATTGTCGGCCCTTCGGGCGCCGGCAAGACGACCCTGCTCAAATGCATCGCCGGACTCTTGGCGCCCACCGCGGGCGGCGTGATTCTCGAAGGCAATGCCGTCCATGGCCCGCCGCCGGCCATGGCGGTGGTGTTTCAGGAATACGGCCGCAGCCTGTTTCCATGGATGACGGTGCACGACAATGTCGCGCTGCCGCTGAAACAGAAGAGGATGACGGCGGGGCGGCGCGAGGAACTGGTAAGCAACGCGCTGGCCGCCGTCGATCTCGCCAATGTGCACGGCGCTTATCCCTGGCAGCTCTCCGGCGGCATGCAGCAGCGCGTCGCCATCGCGCGCGCCGTCGCCTATGAGCCCCACGTGCTGCTGATGGACGAGCCGTTCGCCGCGGTCGACGCGCAGACCCGCGCCGATCTCGAGGATCTCATTCGCGTGCTGTGGCACAAGCTCGAGGTCACCGTGCTGTTCGTCACCCACGACATCGACGAATCGGTCTATCTCGGCCAGCGCGTCCTGATCATGTCGCATGCACCGACCGTGATCATGGAAGATGTCGCGATCGATCTGCCCGACGAGCGAACCCAGCTGGAAACCCGCTCGCTGCCGCGCTTCGGCGAGCTGCGCAAGCACATCTATTCGCAGATTCAACTCGCCAAGCAGGGCTGGCGACCGCCGGGGACGTGACGGCGCGGCGCGAAGCGGGGGCGCCGCCGGGCTTTCGCGTTGACGCCGCATGAGGTCCCGCGGCATGAGTTCCCGCGGCAGAGTTCTCGCGGTATGAGTTCAGGCCTGGTTCAGGCATGGCACGCATGTGAAAATTGCCGTTCGCGCTTGCGCCCGGCCGCGCGCTGTTCCAAATAGCGGCCCCAACAGCCGAAATTCCAGGAACCTTAACGATCATCCGCCGCGTTCGGCGACGAAAATTCGCCGGGCCCATCTGCGTTTGCCACAGCTGAACCCGTTTCCGATGCTCACACCCGGCTCTTTTGCGCTCACGCTGCTGTTGTCGTTTCTGACCGCGCTCGGGCCGCTGTCGACGGACATGTATCTGCCGTCGCTGCCCGACATCGCGCATTCGTTCAACGCCAGCGTGGTGCGGGTGCAGCTCACGTTTGCGAGCTATCTGTTCGGCTTCGCCGTCGGCCAGATCATCTATGGGCCGACATCGGATCGTTTCGGCCGCCGCCCGGTGCTCTTGATCGCGATTGTGCTCTACGGCGTCGCCACCATCGCCTGCGCGCTGGCGCCGTCGATCGATGCCTTGATCGCCGCGCGCTTTGTGCAGGCGCTGGGCGGGGCCGGCGCCGTCGTGCTCTCACGCGCGGTCGTGCGCGATATCTATTCCGGCGTGCGCGCCGGGCGCGAACTGTCCTTGATGGGCTCGATCACGGCTTTTGCGCCGATCGTCGCGCCGATGATCGGCGGCGTGCTGCAGACCGCCTTCGGCTGGCGCGCCACGTTCTTTCTGCTCATCAGTTTCGCCGTGGTCGCGGGCGCCGTTGCGGCATTTCTGCTGCCGGAGACGTTGAAGAAACGCACCGCGGGCCCGTTCTCGCTCGCCGCCATGGCCGCGCTTTACAAATCGGTCCTGGTGCATCGCGGCCTTCTCGCCAATCTCGGCATCGTCACCGCGACCTTCATCGGCCTGTTCGCCTGGGTCGCCGGCGCGCCGGTGGTGATGCAGGGCGCGCCCTATGGCCTGTCGCCGATCAGCTTCGGCATCACGTTTGCGATCGGCGCCGGCGGCTATATGGCCGGAACCTTCATTGCCTCGCGTATCGTCATGCGGCTCGGGCTTGATCGCATGATGGGCATCGGCGTGGTGATGATGGCGATGGGCGGCCTCAGCATGATCGCGGTGCTGGCGCTCGGGCTCGGCAATGTCATCTGGTTTGTCGGCGCGATGACGATCTATCTCGCCGGCTTGGGCTTTGCGCTGCCGGCGTCCATGGCGGGCGCACTGACGCCGTTCCCCGACCGCGCCGGCACCGCGTCCTCCGTGCTGGGGTTCACGCAACAAACCGCCGCGGCGCTCACCGCCGCCTGCATCGGGCTTTTTCTCGGCCAATCCGCCTGGCCGGTCGCGCTGGTGGTCGCGGCGATGGGCGTGACCGCCTATCTGGTCTGGGCGCTGACGCGCCAAGCGCGCGCCGCCGATCTGGTGTGATCTCGCTTCCTTGACTTGAGCGGCATTTCTCACTCACTTGCGCAGGCCATACGAGGATGCTTCGACATGCCCGCCCTCAGCCGTTCGGCCATTGCGCTCCGCCATGTGGCGCACGAGGATCTGGGATTGCTGGCTCTGGTCCTGGCCGAAGCCGGATTTACGGCGTCCTATCGCGAGGCCGCGCGTGACGACCTGGACGATCCGGCGATCGCGGCTGCCGACCTCCTGATCGTGCTTGGCGGTCCGTTCGGCGCTTACGAGACGGACGCCTATCCGTTCCTGGCGCGCGAGATCGGCATTCTGGAGCGGCGGCTCGCGCTTGGCCGCCCGACGCTCGGCATCTGTCTCGGCGCGCAGCTCATGGCCAAGGCGCTCGGCGCGCGCGTCTTTCCGGGACCGGTCAAGGAAGTCGGCTGGGGCGGCATCGACCTGACGGCGGACGGCCGCGCGTCGGCGCTCAAGCCGCTCGGCGACGACGGCGCCCTGGTGCTGCACTGGCATGGCGATACGTTCGATCTGCCGGCCGGTGCGACGCGGCTCGCGCAAAACGCCAACTATCAGAATCAGGCTTTCGCGCATGGCGGCAACGTGCTCGCCCTGCAATTCCACCTTGAAGCCGACGGCGCGGTCCTGGAAAATTGGTATGTCGGCAATGGCGGCGATCTCGCCGCGGCGCACATGTCGGTCGATGCCTTGCGCGCGCAGACAATGAAGATTTCGGACTCGGTCCGCAAGCGCGGCACGGAAATCTTTGCCGATTGGCTGCGGCAGATCGGCTAGACCATGCCGACCCATCTCGGCATCCGCCTCGATCTGGCCGGCGGCGACCGCATCGGCGCAAGGGCTGCACAGGGCGCCGCGCGGGGCCTGTCGCAATTCGTTACCGCACCTTATGCTAAGCAGTGAGATCGGCCTCGCAATCAGGAAATTCCCCATGAGTAAAAGCCTCCCCAAACGCAAGCTCGGCGCCTCCGGCATTGAAGTCTCCGCCATCGGGCTCGGCTGCATGTCGCTGTCGGGCATTTACGGCAAAGTGAGCGACGATGACGGCATCGCGCTCATCCACGAGGCGCTCGATCAAGGCATCACGCTGCTCGACAGTTCCGACGCCTATGGCGCGGGCCACAACGAGGAGCTCGTCGGCAAGGCGATCAAAGGCCGCCGCGCCGAGGTGGTGCTGGCAACGAAGTTCGGCAATCTCGGCGGCCGCGACGGCAAATTCGCCGACGGCAGGCCGGAATTCGTGATCGAGTCGTGCGAGAAGAGCCTGAAGCGCCTCGGCGTCGAGGTGATCGATCTCTATTACCAGCATCGCATCGACCCGACGGTGCCGATCGAGGACACCGTCGGCGCCATGGCGAAGCTGGTGCAGCAAGGCAAGGTGCGCGCGCTCGGCATCAGCGAGGCAAGTCCCGCCACCGTCCGCCGCGCGCACGCGACCTATCCGATCTCGGCGGTGCAGAACGAAATGTCGCTGATCTATCGCGCCGATGCCGAGGAGACCTTGGCGACGACGCGCAAGCTCAATATCGCGTTCGTCGCCTACTCGCCGCTCGGCCGCGGCCTGCTCACCGGCGGCATCGAGCTTGCGGAAACCGACGCGCGGCGCCGCCATCCGCGCTTTGCCGGCGACAATCTCGACACCAATATCTCGCTTGCGCAGCGCCTTGCGGCGCTGGCGAAGACGAAGAACTGCACCAGCGGCCAGCTCGTGCTGGCGTGGCTCCTGGCGCAAGGCAATGACATCATCCCGATCCCCGGCACCAAGCACAAAGAACGGCTGCTCGAAAACATCGGCGCGCTGTCGGTGAAGCTCACCGACGCCGAGCTTAAGCAGATGTCGGATGCGATCCCGATCGGGGCCGCCGCAGGGCTGCGCTATCCGGAAGCGCAGATGAAGAGCGTTTATGTCTGAGGTGATCTTTCGCCGCGCGCGTGTTTCGCCGCGTCCGCCGCACGCAAAACATCATCGCAGGTAAGTCATGCAAAAAGTCGCGCTGGGCCGTAACGGTCCGGAGGTCTCGGTCCTTGGCCTTGGCTGCATGGGCATGTCGCCCGGCGTCTATGGCACATCCGACGAGGCCGAAAGCGTCGCCACGCTGCGCGCCGCGGTCGAAGCCGGCGTCACGCTGATCGACACCGGCGACTTCTACGGCATGGGCCACAACGAAATGCTGATCCGCCGCGCGCTCGAGGGCGTGCCGCGCGCGCAGCTGGTCTATTCGGTGAAGTTCGGCGCGCTGCGCGGGCCGGACGGCAGCTGGGGCGGCAATGATGGCCGGCCGCAGGCGGTGAAGAATTTTCTCGCCTATTCGCTGCGGCGCCTCGGCACCGACCATATCGACGTCTATCGTCCGGCGCGGCTCGATCCGGCGGTGCCGATCGAAGACACGATCGGCGCCATCGCCGACATGGTGCGCGCCGGTTACGTCCGCCACATCGGGCTTTCGGAAGTCGGCGCGGCGACCATCCGCCGCGCGCAGGCGGTGCATCCGATCTGCGATCTGCAGATCGAGTATTCGCTGATGAGCCGCGGCATCGAACAGTCGATCCTGCCGACGACACGCGAACTCGGCATCGCGATCACCGCCTATGGCGTGCTGTCGCGCGGAATTTTGAGCGGCCGCGTGCCCGATGCGTCGGTCAAAGGCGATATCCGCGTCATTCGCATGCCGCGCTATGCGCAAGGCAATCTGCAGAGGAATTTGACGCTGGTCGAGGCGCTGGCCCAGATCGGCAAGGCGAAGGGCGCGACCCCGGCACAGCTTGCCATCGCCTGGGCGCGTTCGCGCGGTTCCGACATCGTGCCGGTGATCGGCGCGCGCCGCCGCGCCCAGCTTGAGGAGAGCCTCGGCGCGCTGAAACTATCGCTGACGGCCGATGAATTGGCGCGGATCGATGCGGCGGTGTCGCCGCAACTGACCTCGGGCGAACGCTACGACCCGACGCAAATGGCGCATCTCGACAGCGAAGCGCGGCACTAGCGCCAAGCCGTTTGGATCGACTCCGTCGCCGCCGAATAAAGGTCGTCCTTCGGTGTTACCTCAGGCGGAACGGAACTGTCATGCCGGGAGATGCGGTCATGACGTCACGGGCTTTCTGGCTGATCGTAACGATCGGCTTCATCGTGATGCTGGCCTCGGGTGCGAGTGCGGCGACCAAAACCAAGAAAACAAGACACAATGTGCCGGTGAGTGGCGCACGGACGGCGGGTGCGGCGTCATCCTGTCGCGGCGGCAATCTGTTTCCCTGCGGGCCGGTTTACAACGGCACCGATTATCTCGGC
This sequence comes from Xanthobacteraceae bacterium, assembly GCA_035509535.1. Taxonomy (GTDB): domain Bacteria; phylum Pseudomonadota; class Alphaproteobacteria; order Rhizobiales; family Xanthobacteraceae; genus BOG-931. The sequence goes on along the minus strand of DATJLN010000095.1, from coordinate 42,809 downwards.
AGCGATCCCGATCCGTTCATCCGCCTGATGATCCAGCGCGATCTCGGCGCTAGATACGGCGGCGAGAGCTAAGCGCAGCGCGATATCACGGCTGCGGCTTGCGCATGTCTGCCGATATGGCGGAAGAAATTGTCGGCCGCTTCCGGCCACGCTAAGGTCTTGTCTCAGAGTCTTGCCTGCAAGAGCGGTGCAGTCTGCGAACGCGGCGCCGCGACAAACAGCGACAAGAAGCGTCACGCAGAGGACGCGGCAAGACCGAACGGGAGGCGGGAATGTGGATCGCGCTCGTGATCACCCACGGGCTGTCGGCGTTTCTCCTTTTAGGAGCCGGGCGGCTATTTCACGCATTGAGGTGGCAATGGCGTTCCGCCGCTCCCTGATTGTCGCTTCGCTCGCGGTTTCGCTCTCGGGTCTTGCCTCGACGCTTCCGGCGCGCGCGGGCGGCGTGAATTTCGGCGAAGACAGCGACACCAATGACGGCCCGTCCTATTTCGGCTTCGTGCGCGACAGCGACGGCTCGCCGGTGGCCGGTGCGCGCGTGACCGCGGCGCCGAAGGCCGGCGGCTCGCTGGTGACACGCTCCAACAGCATGGGCGTCTACAAGATTCCGGGCTTCGCCAAGGAGATCGATCCGAAGACCGTCGACATATCCTGCGCCAAGGACGGCTATAGCCAGGCCAGCGTGCTGCGCCGCGGCCAGGTCGACACCAAGGACCCGGTCGAAATCGACTGCACCTTGCAGAAGCAATGACTCATGGAGGCCGCGCCATGAGATGCGCCATGAGATGCGCCACCAGATGGGCCACCACTTGGGCCACGACGCGCATCATGAGAATTGCGCTTGGCGTCTTCGCGGCGGTCCTCTTCTTTGTTTTGGTTCAGCCCGGCCGCGCGCAAACGCTGACCGGCACAGTCAGTTCCGCCGCGGAAGGCGCCATGGAAGGCGTGTTGGTCAGCGCGCAAAAGGACGGCTCGCCGATCACGGTGACCGTGGTCAGCGACGCGTCCGGCCATTTCCGCTTTCCCGATGGCCGCCTGTCGCCCGGACATTATGCGCTGCGCATCCGTGCCATTGGCTATGATCTCGACGGGCCGCAGAGCGTCGATCTCGGTGCGACGGCGCGGGATGTTGCGATCCGGCTGCGTAAGACGTCGGACCTTGCCGCTCAGCTCACCAATACCGAATGGTTCATGAGCATGCCGGGCACCGCCGAAGACAAGCGGCCGCTGATCGAATGCATGAGCTGCCACAGCTTCGAACGGATCGTGCGTTCGACCTATGATGCCGACAGCTTCGTGCCCGTGCTCAAGCGCATGGCGCAATATGCCAACAATACGATCCAGGCGCGGGTGCAATCGCGCGTCGCCGCGCGCGATGTCAACGACGCGTCGGTGCGCAAGCTTGCCGCCTATCTGGCGACGGTCAATCTGTCGCGCGGGCCGGTCTGGAACTATGAGCTGCGGACCCTGCCGCGTCCCAAGGGTCGCGCCACGCGCGTGGTCGTCACCGAATATGACTTGCCGCGCAAGACCATCGCGCCGCACGACGTGCGCATTGACCGCAACGGCCAAAACGGTTCGGGCCCAAACGGTTCGGGCCCAAACGGCTCGGGCCATGTCTGGTATTCGGACTTTGTCGAAAATTTTCTCGGCGAGCTCGATCCGCAGACCGGCGCCGTCACCGAATATCCGATACCCGTCGCCAAGCCCGGCTTCCCGGCCGGCACGCTTGATCTGGAGCCCGACGCCGACGGCAATCTGTGGCTGGCGCTGATGTTCCAGACCGGGCTCGCCCGCTTCGACATGGCGCGCAAGACCTTCAAGATCTTTCCGCTGCCGGCGGCGCTCAATGACGACGCCATGCAGCAATCCATGGTGATGCCGGCCTCGGCAAGCGTCGACGGCAAAGTCTGGACCAACGACGTCGCCCGGCAATCGATCATGCGGCTCGATACCAAGACCGGCGCCTACGAGCGGATCAATCCTTTCGCTTTTCTCGGCAATAGCCATCTGCATGCGCCCTATGGCATGGCCGCCGACAAGGCGAACGATCTCTACTTCATGGATTTCGGCGGCGAGGCGGTCGGCCGCGTCGATGCCAAAAGCCTCGCGCCGACATTGTTTCCCACCCCGACGGAAAAATCGCGGCCGCGCCGCACCATGCTCGATGCACAAGGGCATCTGTGGTTCACCGAATTCGCCGCCAACAAGCTCGCCATGTTCGACCTCAAGACCGAGGCCTTCAAGGAATGGGCGGTGCCGACGCCGCACACTTATCCCTATGACGTATTCCGCGACAAAAACGGCGAGCTGTGGAGCGGCGGCATGGCCAGCGATCGCGTGCTGCGCTTCGATCCGCAAACCGGCCAATCGGTCGAATATCTGCTGCCGCGCCCGACCAATATCCGGCGCGTCTTTGTCGATGATTCCACAAGCCCGGTGACGTTTTGGGCTGGTAATAATCACGGCGCGGCGATTGTGCGGCTCGAGCCGCAGGATTAGCTCGCGCAGGAGGCCGGGTCATGAAAAAGCAAATCGTGCTGGTTGGCTTGACTGCGGCGGTCTTCGTTGCCGTGGCGCAGGCGCAGCAGGCGGCGCCGCCGGCACCGCAGACTCCCGTGCCCTATGTGCTGACCATGGGCGACATGATGAACACCCTCGTTCAGCCGCGCCACGCCAAGCTGGGTCTCGCCGGCCATGCCGGCAATTGGCGACTCGCCGCTTATGCGCTTGCCGAAATCCGTGAAGCCTTCGCCGGCATCGTCAAGGCGCAACCGAAATTTCACGGCTATCCGGTCGCCGATCTCGCCGATGCGGCGCTGAAGCAGCCGCTCGCCGCCGTCGACGACGCGATCAAGGCGGAGGATCCGAAGAAATTCGCGGCGGCTTATGCTCGGCTCACCCAAGGCTGCAATGCCTGTCACGCCTCGCTCGATCATCCCTTCGTCGTGATCAAAGTCCCCGATGCCTCGGCATTCCCGAACCAGGAATTCAATGCCCGTCCTTAGAACGGTGTGACGATGATCACGCCAGAGCGCCAAGCGCCGCGCGCAAAATCTCGCGCGACGGTTCCGAGCCGTCGACCAACCGCGAAATGCGGCGCTTGATCTTCCAGCCTGACGGCGTGCGCATGAGCTCCCAGCGATTGGTCACCACGCGATGGATGTGATAGCCGCGCGAGGCGCCGTGATTGGGCACCTCGATTGGTGCGCCGGTTTTGTTCGGCGTGAGAATTTGCAGGTATGAGATGACGACGGCTTCATCGCCGTCGATGGTCACGTGCGGCAGGCCGGTGAAATGGGCGAGCCCACAGCCGATGGCCGCCTGATGGCCCTCGCTCTTGAGATTGGCGCCGATGGATTTGTTGCCGGACCAGCTCGAGAGCTCGGCGCCGCGGTCGAACACGCCGTCCTCCATGTAGACCGCCTCGGCATAGGCCTGGGCGCCGGTATCGGCGCTTGGCGGATGGCTGGCGATCAGGTTGTAGATTTCGAGCCGGTCCTCGATGGCCCGCAGGCGGTGCTCGAGTGTGGATTGGCTGTGCGCCGGGTCGGCAGGTAGGTGCGTTGGCATGGGAGATTCCCCGCAATGTGATTTTTGCCGGAACCGATCCTAGTTTATTGTCTTCTTCCTGTTACCGGGGTTTTTATGTCTGGCCGGAACCTGGCATTGTTCTGCCGGGAAATCATGGGGTTACCAGGGGGTAGTTCATGGGGTCTAGCGGCGGTTTCAATCGCCGTTCATTCCTTATTGCGGCGACCGCGACCGGCGGCGGCGTGGCGCTGGGCTTTGCCATTCCGCTCGATCCGCGGCGCTCGGGCAGTTCGGCGCAGGCCGCCGAAGCCCCGGAAATCACCTGTTGGGTGACCATCGCGCGCGACGACACCGTCACAATCCGCGTGGCGCATTCCGAGATGGGCCAGGGCGCGCTGACCGGCCTCGCCATGCTCGTTGCCGAAGAGCTCGAATGCGACTGGGCGAAGGTGCGCACGCAATTGGTGTCGCCGACGCAGAACATGCAGCGCGACAATGCCTGGGGCGATACCTCGACCGGCGCCAGCCGTTCGATCGCCTCGTCGCAGCTTTACCTGCGGCAGGCCGGCGCCACAGCGCGCGACATGCTGATCACCGCGGCGGCCGAGCGCTGGAAAGTGCCGGCCCGGCAATGCAGCGCCCGCAACAGCATCGTCACGCACCAGCCGAGCGGGCGGACATTGAGCTATGGCGCAGTCGCCGAAGACGCCGCCAAAGTCAAAGTGCCGACCGATATCAAGCTGAAGAGGCCCGAGGAATGGCGGCTCGCCGGCACGCCGCGGAAGCGGCTCGATGTCCGCGACAAGGTCACCGGCGCGCCGATCTATGCCATCGATGTGCGGCTGCCGGGCATGCTCTACGCGGCCATCGTGCATTGCCCGGTATTCAAGGGGACGCCGAAATCCATCGACGAAAGCTCGATCGCCGGCATGAAAGGCGTGCGCAAGATCGTGCGCATGGATGACGCGGTGGCGGTGATCGCGGATTCGTGGTGGCGGGCGAAGCGCGCGGCGGATGCGCTCAAAGTGACATGGGACGACCGCGGCAATGGCGCGCTGTCGAGCGCCGCGATCGCCGAACTGGTGCGCAGCGGGCTCGACACGCAGGCGGCGCAGGTCGGCCATAAGCGCGGCGATACCGCAACGGCGCTCGGCGGCGCGGTCAAACAGCTCACCGCCGATTATGAAGTGCCGTTCCTGGCGCATGCGACCATGGAGCCGCAGAACTGCACCGCGCATGTGAAGCCGGGCAGCGTCGAAATCTGGGTGCCGTCGCAGGATCCGGCGACCGCGCTCGCCACCGCGGCGCTCGCCGCCGGCGTGCCGAACGAAAAGGTCACCGTGCATCGCATGATGCTCGGCGGCGGCTTCGGCCGGCGCGCGCCGATCCAGGAATATGTCCGGCAGTCCGTGCTGATCGCCAAGGAAGTCAGCGAGCCGGTGAAGCTCGTCTGGACCCGCGAAGAAGACACCAAGCACGATCTCTATCGGCCGTACAGCATGGCGCGGCTCGCCGCCGGCCTCGATGCCGAAGGCATGCCGGCGGCGCTGACCATCCGCCTCGCCGGGCCGTCCTTCGTCGCCTCGCTGGTGCCGGCCTTCCTCCCGAGCGTGGTCGACTGGACCTATATCAGCGGTCTCGGCGACGAGATGAGTTATGACGTGCCGAATTACCTCGTCGACTATGCGATCCGCGCCACCCCGGTGCCGCTCGGCGTCTGGCGCGCCATCAACTACACGCAGAATGTCTTCTACAGAGAAAGCTTCATCGACGAGATGGCGCATGAAGCCGGCATCGATCCCTATCTCTATCGCCGCCGGCTGTTGCGCCATTCGCCGCGCGATCTCGCCGTGCTCGACGCCGTGGCCGCACGAGCGGATTGGACTTCGCCGCCGCCGCAGGGCCTGTTCCGCGGCATTGCGCTGAGCCGCGCCTGCAGCACCTATTGCGCGCAAGTGGTGGAAATTTCGATCGACCACGGCCGGCTCCGCGTCCGCCGCGTGATCTCCGCGATCGATCCGGGTTACGCGGTCAATCCGCTGTCGATCGAGATGCAGACCCAAGGCGGCATTGTTTTTGCGCTGACGGCGGCGCTCTTTGGCGAAATCACCATCGCCGACGGCGGCGTCGAGCAATCGAATTTCGACACCTACGAAATGCTGCGCCTGGCGGACACGCCGCAGGTCGAGACCGTGGTGGTGGCGAGCGGCGGCTTCTGGGGCGGCGTCGGCGAGCCGCCGGTGCCGCCTTTGGCGCCCGCTTTGTGCAATGCGATCTTCGCCGCCACCGGCAGGCGCGTGCGCACGCTGCCGCTGAAGAACCACGATTTTCTGTCGATTTGAACGCGCCGGGCGTATGCCCCGCCCCCTGCCTGAGAAGGCAGGTGCGTCAACGCTCGAACAATCTTTCCAGGAAATCGAGCGGGCCGTCGCTGTCGCGATTGTTCCGCACGTTTTGCTGATAGCCCGGCTGATATCCGGGTTGATATCCCGGCGGGTAGCTCGGCTGGCCATAGCGGTTGGTTGTGATCGGGGCCGGCGGCTGCAAGCCGGGTTGCACGTTTGCCGGCGGATTTTGCGCGAACCAGCCGCCGTTTTCCAGGCCCGGCAGCGGCGACGGCGCGACGCCTTGATGCGCGACACGCATGAAGCGGCTCCAGATGTCGACCGGCAGCCCGCCGCCGACGGCTTTTTTGGTCGGTGAATTGTCGTCATTGCCGAGCCAGACGCCGGTGACGAGATGCGAGGTGTAGCCGATGAACCAGGCGTCGCGATAATCCTGGCTGGTGCCGGTCTTGCCGGCGGCCTGCCAGCCCGGAAGATTGGCGCCGCGCGCGGTGCCCGACAGCAGCACCTGCTGCAGCATCGTGTTCATCATGCCGACGTAGCGCGCATCGACGACGCGGCCGAGCGGCTGATCGGCGCGATCGTAGAGCGTCTTGCCGTCGGCAGTGCGGATGCGGGTGACGACATGCGGCACCACCGCAAGCCCGCCATTGGCAAAGGTCGAATAGGCGGTGACCATTTCGATCGGCGTCACTTCCGACGTGCCGAGCGCGATCGAGGCATTGGGTTCGAGCATCGAGGTGATGCCGAGCCGATAGGCGGTGCGCACCACGGCTTCCGGCGTGACTTCGAGCGTGAGCCGCACCGAGACGGTGTTGAGCGAATTGGCGAGCGCCTGGGTCAGCGTCACCGGCCCGGCATATTGGCGCTCGAAATTCTCCGGCTTCCAGCCTTTGACCTGGATCGGCGCATCGTCGCGCACGCTGTCGGGCGTCAGGCCGTGTTCGAGCGCGGTGAGATAGACAAAGGCCTTGAAGGACGAGCCGGGCTGGCGCTTGGCATCGATGGCGCGGTTGAACTGGCTTTCGCCGTAATTCCTTCCACCGACCAGCGCGCGCACCGTGCCGTTCGGCATCATCGCCACCAGCGCGCCTTGCGATATGTTGAGCCTGTCGCCTTTTTGCGCGAGCGTATCGTCGAGCGCCTGTTCGGCCGCGCTTTGCAGCGCCGGATCGATCGTGGTTTGCACCACGATGTCTTCGTCGAACTTGCCGATCAGGTCGTCGACCGCATCCATCACCCAGTCGGCGACATAATTGGCCGAGCCGCCGCCGGCCGGCTTCACGGCGCGGGCCGGATGGTCGATCGCCGCTTTGTAGGCACCGGCGCCGATCATCTTCTGATCCAGCATGTCGGCGAGCACGATGGCGGCGCGGCGCTGCGCGCCTTCCGGATTGTGGTTCGGCGCGAGCCGCGACGGCGATTGCACGAGGCCGGCAAGCATGGCCGCTTCCGCCAAGGTCAGCTTGCGCGCCGACTTGCCGAAATAGCGCTGCGCCGCGCCTTCGACGCCATAGGCGCCGGCGCCGAAATAGACGCGGTTGAGATAAAGATCGAGGATCTGCTTCTTCGAGTATTTGTGCTCGAGCCAGAGCGCGAGCACGACCTCCTGCGCCTTGCGCGACAGCGTGCGCTCCTGGGTGAGGAACAGATTCTTGGCGAGCTGCTGCGTCAGCGTCGAGCCGCCTTGCGACGCGCCGCGGCGCAACACGTCGCGCACCGCGGCGCGGAGAATGCCGAGCGGATCGATGCCGAAATGCGAATAGAAGCGGCGGTCTTCGATGGCGATGAAGGCGTTCGGCACGTAGCTCGGCAACTCGGCAAGCGGCACCGCCGCGCCGCCCATGTCGCCGCGGGTCGCGAGCGTCGCGCCGTTGGAACCGAGGATGAGCACCGAAGGCGGCCGCTTGGGGATTTCCAGCGACTCGATCGGCGGCAGATGCATGCCGATCCAGACCAAGGCGCCGATGCCGGCGATGACGCCCCACAGCGCCAGCACGCAACCCCAATAGACGAGACGGCCGAAACCGAAACGGCGTTTGCCGGAACTTCTGCGCTTCCTGCTCTCGCGCGGCGGGCCCGGATCGCGGCGGCGGCGGCTGGTGTCGGCGCGGCCTTTCGGTGGACCGCCGGTGCGGTCGGCCGGAGTGAGCCGCAGGTCGAGGCCGGAGCTGCGTGCGCGCTTACGTCCCTGTCGCCACGCCATAATGCGGAACCCGCTCCCGGCGCCCGGAAGCCCCCCGGAAGCCCCTTCGGTGCGCCGGAAATCACGGTAGAGCGCGGCGTTTAAGGGGCGGTTACTGGGCGGGCAACGGGCTCGGACCCAGCGCGGATCCGGCTGCATTCCGGCATTTGGGCGGCTGATCTCGCGCCGATTCCGGCAACTCAGCCGCGCTCAATCCAGCTTTGCCGGACCGGCATAGGCGGAATCGCCGCGCGCGGTTATGTATCGCAGGCGGCACCATTGCCGCGGGCCGACGACGCTTTTGCCGGGATGACGTATCCTTCCGACCCTGCGATGCCGGGAAGCGAGCTTGCTTCGCCGGACTTTCGACCGTCACCGCTGAAGTGGCTGGCGCGGCGCGCCTGGTCGTCGGTCTGGTGTTCGGCCTGGACGCTGTTGTTCCTCACCAATCTGTTCTGGGCCGGCAATATCGTGATCGGCCGCGCGGTTGTCGGCCGCGTGCCGCCGGTAACGCTGGCGTATTTGCGCTGGACCGGCGCCTTTGTCGTCGCCTTCGGCGTCGCCTGGCCGCATTTGAGGCGCGATTGGCCGCAGCTCTTGCGGCAGTGGCCGATGGTGCTCGTGCTCGCCGCCACCGGCATCGCGACCTACAACACGATGAGCTATGTCGGCCTGCAATATACCAGCGCGCTGAACGCGCTGCTGCTGCAGTCGGCGATGCCGCTGATCGTCCTGGTCTGGGACTTCGCCCTGTTCGCCGCGCGGCCGGGCCGGTGGCAGATCCTCGGCGTGCTGTTGTCGCTGCTCGGCGTCGTCGCCATCATCAGCAAGCTCTCGCTGACGGCGTTCTCGCATATTTCGCTCAATGCCGGCGACCTGTGGATCCTCGGCGCGGTCGTGGTCTACGGGTTCTATGCGCCGCTGTTGCGGCGGCGGCCGCCGGCGCATCCGCTGAGCCTTCTGGTGACGATGATGGGGCTCGGCTCGCTGATGATCCTGCCGTTCTGTCTCGCCGAACTGGCGCGTGGCGCCGCGATCCAGGGCGGCCTGCCGTCCTACGCGGCCATTGCCTATGCGGCGGTGCTGCCGTCGTTCGTCGCTTATCTGTTTTTCAATCGCGGCGTGGAATTGATCGGGCCCGCGCGCGCCGGACAGTCGGCGCATCTGATGCCGGTGCTCGGCGCGATCCTCGCGGTATTGTTTCTCGGCGAGCGCTTCCACCTTTATCACGTGGTCGGCATCGTGCTGATCGGCGCGGGGATTCTGCTGGCGAGCAAGGGTGCGCGCGGCGCGGCCGGGTCGCCGTAACCGGCCATATCCGGCCGTGACGGCCCGCGATCAGGCCGCCCTGCCCTCTTCCGGCGCGGTGAACAGCGCCAGCAGCGGCCGCTTGATCGCAGCCTGCCGGGTCGCCGCGGTGACCTGCGCGCCGAGGAGATCGGTGACATAGAACACGTCGACCACGCGCTCGCCGAAGGTCGCAACGTGAGCGGACGCGATGTTGAGATTGAGCTTCGAGAGCGTGGTCGTCAGCTCATAGAGCAGGCCGGGCCGGTCGAGGCCGGTGACTTCGACCACGGTATAGCGGCTCGACCATTGATTATTGATGGTGACTTCGGGCTCGATGGCGAAGGCCTTGAGCCGGCCCTTGGGCGGCGCGCGCTTGGCCACCACGTCGGGCAGTTTCAGTTCGCCGCGCAAGGCCTTTTCGATGGCGTCGCCGATGCGCGCGGCGCGGCGCGCTTCGTCCTCGTCGTGCTCGAACTCGCGCGATACCGCGATGGTGTCGAGCGCAAGGCCGTCGGTGGTCGTGTAAATCTGGGCGTCGACGATGTTGGCGCCGGCGAGCGCGCAGGCGCCGGCGATGATCGACAGCAGCCACGGATGATCCGGCGCGTAGACGGTGAGCTCGGTGACGCCGCGCGCGGCGTCGAAACCGACGCAGGTGGCGAGCGACTTTCCCGCGATCTCGGTTTCGCGCACAAAGCTGGCATGCGCCACCTTGTGCGGCAGGTCGACCTTGAGCCAGTAGGCCGGATAAAGCCGCTCGATATAGGCGTCGAGCGCGGGCTCCGGCAGATCCTTGAACTTGGCCATGAGCTCGGCGCGAAATTCGGCCTGCGCCATGGCGACGCGCTGGGCGCGATTGACCTCGGAAAAGCCGCCGGTGAGCACCGGCTCGGTCTCGTAATAGAGCGAGCGCAAGAGCTGCGCCTTCCAGCCGTTCCACACGCCGGGCCCGACGGCGCGGATATCGGCGGTGGTGAGAATGGTCAGAAGCTTCATCCGCTCCAACGACTGCACCACCGCGGCGAAATTCTCGATGGTCCTGCGGTCGGACAGGTCGCGCGACTGCGCCACCGTCGACATCACCAGATGCACTTCGACCAGCCAGGCGATCAGCTCGGTATCGGCGGCATTGAAGCCGAGCCGCGGCGCCAGCCGCCGCGCCAGCCGCGCGCCGGCAATCGAGTGATCCTCGATGCGGCCTTTGGCGATGTCGTGGAGGAACAAGGCGAGACAAAGAACGGCACGGTGCTGCGGCTGGATCGTCTTGATCAGATCGTTGGCGAGCGAAAATTCCGGATTCTCACCCCGCTCGATCTCGTTGAGCACGCCGATGCAGCGGATCAGATGCTCGTCCACCGTATAGTGGTGATACATGTTGAACTGCATCATCGCCACGATGCGGCCGAAGGCGTGGATGAAGGCGCCGAGCACGCCTGTCTCGTTCATCCGCCGCAGCACGATCTCGGTGGCGTTCTGCGCGGTCAGGATTTCCAGAAACAGCCTGTTGGCTTCCGCATCCTCGCGCACGTCCTTGTCGATGAGCTTCAGCGAATGGGTGGCGATCCGCATCGCTTCCGGGTGGAAGGCGAGATTGTGCTTCTGCGCCAGGCGGAAGATGCGGATCAGATTGACCGGGTCGCGGCGGAACACGTCGGCGCGCGCCACGTTGATGCGGTTATTGTCGATGACGAAGTCGTCGGATTCCGAGATCTTCCTGCGCGCCGGCGATGAACGGCGCCGCCATTGGGTGAGCCGGCTCAGGACCGCGGCGGGCTTGGCCTGCCGCTCCTCGAGCCCGGCGCAGAGAATGGCGGTGAGATCGCCGACATCCTTGGCGATCAGGAAATAGTGCTTCATGAAACGTTCGACGTCGCGCAGGCCGGGATGGGCGGTATAGCCGAGCCGCACCGCGATATCGCGCTGGATGTCGAACGACAGCCGCTCCTCGGCGCGGCCGGCGAGGAAATGCATGTTGCAGCGGACCGACCACAGAAAGTCCTCGCAGCGGCGGAACAGCTTGAACTCGTCGCGGTCGAACACGCCGCGCGCGATCAGGCCTTCCGGCTCGCGCACGCGGTAGACGTATTTGGCGATCCAGAACAGCGTGTGCAGGTCGCGCAAGCCGCCCTTGCCGTCCTTTACATTGGGCTCGACCAGATAGCGCGACTGGCCGGCGCGGCGGTGGCGCTCTTCGCGCTCGGCAAGCTTGGCGGCGACGAATTCCGGTCCGGTGCCCTGCGCGATTTCCTTGTCGAAACGCGAGGTCAGCTCCTCGTAGAGCTTCTTGTCGCCGAACAGATAACGCGACTCGAGCAGGCTCGTGCGGATGGTCATGTCCGCCTTGGCCTGGCGGATGCATTCGTTGACCGAACGCGAGGCGTGGCCGACCTTCAGGCCCATGTCCCACAGGCAATAGAGCAGGGCTTCGGCGATCGACTCGCTCCAGGCGGTCTGCTTGTAGGGCAATAGAAACAGCAGATCGATGTCGGAGCCCGGCGCCAGCAGACCGCGGCCATAGCCGCCGGTCGCGACCACGGCCATGCGCTCGGCTTCCGAGCGCACTTGCGGCGGATAAATCACCGTACTGACGAAATCGAACAGGAGCTGAATGATATCGTCCTGCATCTGGCACAGCCGCTCGGCGCAGCGGCGGCCATGGCGATCTTTCAACAGCAGGGCTTCGGCGCGCGCCCGGCCGGCGATCAGCGTCGCCTTCAGCCGCTGCGCCATGGCAGTGCGCAATTCGCGCTCGCGCCCCTCATAGGTCTTGGCCAGCGTCTCGAGGTCGGCCGTGATCGCCGCCGGATCGATCAGCGATCCGGTGTCGGACACAGGCTGCGGCGCGTCCTTCTGGGTGTCGAGCATCATCGGTTACGAGATAGCGGAGCAGCGGCTGACTGTCATCGCTCGTGCTCCCGGGTAGCGGGAAATGTCGGAGGCAAAACAGGGGAGAGAAGCGGAGCCGGTTATAGAAATAAAATTGCGTTATTTTGCCAATTTATGGTTTTTATTTCCAATTGACGTCATTTGCTGCGTCTCATAAAGAAAAATCATATTGCAGGGAGGTTCCTATGCTGTCTCGCCGTGGACTGGTGCGAAGTTTTCTGGGAAGCGCCATCGGCGCCGGCCTTGGCCCGCTCATGCTGCCGCGGCTTGCCCGCGCCGCCGGCAAGCCCTCCGAGATCCGCGTCGACTGGGCGACCTACAATCCGGTCTCCATGGTGCTCAAGCAGAATGGGCTGCTGGATAAAGAGTTCGCCAAAGACGGCATCGGCGTGCGCTGGGTGCAATCGCTCGGCTCCAACAAGGCGCTGGAATTCCTGAACGCCGGCTCGATCGATTTCGGCTCGACGGCGGGTTCCGCCGCGCTCCTCGGCAAGATCAACGGCAATCCGATCAAATCGATCTATGTCTATTCGCGCCCGGAATGGACGGCCTTGGTGACGCGCAAGGACACGTCGATCAACAAGATCGAGGATCTCAAGGGCAAACGGGTCGCGGTGACGCGGGGCACCGATCCGCACATTTTCCTGGTGCGCGCATTGCTGTCGGTCGGCATGAGCGAGAAGGACATCGTCCCGGTCTTGCTGCAGCATCCCGACGGCAAGATCGCGCTCATTCGCGGCGACGTCGATGCCTGGGCCGGCCTCGATCCGATGATGGCGCAGGCGCAGGTCGAGGACGGCGCGCGGCTGTTCTACCGCAACAAAGCGGCGAACACCTACGGCATCCTCAATGCCAGCGAGGATTTCCTCGGCAAATACCCCGATCTCACCAAGCGCGTGCTCGGCGTCTATGAGGACGCGCGCAAATTCTGCCTCGCCAATTACGGTGCCGAGAAGCGCGTCTTCATGGACGTGACCAGGCTTCCCGAAAACATCGTCGACATTCAGCTCAAAGAGCGCACCGATCTGACCTTCAGCCGCATCGGCCCGGACCAGCGCGACACCATCCTGCAGGCGGGCCTGGCGCTGCAAAAGGCCGGCGTGATCGAGCCGGGCGTCGACGTCAAGAAGACGCTCGACGATCTGATCGACGATCGCTTTGTGACCGCGGCGTGAGTTTCATCTTCCCGGCGCCGGGGAGGTGGAACGGACCGCATTGCTTTTCCCGGCGCCGCCATGTCTCTTGAAGTCATGACCGTCGCCGAAGGCACATCCGGCCAAAGCGCCGCCGCGCAAGCGCCGGCGCGCGCGGCATCATGGACGCGCAACCGGACGCGCAACCGGACGCGCCACTGGATGCGGCTGTCGCGGCCGGTGCTGGGCCTGCTACTGCCGGTGACGGCTGCCGTCGTCTGGGAAGTCATTGTCCGCATGGGCTTCGCCAGCGGACGGCTGGTGCCGCCGCCGTCGGTGGTGTTCCAGACCTTCGTCGACCTTGCGCGAACCGGCGATCTGCAGCGTGACACGCTGGTCACGCTCGGCCGTGTCGCTGCGGGCTTCGGCTTCGGCGTGGCCGCCGCCACGATCGTCGGCGCCGCGGCCGGCTACTCGCCGTTCGTCCGGCGGCTGCTCGATCCGACCTTGCAGGCGCTGCGCGCCATTCCCTCGATCGCCTGGGTGCCGCTGTTCATTCTCTGGCTCGGGATTTTCGAGGCGTCGAAAATCACGCTGATCGCGGTCGGCGTGTTCTTTCCGGTCTATCTCGGCCTGATGGGCGCGATCCAATCGGTCGACCGCAAGCTCGTCGAGGTCGGCCGCGCGTTCCGGCTGACCGACGCCGAAATGGTCTATCGCATTCTGCTGCCGGCGGTGCTGCCGGCTTATGTGATCTCGCTGCGCTCGGGACTCGGGCTCGGCTGGATGTTCGTCGTCGCCGCCGAATTCATGGGCGCATCGGAAGGCCTCGGTTATTTGCTGATCGACGGCCAGCAGCTCGGCAAGCCGGCCGAGATCGTCGCCGCCATCGTCGCCTTCGCCATCATCGGCAAGGCCAGCGACTGGCTGATCGCGCTCGCCGCCGCGCCGTTCCTGCGCTGGGAAGACGTGTTGAGACAAGAGTAGATTCGCCATGCTCGCTCTCGAACGCGTCGGCAAAACCTATCCCAACGGCGTGCATGCGCTGGGCGGCGTGACGCTCGCTGTCGATCCCGGCGAGATCGTCGCCGTGATCGGCGGCTCGGGCTGCGGGAAATCGACATTGCTGCGCGCGATATCGGGGCTTGATCCGGCAAGCGAAGGCGCCGTCGTGCTCGACGGCGAGCGCATCGCCGCGCCGCATGAAAAGATCGGCATCATCTTCCAGGAGCCGCGGCTGTTGCCGTGGCTGAAAGTCGCCGACAATGTCGGCTTCGGCCTGCGCAAGCGGCCGCGGCTTGAGCGGGTGCGGCGCGTGAGCGCGGCGCTCGATCGCGTCGGGCTCTCCGACAAGGCCACGGTGTGGCCGCGCGAATTGTCCGGCGGCCAGGCGCAGCGCGTCGCCATCGCCCGCGCGCTGCTGCCGCGGCCGGAAGTGCTGCTGCTCGATGAGCCGTTCTCCGCGCTGGACGCTTTCACCCGCGCCGATCTGCAGGATCATCTGCTCGATCTGTGGGCCGACGCCACGCCGACCTTGATCCTGGTGACTCACGACGTCGACGAGGCGATCGTTCTCGCCAATCGCGTCCTGGTGATGCGCCCGCGCCCGGGCCGCGTCTTCGAGGAGATCGCGGTCGATCTGCCGCGGCCGCGCGACCGGCAATCCGCCGCCTTCGATTTCGTCAAGCGGCATGTGCTTTCGGCGCTTGACCGCTCGCTGGATCGCGCCGCAGGCGACGCCGCGCAAGAGCCGAAGGCCGAGGCCGGCGCTGCGATGTGGTGGTAGCCCATGAGGCTTCGCCGGTGGACACGATGCCTATCAATGGCTAGTTGAGTGCCGGTTGTCGCGGGCCTTCACACCGCGTTGAGGAGGACACATGGACGCCGCCGGGCTGCGGGCGCTGCAAGCGCCGATCAAGGAGCGCTACAAGGCCGATCCCAAGGCCGGGTTCATCACGCTCAAAGCCAAGGGCACGCTCGACGACAGCAATATCGCCTGCAAGGTCGAGACCGGCCGCGCGCTTGCGGTCGCGGGGCTGCATCCGGCCACCGGCGGGTCCGGCATGGAATTGTGCTCCGGCGACATGCTGCTCGAGGCGCTCGTCGCCTGCGCCGGCGTGACGCTGAAGGCCGTTGCCACCGCGATCGAGATTCCGCTGAAATCCGGCACGGTGTCGGCCGAGGGCGATCTCGATTTCCGCGGCACGCTCGGCGTCGCCAAGGATGCGCCTGTCGGCTTTGCGCAAATCCGCCTGCGCTTTGATGTCGACACCGATGCGCCGCAGGACAAGCTCGATCAGCTCTTGAAGCTCACCGAGCGCTATTGCGTCGTCTATCAGACAATAAAGAGCGGACCGCCGGTCGCGGTGTCCTTGCAGCGGACGTGACGGCCAAAAAAGGGCGAGCCATGAGCGCCGTGGTCGGACTCGATCATCTGCAATTGGCCATGCCGGCAGAAAGGGAAGCCGAGGCGCGCGCCTTCTATGGCGAGTTGCTCGGCCTGCCGGAACTGAAAAAGCCGCCGCATCTGCAAGTGCGCGGCGGTGTCTGGTTCGCGCTCGGCAGTCAGCAGCTGCATCTCGGCGTCGAGAAGGATTTCCGGCCGGCGCAGAAGGCGCATCCGGCTTTTCTGGTCAACGATCTCGGCGGCCTGCGCGCCCGGCTGGTGCAGCACGGCTACGCGCCCTACGAGGATGAACCTCTCGCCGGCTACCGGCGATTCTATGTCGCGGATCCGTTCGGCAACCGGCTCGAAATCATGGAGCATGATCCCGAAAAGTGGCATCCGGTTTTCGGAAAAGATCATGCGTCCACAAAAGACTGAGCCGGTGCCGCAATAATGTCCGCTGATCTCATATTCTGGTACGGCCTGGCGCTGAAAATGGCGCTGACGGCCGTTGTCGTCGTTGTCACCTCCCTGGTCGTCGAGCGCTCCGGGCCGTTCATCGGCGCGATGATCGCGGCATTGCCGACGGCGGCGGGCGCGGCCTATGCGATCCTCGCCGTCGAGCATCCGCCGGAATTCATCGCATCGAGCGCCGTCGGCAGCGTTGCCGTCAGCGCCGCGGTCTCGATCTTTTCCGCGGTCTACATCGTGCTGGCGCAGCGCCGCGGCATGGTGCTGAGCCTCAGTGTGTCGCTCGCGGTCTGGTTCGCGGTCGCAGCGCTCTTACGCCTGATCGCGTGGACGCCGCTGACGGCCGTGCTGCTCAACGTGGTCGTCTTCGGCATCACGGTTCCGCTGAGCTGGAGCTACCGCGAAAGCGGCCCGCCGAAGAAATTTCTGCGCACGCGTTACGATATTCCGCTGCGCGCCATCGCCGCCGCCGTCGTTGTCGCCATCGTCACCACGGCCAGCAATCGCATTGGCTCGTTTGCTTCGGGCATGTTCGCGGTGTTTCCGATCATCCTGTGCAGTTCGATTGTCATTCTGCATCCCCGCGTCGGCGGCAAGGCGACGGCGAGCATGCTGGCGCATGCGCAGATCGCTTTCGTCGGATTATCGCTCGGCTTCCTCGCCCTGCATTACACGGCCGTGCCGCTGGGCTCGTGGTGGGCCTTTGCCGTCGGCCTCTCGATCTGCATCGGCTGGAGCAGTGTGCTGATGTTGCTGCGGATGCGAAAGATGAAGCGCGCCGCACCGCAGCCTATGGCTTCGCCGCAAGCTTCGCCTTGAGCGCATAGAGCGCGTCGAGTGCCTCCCGCGGCGACATGTCGTCGGGATTGAGCGCCTTCAGCGCTTCGACGAGCGCGGTCAGCGCGGCATCGGCTTGCGCCGCGGCGGCCGGCGCAGATCCGGATTTGGATTTCGATGTGGATGTAGCTTCTTGCCGCGCGGCGAACAGCGGCAGGTCGTCGATCAATCCCCGCGTCGGCGAGGTGCGGTCTTCGGCCTCGATCTGGGCGAGCACCACCTTGGCGCGCTCGATCACGCTCGGCGGCAGCCCCGCGAGCTTCGCCACCTGAATGCCGTAGGACCGGTCGGCGGCGCCGGCCACGACTTCGTGCAGGAACACGACGTCGCCCTGCCATTCCTTGACCCGCATCGTGGCATTGTGCAGCCGCGGCAGCTTGGCGGCGAGCGCGGTCATTTCGTGAAAATGCGTGGCGAACAGCGCGCGGCAGCGATTGTCCTCGTGCAGGTGCTCGATGGTCGCCCAGGCGATGGAGAGGCCGTCGAAGGTCGCGGTGCCGCGGCCGATCTCGTCCAAAATCACCAATGCGCGTTCGCCGGCCTGATTGAGGATGGCCGCGGTCTCGACCATCTCGACCATGAAGGTCGAATGGCCGCGCGCGAGATCGTCGGCGGCGCCGACGCGCGAGAACAGCCGGTCGACCACACCGATATGGGCGGCTTTGGCCGGCACGAAGCTTCCCATCTGCGCCATCACCGCGATGAGGGCGTTCTGGCGCAGGAACGTCGATTTGCCGGCCATGTTCGGGCCGGTGATCAGCCAGATGCGGCCGGCCGCCTTCGCCGCGGCCGCTTTGGCGGGCGGCGACAGATCGCAATCATTGGCGACGAACGGTCCGCCGTCGCCGGCCAGGGCCTGTTCCACCACCGGATGCCGGCCGCGGCTGACGGCGAAAGCGAGACTGTCATCGACGTCCGGCCGCGCGTAATCGCGCTCGACGGCGAGCGTCGCGAGCGACGTCGCAACATCGAGCATGGCGAGCGCCGCCGCGGCGTCCTTGATCGCGGCGCTGGCGGCGGTGACCGCTGCGGCGAGGCGTTCGAACACCTCAAGCTCGAGCGCCAGCGCGCGATCGGCCGCGCTCGCGATCTTGGATTCAAGCGCGCCGAGCTCGGTCGTGGTGAAGCGCACCTGGCCGGCGGTGGTCTGGCGATGGATGAAGGTCGCGTTGAGCGGCGCCGCCATCAGCTTGTCGCCGTGCTGGGCCGAGACGTCGACGAAATAGCCGAGCACGTTGTTGTGCTTGATCTTGAGCGAGCGGATGCCGGTGGTCTCGGCATATTGCATCTGCAGCGCGGCGATGACGCGGCGGGATTCGTCGCGCAGCGCGCGGGTTTCGTCGAGCGCCGGCAAGTAGCCCGAACGCACGAAGCCGCCGTCGCGGCGGAACGCCGGCAATTCGTCGCCGAGCGCCCGCGCAAGCTCTTTGGCGAGCGCGGCATCGGGCTTGCGCAGCGATTCTACGGCCTGCGCCAGCTCGCGCGGCAAATCCGTCAGGTCTGGCGGGTTCGTCAGGGCCTCGAGCCGCGCGGCGAATTCCGCCGCGGCGAAAATGCCGTCGCGGATCGCGGCGAGGTCGCGCGGGCCGCCGCGGGCGACGACGATCCGGGCCAGCGCGCGGGCAAGATCAGGCACGGCCTTCAACAGCGCGCGCAGATCCGAACGCGCGGCGCTGGCGCCGACGAAAGCGCCGACGGTGTCGAGGCGGTGTGCGATTTCGGCCGGATCGGTCAGCGGTGCCGCGAGCCGCTGCGCCAGAAGCCGCGCGCCGGCCGAGGTCAAAGTCCGGTCGATGGCGGCCAACAACGAGCCGCGCCGCTCGCCGGATATCGTGCGGACAAGCTCGAGATTGCCGCGCGTCGCCTGATCGATCGCCAGCGTCGCGCCGGCGCTCTCGCGCGCGGGCGGCGACAGCGGCGGGCGTTTGCCGAGTTGCGTGCGCTCGATATAGGTCACCGCAGCCGCGGCGGCAGCGAGTTCAAGCCGGGAGAAGGCGCCGAACGCGGCGGTGGTGGCGACGCCGAAGAACGACGCCAGCCGCCGCTCGGCGGTGGCGCCATCGAACACGTCGCGGGTGAGCGGCATCACCGCGGGCCAGGCGCGCAAGAGCGGCGCCAGCTCGGTATCGGCATGGATCGCGTCGGAGACGATGATCTCGCCGGGCTCGATACGCGCCATTTCGGCGCCAAGGCTGGCGCGGGCGCATTCGGCGACGCGGAACTCGCCGGTCGAAATGTCGATCCAGGCCAGCGCAAAGCGATCGTCGCCCGCTGAAGCTCGCGAGCGCGCGATCGCCAGCAGATAATTGTTGCGGGAAGCGTCGAGGAGCGAGTCTTCAGTGAGTGTGCCCGGCGTGACCAGCCGGATCACATTGCGGCGCACCACGCTCTTGCCGCCGCGTTTGCGCGCCTCCGCCGGGTCTTCGATCTGCTCGCAGACGGCGACGCGGTGGCCCTGCGCGATCAGGCGATGCAGATATTCGTCGGCGCGCTCGACCGGCACGCCGCACATCGGAATGTCCTGGCCGAGATGCTTGCCGCGCTTGGTCAGCACGATGTTGAGGGCGCGCGACGCAATTTCCGCGTCCCCAAAGAAAAGCTCATAGAAGTCACCCATCCGGTAGAACAAAAGGCAGTCCGGATTTGCGGCTTTGATCTCGATATATTGCTCCATCATGGGAGTTACGCGAGCGACCTCGTCGCTCGCTTTGGGAGTGCCGCGGCCGCCATCGTCGGCCGGCTCGAGCGCGGCGGGAACCGCCGTGGCGGCGGGCTGTTCGGCCGCCGTGTCCTCGGATTCCGTCATAATGGTGCGGGCGGCTTCCATGCGGCCGGACGCTAGCAGATGGGCGCGTGTGTTTCACCGATCTCCGCCGCGCCGTCCCCAGGCGAAACACCGGGCCATTCCGTGGCAAGGCTGACCGATGAGCCGAGCAGGGCGGCAGCGTGATTGCCGATGCAGGAAGCCTCTTCCCGCGCCGGGGAGAGGGCCGTCATTGCGATACGTCACGCTTGCCGTTCAAGCTGTTCCGCGAACGGCAACAGCCCGGTCTGCGGGTGACAGTTGAAATATTCGAACGGCGGGTTGTCCGCCTCGACAATGAAAATCTCGTTGTAGGTGTGGAGTTGCAGCTTCTCTTGATATTTCTTCCGGGCCGCCAAGGCGCTGGTATAGATCGCGAGATGGCTCGGATGATCCTTGCTCCAGGTTTCCAGATGTTTCATCGAGACGAAGGCGCCGAGCGAATAGGCCTCGGCGAGCTTCCGGCCGTCCGCTGAAATCGACTCGACCTGGCGCAGCGAGAAGCAGCCGGTCGCGCCCGGATTCTCGCGCAGATATGTCATCCCGGCATCGAGCTTCGGCTTGATGCGCTCGCGCCAATCCTTGAGCTGCTCGCCGTCGCATTTCTCCCACGACACGCCGGAGCGGATCACGCACATGTTGTTCGGCGGCTGCACCTTGCGATAGGACGCTGCCGTCACCGGACAGCGCTCGCTGGCCGCGACCGTCGCGTCGAACGGGTCGTTGCCGGCGCCGGGAATACGGTCGCGCGCCGCGCCCCAGTAACCGGTGTGGTCGGTCGCATTGAGGCCCATCGCCGGACAGCCGGAAAAGCCGCGGCGGAATTCCTTGAACGTGACCGTCTCCATGCGCCGCGCATCGACGACAACCGGCTCCCACCACAGGCCGACGGACGTCTCGCGGCGCAGGCGCGCACGCCATTCCTTGACCGACGGAGATTCCAGCCACGTCTGAAATTGCGCGGTGTCGAGCCAATAGAGCGCGGCAACGCGGTTGAGATAGCCTTGCAGGTCGGTGTAGGTCGCCTGGTCGATATAGACCGGCGCCGCGGTGTCCCTGGCGATGCACGCGAGAAATTCGCCCAAGCCCGCGTCCGGCAGCGACTCGGACCGGGCCTGCAGGCCGAGAAACAGCACGGCGACTTTCGCCTTCACCGCGGCCGAATAGCGCGGCACCGGCGCCTTGTGGCCTTCCGGCTGATTGAGCGGAAAGCGGCGGACCGGGCACGCATTCGCGCCCGCCGCCGCTTCCGTGTCTTCCTTCACGTCGGTCACTTTCACGTCCATCGCGGGCGACCTCCGCAGATCGGAACTCCTACTTCACCAGCTTCACTTTACCAGTTTCTTGCCGGTGACCGCTTCGAGATTCTTGTAGAACACCTTGTCGTGGGTTGCCTTGTCCATGCCGAGCGAGTCGAGAATCTTCAACGTCTCGCGCGGGAACATGGTGCCGCCCTCCGGATCGAACGGGCAGTCGGACGCGAACACGATCTTGTCGATGTCGTAGAATTCCATGCCCGCCTTGGTTGCCGGCACCGCGGTGAAGGCCGCGGTGTCGGCCCAGAAGTCGTGCTTGAAATAATCGAGCGGGCGCTTCTTCAGGCTCTTGCGCAGCGAGACATAGTCTTCGTCGGTGGTGCGCGAGCCCATCACGTCATTGCCGGGGCCGATGCGGCCTTCCAGCATCGGCACGATGCCGCCGAAGTGATGGGTGATGATTTTCAGGTTCGGATGGTTGTCCATGATCTTGGAATAAACCAGCCGCATCATGGCGGCGGCGGTCTCGTAGGACCAGCCGAAGGTCCACCAGATCTCATAGAGCGATTTCGATTCGGAAATATAGTCCGGCGTCTCGGCGCCGCGCGCCGGATGCAGCCAGACCGGCGCGCCGAGCTCGTTCATCTTCTTGAAGAACGGCGCGTATTCAGGACGGTCGAGCGGCTTGCCGGCGACATTGGTGTAGATCTGCACGCCGAGCGCGCCGTTCTTGATCGCGCGTTCGGCCTCGGCAACGCCGCAGTCTTTCGCGGCGAGCGAAACCTGCGCCACCCAGCCCGGGAAGTGATCCTTTTCCTTCGTCGTCAGTTCGGCGAAGCCGTCATTGATGATCTTGCAGAACTCGTCGATGTCGGCCGGCGACTTGGCGAATTTCTCGATCGGCGGCTGCGGATAGGACAGGATCTGCTGATAGTCCTTGTGACCGTCGACGATCTTCTTGCGCACGTTGAGATCGAACAAAGCCGGCAGCGAGCGGATGCGCTTGCCCATGTCCTTGTAGTCGCCCGCGACTTCATTCAGCTTGGTGAAGAAGCGTTCCGGAAAAAAGTGCGTATAGGCGTCAACTCGCATCGGCGTTCATCTCCCTTGAGAGCATGATCCGGAAAAGCGGATACCGGCTTTCCGAAAGATCATGCTCTATCAAAATGCCGGAGCGCCCATTGGTTCAATAAACAATTTCGCTCCAGCGGCCCGCTTCTAGCATAAGTGCGCAGCGGAGCGGCAAGAGACGCGGGCGCGAGTTCCGCTTTGGGCGCGGTGCTTGCGCTATTTGCTATGCGTCAGCCGCGCGACAAATTCAGCCGGGATGGGCTGGCCCTTCATGCGCTCGGGGTCGGCCGGATCGGGAGCGACAAAAACGCGCGTCTCGAAGCCCTCGACCGAGATATCGTCGCCTTTCATCAGGCGATGCTCGATCTTGATGCTGGACTTGCCCAGGCCCGCGATCGAGGTGGTGATCGAGACCCGGTCGCCGAAACGGTTGGGGACGCGGAAAATGGCGCGGGTCTCGACGATCGGATGGCCGATGAATTTGAAGGCTTTGAGGTATTCGAATTTGCTCATGCCGATCGCGGCTTCCATCATCTCCGTGGTCGACGTGTCGAACATTGCGAAATAGCGCGGATAGAAGACGATGCCAGCAGGGTCGCAGTCGCCCCATTCGATGCGCAGATGCCGGGTATTGCTGAACATTATCCGTTAGGTCCTTCGCAAAGGCTGCACAAAAGTGTGGGCTGCCTCTCTACAGGAAAGCGGAGAAGCAACAAAATGACGTCTTGCCGTTATTTCGGAGCCATCCGCAGCGCGCCGTCAAGCCGCACCACTTCGCCGTTGAGATAGCGGTTCTCGATCATGTGGCGCACCAGAGCGGCGAATTGGGGCGGCTGCCCAAGGAGCCTTGGGAACGGGACTGCGGCCGCAAGGCTTTGCTGCGCAGCTTCCGGCAGCGCGTGCAGCATCGGTGTCGAGAAAATGCCCGGCGCCACGGCGGTGACGCGGATGCCGAACTGGGAGAATTCCCGCGCCGCCGGAAGGACGAGGCTGACCACGCCGCCTTTCGACGCCGCATAGGCGGCCTGACCGATCTGGCCGTCATAGGCGGCGACCGACGCCGTGCAGACGATGATGCCGCGCTCGCCGTCCTGCATCGGCTCGAGGTTTTGCATCTTGGCCGCGGCAAGCCGCATCACGTTGAAGGTGCCGATCAGGTTGATCGCGATGACCTTGGAAAATTCCTCGAGCGGCATCGGCCCGTCGCGGCCGACAATGCGCTTGGCCGGACCGATGCCGGCGCAACTGACCACGATGCGCGCCGGGCCGTGATCGGCGGCGGCCTTGGCGACGGCCTTTTCCGTCGCGTCGCTGCTGGTGACATCGCACGCGACGGCGATGCCGTTGATGTCGATGGCGACTTCGGCGGCCGCCTTATGGTTGATATCGAGCACCGCAACCTTGGCGCCGGCTTGCGCCAGCATGCGCGCGGTGGCCGCGCCCAGGCCGGACGCGCCGCCGGTGACGATGGCAGCCTGTCCTTTGATGTCCATGCGCTTAGTTCTTCCCGTTCTCGATCAAGAGCGCAATACCCTGACCGCCGCCGATGCAGGCCGATGCGATGCCGTAGCGTCCGCCGCTCTTGCGCAGTTCGCGCGCCAGCGTAACGGCGAGGCGTACGCCGGTCGCACCAAGCGGATGACCGATGGCGATCGCTCCGCCATTGACGTTCAGCTTGTCCTCGTCGAGGCCGAGCTCGCGCGCGCAAGCCATCACCTGAGCGCCGAAGGCTTCGTTGATCTCGAAGCGGTCGATGTCGGCAAGCGTCAGCCCGGCGCGTTCGAGCACGGCGCGGATCGCCGGCACCGGTCCGATGCCCATGATCTCCGGCGGCACGCCGACGGCGGCGACAGCGAGGAGCCGTGCGAGCGGCTCGCGTCCGTGTCTCTTGGCGTATGCAGAGGAGGACACCAGCGCGGCCGCGGCGCCGTCGACGATGGCCGACGAATTGCCGCCGGTCTGCACGCCGCCGAAGGCCGGGCGGATCGCGGCCAAGGCCTCGGCCGGTGACGGACGCACATGGCTGTCGGCTGTGAGTTCGCCTTTCAGCTTGATGCCGCGCGGCTGCAAGTCGTCGCGCACGAAGCGCTCCGATTTCACCGGCGCGATCTCGCCGGCGAAGAAGCCGCTCTGCTGCGCGGCGACGGCACGCGCGAAGCTGCGCGAAGCATATTCGTCGACCTGCGGCCGGGTGATCTGGTATTGCCGCGCCAGATTCTCCGCGGTGTCGCCCATCGTGGCGTTCGGCGCGGGATCGAGCAGCGCCTCCCACAAAAAATCCTTGAACTCGACCTGGCCCATGCGGAAGCCGCTGCGATGCGTGTAAGCGGCGACCGGATTGCGGCTCATCGATTCGGTGCCGACGCAAAGGGCAAGCTCGGCGCGGCCGAGCGATACCGCATCCGCCGCCTGGCTCAGGACTTCGATGCCGGTGCCGCAGACGCGCTGCACCAGATGCGCGGGCACCTCGACCGGCACACCGGCATAAAGCCCGATATGGCGCGGCAGCATGTAGGCGTCGAAGCTCGCCTGCGCCATCGAGCCGGCAACCACCGTGCCGATATCCTGCGGCGGCACGTCCGCCTTGGCGATCACCTCGCGCGCGACCTTGATGCCGAGATCGATCGGCGAAATGTTCGCCAGCGCGCCGTTATAGTCGGCAAACGGCGTGCGCACGCCGTCGAGCAAAACGGCATCATCGAAGGTCGTGCCGATCCCGGTTGCCATCAGCTCCTCACAGACGTGGCGGCGATGATCCGCGGTGAAGGCGTTTCCGCGTATAGCTCATCGACCAGAGCGGCGCGATGCGTGAGCACCGCACGCTGGTTGATCGAGCCCTTGTCGGTCATCTCGCCGATGTCGAGGGAGGGCGGGTCGGCAAGGAGCATCATGCGCGGAATGCGGTTGGAGGTCCCGGTGCTTGCGGCGACAAAACCGTCCAGCAAGCGTGAAAATGCGGCGCCGACATTCGGAGCGGCGACGAGCGCTTGCGGCGTTGCGTCTGGCGGCAGAGCCGGCGCGAGCTTCCTGCAAGCTTCGAGGTCGGGAAAGACGAGCGCCGTCACCTCGTCGCGATCGGCGCCCGCAAAAACCACGTCGCGCACCAGCGGAGCGAAATGCGCAATGAAAGACGAGCGCAGCGATCCGACGCTCACCCACGTGCCGGTGGCGAGCTTGAAATCCTCCGCGATCCGGCCGTCGAACAGCAAGCCTTTGGCGGGATCGCCGGGATCCTCGAACTTCAGGGCGTCGCCGAGCTTGTAGTAGCCTTCCTCGTCGAAGGCCGCCGCGGTGAGCTCTGGCGCGCGCCAATAGCCCGGCGTGATGTTCGGCCCTTTCAGCCGCGCTTCGAGCTTGCCGCCGCTCGGCACCAGCTTCAGTTCGACGCCGGGCGCGGGCAGGCCGATATTGGCGGCGTGCCCGGATTCCCAAGTCAGGGCGATCGCCAGCGGTGCAGTCTCGGTCGAGCCAAGGCTCGCTAAAAAGATGATCCGCTCGCCGGTAGTGGCGACGGCAAGCTCTTCCAGCTCGTTACGCACGTGCTGCGCAAGGCTCGCGCCGGCGTAGAACAGCGCTTTCAGCCGGCTGAAGAAACGCGCCCGCAATTCCGCGTCACGGCGCAGATAGGGCAGCAGCATTTCATAGCCTTTGGGCACGTTGAGATAGATCGTCGGCGCGATGTCGCGCAGATTGCGCACGGTGGCCTCGATTGCGCCGGGCAGCGGCCGGCCCTCGTCGATATAAAACGAACCGCCATTGTCGAGCACCATGCCGAAATCGTGATTGCCGCCGAACGTGTGGTTCCACGGCGGCCAGTCGACGAGGACTGGCGGCTCGTCGGCCAGAAAAGCGAAGCCGGCGCGGATCATCGCCTGGTTGGCGCACAGCATCAGCTGCGTATTGATCACGCCTTTGGGCGGACCGGTCGAGCCGGACGTGAACAGCACCTTGGCGATGGTCTTTTCGCTGACCTGCGCATGCGCGGCCTCCACCGCAGGCGTCGGCGGGGCGTGCAAGAACGTCTCGAACGGACTTGTCGGCCGGTCGGCGAGCGGATTGGCGGTCACGGCAATCTCGATCCCGGCAGGCACGGCCGCCTGAATGGCGCGGGCGAAAGCTGTGCCGTTCGCGGCAAACACAAGGCCGGGCGTGAGAATCTTGATGATCGCCTTGAGCTTGCTGAAATCCTGCGACATCAGCGAATAGGGCACCGAGATCGGCGCATAGGGGATGCCGACATGCATTGCGGCGAGCGCCAGCAGCGCATGCTCGATATCGTTGCCGGAAAGAATTGCGATCGGCCGCTCCGGCGTCAGATCGCGCTGCAGCAGCGCCGAGGCGAGCGAGCGCACCGCGGCGAAGGTCTGCGCATAGGTCAGCGCGCGCCAGCCGCCCGCAGCGTCGCGTTGCGCAATGAAGATGCGCTCGGGAGCAGCCTGCGCCCAATAGACAAGCCGTTCGGTCAGCTTCCGCGGGTGCGCCGGCAGCTCGCGCGGCGAGCGCAGCAGGATCGCGCCGTCACCGCGACGCTCGACCACGACCTCCGGGGAGCCGAGCTTCACCGGCCGCAGCGGCGGCCGGCTTTGCTTGGTCAAGGACGCCGCGGCTGTCATTATCAGCTCCGCGCCACTTTCGGCCCGCGCTTCTCCAGGAAGGCCTTCAGCCGCGCCTTGGCTTCCTCGTCGCCCTGCGCAATGGCGGCGGCCAGCGACTCGGCGATGAAGCCGGCCGCCGGATCGCTTCTGGCGATGCGCGGCAGCAAATGCGTCACGGCAAAATTGGTGAAGGGCGCATTGCCGGCCATGCGGTGCGCGAGCTCCATGCCCTTGGACAGGCCTTGACCTTCGTCGACCAGATATTGCGTCAGCCCGACGATCTGGCCTTCTTCGGCCGACAGCGTGCGCCCGGTGAGCATCATGTCCATGACGCGCGCGGTGCCGATCAGCGCCGGCAGCCGCACCGAACCGCCGCCGCCGACATAAATGCCGCGGCTTGCTTCCGGCAGCGCATAGAAGGCCGAGCGTTCGGCGACGCGGATATGCGCCGCCGCCGCCAGTTCAAGCCCGCCGCCGACCACGGCGCCATGCAGCACCGCGACCACCGGCACTTTGCCGAACTCGATATGCTCGAAGGCGCGGTGCCAGGAGCGCGAATGATCGATGCCTTCGAAGGTATTGCGTGCGGTCAACTCGCTGAGATCGAGACCGGCGGAGAAGTGCTCGCCTTCGCCGGCGATGACGACGGCGCGGACGTCGTCGGGCAGCGTCGAGAAGAAAGTCTCGATGCCGAGCACCGTCGGATCGTCGAGCGCATTGCGCTTTTCCGCGCGCGCGAGCTTCAGCACGGCCACGGCATCGTGCCGCTCGGCTTTCAGCGAGGACGGAAGGTCGGACCACTGCGAAGACATATGAACCTCGGCGACGTGAGCCTTGGTGAGCTGAGCTTTGGTGAGCTGAGCTTTGGCGAGCGGGCCGTCACCCGCAACAAATCGGTCATTGCGGGCTTGGTCAAGTTTTCCCCGCCGAAGATCAGCCAGGTTCCATCAGTTCTGTTTGCTCACCAGCGGACAGCCGCCTTCGTTCAGCGGCCGAAAGGCCTGATCGGCCGGGATGGTCGCCGTAAGCTTGAACACGTCCCACGTCCCCTTCGATTCGGCCGGGGTTTTGACCTGCAAGAGGTACATCGGATGCACGGCACGCCCATCCTCGCGGATGGTGACGCGGCCAAACAGCGGGTCGTCCACCGGCGTTGCCTTCATCGCGGATACAACCGCGCGACCGTCGGCAGGTGAACCGACTTTGTCGACGGCCCGCAGGTAGTCCATGGTCGCGGAATAGACGCCGGCCTGCATGTGATTGGGCATTTCCTTTTGCGGATGCCGTTCCTGATAGCGCTTCGACCAGGCGCGGGTCTGATCGTTCATGTCCCAATAGAACGCGTTCAGCGCGGTGATGCCTTCAGCCGATTTGAGCCCCAGCGCCGGAACGCTCTGCAGATCGAAAATGAGCGCGACGATCTTCTGCTTGGCGCCGAGATTGAATTCGGCCGCCTGCTTGATGGCGTTGACGGTATCGCCGCCGGCATTGGCGAGCGCGATCACTTGCGCGCCGGAGGCCTGCGCCTGCAGCAGGAACGAGGAGAAATCATTGGTGCCGAGCGGATGGCGGACATTGCCGAGCACCCGGCCGCCCTCGGCGAGGACTTCATCGCTCGCCTGCTTCTGCAGATCGGCGCCGAAAGCATAGTCGGCGCTGACGAAGAACCAGCTCTTGTTGCCTTGTTGCATCAGCGCGCGGGCAACGCCATGGCCCATCGCCCAGGTGTCGTAGGTCCAGTGCACGGTGTTCGGCGAGCACTTGGCGCCGGTGAGCAGCGCGCTGCCGGCGCCGGAGCCGATGAACACTTTGTTCTTATCGCGGGCGATATCGGCGACCGCGAAGGCCACCGCGGAATTGGGGACGTCGATGATCATGTCGACGCCGTCGACATCGAACCAGCGCCGCGCGATCTCGGCGCCGATATCGGGCTTGTTCTGGTGATCCGCCGAAAGGATCTCGACCTTGCGCTTGGACGTTTTGGCGAAGTCCTCGGCCGCGAGCTGCGCCGCAATCACCGAGCCGGGGCCCTGAAAGTCGGCATAGACGCTCGACATGTCGTTGAGCACGCCGATGCGCAGCACCCCGTTATTCTCGGCGGCTGCGGGACAGCACAGCGAAACGGCCAGAACGGCCGACAGTAGTGCGGGCCTGATCATGCATTCCTCCCATGACGGCGGTGAACCGCGGCGCTCTTGCTTCGGCGCTGATCCAATATGTTGTCATTGACAACAATCTCCGTCAAGCCCCACTGTTTTTGCTGGCGAATCTGCTACAGAGGGCGCTACAGGCAGATCTGGAGCACCGACGCGTGGCAGTCCCCAGACAGGCGAAGACCCAAGGTTCAAAGAGCCAAGGTTCAAAGAGCCAGGGTTCAAAGAGCCAGGGTTCAAAGCGCCAAGGCTCAAAACGCCAAGGCGCAAAGCGGCAAGCCGCGGCGCCGCCAGGCGAAGGCCAAAGGCTCGATTTTGGCGAGCTCAACGACCACATCGGTTATTTCCTGCGCCGCTTGCAGGTTGCGGTGTTCACGAGCTTCATCAGGACCCTTTCCCCGCTCGATGTCCGGCCGGCGCAATATTCGGTGCTGGTGCTGATCGCCGCCAATCCGGGCCGCTCGCAGTCCGCCATTGGGCAGGCGCTCAACATCGAGCGTGCGCGGCTCGCGCGGATGCTGCACGATCTCGAGCGGCGGGAGTGGATCGAGCGCCGCGCGGCGCCGGACGATCGCCGCTCGCATTCGCTGTTTCTCACCGAGACGGGCGCCAAGGCGATGGCGCGGATCAGAGGCTTCGCTGCGCGCCACGAAGAGCGCATGGTCGAAATGATCGGGCGCGAGCGCCGCCTGCTCCTGCTCGACCTGTTGCGTGAGTTCGGCTGATCGGCGCGCGCTGCGCGTCGATTGACCCACTGTGGCCTGCCTCGTACAAACAGCGCGAGGATGATTTATTTTACGCATGTCCTCGTCGGAAAACCGGTATCCACTTTTCCGGGACATGCGCCGGCAAACGAGTAGATGGAGCGGCCGATGCGAGACGTATTCATTTGCGATGCCGCGCGCACCCCGATCGGCCGCTATGGCGGAAGGCTCGCGAAAGTGCGTGCCGACGATCTGGCCGCGGTGCCGATCAAGGCCTTGATCGCCCGCAATGCCAAGGCCGATTGGTCGCGGCTCGACGAAGTGTTCCTCGGCTGCGCCAACCAGTCCGGCGAGGACAACCGCAACGTCGCGCGCATGGCGCTGCTGCTGGCCGGCCTGCCGGACAAGATCCCGGGCGTCACCGTCAACCGGCTCTGCGCCTCGGGGCTCAATGCGGTGGGCGATGCCGCGCGTGCCATCCGCGCCGGCGAAATGGATTTCGCCATTGCCGGCGGCGTCGAATCGATGACGCGGGCGCCGTTCGTGATGGGCAAGTCCGGCGAGGCGTTTTCGCGCTCGGCCGAGATTTTCGACACCACGCTCGGCTGGCGCTTCATCAATCCGCTGATGAGGGCGCAATACGGCGTCGACTCCATGGCCGAGACGGCGGAGAACGTCGCCGAGGAATTCCAGGTCACCCGCGCCGATCAGGACGCGTTCGCGTTGCGCTCGCAGCAGCGCGCCGCCAAGGCCATCGCCACCGGCTTTTTTGCCAAGGAGATCGTTCCGGTCGAAGTGCCGAACGGCAAAGCCGGCCCGATGGCCTGCTGCGAGGACGAGCATCCGCGGCCGGACACGACGCTGGAAAATCTTCAGAAGCTCAAGCCGATCGTGCGCAATCCCGGCACGGTCACCGCCGGCAACGCGTCCGGCATCAACGACGGGGCGGCCGCGATCGTTCTGGCGAGCGAAGAGGCGGCGAAGGCGCATGGGCTGACGCCGCGGGCGCGCATTCTCGGCATGGCGTCGGCCGGCGTGCCGCCGCGCATCATGGGCATCGGCCCGGTGCCCTCGACCAAGAAGCTGATGGAGAAGCTTAATCTCAAGATCACCGATTTCGATCTGATTGAGATCAACGAGGCCTTTGCCGCGCAGGGGCTCGCGTGTCTCCGCCAGCTTGGCGTCGCCGACGACGCCGAACACGTCAATCCGCACGGCGGCGCCATCGCGCTCGGTCATCCGCTCGGCATGTCGGGCGCGCGGCTGGCGCTGACGGCGGTGCACGGCCTGGAAAGGCATCACGGCAAGCGGGCGCTCGCCACCATGTGCGTCGGCGTCGGGCAGGGCGTGTCGATGGCGCTGGAGCTGGTCTGAACGATTTTTCTGCCCATTCCTCGATGCCCTGCCGTCGCGGGGCTTAACTCGAAGACGGAGAACGCGCGCGTGCCGATGTCGCCCGGTTACATTCCCTTTCATCCCAACCCGTCGAAGCCGAAATACAAGCCGCCGGCCGGCGCGGTCGATGCGCATTGTCATGTGTTCGGGCCGGAAGCGAAATTTCCCTATGCGCCGGAGCGCAAATACACGCCCTGCGATGCGCCGAAGGAAAAGCTGTTCGCGCTGCGCGATTTCCTCGGCTTCGACAAGAACGTGATCGTCCAGGCCTCGTGCCATTCCAAGGACAACCGCGCCATGGTCGACGCGCTCGACGCCTCGAACGGCCGCGCCAAGGGCGTTGCCTTTGTCGGCGAGGAAGTCGCCGACGACGAGCTGAAGTGGATGGACAAAGCCGGCGTGCGCGGCGTGCGCTTCAACTTCCTCAAGCGGCTGGTCGATTTCACCCCGCGCGACGTGCTGCAGCGGATCGCCAAGCGGGTCGAGAAGCTCGGCTGGCACATCGTCGTTTATTTCGAAATGCCCGATCTGCCGGAACTCGAAAGCTTCTTCACCGCGCTGCCCACCGCCGTCGTGGTCGATCACATGGGCACCCCCACGGTGAAAAAGGGCGTCAACGATCCGGAGAACCAGCGCTTCCATGATCTCATGGACAAGCACAAGAATTTCTGGGTGAAGGCGACCTGCCCCGAGCGCATGACCCTTGCCGGACCGCCCTATGACGACGTCGTGCCGTTCGGCAAGGCGTTGGTCGACCACTTTCCCGACCGCGTGATCTGGGGCACCGATTGGCCGCATCCCAACATGAAGAAGGATGCCCCGGACGACGGCGTTCTGGTCGATTACATCCCCAGGATCGCAACCAGCGCGGCGGCGCAGCAGAAGCTGTTGGTCGACAACCCGATGCGGCTTTATTGGAGTTAGCCGGGCCGGTTCTGCGCATCCGCGGTGGAAGCGGGATTCCGGGCCAGCTTGCAAGGATTCTAAATTATTTCTTGCACTGCCCTTCTGGTGGCGCATGGCACGCGCAGGAGGGAAGGCTTACGTTGCCAAGCTTTCCCGCGCTATATATGTCAGACCAATTGGGAGAAGGCCGATGGCCCGCGAACAACAGCACGATTACGACGACATCCCGGGCACCTTTGTGTTCGACGCCGAACGGTCCCGGGAAGGGTTCGGCATCAACATGTTCTGCATGTCGCTGATGAAGGATGCGAACCGCACGGCGTTCAAGGCGAACGAGGCGGAATATCTGAAGAAATTCAACCTCACGCCGGAGCAGACCGACGCCATCCTCAGGCGGGACTATAACCGCATGCTGGAACTCGGCGGCAACATCTATTTCACCGCCAAGCTCGGCGCGACCGACGGCCATTCGTTCCAGCATCTGGCCGCGGTCATGACCAGCTCGACGCAGCAAGACTATGCCGACATGATGCTCAAGGGCGGCCGCTCGGTCGAAGGCAACCGCTCGCGCACCGGCAGGAATAAGCCGTCCAACTTCCTTGTCGGCGCGCCGGAGAAGAAGGCCGCCGCAAAGGCCAAAGTCAAAGCCAAATCTAAGGCGAGCCCCAAGACCAAGGCGAAAGCCAAGGTCGGCAAATCAAAGTCCAAACCCAAGTCAGCAAAACGGAAGTGACGCCGTGGCCAGGATCATCGCAGGAATAGGTTCATCGCACGTCCCCGCCATCGGGGCCGCTCTCGACCTCGGCAAGACCGAGGAGCCCTATTGGAAGCGGGTGTTCTCCGGTTTCGAGAAGTCGCAGGAATGGATGCGGCAGACCAAGCCCGATGTCGCCATCGTGGTCTATAACGATCACGCCTCGGCGTTTTCGGTCGAGATGATCCCGACCTTCGCGCTCGGCTGCGCCGCGGAATTCCCGCCGGCCGACGAAGGCTGGGGCCCGCGTCCGGTGCCGGTCGCCAAGGGCCATCCGGCGCTCGCCTCGCATATCGCGCAGTCCTGCATTCTCGACGAGTTCGATCTCACCATCTGCAACAAGATGGAGATCGATCACGGCATGACGGTGCCGATGAACCTGCTGTTCGGCAAGATCGAGAAGGACGGTCACTGGCCGTGCCCGGTCATTCCGCTCGCGGTCAACGTGGTGATGTATCCGCCGCCCACCGGGCACCGCTGCTTCATGCTCGGCAAGGCGATCAAGAAGGCGGTCGAATCGTTCCCCGACGATCTGCGCGTCGTGATCTTCGGCACCGGCGGGTTGTCGCACCAGATTTCCGGTCCGCGCGCCGGCCTGATCAACAGCAAATGGGACAAGGCCTTCCTCGACAATCTGTCGAAGGATCCGCAGAAGCTCGTGAAGATCCCGCATATCGATTACATGCGCGAAGCCGGCGCCGAAGGCATCGAGATGGTGATGTGGCTGATCATGCGCGGCGCGCTCGACGACAAGGTGGACGAAGTCTATCGCTTCTACACCGTGCCGGCGTCGAATACCGCGGTCGGCCATATCATTCTGGAGAACAAGGCGCGCAAAGGCGCGGGCAAGAGTGCGAGCAAATCCGCGGTCAGGCACAAGCGCGCCGCGGCGCGGGCGAAAGTCGATCGTATTCGCAGCTGATCGTCATCG
Organism: Xanthobacteraceae bacterium; assembly: GCA_035509535.1. Lineage (GTDB taxonomy): Bacteria > Pseudomonadota > Alphaproteobacteria > Rhizobiales > Xanthobacteraceae > BOG-931. The sequence goes on along the minus strand of DATJLN010000095.1, from coordinate 9,174 downwards.
CGAGGAGCCAGGCGACGAAGCAATCCGGGTCTGCGATGCCGCGCTGGATTCCTCGTCTGCGCCCGCAATGACGGCTGGGACATCAACTTGATTGGAAGAGGAAGCCAATGAAAATTTGCGTAGCGGGACAGGGCGCGTTCGGCCAGAAACATCTTGATGCGCTCAAGCGCATTCCCGGCGTCGAAGTGACGTCGCTGGTGGGCGGCAATCAGGACTCCACCGCCCAGGTCGCCAAGAAATACGGCATTCCGCATTACTCCGGCGAATTGTCCGAGGGCATCAAGCGCGCCGATGCGGTGATCCTGACCACGCCGACCAAGATGCACTTCCGCCAGGGCGAGCAGGTGATGCGCGCCGGCAAGCATGTGCTGGTCGAGATCCCGGTCACCGACAGCGTCGAGGACGCCGAAAACCTGGTGAAGATCGCCAAAGAGACCGGCGTCACCGCCATGGGCGGCCACGTCCGGCGCTTCAATCCGAGCCATCAATACATCCACAAGAAGATCAAAGCCGGCGAGCTGAAGATCCAGCAGATGGACGTGCAGACCTATTTCTTCCGTAGGAAGAACATCAACGCTGCCGGCAATGCGCGCAGCTGGACCGACCATCTGTTGTGGCATCACGCCGCGCACACCATCGATCTGTTCCAGTATCAAGTCGGCGAAAACATTTCCGATTGCTACGCGGTGCAGGGCCCGATCCATCCCGAGCTCAATATCGCCATGGATATGGGGATCGTCGCCAAGACGCCGTCCGGCGCGATCCTCACGCTGTCATTGTCGTTCAACAATGACGGGCCGCTCGGCTCGTTCTTCCGCTATATCGGCGATACCGGCACCTACAAGGCGTTCTACGACGACCTGTCCGACGGCAAGGACAACAAGATCGACGTTTCGAAGGTCGACGTGTCGATGGACGGCATCGAGCTCGAGGATCGCGAGTTCATCGCCGCGATCAAGGAAAAGCGCGAGCCCAATGCCAGCCTGGCGCAGCTGCTGCCCTGCATGCATGTGCTCGGCAAGCTGGAAAAGATCATCGACCCGCAGCGCAAGGCGCACGCTTAAGCCTCCCAAGGCGCACGCTTCGCCTCCAATGTGCGCCGGCTCCGTTGTGTCCTTTCCCGTTGCGGGTCTTGCGGGAGAGGACGGCGCGATAGTTAATCCGGCACGGGAGGGTGAGGGGGACGGCGCCGCAACCTTCACCCGGCCGATATTGCCGCAGAGCCGCACGGCCCTCTCCGGCAGGAGGCCCGGATCGCGGGCCCGGTCGCTCGACACCGGAGGCTTCGCCAGGGCGACGCGGCGACTACGACAAGCGGGGACCGGTGATCAAAGCCGCAGGGCCACAAGATCGATAGGTCTCAAGATCGCGTGATGCGTGCCATCTTGAAACATTCAGAAACATGCCGCGGCGCTTCAAGAAAGATCATGCCCGAACAGCCAGCTGAAATGGCACAACTCGCCTGCGCCAGGTCATTTCGGCAGGGCCCGCCGCGTCGCGGCTTTGCGGCAATGAATCGCGGCCGCTATGAGACAAACCGCTAACTGGACAATGTCGACGTCAAATGTTGGTATGCGCGCCAATCGCGTATCCTAATGAACGCCTTCGGGAGGAACTCTATGAAATTCAAGAATTTTTTGCTGGCGGCCGGCGCCGCCACGGCGCTCGCCGTTGCGGCCGGCGCAGCGCAGGCACAGGACGTCAAGATCGGCTTCATCCTGCCGATGACCGGCCAACAGCAATCGACCGGCAAACAAGAAGCCGCCGGGGCCAAGCTCTATATGCAGCAGCACGGCGACACCGTCGCCGGCAAGAAGATCCAGCTGATCATCAAGGACGACGGCGCCGTCCCGGATAACACCAAGCGCATCGCGCAAGACCTGATCGTCAACGACAAGGTGAATTTCCTCGCCGGCTTCGGCGTCACGCCGGCGGCGCTCGCGGTCGCTCCGCTTGCGACCGAAGCCAAAGTGCCGGAGATCGTCACCGCCGCCGGCACGTCGATCATCACCGAGAAGTCGCCTTACATCGCGCGCACGAGCTTTACGCTGGCGCAATCGACGGTGCCGATGGCCGACTGGGCGGCGAAGAACGGCATCAAGAAAGTCGTCAGCATGGTGTCCGACTATGCGCCGGGCGCCGACGCCGCGAAATCCTTCGCCGCCGAGTTCACCGCCAAGGGCGGCCAGATCCTCGACAGCATCACCTTCCCGCTCGCCAATCCGGACTTCGCGCCGTTCCTGCAGCGCGCCGCCGACCACAAGCCGGACGCAATCTTTGTCTTCGTGCCGTCCGGGCAAGGCGGCATTTTCGTCAAGCAATTCGCCGAGCGCGGCATGGACAAAGCCGGCATCAAGATCATCGGGCCGGGCGACGTGACCGACGACGACCTGCTCAACGGCATGGGCGATCCGGTGCTCGGCACCATCACCGCGCATATCTATTCGGCCGATCACGATTCGCCGACCAACAAGGCCTTCGTCGCCGCGTTCGAGAAGGCCAATGGCGGCATGCGGCCGAACTTCATGGCGGTCGGCGGCTACGACGGCATGCACCTGATCTATGAAGCGCTGAAGAAGACCAACGGCAATACCGACGGCGATGCGCTGATCGCCGCGATGAAAGGCACGGCCTGGGAGAGCCCGCGCGGGCCGATATCGATCGATCCGGACACGCGCGACATCATCCAGAATGTCTATATCCGAAAGGTCGAAAAAAAGAACGGTCAACTCTATAACGTGGAATTCGAGACCTTCCCCTCGGTCAAGGACCCGATCAAGGCGGCCGAGAAGAAGTAAGCTTTGCTCGATGCAATATCCTCTCCCCGCCTGGCGGGGAGAGGTCGATTGAGCGAATATCGGAATGTATGGAAAGTCTCGGTGGTTGGGGACCACCGCGAGTGGGTTTTTGTGACGGCCGATCCAGGGGCGCGTTGACGAGATCATGCTGACCATTTTGTTCGACGGCATTGCCTACGGCATGCTTCTGTTCGTTCTGGCATGCGGTCTGTCCGTCACGCTCGGCCTGATGAATTTCATCAATCTCGCCCACGGCGCCTTCGCCATGGCCGGCGGCTACTGCACCGTCGTTCTGGTCAACCGCTACGGGGTGCCTTTTGCGCTCGGCCTGCCACTCGCCTTTCTGGTGACGGCGCTGCTCGGCGGCCTGTTCGAGCGCACGCTTTACGTCCACGTCTACGCCCGGCCGCATCTCGACCAGGTGCTGTTCACCATCGGGCTCGTCTTCATGTCGGTGGCGGCCGTCGATTATACGATGGGCTCGTCGCAGCAATTCGTGCAGATTCCCGACGTGCTGCAGGGCCAGTTCAATGTGCTCGGCGTCGGCATGGGCAAATACCGCCTGCTGATCATCGCGATCTGCGGCCTCCTCACCATCGCGCTGCAATTGATACTGACCAAGACGCGGTTCGGCAGCCGGCTGCGCGCCGCGGTCGACGATCAGCGCGTCGCGCGCGGGCTCGGCATCAATGTCGGCGCGGTGTTCGGGCTGACTTTCGCCTTCGGGTCGGGCCTTGCCGGGCTGGGCGGCGCGCTCGGCGCGGAAATTCTCGGCCTCGACCCGACCTTCCCGCTCAAATACATGATCTACTTCCTGATCGTGGTGACGGTCGGCGGCACGTCGAGCATCACCGGGCCGTTCTTTGCCTCGATTCTGCTCGGCATCGGCGACGTGGCCGGCAAGTATTACGTGCCCAAGCTCGGCGCCTTCGTGATCTATGCGATCATGATCGTCGTCCTGATCTGGCGGCCGCAGGGCCTGTTCGCCCGGGCCTCGGCACGGTGACGCCTATGACCAGTCCCCCTGCCGATTCCGCGCTCGCCGACCAGGTTTCCTCCTATCTCAAGCGCCGCGCCCGCTGGTCGCCGCTCGAGATCGCGTTCTGGGTCTTTGCCTTCGCCACCATCTGGCTGTTTCCGAGCAAATATCTGATCCTCAAGGACACCGCGATCCTGGCGCTGTTCGCGCTGTCGCTTGATCTCATCCTCGGCTATGCCGGCATCATCTCGCTCGGCCAGGCCGCCTTCTTCGGCTTTGCCGGCTATTTCGCCGGCTTGATCGCCAAATACGGCTATATCAGCGAGCCCGTCTTGGCCCTCATCGCCGCCGGCTTCGTCGCCGCCGCGCTCGGCTTCGTCACCAGCTTCCTGGTGCTGCGCGGCTCGGACTTGACGCGGCTGATGGTGACGCTCGGCGTCTCGCTGATGCTCGGCGAAGTCGCCAACCGCTATTCCAACATCACCGGCGGCGCCGATGGGCTGCAAGGCATCGATATCGAACCGATCCTCGGCCGCTTTCGTTTCGATCTCTACGGGCACAACGGCTATGTCTATTGCCTGATCGTGCTGTTCGTCTGTTTCGTGATCGCGCGCCGCGTCGTCTATTCGCCGTTCGGGCTGTCGTTGCGCTCGGTGAAGGGCAACCCGCTGCGCTCGTCCGCCATCGGCATTCCGGTGAAATGGCGGCTGGTCGCGATCTACACCTTCTCCGCCGGCCTCGCCGGCATCGCCGGCGCGCTGCTCACCCAGACCACGGCTTTCTGCTCGCTCGACGTGTTCTCGCTCGACCGCTCCGCCGACCTGCTGCTTGTCCTGATCATCGGCGGCACCGGCTATCTCTATGGCGGACTGATCGGCGCCGTGATCTACAAGTTCATGCAGGATTGGATCGCGAACCTGACGCCGCAATACTGGCAGTTCTGGATCGGCCTCATCCTGGTCGTCATCGTGCTGATCGGCCGGGAGCGCGTGCAGGGCTGGATCGCGGCGGTGCGCGGCGGGCTCGAAAATCTCGGCTCGGGCGCCGTGGCGCGCCGGACGAAGCTTGCCGCGCCGGACGGGAAGTAAGCGATGCCGATTCTCGAAACCATCGGCCTGGAAAAGCGCTTCGGCGGCATTCTCGCCACCAATAATGTCAGTCTCAGCGTCGAGAAAGGCGCGCGTCACGCGCTGATCGGACCGAACGGCGCCGGCAAGACCACCTTCATCAATCTCCTGACCGGCGTGCTCAAGCCGAGCGCCGGCCGCATCACGCTGGAAGGCAAGGACATCACCGATACGCTGCCGCACCAGCGGGTGCGGCTCGGCATGGCGCGCACCTTTCAGATCAACCAATTGTTCCTCGATCTCACGCCGCTGGAATCGATCGGGCTGGTCGTGTCCGAACGGCTCGGCTCCGGCGCCGACTGGTGGCGCGTGGTCGGCACCAAATCCGCCGTCACCGATGAGATTGTCGATATCGTCGCGCGGTTTCATTTGACCGACGTGATGCTCGACCGCGTCGCGGTGCTGCCCTATGGCAAGCAGCGGCTCCTCGAAATCGCGCTGGCTTTCGCCTGCCGGCCACACGTTCTTTTGCTCGACGAGCCGGCCGCCGGCGTGCCGGAGGCGGAACGCCACGAATTGCTCGCCGCCATCGACGCGCTGCCGGCCGACGTCACCGTGCTCCTGATCGAGCATGACATGGATCTCGTCTTCTCCTTCGCCGACCGCGTCTCGGTGCTGGTCAACGGCGCGCTGTTCGTTGACGGCGCGCCGGAGGACGTCGCCAAGGATCCGCGCGTCAAGGCGGTCTATCTCGGCGAGCAGCTCAATGCCTGATCTGCTCGCCATCGACAAACTGTGTGCCGGCTACGGGGAGGCGGTGGTGCTCTCCGACGTGTCGCTGTCGCTGCGCCAAGGCGAGGCGCTGGCGCTTCTTGGCCGCAACGGCATGGGCAAGACGACGCTGATCAATACGATCGTCGGCGTCACCCATTATCTCAGCGGCAAGATCGCGCTCGAAGGCGCCGACATCACCCGGCTGCGTCCCGACCAGCGCGCCCATATCGGCATCGGCTGGGTGCCGCAGGAACGCAACATTTTCAAATCGCTCACGGTGCAGGAAAACCTCACCGCGGTGGCGCAGCCGGGGCCGTGGACCGTCGACAAGGTCTATACGATGTTCCCGCGGCTGTCGGAGCGGCGGCAGAACATGGGCAATCAGCTCTCCGGCGGCGAGCAGCAGATGCTCGCGGTCGGCCGCGCACTGGTGCTCAATCCGAAAGTGATGCTGCTCGACGAGCCGCTCGAGGGGCTCGCGCCGATCATCGTCGACGAGCTGCTGGCGGCGCTGCGCCGCATCATCCGCGACGAGGGCATGTCGGCGATTCTTGTCGAGCAGAACGCCAAGAAGATCCTCCCCGTCACCGACCGCGCCATCATCCTGGAACGCGGCTGCGTCGTGCATGCCGCGGAGAGCGCCACGCTCGCCGCCGACCGCGCCGCGCTCGAAACGCATCTCGGCGTCACCGATCACGGCCCCCGCCGCATCGGCCGGGCCAAGCCGGCGTCTAAGGCGTGATGGGACGGCCGTTCTTCGTGCTACTTTCGCGCGAGGAAATTGGCCGACGTCCGCATGATCAGAACCATCGCCGTCTCCGGCTATCGCTCGCTGCGCGATGTCAGGCTGAGCCTCGGCGCGCTTAATGTCGTGACAGGAGCAAACGGCGCCGGCAAATCGAGCCTTTATCGCGCGATCAGGCTCCTGGCTGACATCGCTCAAGGCCGCATCATCCGGTCACTCGCGGCGGAAGGCGGCTTGCATTCCACGCTTTGGGCCGGACCCGAGCAATTTTCACGTGCCATGAAGCGAGGCCAGCAGCCGGTCCAAGGCACGCTGCGCAAGTCGTCGATCAGTCTCAAGCTCGGCTTTGCGGGCGACGACTACGGCTATGCCATCGATCTCGGCCTGCCGATACCCTCAAGCTCGCAATTCTCGCGCGACCCGGCGATCAAGATCGAGAACCAATGGAACGGCGCGACGCTCACGCGTACGAACGTCTTCGCGGTCCGCAATGGGCCGAGCGTGCGCATTCGCGACCGCGGCGGCGCATGGCGGCAGGCGGCGACCCAGCTGCCTTCGTTTGACAGCATGATGACCCATTGCAGCGATCCGCACGAAGCGCCGGAACTTTTGCTGCTGCGCGACCGCATGCGCGATTGGCGCTTCTATGATCATTTGAGCACCGATCGCGACGCGCCCGCGCGCCGGCCGCAGATCGGCACCTATTCTCCGGTTCTCCGCAGCGATGGCGCAGACCTCGCCGCCGCGGTGCAGACCGTTCGCGAGGTCGGCGATGCCGCGGCACTCGATGCGGCGATCGCCGATGCTTTCCCCGGCAGCGCGGTGGAGATCTTGAGCAGCGACGGCTATTTCGAATTGCAAATGCGCCAGCACGGCCTCCTGCGGCCGCTGAAGGCGGCCGAGCTTTCCGACGGCACGCTGCGCTATCTCCTGCTCGTCGCTGCGCTGCTGTCGCCGCGGCCGCCGACCTTAATGGTGCTCAACGAACCGGAAACCAGCCTGCACCCGGATCTCTTGCCGCCGCTTGGAAGGCTCGTCGCGCAAGCCTCGCAGCATTCGCAGGTCATTGTGGTGTCGCATGCGGTGACATTGGTATCGGCGCTCGAAAAAGCCGCTGACGCAAGACGAATCGTGCTCGAAAAGCAGCTCGGCGAAACCATCGTCGCCGCCGCTGACAGGCCGGCTTGGATGTGGCCGTCGCGATAGCAAATCGCGGCGTCGCGACGCATATTTGTCGCGAGATTTGTACTATGGTCCGGCGGGCATCTTTGGCGCCGAGGAGAACGATGATGCGGCGGAGCGGCTTGTTCATGGCCATTGTCGCGGCCTTGACGGTTCTGGTGGTGCAGCCGCAGGCGCAAGCCAAAATTCTCGCGCAATGGGTCGAGCTCGGACCTGACGGCACGTCGAGTGCGCGGGCGATCACCGACGAAGCCTGCCCGTCGGTGACCATCGACGGCGCCGCGATGCCGATGACCGTGCGCTCTGAGCCGGGCCAGAGTTTCGGCGGCGTCAAGGCCGCGCAATTTCCGGTGCGCGGCTGCGAGCTCGCGGTGCCGCCCGGCGCCGTTTCGGCCATCCTCGACGGCAAGCCCTTGCCGCTGCCGCGGCCCAACCCGCAGCGCATCGTGATCTTCGGCGACACCGGCTGCCGGCTGAAAGCCGGCGATCCTTGGCAGGCCTGCAACGATCCGAACGCGTGGCCGTTTCCGAAAGTGGCGGCTCTCGCCGCCGCGGCGCGTCCCGATCTGATGATCCATGTCGGCGATTACGAGTATCGCGAGGACAAATGCCCGCCCGACAACAGCGGCTGCGCCGGCAGCCCGGCGGGCTATGGCTGGGCGCCCTGGAGCGCGGACTTCTTCGCGCCGGCCGCGCCGCTGTTTGCCGCGGCGCCCTGGATCATGGTGCGCGGCAATCACGAGGATTGCAGCCGTGCCGGCGAAGGCTGGTTCCGTTTTCTCGATCCGTCGCCGATGGAGAAGGACTGCCGCGATCTCACCGGCGATTACGTGGCGCGGCTCGGCGATTTCGCCGCCGTCGTCGTCGACAGCGCCAAGGTCAACGACAATGCGGGCGAGGACAGCAACCAGGTGCCGGTCGTGCGCCGGCAATTCGACGATGTGCTCGGCAAGATCCCGAGCAATGCGTGGCTGGTGACCCACAAGCCGGTCAACGCCATGCTCGCCCGGCCGAGCGACCCCAATGTCAACATCGTCTCCAACAAAGTGCTGCAGGCCGCGCTCGGCGCCGACATGCCGGCAAGCGTGCGCATGTATGTCGCCGGCCACATCCACTTCTTCCAGGCCATCGATTTCGGCAGCGCGCGGCCGGCGCAACTCGTCGTCGGCACCGGCGGCGACAATCTCGAAGGCATGCCGCGCGTCAGCGTGACCGGCGCCGACATCAACGGCCGCGCCGCGCTCGAAGCCGTCACCTATTCCGGCTTCGGCTACATGGTGTGGGACCGCGTCGATGCGACAACCTGGACCGGCACGCTGTTCGATGTCGGCGGCAGGCCGATCAATCACTGCCGTCTCGGCGACCGGACCTTGAGCTGCGGCTCCTGATTCGGCGCGTGTCCCGGAAAAGCGGACACCGGGTTCTCCGATAAGGACAGGCACAAAATTCAACTGCCGTGCGTCGTTAGGGCGCCTCGCTTCGAACACTTTGTGTCCCTTATTTCTGCGCCCTCGTGCGGAGCATCAGGGAGGATGTCATGGCAGCATCGCGTTTCGTGGCCCGGCGCACTTTGTTTGTCATTTTCGCGCTGGGGGCGATCGGCCTGTTGACCGCCTCGGCACGGGCCCA
>DATJLN010000094.1:0-56588 GCA_035509535.1 Xanthobacteraceae bacterium | reverse complement strand
CGACGCGCGACTATTACCTTGTCGAGGATTTCAGCGGTCACCGTTTCTGGCTCTACCGCGAAGGCCTTTACGGGCGCGAGACCACGAACGCGCGCTGGTACGTGCACGGCCTGTTTGCGTGAGTTGATTGGTGCGTGTGTTGAGAGTCACATCGATGAGCGACCTTCACCCTCCCCTGCAGGGGAGAATGTGATGCGCTATGCCGAGCTGGCCGTCACCACGAATTTCTCCTTCCTGCGCGGCGCTTCGCATCCGCAGGAAATGGTGGCGACGGCCGACGCGCTCGGGCTCGCCGCCATCGGCATCGCCGACCGTAATTCCTTTGCCGGCGTGGTACGCGCCTATGACGAAGCGCGAAAACGCACCATCAAGCTCCTCGTCGGCACGCGACTTGTTTCCGTGGATGGCTTTGAGGCGCTCACTTATCCAATCGATCGAAAAGCCTACGGACGTCTCTGCCAGCTTCTGACCAAAGGCAATCGCAAAGCAAAGAAGGGCGAGTGTCATCTTTCCTTCGACGACATTCTCGACGCGAGCGAAGGCCAGATTTTCATCGCGCTGCCGCCGCTCACCTTTCCCTCCAGGGCCGGGTCTACAGACTTCCTCACCCGCCTCACGGCTTTAGCCCACACCGCGCCGGGCCGCACGTTTCTCGCCGGTATCCATTATCACCGCGGCGACGAGCCGCGCCGGCTGGCGCTTCTGGCCGAGCTCGGCGAGCGCACAGGCGCCCCGCTGGTCGCCGTCAACGACGTTCACTATCACGTGCCGGAACGACGCCCGCTTGCCGACATCGTTACCTGCGTGCGCGAAAAATGCCCGCTTGCCGAAGCGGGCTTTCGGCTCACCGTCAATGCCGAGCGCCACATCAAATCGCCCGACGAAATGGCGCGGCTGTTCAAAAATTTCCCCGACGCCATCGCCCGCACCGCGGCAATCGCGAAGGCCTGTCGCTTCTCGCTCGATCAGCTCAGATACGAATATCCCGACGAGCCGGTGCCGCCGGGTAAGACCGCGCAGCAGCATCTGGCCGATCTCACCTGGGCCGGCGCGGCGAAGCGTTATCCCAAGACGCTTTTCCCGAACGGAATTCCGGCCAACGTCGCCAAGCGGCTCAATGAGGAACTGGCGCTGATCGAGGAACTCAAATACGCGCATTACTTCCTCACCGTGCATGACGTGGTCGCCTATGCGCGGGAGCAAAAAAATATCCTCTGCCAGGGCCGCGGCTCAGCCGCCAACAGCGCGGTCTGTTATTGTCTCGGCATCACCGAGGTCAATCCGAACGAAAGCCAGCTGCTGTTCGCCCGTTTCATCTCGGCGAATCGCGGCGAGCCGCCCGATATCGACGTCGATTTCGAGCATGAGCGGCGCGAAGAAGTGATCCAATACATTTATGGGCGCTACGGCCGCCATCGCGCGGCGATCTGCGCCACTGTCATCCACTATCGCTCGCGCCGCGCCATCCGCGAGGTCGGCAAGGTTCTGGGATTGACCGAGGACGTCACCGCGGCGCTGGCCAAGACCGTGTGGGGGCATAGCGGCGATGGCCTGCCCGACGATCACATCCGCCAGGCCGGCCTCGACCCGGCCAATCCTGCGATCCGGCAGGCGGTTGCGCTCGCCGGCGAATTGATCGGCTTCCCGCGCCACCTCTCGCAGCATGTCGGCGGCTTTGTGCTGACGCGCGGCCCGCTCGACGAATTGGTGCCGATCGGCAATGCCGCGATGGACGAGCGCACCTTTATCGAATGGGACAAGGACGACATCGACACGCTCGGCTTGATGAAGGTCGACGTGCTCGCGCTCGGCATGCTGAGCTGCCTGCGCCGCGGGCTCGATCTCATGCAGCGGCATTACGGCTTGGATCTCACGCTCGCTACGCTGCCGCAGGGCGACCGCGCCATCTACGCCATGCTGTCGCGCGCCGACTCGATCGGCGTGTTTCAGGTCGAAAGCCGCGCGCAGATGTCGATGCTGCCGCGGCTGCAGCCGCAAAACTTCTACGATCTCGTCATCGAAGTCGCGATCGTGCGGCCAGGGCCGATCCAGGGCGACATGGTGCATCCCTATCTGCGCCGCCGCGACGGCATCGAGCCGGAGCACTATCCCTCGCCCGCTCCGGAACATGGACCGGCCGATGAATTGCAGGAGGTGCTCAAGCGCACCCTCGGCGTGCCGCTGTTTCAGGAACAGGCGATGCAGATCGCGATCACGGCGGCGAAGTTCACGCCCGACGAGGCCGATGGGCTGCGCCGCGCCATGGCGACATTCCGCCATACCGGCAAGGTGCACCTGTTCCGCGACAAGTTCATCAACGGCATGGCCGGGCGCGGCTATGACCGCACCTTCGCCGAACACTGCTTCGGTCAGATCGAAGGTTTTGGCGAATACGGTTTTCCGGAAAGCCACGCGGCAAGTTTCGCGCTTCTGGTTTACGCCTCGGCTTGGATCAAATGCCGCTATCCCGACGTGTTCTGCGCCGCCATCCTCAACAGCCAGCCGATGGGCTTTTATCAGCCCGCGCAACTCGTGCGCGACGCCCGCGCCCATGGCGTCGAGATCCGTCCCGTCGATGTCAATGACAGCGCCTGGGACTGCACGCTGGAGCCGGACGCGGACGGCGGACACGCGGTGCGGCTCGGCTTCCGCCAGATTCACGGCCTCAACAAGGACGAACTGGAAAAGCTCGTCGCCGCGCGCGGCAACGGCTTTGCCTCGATCGAGCGGCTTGCGGCCACGTCCGGCATTTCACGCTTCACCATCGAGCGGCTTGCGGAAGCCGACGCCTTCCGCTCGCTGAATCTCGATCGCCGTCAGGCGCTATGGGCGGCGCGGCGGCTCGATATGATCGGCGCCCGGCCGCGCCGAATCGCGTCCGGCAATACGACCCCCATCAACGCGACGGACACGCTGCCGCTGCTCACGGCGCATCTGAGCGACGAGCTGTTTCCCGAGCCCAGCGTCACGCTCCCCGCCATGCCGCTCTCCGAACATGTGGTGGAGGATTACGTCGCGACCGGCATGTCGCTGAAAGCGCATCCCGTCAAATTTTTCCGCGATCGTCTCAGTGCGCTCGGCGCCATCCCGAATGCGCAGCTGCGCAACGAAAAAGAAGAAAATGTGCGGCAGGATTCAATCGTCACCGTTGCCGGCCTCGTCCTGGTGCGGCAGCGGCCGGGCACGTCCAAAGGCGTCGTGTTCATGACGCTCGAAGACGAGACCGATATCGCCAATATCATTGTCTGGCCGAAAGTTTTTGAGCGAAACCGCCGCATCGTGATGACGGCGCGCTTTCTCGCCATACGCGGACGCCTGCAGCGGGTCGGTCTTGTCATCCATGTGGTGGCGGAAAGCTTTACCGATCTTTCCTTGCTGCTCCCCTGGCTGCGTGAGGGCGGCGACCTGTTCGCGCCGAAACTTGCCGGCGGCCCCATTCCCGACGACGCCATCCCGCTGCGCAGCCGTGACTTTCATTGAGATCATTCGCCCTCACAGGGAGCCGTCACATGTGCGGACGTGCCAAGCTTCCCGACGATGTGTCCGAGCTCAAACTCGACCTGAAGATCGACTGGGACGAGATCCGCGACTACCAACCGAAATGGAATGCCGCGCCGGCGTCAAAACTCCCGGTTGTTGTTGTGCGCGACGGTTGCCGCACGCTCACCTTGATGCGCTGGGGCCTGGTACCGTCCTGGGTTACATCGCGGGCTAAAGGTCTCAAGATCGGGCGTTCGACCTTCAATGCCCGCGCCGAAGGCATCGACACCCGCCCGGCCTTCCGCGCGGCCTGGAAGCTGGGCCGCCGCTGCCTGGCCATTGCCGACGCTTATTACGAGTGGCGCGATGAAGACAGGCAACCCTTCGCTGTGGCTTTGAGCAATCGCGGGCCGATGACTTTCGCCGGCCTGTGGGATTCCTGGACCGCGCCGGACGGCGAAGCGATCAAGTCCTTCACCATCATCACCACAACCGCCAATGCACGTCTGCAACCTCTGCACGGCCGCATGCCGGTCCTGTTGACACCGGAAAACTGGGCCGGTTGGCTTGGCGAAACCACGGCGAGCGACACCGAGCTCAAGGCCATGCTCAAACCCTATCCCGGCGCCGGCATGGCTTTTTGGCCGGTAGAGCGGCGCATCGGCAACAGCCGCAACGACAATCCCGACTTATTTACACCGCGCTCCTGAGATTTACACCGCGCTCCTGAGAACAACCGGCCGTTTACGGGGTTATTACTTTCGACAGCCAGCCGGCCGGAATAAACCGGCCGCCTATTAAATATAGTCCAAGGCTAGCCGGACAGCATTGTCGTAGTGTCATACATAGATGTTGCACGCACGCGCAGTCACCTATATCGTCCGGTGCCTGCTGAATGCAGGGTCTCCACAGTGCCGAACACCACGGCAGGGGGAATAACGGCGGGAGGCCCCGCGAACCGGACGGTCGCAACAGCGTTGCGACACCTGGTCGCTCTGGATCACCTCGCTACTTGTTGAAGTTTCTCGTTTCGAACAGTATCGGGGCGAGATCAGTTAAAGGCCCCGAAGACGGCGCCGGGAGGAAAAATTGCGGCCTTCCACCAGCCATCTCCGCGAGCTCGTAGGCAAGCGGGACTTCTACGCCGGCGGCTTGATGATGCTGCTCGGCCTTGGCATTGCGCTCAAAGGCTCGAGCTATCGCGCCGGCACACTTATGCACATGGGACCGGGATTTCTGCCGACCGCGCTCGGCGTCCTCCTGGTGCTGCTCGGCATTGCGATTGCGGCGGCGGGCTTATCGCCGTCGACCGACGGCCATGAGGAAGATCAAAATATCTTGCCGGAACACCCGCAATGGTGGGCCTGGTTCTGCATTCTCATGAGCCCGGTCTGCTTCATCTTCTTCGGCCGTTACTTCGGGATGATCCCAGCGACTTTCTCGAGCGTCTTCATCGCCGCGGTCGGCGATAAGAACTCGACGTGGCTGAGCTCGCTCATCCTCGCCATCGTCATCACCGTTTTCGGCGTCGCCCTGTTCTCCTATTTCCTCCAAGTGCCGATGCCGATCCTCACCTGGAGGGGCGAACCGTGATCGGAACCGCACTGCACGACCTCTGGGGCGGCTTCGGAGTTGCCCTCGAGCTGCACAACCTGATGTTCTGCCTCCTCGGGGTGGTCGTCGGCAACATGGTCGGCGTGCTGCCGGGCATGGGTCCGCTCGCCACGATCTCCATCCTCCTGCCGCTCACCTTCGGCATGAAGCCGGTCGCTGCTATTCTGATGCTCGGCGGCGTCATGTACGGCGCGCAATATGGCGGCGCCATCTGCTCGATCCTGCTCAATCTACCGTGCCATCCGCCGCATGCGGTGACCTGCCTCGACGGTTTCCCGATGACCAAGCAGGGCCGCGGCGGTGTTGCGCTCGGCTTGACCGTGTTCGCCTCCTTCGTCGGCGCCTCCTGGGGCATTACCGAGATGATCTTCCTGTCGCCGCTTTTGGTAAGGGCGGCGCTACAGTTCGGTCCGGCCGAAGTATGCTCGCTGATGCTGCTCGGCCTGCTCGCCGGCTCCACCCTGGCGCGCGGGTCGCCGCTCAAAGGCGTGGCAATGACCGTGGTCGGCCTGTTCCTCGGTTCGGTTGGCACCGACCTCGAAACCGGGTCGGAACGCTTCACCTTCGGCATGACCGAGCTCGACGATGGCATCGAGCTCATCGCGCTCGCCCTCGGTCTGTTCGGCATCGCCGAGTTCATGAGCAGCGTCAATCAGGTCGCGCCGATCAACACCAAATATACCAATGTCAGCTTCAGGGACATGCGGCCGAGCAAGGCCGAAATGAAACAGGCCTTCTTCCCGATGTGGCGCGGCACCATCATCGGCAGCCTGTGCTCGCTCATTCCGGGCACCGGGCCGACGATCGCCTCCTTCGTCGCCTACGCGACGGAAAAGAAGGTTTCCAAGCATCCGGAGAAATTCGGCACCGGACTGATCGAAGGCGTGGTCTGCCCGGAGGCCGCCACCCACTCTTCGGTGCAAGGCGACTTCATCCCGACCATGAGTCTCGGCATCCCCGGCGACGCGGTGATGGCCCTGCTACTCGGCGCCTTGATGATTCAAGGCATCGTGCCCGGCCCGCAGCTGATCTCGCAGCACCCCGACATTTTCTGGGGACTGGTGGCGAGCTTCTGGATCGGCAACATCATGCTGGTGCTGCTCAACGTCCCGCTGATCGGCATCTGGGTGAAGATGCTGGCGATCCCGTACAAGTACCTGTACCCGAGCGCCATGTTCTTCGTCTGCATCGGCGTCTATGCGGCGAACAACGACTTCTTCCAGGTCGGCGAAGTCGCCTGCATCGGCCTGTTCGGCTATGTGCTGCTCCGCCTCGGCTTCCACCCGGCGCCGGTCCTGCTCGGCTTCGTGCTTGGCCCGCGGTTCGAGGAAAATTTCCGCCGCGCCATGTTGATCTCGCGCGGCGACATTACCGTCTTCGTCCAGCGGCCGATCAGCGCGGTCTTCGTCGCGCTGTGCGTGATCCTGATCGGCTCGCAGATCTACTTCCGGCTGAAAGGCACGAAGCCGCCGATCGAGCCGTCGCTGCAGCCGCATGATACGCCGCCAACGGCCGTCGCTGCGGAGATGCGGACACCGGCCGAATAGGCGAAAGCAGCAGACCCAATCAGGGCATGATCTCGACAGAGGTCATGCCCTTTCGCTTCCTGGCGGTCGATCCCCGGCTGCTTCCTGCGGCTTGCCTCCTGGCGGCGCTGGCTGACGATCAAGCCCGGCCGACACCGCGCTCCAAGACGCGCGCCAGCCGCTCGGAAAACAGTTTCGCATCGGCCGGGCGATCGCCTTCGAGAAAGCGCGCCTCATCGAACAGCAGATGCGCGGCATCCTCTTTGAAGCCCTGCTCGCTCGCGCCCAGGGCCGCAAGCGCCGCTATCAGCCTGTGATGCGGATTGACTTCGAGGATCGGCTTCGACGCCGAAGCGAGCCGTCCGGCGCTGGCGAGAATCTTTTCCAAGGCGCGGTCGGGACCGGAATCGGCCGCCACCAGACAGACCGCGCTGTCGGTGAGCCGCTCCGACGCCCTCACCTCGGCGACCTGGTCGCCCAGCGCACTCTTGAGGAACGCGAGAAACTGCTTCACCGCCTCGGCGATCTCCGGCGCCTGCGCCTCCCCGGCATCGAGCCGCGGAATGAGCGCAAGATCGGCCGCACCCTGCGTAACCGACTTGAATGGCTTGCCCTCGAATGACAGGCCGGACATGACCCAGAACGTGTCTACCGGATCGGGCAAAAGCAGCACTTCAACGCCCCGGGCGCGAAAGCCCTCCAGATGCGGCGAGGACTTAAGCCGCCCGAGCTCGTCGCCGGTGATGTAGTAGATTGCAGTCTGGTTGGTCTTGAGCGCACCGGCATAGTCGGCAAGGCTGCGCCAATCGTCGCCGCCTGCCGTCGTCTTGAACCGCGCCAGCTTCAAAAGCGCGTCACGGCGCTCGAAATCCTCGTAGAGGCCCTCTTTAAGCACCGCCCCGAACTGGTCCCAGATTTTGCCATAGGTGTCGCGTTCCTTGTCGGCGAGCCGTTCGAGTTCGGACAGGACGCGGGCGGTCACGCCTTTGCGGATCGCCGCGAGCAACGGGCTTTCCTGGATCTTCTCGCGCGAGACGTTGAGCGGCAGATCGGCGGAGTCGACGAGGCCCCGCACGAAGCGCAGATAGCGCGGCAGGATGTCCGCGTCGTCGGTGATGAAGACGCGCTTGACGTAAAGCTTGATGCGGCCCTTGCGGTCTGGATCGAACAGGTCAAACGGCCGCGAGCCCGGCACGAAAAGCAGCGTTGTGTAGTCCTGCCGCCCCTCGGCACGGTAATGAATCGTGAGAACCGGCTCATCGAAGGCCCCGGCAATGCCGCGATAGAAATCGGTGTAGTCGGCGGGCTTGATCTCCGATTTCGGCTTGGCCCAGAGCGCGGCGCCGTCGGTGACTTCCGCGGCCGCGGCGCCGGGCTTGTCGACGACCATGATCGGCACCGGCACATGGCCGGATTGCGCCTTGATCAACGGCTCGACGGTCGCGCGCTCCGCATAGGTCTTGGCATCATCGAGGAGGTGAAGAAGGACGCGGGTGCCGCGCTGCGGCGCCGCCTCGGGCGCAAGCGGCGCAACGGCAAATTCGCCCTTGCCATCGGAACTCCATTGCCAGGCCTCGTTGCTGCCGGCGCGGCGCGACGATACGTCGACCCTCTCGGCGACCATGAAGGCCGAGTAGAAGCCGACCCCGAAGCGGCCGATCAGCGGGCTGACTTCGGTCGCCTTTTCACCGGCTTTATCGCTCCCCTGCCCGTTCTGCGCCGCTTCGATCTTCTCCAGAAACGCCTTGGTGCCGGATCGCGCGATGGTGCCGAGCGCCTCGATCATCTCGTCGCGGCTCATGCCGATGCCGTTGTCCTCGATTGAAAGCCGTCCGCCTTCGGCATCGAGCATGACCGTGATCCGCGGCTTGACGTCGTCGCCGAGCAGCGCCGGATCGGATATCGCCTCGTAGCGCAGCCGCTCGCAGGCATCCGCCGCATTGGCGATCAATTCGCGCAAGAACACCGATTTGTCGGAATAGACCGAATGCACCATCAGGTGCAGAAGCTTGGCGACATCGGCCTCGAACGGCCGGCTCTCGGCTGGTCCTGCGCTCTTGGTTTCTTCG
Source organism: Xanthobacteraceae bacterium (assembly GCA_035509535.1). GTDB lineage: Bacteria > Pseudomonadota > Alphaproteobacteria > Rhizobiales > Xanthobacteraceae > BOG-931. The sequence continues at coordinate 47,899 of DATJLN010000094.1, read as the reverse complement.
GCTACGGCCATGGCGGCATCCCCGGCAAAAATCGTTCGATGATCGGCCGCTATTGGCCGATCACCGGCTCCGATTTGGCGAGAAATCGGCCGTCTTTCAAGATCTAAGATGCCGACGAGCCCCTTTGCGGCAGAGGCCCGGTCAGCCAGCCGTCGCCGCGCAAGGGAGTCACGGTGATGTGGGAGATAAGCCCAAGCTCGAACGTCGGATCGAAATAACGCATGGTCTGCTCGTTGAGGTCGATGACGCGCCCAGGCTCGAGCGGTCCCACATCGTTGATCTTAATGATCGCCTGCTTGTCGTCCGCGGCGACGAGCGCATAGCAAGGCACGTAATCCTTGCCGTAGTGGACTCCGCCGAACAGATTGCGCAGGTCGGTCTGGATCGCCGCCGTCCAGGCTCCCGGATCGTAGCGTTCCCCGGACGCGGTCTCCTTGCCGCCTGCCGTACTGTCGTCCGGGCGAAACGGATTGTAGGTCGACGCCACACCCGTGATCGTCGCGCCGGCGCTCAGGGCCCGCGCGATCACCGCGCCGATGCCCGTTGCGCTTGCCGGCCCGGTTCCCACGTTTGGTAAATTCACGGCGGCCGCGACTTTGATGGCCGCATGGGACGCCTTCTCCGTGCGTTCCTCCGTCATGCGTTCCCTGGCCTTGCGCAGGAGCATGGATCGCGAAATCACCGCGCCGCGGGCAATGCCGCCTGTTTTGATGATTGACATAGAAGACGACGAATAGGCAAACGCCGCCATGGCGACGCACAACGCGCCGCCCAAGCGCACCATCATTTGTTTGATTCTCCCCGTTCAGTCCCGAAGAAGGCGCGGGTTAATCGGCGTCGCGTGGTGCAATTAAGGCAATACTTAGATAATTTACAGATGACAGGAACAATCGAGATCTGAAAGCCGCAAATCGCCTTCAGCGAAATTTACATTCAAACAAAAAGCTAGAGCGGAGCGGTGAAGCAACGGGCGATCATCTCGCCCTAAATGCTGCGACTATTCGACCTGCGCAATGTTTGTTTGGTTACCGCGTTCGGAACCTAGACCGGCACACGAACGTTCGCGCGCAGGCCGCCGAGCGGCGAGTCGCCGAGCGTAATGTCGCCGCCATGCGAGCGAGCGATATCGCGGGCGATGGCGAGACCCAATCCGGTGCCGCCTTGGTCCTGATTGCGCGCGTCATCGAGCCGCAAGAACGGCTTGAACACGTCGTCGCGCAGCTGTGCCGGGATGCCCGGCCCGTCGTCGTCTACGGTGACGTTGAGCCAGCGGTGATCGCGGTGACCGGTGATCGCAACCGTCGAGCCGAAACGTCCGGCATTGGTGACGAGATTGGCGAGGCAGCGCTTGAACGCCGCAGGCCGCACCGTGACATCCGGAGGCCCGTAGAAATTGACGCTGGCGCGGTGACCGTGGCGCTCGGCCTCGAGCTTGAGTTCTTCGAGAAGTGCGGCGATGTCCGTCGGCGCCGGATGTTCGCCCATATCGCCGCGGGCGAACGAAAGATAGGCTTCCAGCATTGCCGCCATCTCATCGACGTCCTTCTTCATGGCGTCGATCTCGGGCGCGTCGCCAAAGAGCGCGAGTTCGAGCTTGAAACGCGTGAGAATAGTGCGCAGGTCGTGCGACACGCCGGCAAGCATGGTGGTGCGCTGCTCGATGGCGCGCTCGATGCGCGCCTTCATTTCGAGAAACGCGGCGGCTGCGCGGCGCACTTCGCGCGCGCCGCGCGGGCGGAAGTTCTGGGCCTCGCGGCCCTTGCCGAAGGCTTCGGCGGCATCGGCGAGCCGCACGATCGGACGGATTTGATTGCGCAGGAAGGCGATGGCGATGGCGAGCACGACCAGCGAAGTCACGACCATCCAGACCAGGAAGATCCAGGAGTTCGGATCATAGACATCGGCGCGCCGCGCAAAGACCCGCATGACACCATCGTCGAGCTTGATGCGGATCTCGACGATCGACGAGCGGCCGACGGTGTCGATCCAGAACGGCAGGCCGATTTGCTTGCTGATCTCCGCCGATAGCGCCTCGTCGAGCTGAGAGAAGAACGGCTTCGGCCCGGGCGGCGGCAATTGCGCGCCGGGCAGAAAATCGACGACCAGCCCGAGGCGATCCTGCGCGATGCGGCGCAGCTGGGCGTGGCCGGGGTCCTGCGGATAGGTCTTGTAGACGTCGATGAGGGTCGCGATCTCCTGCGTCACCGCCGACGACAGATAGGTCGTCACCAGATTCCAATGCCGTTCCATGAACAAAAAGGCGACCACCGATTGCAGCACCACCATCGGCACGATGATGATCAACAGCGAGCGGGCATAGAGCCCCTTCGGCATCACCGATTTGAGCCAACGGGTGAAGCCGTCCCAGGGTCCTACGATCGGTCCGACGATGGGGCGAACAACGGCACGCACTGCGGCGGCGGAGACGGCGGCAGTGGCGTTCGCCGCGTCGGCCAAATGACCGGCGGCGTTGCGCAAGCGTCCGATGCCGTCGTCCAAGCTTGCCATGACTGTACTCGCCTCACGCTCGTCCGGTCGCGCGCCCCGCCTTGCCTAAGCCGACGCGACCAGGCGGTAACCCACCCCGCGCACGGTTTGCACAATCAGCGGATTTGAAGGATCGCGCTCGATCTTGCGGCGCAGCCGATTGACCTGCACATCGACGGTGCGCTCGCTGACCGCCTCGCCGCTGCCCGCCAGCGCCTGGCGCGGCACGGTCTCGCCGACGCTTGCGGTCAGTACGCGCAGCATTTCGCGCTCGCGGTCGGTAAGCCGGATGACCTCGTCGCCCTTGCGCAATTCGCCGCGCGCCAGATGATAGACGAACGGCCCGAACCGGACCGATTCAGCGGGCGCCGCGACCGGCGGCCGTGCCCGCTTGAGAATATTGGCGACACGCAGCGCCAGCTCGCGCGGCTCGAACGGCTTGGCCAAATAGTCGTCCGCGCCGATCTCAAGCCCCTTGATGCGGTTCTCCTTCTCGTCGCGCGCCGTCAGCATCAGAATCGGCACGTTGGACACGGCGCGGATGGTGCGCGCGAAGTCGAAGCCGCTTTCCCCGGGCATCATGACGTCGAGAATGAGCAGATCGAATCTCAAGCCGGCAAGCTTGGCGCGCGCCTCGGCGGCCGTTTCCGCGGTCGAGACGCGATAGCCTTCGCTGAGCAGGAAGCGCGACAGCAGCGCGCGAATGCGCCGGTCGTCGTCGACAACGAGAAGATGCGGCGCGTCGTCGGGCGGATTCGGCGCCGGCCGCTCGGCCGATGTCACATCCGCGCCGGTCATGACACGTCGTCCTTGCCGCAATCGCGACCAAGATCGCGCGCTCGGCCATTGAGCGAATCCGCATGCGCGATCAAGCGCAGCACGTGCTCGCGGTCCTTGGCATCGATCATTCCGGCGAGAAAACGCCGCGCCGCGTCGCGCGCCTCGGGGCCGAGATCGGCGAGCACCCGCTTGATGCGCAGCGCCTGCAAACCGGCAAGCTTCATCGCCAGCGCCTCGCCTGCCGCGCTTGCATAAAGGAGCCGCTGCCGCCGGTCGTTGGCGCCGGCCTTCTGCACCACATAGCCTTCATCGATGAGCTGCTTGAGCACGCGGCCGAGCGATTGCTTGGTGATCTTCAGCACATCGAGCAGTTCGGCGACCTTCATGCCGGGATTGCGGTTGACGAAATGCAGCACGCGATGATGCGCGCGGCCGAAGCCGAGTTTTTCCAAGACCTCGTCGGGATCGCCAACGAAATCGCGGTAGGCAAAGAACAACAATTCGATAAGATCGAAATAAGGCTCGGCCGGCTCCGTTGCCGGCTTCGCTGCGGATCCTTGCACAGTCTCTTGCAAAGCGGACTCTTGCGCGCTTTCGACTGCCGCGGTGGCGGAACGGGGTGTGCTCACGATGGTGATATCGGCCATTTAGGTCAGTGATATTGACATATTTCGGCTTGGTTGTTAATCTGAAAGCACGATATCGTTTTCGTAACCGGGCCGCCCCGGACGTCGAAACAGGGCGCCAGTGCGCACTCTGTGTGACTCGTCTTCAGGAGTGGCCAGACCATAACGGGAGTTCGCTCCCGACGCAAAACTGCACGGCCTCTTTCCCATCGCCGGTTCTCGCCGCCGGCAAAGCTGGCCGGCCCAAAGGGAGACCCCGCAAGGGGCAACGCCATGTCAGCAGCCACGCCGTCCGCAACGCCGTTTGACGAACGCTCCGATCTGATCTGGTTCGACGGAAAACTCATTCCGACCGCGGACTGCAAGATCAGCCTGCTCACCCACGGCCTGCACTACGCCAGCTGCGTGTTCGAGGGCGAGCGCGCCTACGGCGGCGCGATCTTTCACAGCACCAAGCACTCCGAGCGGCTGAAAAACTCCGCCCGGATCATGGACTTCGAGATTCCCTATAGCGTCGCCGAAATCGACGCGGCCAAGCGGCTGGTTCTCGAGAAGAACAATCAGAAAGACGCCTATGTGCGTCCGATCGCCTGGCGCGGTTCCGAAGCGCTCGGCGTTTCGGCGCAGAGCAACAAGATTCATCTCGCCGTCGCGACGTGGGAATGGCCGAGCTATTTCGATCCCGAGCAGCGCATGAAAGGCCTGCGTCTTGATCTCGCCGAATATCGGCGCCCCGATCCGAAGACAGCGCCCTGTCTCGCCAAGGCGTCCGGTCTCTATATGATCTGCACCATCTCCAAGCACCGCGCCGAGAAGCGCGGCTATGCCGACGCCATGATGCTCGACTGGCAGGGCCGCGTCGCCGAATGCACCGGCGCCAATATCTTTTTCATCAAGGACGGCAAGATCCACACGCCGATCGCCGACTGCTTCCTCTCCGGCATCACGCGCGCGACCGCAATCGATCTGGCGCACCGCCGCAATATCGAAGTGATCGAGCGCCGCATCATGCCGGAGGATCTGACGGGATTCTCCGAATGCTTCATCACCGGCTCGGCCGCCGAGATCACGCCGGTGTCGGAAATCGCCGACTGGAAGTTCACGCCCGGCCGCATCACGCAGCAGCTGATGGCGGACTACACCACCGAAGTGCAACCCAAGGGCAAAGCCGCCGCAGCGTAGTTCATTTCCTTTGCAGCGCCGCCACGGCCGGGCGCGTCCCGGCCGTCTGCGTTCAGCCGCTGGCGAAGCTCTCCCGCTACTCTTGCCAAAATGGCTTCACTGCTTCGCGCATCGCGTCGACGCGGGTGAGGCCGATGTCCCGCAGAGCCCGATCGCACAGGCCGGCAAGCTCACGCCGGCTCTCGACGCGATGCAACCATTCGCCGATCACGGCAAGAATGCCGCCACGCGTTTGCGGCCTAACGGCATGCTCTGTCCAATGCAGCGCGCTCATATTTGTCTCCTGTCTTTGATGAAGATCGCAGCGCCTTCGCGCCAAGGCGCGGCAGCGGCGCCCAAACCCGATTCCCGATCAGGTGGTTGAGAGGTAAAGCGAAGCGATATCGGCGATGCGCGGTGCCACGGCGAAGAAAAGCGCCGTGCCGGCAACGGCCAGGACGGCAAAAATCACTCCGGTGGTCAGCGCTTCCCGATCGCCGTTAACGCGACGGCCGCCTCCGCCCTCGCGGTAGCGGACGGCAGGAACCGACGTGAGGGTGTGGGTCGAACTCATGTCTTGCTCCTTCATTCGTGTGCGCCAGCATGGCGCCTGCGGAGCAATTTATGCTTCGGGCGTGGCCGAATAATCGTAGCCGTGGTAATCTCATATATCACTCATGGTGATATATGAGGCGCCGGTGCCAGACCTACGGACACTCGCAATCTTCGTGAAAGTCGCAGAAAAGCGCAGTTTTGTGCGCGCCGCGACCGATCTCGGCATTACCCAGTCCGGCGTCAGCAACGCCATCAAGCGGCTCGAGAATCAGGTCGCTACCCCCCTCCTCGTCCGCACCACGCGCCGCGTCAGCCTGACCGAGGACGGCGCAGCCTTCTTCGAGCGCTGCCGACAGGCGCTCGCCGCGATCGACGAGGCCGAACGTGTGCTCAGGCGCGCGCAACTCAAGCCGTCAGGCACGTTGCGGATCGACGTGCCGCTCGCGTTCGGGCGGATCAAGTTCGTGCCGCTGCTGCACGGCTTTCAACAAGACTATCCCGACATGCGGCTGCGCATCACTTTTACCGACCGTTATATCGACCTGATCGAAGAAGGCGTCGACGTCGCGGTGCGCTTCGGCGCGCTCCAGGATTCAAGCCTGATCGCGCGGCGGCTGACTACGACCCAATTCAATGCCGCGGCATCGCCGGCCTATCTGAAGAAACATGGCCGGCCAAAAACGCCGGACGATCTCGAAAAGCACAATTGCCTCTCTTTCGCCTGGCGCGACACGCGGCAGACGCGGGATTGGCGCTTCACCGTCAGCGGCAATGAAGTCAGGGTCACGCCGATCGGCACGATGACCTTCACCGAAGGCGCTGCGCTCTGCGAGGCGGCCATCGACGGCTGCGGCATTGCGCAATTGCACAATTATTATCTCGATACAGCGTTTGCGCGCGGCGCGCTGGTGCCGATCCTGGAAGACTTCAAGCCGAAAGCCGATCCGATCTCGCTTGTTTATCCGCAGACGCGGCATCTGACGCCGAATGTACGCGCCTTCGTCGATTTCATGGTCGAGCGATTCAAATCCGAGCGCCAGGCCGCCGCGTGATCATTTGGCCGCTTCGCGACGCGAGGCGGATACGCCCCAGCGTTCGGCGGCGGAATCGTCGCTGCTTTTGGACTCGATCCAAGTCTTTTCGACTGTGCCGCCGCCGGCTTTATCGACCTGTTTCCAGAACGGCGCGCGGGTCTTCAGGTAGTCCATCAGAAATTCCGCCGCGGCAAAGGCCGCCTGGCGATGGCTCGAAGCGGCCGCCACCATTACGATGTCTTCGCCCGGCGTGATGCGGCCGAAGCGGTGAATGACGGTCGCGCCAAGGAGCGGCCAGCGCGCGTAGGCCGCTTCGACATGGCGCGCGATCTCGGCCTCTGCCATGCCGGGATAATGTTCCAGCGTGAGCCCCGCGATCCGCTCGCCGTTCTCGTCGGCGCGGCAGATGCCGGTGAACGTCACTACCGCGCCGATATCGGTGCGGCCTTGCGTCAGCCGCTTCACTTCGGCGACGACATCGAAGGCCTCGCTTTGCAGACGAATCGTCGTGGTGGCCATGGCGTCTATCTAAGCCTCCCTCGCGCAGCGGCGAGAGGTGAAAATCACCCGCCGGTCATCGGCGGAAAGAATGCGACCTCGCTCGCACCCTTGATCGGTGCATCGGCGCGCACATGGCTCTTGTCGATCGCGGCGCGGATCACTTTGGGGTTCTCGAAGGCGTAAGCATAACCCTCGCCGCGTTTGGTCAGCCAGACGACAAGATCGGCAATGGTCGCGATGCCCGACGGCGGATCAATATCTTCCTCGGCAAGACCGACGCGCTCACGCACCCAGGCAAAGTAGCGGACCTTCACGCATCCTCCTGATAGAGATGATGCAGTCCCGCATAGAGATAATCCCAGCCGGTATAGAGCGTCAGGATCGCGGACAGCCAGAGCAGCACGATGCCGACCTGAGTTACCACCGGCATGATGGCGTCGCCCGCTTCGCCGCAGATCAGAAAGCCGACGGCAATGAGTTGCAAAGTCGTCTTCCATTTGGCGAGCCGCGTCACCGGTATGCTGACGCGCAGTTCGGCGAGATATTCGCGCAGGCCCGAAACCAGGATCTCGCGGCAAAGAATGACCACCGCTGCCCATAGCGACCAGCCGTGAATGGTCTTTTCAGCGCCGAGCATCAAAAGGCAGGACGCAACCAGAAGCTTGTCGGCGATCGGGTCCAGCATGCGGCCGAGCGAGGATTGCTGTTCCCAGATGCGGGCGAAATAGCCGTCGAGGAAATCGGACACGCCGGCGGCGATGAAAATGCCGAGCGCCGCCCAGCGCAGCCATAGCGGGCCATGCAGAATGTTCTGCCAGAACATGGCACCGACCACGAGCGGCACCGCCACGATCCGCCCATAGGTCAGGATATTCGGCAGCGTCAGCGATTGCGCGCGCAGACGCGCGCCACGCGCTGCTGCCGGCGCCGGCCCCGTCGTGGTGGTCGTGGTGGTGGTCGACGAATTCATGCCGCTACCATAGCGCCGCGGCACAGGAACCGACAGCGCAAAGCGCCGCATGCCTGCATTACACACGGCAATGTTAACATTGCGGTTATGCGCATTTACGCCGCCCCCTCGTGAAAAAACGCGTAAATCCGCCGCGCCGTTTCGGCGCTGATGCCGTCGACCTGCATCAGGTCGGCGACCGAGGCGCGCTCGATCGCCTTGAGCGTGCCGAAGTGATGCAACAGCGCGCGCTTGCGGGTCGGCCCGATGCCGGCGATTTCCTGCAGCCCGGCCTCGCGCAAATCTCTGGTGCGCCGCGCCCGGTGTGAGCCGACGGCAAAGCGATGCGCTTCGTCGCGCAGGCGTTCGACAAAATAAAGCACCGGGTCGCGCGGCGGCAGCTTGAACGAGTCGCGGCCGGGAAGAAAGAACGTCTCGCGGCCGGCGTCGCGGTCGGGTCCCTTGGCGATGGCGACCAGCGGCACCTCGACGCCGAGTTCCGAAAGCACATCGCGCGCGGCATTGAGCTGGCCCTGCCCGCCGTCGATCAGCACAAGATCCGGCCAGGGGGAGTCGTCTCGCGAGTCGTCCTGGTCGGCCGAAGCATCCGGCTCTTCCCGCGCGAGCCCGCCCTGGAAATCTGGCTGCGCCGTTGCAACCTCCGCGGCAACGGCGGAGCCGTTTTCTGGAAACCCACGCGGCGCTTCAGTCAGGAGGCGCTTGAAGCGGCGCGACAAGACTTCGCGCATCATGGCGAAATCGTCGCCAGGCGTCAGCGTCGACGAGCGGATGTTGAACTTGCGATATTGGCTCTTTTGAAATCCCTCGACGCCGGCAACGATCATGGCGCCGACCGCATTCGAACCCTGGATGTGGCTATTGTCGTACACTTCGATACGGCGCGGCCTGCGCGGCAAGCCAAAGGTCTCGGCGAGCTGATCGAGGAGTTTTTGCTGCGAGCTGGTTTCGGCAAGCTTGCGTCCCAGCGCTTCACGCGCATTGGCAAGCGCATGTTCAATCAGGTCTTTCTTCTCGCCGCGCTGCGGCAACGCGACTTCGACCTTGTGCCCCGACTTGGTCGAGAGCGCTTCGGCCAGCAGGGTGCGATCCTCAATCCCGTGCGAAATCAGAACGAGCCGCGGCGGCGGTTTGTCATCGTAGAACTGCCCGAGAAAGGCGGTGAGCACTTCCTCCGGCGATAGCGAACGATCGGCCTTGGGAAAATAGGCGCGATTGCCCCAGTTCTGTCCGGTGCGGAAGAAGAACACCTCGACACAGGAAAATCCGCCCTGCTGATGCACGGCAAAAACGTCGGCCTCCTCGACGCCGCGGGGATTGATGCCCTGCTGCGATTGGATGGCCGACAGCGCCGCCAGGCGGTCGCGATAAATGGCCGCGCGCTCGAAATCGAGCGCGGTGGAAGCCTTCTCCATTTCTGCGGCAAGCTCGTCCTTCACCGCCTTGCTGCGGCCGGACAGAAACGCATTGGCCTCACGCACCAGAGCCGCATAATCCGGAAAATCGATTTCCTTGGTGCACGGCGCCGAACAGCGCTTGATCTGATAGAGCAGACACGGCCGGGTGCGGCTTTCGAAGAATGAATCGCTGCACGAGCGCAACAGGAACGCGCGCTGCAATGCATTGATGGTGCGATTGACCGCCCAGACCGAGGCGAACGGACCGTAATATTGCCCGGGCCGCGTGCGCGCGCCGCGATGCTTGAGGATCTGCGGCGCCCAGTGATCCGAGGTGATCACGATATAGGGGAAGGATTTGTCGTCGCGCAGCGTGACATTGAAGCGCGGCCGCAGCCGCTTGATGAGATTGGCTTCAAGCAGCAGCGCCTCGGTCTCGGTGCGGGTGACGACGAATTCGACCGTGCGGGTCAAAGCCACCATGCGCTCGATGCGGGTATCGAGCCCGGTCGGCCGCGCATAGGCCGCGATGCGCTTTTTGATGTTCTTGGCCTTGCCGACATAAAGCACGTCGCCGCGCGCATCGATCATGCGATAGACGCCCGGACGCGACGGCGCGAGCTTGAGATGGATGACGATCGCGGCGCGGCCCGCCGCCAATGACCTCTCGGCGTCCTCGCCTTCCTCGCTCTTGGCCGCGTCGTCGTCGGGCGGCGGCAGTGAGGCTTCGTCGTCGTCCTCAACCGGCTCGATCTCCGGCGCCAAGTTCTGCGGCGGCGAGTTCTCTGGCGCCAAGTTCTCCGGCGCCACATTCTCCGGCGCAATATCAGGCTTCGGACCGCTCATGTATCGAACTTAGGCACGGATCGATTGGCCGCCAATTCCGTCGCGGCCGGCGAAGCTGTCGCTCCCGCCAGGATGCGGCAGCAGTCAAATATAGGTTTTCTTAACGATATCAACGTGGAACGACTTAATGATTCAGCACTGTTTAACTTAAACATCGCGATAAATTCTTTGGATCGGGCGACGGTCTTCCTTCGATGCTTCTCTAAACGCCACAAAAGCGCGTTTCGACCGCTCTTAATCGGAGGCCGCCATGAAAAAGACTGTCCTTAATCTGGCTTTCGGCTCGGCATTCCTGCTTGCCGGTGCAGACGCCGCGATCGCTGCCGATTTTCCTGCCTCGCCTTATTACACGGCGCCGCCGCCGCTTGCAGAGAGCTGGGCCGGACCGTATCTGGGCGCCACACTGGGCTATGAATGGGGCACGGTCGACAATAACTCCACCCATCCGACCGGCGTCGCCGGCGGCGCTGAAGCCGGCTTCAACTGGCAGCACGGCAATTTCGTCTACGGCGTCGAAGGCGACATCAATCTCTCCGCCGCCGAGGACACTTTCGCGCCCTGGCAGTTCTCCAATCCGTGGTTCGGCACCGTGCGCGGCCGTGCCGGCTTCGCCATCAACAATGTGCTGATCTATGGCACGGCCGGCCTCGCCTATGGCGGCCTCACCGCCGACACGTCCGGGAACCTCTCGGAAAGCCACACCAGCTTCGGCTGGACCGCAGGTGGCGGCGCCGAGGTCGGCTTTACGCCGCACTGGTCGGCCAAGGCCGAGTGGCTCTATCTCGATTTCGCCGATCACAATTTCACGGTCACGGGGGCTAATAACGGCCTGGCCGCCAACCTGTTACGGCTCGGCGTGAATTACCATTTCTAGGCCGGTGGCGGCTTCTGGCCGACTCCGGCACCTGCACCGCTGCGGCCCCGCGGCGGGGAGGAAGCGTTTAGTACAGTCAAGTTTTTATCCACAGAAATATAGATCAACAATTCATTCATCATGTTTCGGCCGATCTTAAAACATAATTAGCAATAACCGTGGCGACCTAAAGTGTAATTTCGCCACAATACAAACATGATGAAGAAAATATCTGTGTCTTTTCTACACTAGCGCGAAAAAGCCTCCTGAATACTATCAGCGTCTTCGAGTGCGCCTCATGCGCCACGGATTTGCGTTGTGGAGGACTATGATGAAGCGTTTGGCTTTGGCGGTGGTCGGCTTGATGGCGCTGGCGGGAACAGCAGCTGCAGCCGATTTGGCACGTCCAGTGCCCCAGAATTACTACAAGGCCCCTCCGGCCTATGTGCCGTACAGCTGGACCGGCTTCTATATCGGTGTAAACGGCGGCGGCGCCTTCGGCAGCTCGTCCTGGAATCTCACTGGCAGCCGCAATGTTTCGGGCGGTTTGATCGGCGGCACAGCCGGCTACAATTACCAAGTCGGTCAGGCCGTGTTGGGCGTCGAAGGCGACATCGACTGGGCCGACATCAACGGCAGCGCGACCAATCTGGCCTGCCCGCTCGGCTGTAAGACGAGCGAGACTTGGCTGTCGACCGTGCGCGGCCGTCTCGGCTATGCCGCCGACCGCTTCATGCCCTTCGTCACCGGCGGTCTCGCTATCGGCGACATCCGCGCTTCGACGCCGGGCTTTGCCGGGGCGAGCACCACCAATGCCGGCTGGACCATTGGCGCCGGGCTCGAGGCTGCAGTCAGTCAGAACTGGACCGCCAAGGTCGAATATCTCTATGTCGATCTCGGCAACTTCAATTGCGGCCTGAATTGCGGCGGGGGACTGGCCACCGACAACGTCTCGTTCCACAGCAATATTCTGCGGGCCGGCGTGAACTACAGGTTCAACTGATCGTCTTCGTCGACGGCGTGATCCGGAAAAGCGGGTATCGGTTTTCCGACAAGATCGCGCTCTAAGAGATTATCGGCGTCAAACGGCCCCGGGGCCTCTGGACCCCGGGGTTATTTTTGGTTTGTGGGACGGCGCGCGCCCATCGGCATGTGCGGCCAGCGGCTGAAGCAACCAGGCGGCGACGAATCCGGCTAACCGCCGACGCGAAGATCTTTAGACGCGAAGGTCAATGATCGCGTCTTACACTGGGCCCGGGATAGCCCACGGCGTCCATCGCTTCGCGGAGGCCCTCTTCGGAAAGAATCTCGTTGATCAACCGCGGGACTTCTTCTCTGCTGTAGATGCCCGTTTCCAGATGAGCTTGCAGAATTGCCTGCACCTCGGCGAGGTGCTCGCAGATATCCCACACCGCCTTCTTCATTAGCCCCCTCACACAGTACGAACGCGCCCCCAAAAGCTATTATTTGTTGCGCAAAAAGCCGATCTTCCGCCCGGTTGGCAGGCCGACCCATGCCGATGACGCAACCTCATTCGACCACCACGCCGCTCGCCTTGATCGGGGTGGCCCATTTCTTGATCTCGCTCGCGACGAACTGTTTGAGATACGCCGGGCTGGTGCGATCGGGCGCGACGAGATCGGTTCCGATTTTCTCCATGCTCGAACGCACCGCCGGCGACTTCATCGCTTGCACCGTCGCATCGCGAAGACGAACTACGATGGGCTCCGGCGTGCCTTTCGGGAAGAACAAGCCGATCCAATTGTTCGCATCAAGATTCGCCAGTCCCTCATCCTTGGCGGATCTCACATCGGGGAGCACCGGCGAACGCTGTTTGGACAGGATGGCAATGGGTTTGACAGTGCCGGCTTTGATCTGCGGCAATTCGGTGGACACGGCATCGCAGAGATAGTCGATGCGGCCGGCCATCAGGTCCTGCAATGCCGGCGCCGAGCCGTGATAAGGCACATGCTGCGCATCAATGCCCAGCGCCGAGTTCAACAGGACACAGCCGAGATGCGTCGATGAACCGGCTCCCCCGGAGCCGAATGAGAGCTTGGGGTTGTGCGTCTTGGCGTAGGCGGCGAACTCTTTCAGATTTGCCACCGGCATATCCTTGCGAACAACAAGAACCAGAGGCTGGTCGGCGACAAGAACGACCGGCGTGAAATCCTTCTCGGCGTCGTACAGCGGTTTCTTGTAGAGCGATTGATTGTAGGCCTGCGTTCCGACCGTCCCGAGCAGGACCTGGTACCCGTCGGGCCGCGCCGTTGCCACGCGCTGGGCCCCGACCATTCCGCCGGCGCCGCCGACGTTCTCGACAATGACCTGCTGCTTGAGAATGTCGCTCAGCGATTGCGCCATGATGCGGCCGACGACGTCGGTCGGTCCCCCGGCGGCGAAAGGCACGACCATCGTCACGGGCCGAGTGGGCCAGGTCTCCGCCCTTGCGGCCCCCGCGACAACGATTGCGGCGACAGCGGTTAAAAGCAGCCTTTTGATCATTCCATCCTCGCAACATTCTGCATTAGCGCGCGACTACTCGTTATCTGCTCGACCTTCTGCGCAATTTCGCAGGAGCCAAGCCGACTTCGAGCCTAGTGACAGCGTGTGACGTGAAAATTATTCGACAGCCCGACCCCAACATTGACGCATACACAACTTTTCCCTGCATTATTTTTTAATTGTACCCGATAAATGCAGGCTGAATATGATTTGTGGCAAGATCACGTTCAATTCATCCAAAAACGTTCCGGAGGCGACGGCGCCGGAAGTAGCCGCCAGTCGCCCCAAGCGGAGGGAGCGGCGCCGATCCTCCGACGAGGTTAATTCGGGTGACGTTTTTGTGTCGCGTCGCCACAATCGGGATTTATTTATGGTTAAGGTTAAATTTCCTTAGTGAAGGCATTTGTGTCGCGCCGCCGCCACAATCGCGCGATGGTGTTTGTTGCCAACTAAGTATCGTTGGGGGGTTTCCATGCGTTGCCACTTCGTCCTGGCCGGTGCCGCTGCGCTGATCGTCGGCGCGTTCAGCTTTGGTCTTTCCGGCCTTTCTGCACAAACCATTCCCCAGTCTCTTCAGCAACGCGGCCCTGATCAGGTGCTTCGGGAAAGGAAGAACTCTGGGACCGTCGGCATCGTCGGCGGGCTGCTGTCCGGCACTTATATGCGCCTCGTCGACGAGATGGCCAGCGTGCTCGACGACGGAGATAATCTGCGCATTCTTCCGATCGTATCTTTTGGAGCCGCGTCGAACCTCGATGACCTGCTGTATCTGCAAGGGGTCGACGCTGCGGTCACTCAGTCCGATGTCTTTGAATATTTCCGAACGCAGCGCAAAATTTCCAATCTCGACCAACGCATACAGTACATCATCCGGCTTCCCATATCGGAGTTGCACATTCTGGCGCGCAACGATGTGCAATCGCTGGAGGACCTGCGCGGCAAGAAAGTGAATTTCGGCCCCGCCGGCACCGGCGCCAGCCTGACCGGAACGATCGTGTTCGAGCGGCTTGGCATCAATGTCAATCAGGTCCTGATCGATCAGGCCACCGCCCTGCAAAAGCTGGAAGCCGGCGAGATCGACGCGATTGCCCGCGTCATACCGAAACCCGTCGAGTATTTTTCCAAGATCCCGGCCAATTCCGGTCTGCATCTGGTGAACATACCCTTCACCAAGACGTTCCAGGACCTCTACACGCTGGGTCAGTTCACCAAGGCGGACTATCCGAACCTTCTGCAAGGTCACGACAGTATAGACACGATCGCTGTTCCCGCCGTGTTGGCTGTCTACAACTGGCCGAAAAAAACCGATCGCTATGCGAAGGTGGAGCGCTTCATTCAGTACCTGTTCGATCGGTTTGACCGGCTGCAGAAGCCTCCGTTCCATCCAAAGTGGCGCGACGTGAACCTGGCGGCAACCGTGCCGGGATGGACCAGATTCAGCGTTGCCCAGACGATGCTGGATCAGCTCAAGACCAAGCAAACGCAGCAAGCCGATTTCCAGAGCTTCCTGAGCACGCGGCAGGACGCACCGAACAGCCCGGCCGATCGCGACGCGCTCTTTCGCCAGTTCCTGCAATGGCAGGCCCAAGGCCAGCACTGACGGGAGCAGGATTGAGCGCGCCGCGTAAACTTATTCGCCCTCCTGGGTCTTCGGCCGGCAGCACTCACATCGCGCTCGCCGGCACACCCGCGAAGGACATAGAACACAACGGCAAACAAGAGGGAGGCTATCGGCTTTGTACCCCGAGTACCCCGACTCCGCCGCGCTCCTTGCGGGCCTTGTTCTGCCTGTCCTTGTATTGACCTATGTGCGAAGGACGTTTTCGGTCTGGCGTCTGCGGCCGGAGCTTTCACTCTACAAATACGAAGCGTCGGAATTGGATCGCGCGGTGCGGCTGCTGCAAACAATTTTGCGCCGCCTCGAAACCATGCCGGCCCCGGAAAAGACAATAGGAAGGTTCTGGCAGGCTCTTAGGGGACGCGCCGCGATCGGCGAAGACGCGGCCAACGAGCGCGAAAATCTCGAAATGCACGCCCGCCAATTGCGATCGCTCATCGTCGATATCCGACGCCGCCCGCTCCTTCGGCTCAGCGCCGCGACGAATATCAAAAGCTCGCAATTTGCTCTGGGCCGGGCGATCTGCATTCACGTCGCGAGCTTCGCTCTTCTGAGCTCGCTCGGCATCGACAACTTCGCGCGGGCGATGGGACCGATAAAATTGTCGGCAACCGGACAGATCGAATGCGCAAACTCGATAGCGGCGGCGCTGGCCTTGTTGGCCATGCCGCTGTTCTACGTCCTGCGCCGGAAGCATCTGCGTTCGCAGCATGATCTGGAGTTCTGCATCTTCAACGACCTCGCACGTCTCGATCCGGAGTCCATAGCCGACGATCAATTCAATACGATGGACAACACGCAGCAAGCATTATGCTCACAGGAATACAACCAGGAGCAACATTGGCGAGACGTGCTCGGTATCTCGCACGAAACGAGCGTCGAAGAGATCAAGACGGCTTACAAGAAACTGGTGAAACAGAACCATCCCGATCGGGTCTGCGGCATGTCCGAAGCGTTTCACAAGCTTGCGGAGTTGCAGACCAAAAAGATTAACGTCGCCTATCAGGAGGCGTTAACGGATTTGGCGAGCCGCGGTTGACGGCGTGGCACAGGGCCTGCTGGCGAAATCGTCCCTTTCGCAACTGTTTTTCATATTTCTATTAGGTTTTTGGAGTTTGCTTGAACATCAAAGTGCCTTAATCAATCAGAATTCTTTTCGAAAATAACGCCCGTACGTGTGTCCACGTGTCGTAATAAACGTGTATACTTGTCAAGTACGGTTTTCGGTGGGTGTCAAATAGTGCGGATCTGAAACGCACTTTGTGTGTGTTGCGTATGAGTACTGGTCCGCCGCCGGGGGATGAGATTGGGATGCGTGCGGCGGCCACGCCATTTTTAAGTTTGTCGCGTTTCGGCGGCGGTCATGCCGCTGAAGCGACTGCTCTCAACGCATCACCGCTGCGCAGCTGGATTGCTGCCCTCCCGCTGACTTTAAGCTTGGCGTGTCTGCGCATTTTTGCGAATGCGCAGCCCGCTGTCTCGGAGTGTCATGAGACCAAGACCGAGCGAGAAAGCAACGGCTCGATAAAATATCAGAGCTTGAAAGCAGCGAGGCGACCATGAGTTCTCCTATCGATCTGGACAAGAACCTTGATCCTGTCCTGCAATATGCCCCACGCTGGGCGCGCGAGAATGCCGTCCGTCCAGAGGAGCCTTGGGAAGTCGTTCCGGCTCCGGAGCGGCTGGAGGAGCCTGCATTGAGCGAAAGAAGCGGTTTCAGCGGCGACCGGGCCGCACACGAGCTTTTCCGGCAATTGGCACTTCATCCGACCAAAGTGCCGGAGCCGATCGTCGATGAATCTCACAGCTTGCGCCCGCTCATGCTGAGAATAGGCGCGATCATAGCCGTGGCGGCCGGCATCGCCGGGGTGATCGTGGTCTTGCCGGGAGCGAAGCAAAATACTCGTGCGCCGCAGCCGAGCGATATCTCGGCTGGCCCGCAGCCTGGACCGCAATACGCGTCCCAATCGACCTCATCTGGCACGCAGTCCTCCTCCCACCCGGTGAAGCTCGTGCCCGTCGAAGCAACCGAGGGCCCGACGGCTCCGGCCGCGTCAAATGCGACGGCTGTTGCGAGCGCATCAAACAAAGACGTGCCGGCAAGCCCGCCGCCGGCCGAGGACGTACACCCTGTCGTAGCTCAAGCACACGCTGCTGCAGCTTATGTGGCACAGCGCGACACCGCAGCTGTACCGGCTGCAAAAGTCGATCAAGCACCAGTGCAAATCCCCTCTCCGACGGCTGCGGCACCGCAGAAGTCGCAGGATGCTCCTGCCCAAACGGCTGCGACCGAACCGCCAGCTTCGCAGAAGGACGCTAGCGAGGGACGCACCTTGGACCACAAGGAAATCGCAACGCTGGTGGATCAGGCGGAAACCCTGGTTCGCAGCGGCGACTTGTCGGGAGCAAGGGTGTTGCTGCAGCGGGCCGCCGAGGCTGGCGACGCCAATGCCGCGCTTGAATTGGCAGGGACATTCGATCCCAAAGTCCTCCGGGAGCTCGGTGCAATCGGCATCGCCGCCGACCCGGCGCGCGCGCGCAAATGGTATGAGCGGGCGGCAGCCCTCGGCTCGATCGCCGCTACAAAGAAGCTTGCGGAATTCGCGAACTAACGAACCAAGCCTTCGGCGTTTCGCCGCGCAAAATCTTTTCCATCACCGGCATGTCGATATTGCCGCCGGTGAGGACCAGGGCGACGCGTTTGCCGGCCATGCGGTCCTTCTCCTGCATCAGCGCGGCAAGCGGAGCGGCGCCCGCGCCTTCGGCGAGATTGTGCGTCGTCGTGTAGAAAAGACGAACGGCCGCCGCAATCTCGTCTTCACCGACACGGACAACACGGCTTGCTCCCTTGCGGATGATGGCAAGTGCTTCCGCGGGCGGATCGCGGGTCGCCACACCGTCAGCGAAAGTCGCAGCCGAATTCGTTTGCATCGGATGGCCGGCGGCGAAGGACAGCGCAAAGGCAGGCGCCGCGTCGGCAACGACGCCGATGATCTCGGTCTTGAGTCCGAGCAGATCGCGCACCGTGATCAGGCCGGATATTCCCGAGCCCATGCCGATCGGCACATAGACGGCATCGAGATCGGCACGCGCTACGAATAGCTCATGCGCATAGGTCGCGACGCCTTTCACCAGGGCATGATGAAAGGACGGCACGAAATGATAGCCGCGTTCGCGCTGGATCGCGGCCGCAATGCCGCGGCTCTCGTCGAAGTCCCTGCCCCCGGTGACGATCTCGCCGCCGAATGCCGCCATCGCCGCGTTCTTCTCCGGCGAATTGCCCTGCGGCACGACAATGACGACCGGAATGCCGTTCTTGCTCGCGGCCATTGCGATGGACTGGCCGTGATTGCCGCGCGTCGCCGTGACAAAGCCCGCGGGCTTTGCGCCGGAGCGCAAGAATTCGTCGATATAGACCAGGCCGCCGCGCGCCTTGAACGAGCCGGTCGGCGTATGGTTTTCGTGCTTGACGACGACGGCGGCGCCGGTTGCAGCCGCAAGCAACGGCCAGGCATGCGCCGGTGTCGGCGGCACGAAGGCACGCACGGTCCTTGCCGCATCCTCAAGCTCTTCAAGCGTGAACAGGGACATGATGGAACAATAACATGATGGAGCGGCGCAACACGAGCCGAGGCCGCGCGCCGGCGGCAATCAAAGCTTAGCGTCTCGCGATATGAATCATCATGCCGCGACTTTAGTCGCTGCATAGGCCGGCACGCGCGCGGCGAATTGGTCGAGCCAGGCCACGAGGTGCGGATGATCCGCCCGCCATTTGCCGGCAAAGCGCAGATCGCCGTAGCCGAGCGCGCAGGCGAGCGCGATCTGCCCGACATTCGGCAGGACGTCGGCGCCGAGCGCAGGCGGCACGGCTTCGAGCGCCGCGAGACCGCGCGCTACTTTTCCGGTCTGATGGTCGACCCATTTCTGGACGTGATGCTCGGCCGGACGCCAGCGCGCTTCATAGACGAGGAGGATCGAGGCATCGAGAATGCCGTCGCACAGCGCCTGCAGGCGCAGTGCCGCAAGCCGCCCTTTGCTGTCGCGCGGCACGATCCTGCCGCCGCCGGCGCGGTCATCGAGATAATCGAGGATGACGCGTGAATCGTAATAGGCGGCGCCGTCTTCGGCGATCAGCACCGGAATCTTGCCGAGTGGATTCTGCTGCCGCACGCTGTCGCCGGCATCGGTCGGATCCGCCGGCTCGACTTTCACGTCTTTGTCGAAGCCGAGCAGCGAAATGGCGATCCGCACCTTGCGGCCGAACGGCGAAGGCGGCGACGAACGGAGTATCATCATCTCAGTGCCACTCGTTTTTGATTGACGCGGTTTCAAGAATTTCGAATCCGCGGTTTTGCAGCGAGGATTTAGCGAAGAGGGCGGCGCCGGACACAGATGAAGCAATGCTCCGAATAAATAAGAACGCTGCGCGGCTCACGGCATTCCGCCCGCTTCTTCCCAGTTGCGGCGCCGGTGGCAGCGCCGCGACTTGCAAGTCGTACCGGCCCTAGCCGGTGACGACGAGATTTACGGCCTTAGGACCCTTGCCTTTTTTATCGGGTTCTACGTCGAAGCTGATGCGCTGCCCCTCAACAAGCGATTTCAGCCCCGCACGTTCAACAGCGGTGATGTGAACAAATACATCGCGGCCACCGTCGTCAGGCTTGATGAAGCCATAGCCGCGTTCACCGTTGAAGAATTTGACCGTACCGGTCATTGCCATTGACTCACTCCCCAGTGGTTCATTCGCCGCCACCCCCACGGTGCGGCGGCCAGCCAAACATTCCACACGGGTGAAGAGTTTGTGGGTCCCAGACGACCCCAGTCACTCCGCCGGCCCCCACAGGAGGCGGAACGTCTCAGCTTAGCATTGGAACAATTAAACTAATTTGGAGGCCCGGCAAAGTGGAAACGATCTAAAACAACTACGACGTTCGACCGAAG
This sequence comes from Xanthobacteraceae bacterium, assembly GCA_035509535.1. GTDB lineage: Bacteria > Pseudomonadota > Alphaproteobacteria > Rhizobiales > Xanthobacteraceae > BOG-931. Next base: position 27,628 of record DATJLN010000094.1, on the reverse strand, counting down.
AACAAACGGATCCAAAAATATCCGCCTCTATCCTTCGCGCGTTGAGTGCGCGGCTTCCTGCGCCAACCAGTCGAGACGATATGTGGCGTTTTCACGTAACAAGTTCCCGAGCACGGGGAGTATGACCCGCAACTCGTCTTGCAAAGTATAAGGCGGGTTGACGACGATGAGCCCAGAGCCGATCAAGCCTGCATCGGCGCGCGGTGCGTCGCGCAACATTTCGCAGCGCAAAATCTTCGGCACCGTGAGCTTGCGCAAGCGTCGTGCCAATGCATCCGCGGCATCGCGCTCCTTAATTGGATACCACAAGAGATAAATCCCTGTTGGCCACTTACGGTGCGCTTCGACAAATGCTGATGAAAGCCTGGAGAAATCGCCCGCATCCTCATAAGGCGGGTCGACCAGAACGAGGCCGCGCCGCTCCTTGGGCGGCACATTGGCGTTGAGCGCCGTCCAGCCATCAATGGCGAGCATCTTGGCGCGCGGCTCTGTGTGCAAAGCAGCCTTGAGCGATGCTGCAGCGCGCAATTCAAGCTCACAGGCGATGAGACGATCCTGCGGCCGCATCAGCGCCAGTGCGATGAGTGGCGAACCCGGATAGAAGCGCAAATTCCCGCCGCCGAAGCCCCCCTCGCCCAAGTTCCCGTCATGCAACTCGCCACCACGAAATTTCGCGTTGCGATTGAACGCGGCGACGATATCGAGGTAAGGCGCAAGCAACATTTGCGCGCCGCCTGTTCGTACTACCTCTTGTTGTTTACAGGTGCTCGCAGGTAACCCAGCGAAGATGCGGCCGATGCCGTCGCGCCATTCCTGCGCGCGTTCGGCTTCAGGTCCAAACAAATCGTAGCGGCCACAGCCCGCATGCGTATCGATCACGCGAAAGGCCGCGGGTTTCTGTCGCAGATATTCGAGAATGCGCACCAGCACGACATGCTTATGCACGTCGGCGAAATTGCCGGCATGAAAGGCGTGTTGATAGTTCATCTAGCGCATCGCATGTCCGGGAAAAGCACGCCCTCGGATTTGATCCGAGCCTGCGCACGGGTTTTCGACAAGGACATGCGCGAATCCAGCTTCAGCCGCCGCGCACCGGCGGCATGATCAGCTGATCGCGGTGGCAGCTGCGTTTGGCGACTCCCGGGCAATCGCGGAATTTCAGATCCTTCGCCAAACACAACCGCACTTCGCTCATGCGGCTCCGCGAACATTCCACGGCGATCCCGTTCGGCGTCAATCCGGGATTGGCCTTGATGAAAGCGTCCTCGACTTCAGCCGGCGTTACGGCGAGCGGCGCTTGCAAATTGTTGTATTCGGGCGGGATGTTCACCGCGGCACGCGCCTTGCGGATGGTGTCGAAATAGGACTGCGCCGAGAGTCCCGAGCAAGTGCCGTGCTTGTCCCACTCATTGTAGATGAGCCGCGGTGCCGGCATCAGATCGAGCATCGAAGAAACAATGCCGTGATAAAGCCGCGGCGACGGATTCTGGCAATATTCCGGAAAGCCGCGCTCATATTGCGGCCAGAGTCCGTGGACGACGAAAGAGAACGGCCGCGCGCCGCATTGCGGTCCGCCATAGCGATTGCTCTCGGCTGCGGCCGCGCAGAACGACGGCGACCACGACAGCGACAGCACGTAGAAATCAAACTGGCCCGGCACGTCCTGGCCGTTCTGATCCGGGCTCTGCGCACGCGCCGAGAGCGGCGCGAGGAAAATCGCAAGGGCGCACGCCGTCAGCACCGCCCGCCGTGAGTCAGCAAAACGAGCCCGGAACAGAATCGGCATGTTTCCCTCCGCGCAGCTCAATGGAACTTTTGCACCGAGCTTGCCGCCGGATTCGGCCGATCCAAGCGATGACCGGCCTTGAACAAAGCTCGAACACAGGCCGCAATGCGATAGAAATTCACCTTGTCGCATCAGGGCTTCGTGAACGATAGCCGGAATTTGAGCGAGACGCGGCTTAAAAAATTGCGCGAGGTCGCCTATAGTTTTGCGAGTGGTGTTCTAATTGCTTCAATTGCAAAGTATCTTGACAGCATCTCGACAAAGCATCTCGACGCTTTTGGTTGTAGTTTTTAAATATACAAGTTAGCGTAGCGAAGAAGAAGGCAAGCGCAAAACAGACGAGCCAAAACAGACAAGCTCGGAAAGGTCTGCATGCCGGTCTACCGCCTGTTCAGGAATCAAGCCTTCGAGCCGGAAGCGATTTCGGCGATGACTCGCACCTACGCCGAGGTCTGCCGCGCGCTTGGCCTGAATGACGGCGATCTGGCGGACAAAGGCGGCGCGAATGCCTCAGACAACACAGCTTCAGACACCAGGGCCTTGGACAAGACGCGCGTCGCCAAGACCGTGATCGAATATGCCCAGCGCGGCGCGCGCGATCACCGGCAACTGCGCGACTGCGTACTTGAGGCGTTGAAGCAGTAAACTTGCCGATATGCCGGCAGCCGTGGATTACGGCCGGGCGGCGCGGCAGGCCGGGTTATAGGCCCAATTGCGGTCGATGCCCTCGACGCAGAAATTGACGCCCCAATCCATGCCGATCATGCCAGTGTCTTCAGCGATCGAATAATACATCGGGTGCTTTTGGCCATCGCTGATCACCGCGGTGCCGCTGCAGAAGCGGCGCGGGATCGATTGTGCCGCCCACGGCATGACCGCGGTTTCCTTGATGTTCTCGACGCCGACGATACGCAGATCCGAGTTCCAGAAACCGAATTCCTTGGTGCGGAAATTGGCGATGATGCGATCGAGCGCCGGCGGGTAATCGCAAGCCGGCATGACCCGGTCATAGCGCGGGCCCGACATCCAGAACGTCTTTTCCCACCAGTTCGCCGCACGCACCGGCGACACCGCCATGAAGCTCAGCACGATCCCCAGCGCGAGACCCAATGCAACACCTGCCGCCCGCGCGGACAGCGTCCCGGCCACGCCCCTCGAAATGGCCCGCGAAACGGCTCTCGGCATGGATTTCTGGCCCCTTTTCGACCGCACCCTATTCAACCGTGCCGTGCCCAATGCCGCCGGTCAAGTGCAGCCGACTCATATTGCCGAGGTGTGGCTTGGGAGCCCGGTCTGGCGGTCGCATGATCGTCCTGCGGCCATGACGCTTCGCCGGGCGAGGCCATCATCCGGGCGGCCCGGTTGCCCTTTCAGATCGCTGAGCAACAAAACACCGCGCATGTGCACGTTGTGATATCAATCGGTTGTTCGTTGCATTTGATTCGTTGTGTCAGCGTTGTGTCGCTGGACACTGCCGCGTTGCCGCGGCGACCTTCATCCTGTTCATCGTAAGCGGAAGGTTTGAGCGATCCGGCGTCCGCGCGCGCATCGAACGACAAGACATGCCGGCCAAGGCCGGCATTGCGGGGGGATATTGACGATGGGTGAGGTGCATCGACTGCAAACGGCGCAGCCGCCATTCGGGCTTCAGGCCGCCGGGCGTCTGATGATGGAAGTATTCGCACCGTGGGTGCAGGACCTGGCGCTGCTCGTGGAGAGCGTGGAATCGGTGCGCCCCGCCGGAGCCCAGGCCGACTGGCAACCCGGCGCGATCGTGCGGCTGCCGTTTTCCAAAAGGGCCTGCTGCGAGGGCGCCGTGGTTTGCAGCCAGGCCCTGATGGCGGTTGCAGATACGGCAATGGTCATCGCCTGCTCGGCGGCCTGGAACGGCTATCGGCCGATGAGCACCATCGATCAAACCACCCACTTTTTGCGGCCGGTGAATTTCGACGTCGTCGCCGATGCCCGCGTCGTGCGGATCGGCCGCAATACCAGCTTCGGCCGGGTCATGCTCCTGAACGCCGCGGATAAACGGCCGGTCGGCATGGTCGCCAGCGCCTATTCCATGCTGTGATGTTTTGGCTACGGGACGGGCAATAATGCAGGCTTCGGCCGAGCCCTGCATCGGAGCGGGTTCCGCCGCCCCCGGCGATGTTCTAAACTCCGCGCCGCTGCATAGGGCGGGAGGCCCCTGTCAATGTCTCGGAAGGTCTTGATCGCGCTCGGCGTTGTATTGGCCGCGAGCTCGGCGACTGGCGGCATGGCCTATTCCAACGGGGCTAGGTTCGCCGGGCCCGGCATCGGCATCACCGGAAATGACACCGGCGGGATCTTTCCATATTCGCCGGACGTCGAAGCGTCCTATCAGCAAATCGCGTCCGACTATTGCGCCCGCTGGGGCCGCCTGTCGCATGTCACCAGCGTGCACCGCAAATACGGCGACTATGTCAGCTTCGTCTGCATCGACAAGCCGTGGATGATCCACTGAGCTTGGAGCGTAGTCCTGAAAAGCCTGCCTTCGGACTTGATCCGAAGGGCAAGCCGATGCTCCGGCAACATTACGCTCAACCGAAAAAGTAGATCAGCGCCAGTCGCCTAGCACCGCCTGAACCACTGCAAGCGCGGCCACCGCCGCCGTATCGGCGCGCAGAATGCGCGGGCCGAGCGAAAGCCGCGCCACATGTGGCAGCTTGATGAGCGCCGCGCGCTCATCCTCGGCAAAGCCGCCCTCAGGCCCGATCAGGACATCAAGCGGAGCGCGCAGCGGCACCGTCTGCAAAGCCGCAAGCGGGTTCGCGACTTCCGCATCTTCGTCGCAGAACACCAGCCACCGCGCGGGCGCCCTTTGCTCGATGAGGCGCAACAGCGGCAAAGGCTCGGCGATCTCCGGCACCGACAGAATCCCGCACTGCTCCGCCGCCTCGATCGCATTGGCACGCATGCGGTCGAGATTGGTCCGGGCCACTTGGCCACGCCGGGTGAGGACCGGCTGCAGGCGCGAGGCGCCCATTTCGACCGCCTTCTGCACCATGTAATCAAGCCGCGCCGACTTGAGGGGGGCAAACAGGTAATGCAGGTCCGCGGGCTTGGTCTGCGGCCGGGTCTGAGCGCCCACGGCGAGCGTAACCATACGCTTGCCGCCTTCGGCGACGCTGGCTTGCCACTCCCCATCCCGGCCGTTGAACAAAAGGACCCCCTGCCCGGCCTTGAGTCGCAACACATGGGTCAGGTAATGCCCCTGAGCGCGATCAAGGGCGATGCACGCCCCTGCAGCAAGCGCGGCCTCAACGTAGAGTCGCGGGCTTTTGAAGTCGTAGGACGCCATTTGCGGTCGATTCTTGCACTGGATCCGGCCTGGCGTTAACGCCTTGGGGCACGCAAGTCGAATCGGGAGGTAACGTCGGCGCCTGTGTCCGGCGGCAGGACCGCCAAAAGGTGCCTCAACGCCGCACCCTTTCGGGCTTTGCCTTTCTGCCGCCATCTCGCCGAATTCAGCGAGTCTTTAATGCTGCCCCGATATCGGGCAATGTTGCGGAGCGGGGTCCGGGCCTTCCAGAACAGGCCCAGCCGGGACGAGTTTTCCCGGACCACCCGTCAGGACGCCCCTTGGCGGCCTAGTCTGAGGACGATGTCTTGGTGCCATTCATGCCATTCGTGGGGGAGGACTTGCCATGAACCGCAGTCTCGCCGTCGCTTGCGGGCTCCTTGTCCTCGGCGGGGCCATTTCGGCTGGGACGGCGCCTGCCGTGGCGCAAGCCGGCCCGCCACAATGCGCGGCTTTCACCACACTGAGTGCGGAGGCGAAGAAAAAGGCCGACGCGGTGCAGGCGGCCATTAAAGCCAAGGTCGACCGCGGCGAGATCTGCACCCTGATGACAAGTTTCGTCGCGAGTGAAGGGAAGGTCATCAAGTTCCTGGAAGATAACAAGATGTGGTGCGGCGTGCCTGACGACGCCATCAAGATGTCAAAGATGAATCACGAGAAGTCGCTCAAATTCCGCGAGGTTGCCTGCAGTTCCGCGGGGGGACCGGCACCGAAGCCGCCGACGCTGAGCGACGCCATCAAAATGCCCTCGGTCGATTCGGCCACCAACACCAAGACCGGCCGCGGCACGTTCGACACCTTGACCGGCAATCCCCTGTCGCGATGAGCGCGGCGCCGACCGTGCGTGCCGCAACCGGCCCGGTCGCGGATGCCACCGGCAATTGGGTCGACACGTTGGCGCCGGTCTGGCTGCGGCCGTATTTGCGCCTGGCGCGGCTCGACCGCCCGATCGGTTCCTGGCTGTTGCTGCTGCCGTGCTGGTGGTCGGCGGCGCTGGCGGCGGTCGCGGCGCATAAATTAGGACCGAGCCCCTGGCACATCGCCCTGTTCTTCATCGGCGCCTTTGCGATGCGCGGCGCCGGCTGCACCTGGAACGACATCGTCGATCGCGATCTCGACGCCAGCGTCGAGCGCACGCGCTCACGACCCATCCCCTCGGGCCAGATCAGTGTCGCGCAAGCTATCCTGTTTCTCGTGCTGCAGGCACTCATCGGCTTTGCGGTGCTGATCAGCTTCAACGCCTTTGCCATCGGGCTCGGCATCGCCTCCCTCGCGATCGTTGTGATCTATCCGTTCATGAAACGGATCACCTATTGGCCGCAGATCGTGCTCGGGCTTGCCTTTTCCTGGGGGGCGCTGATGGGCTGGGCGGCCGCCTTCGGCCGGCTCGATTGGCCTGCGCTCTTGCTCTATGCCGGATCAATTTCTTGGGTGATCGGCTATGATACAATCTATGCGCATCAGGACCGCGACGACGACGCACTGATCGGCATCAAATCCACCGCGCTGTTGTTCGGCGCGCGGACCAAGCCGATGCTGGCGCTGTTCTACGGCCTCGCCGTGATCCTGATCGGCGCCGCGGGCTTTGCCGCACATGCCGGAATCGTCTTTGCTTTAGGCCTGTTGGCTTTTGCCGCGCATCTTGGCTGGCAGATCAAGCGTCTGGATATTGCCGATCCCGACAATTGCTTGATGTTGTTCAAGTCCGACCGCGATGCCGGACTGATCCTGTTTGCGGCACTGTTGCTCGACGCCGCACTGCGGCACCTGCTCTGACCACCTGACCACCCGACCATCGGCTCACTGCCCATCGCCCGACGCATTCCCACCCCGCTTGGATGGGCCTTGTGCAAGCGCGGGTGGCAGAGGCAAAATGTCGCGACTCTGCCCTCGACGATCAAAAATGCAGAGGACCTTAGGGAGCGGGCAATGAAATCAGTCGTCATGCTAAGCATGACCGCGCTTGCGGCCGTGCTGGCACAGGGCGCTTCGGCGTGGGCGCAAGGCTCGGACGCCATTTCCGGACAAGTTTCGTCGCAGGGCGAAGGCGCCAAAGGTACGCCGATGGAAGGCGTCGTCGTCACCGCGCACAAGGACGGCTCCATCGTCTCGGTCAGCGTCATCAGCGACGCCAAGGGCCACTTTGCCTTCCCCGAGAGCCGGCTCGAGCCCGGGCACTATACGCTTGCGATCCGCGCCGTCGGCTATGACCTTGCCTCGCCGGCGTCTGCCGATGTTGTCGCCGAGAAAACGACCACCGCCGACCTCAAGCTCGACAAGACCAAAAACCTCGCCGATCAGCTCACCAATGCCGAGTGGATGATGAGCATGCCCGGCACCGAGGAGCAGAAAGCGTTCCTGCTCAACTGCACCGGCTGCCACACGCTCGAGCGGGTCGTGCTGTCGACCCACAATGTCGACGAATGGATGCAGGTGATCTCGCGCATGATGGGTTATGGCGCGGTCAGCCAGCCGATCAAGCCGCAGCCGATGCTCGATCGCTCGCGCGCCGGCAACCCCGAGCAATATCGCAAGGCGGCGGAATATCTGGCCACCATCAATCTGAGCGCGACCGACAAATGGGCTTACGAGCTCAAGACGCTGCCGCGTCCGACCGGCCGCTCGACCCGCGTGATCACGACCGAATACGACATGGGCCGCAAGACGATCGAGCCGCACGACGTGCAGGTCGATAAGGACGGCAACGTCTGGTACACCGATTTCGGCGAGATGCTGATCTCGAAATTCGATCCGAAGACGCTCAAGCTCACCGAATACCCGATCAAGACATTCAAACCCGACGCGCCGGTCGGCCTGTTGTCGCTGGAATACGACACGTCCGGCAAGTTCTGGTTCGACACGATGTACCAGGGCGCGCTCGGCAGTCTCGATCCGAAGACCGGCCAGGTCGCCTATTATCCGCTGGCGGCGCAGTACAACGACAATCGCGTGCAGCTCAACTTCACCGGGCTGCGCCACGACATCGACGGCAAGGTGTGGACCAAGAGCGTCGGCACGCAGGACATCTTCCGGCTCGATCTGGCGAGCGGCAATTGGGAGAAATTCCACCCGACCGACACGCTGCCGCCGGGCCGCCGTTACGGCATCTATCAGGTGATCGCGGACTCCCACAACAATCTATGGATGGCCGAATTCGACGATGGCCATCTCGGCAAGATCGACGCCAAGACCGGACAGGTGACATGGTATACGCCGCCGACGCTGCATGCGCGGCTGCGGCGGCTCGAGATCGACGATCAGGATCGCCTCACCATCGCCGAATATCGCGGCAACAAGGTCGCGGTGTTCGATCCCAAGACCGAGCAGTTCACCGAATATGGCCTGCCGCCGTACACCTATCCGTACCGCGCGGCGTTCGACAAGAACGGCGAGCTCTGGGCTTCGACCATGAGCACCGACCGCGTGGTGCGGATCAACCCGAAGACCAACGAGACCGTCGAATATCTGATGCCGAGCGATACCAATATGCGCACGGTGGCGTTCGACAATTCGACCAATCCGGTGACCTTCTGGGTCGGCAGCAACCACGACCACGCGCTGGTCAAGGTCGAGCCGCTGGATTGAACATCGGCGCCGCAACAAACAAAGCGTCATGGCCGGACTGATGCCCGGCCATTGCGTTTGCGGGACCGCGCTTGGCGAAATCGCCGGCTATTGCGCCCGTCGTCGAGCCGGCCGCCTTCGAGACAGTCGAGCGCCGCAGCGGCAGCGAAACAGCCCGCGCACGGATCGGCCGTATAGGCAGACGCGTCGCCCGGATTGGACCTCGGTCCAATTGGCATTCGCCGTCATGGCACGATAGCCTTTTGTCCTGCGGCGGAGTGTTTTCCACGGGAGGACGACAATGGTCGCAAATCGATCCGGCAAGAAATCCGGCGCATCGTCTCCGGAAGGCTCCAACGATCTCAGCCGCCGTCGTCTGCTCGGTTCCGCATCGACCTTCGCCGCGTCGATGATGCTCGCTGCCGCACTGCCGCGTCGTGCGCTATCCCACACGCCGAACACCTCGCCGTCGGAGCCGCTCACGGCCATCGACATTCTTCTCGATCCCGACCAGACGATGGTTCAGAAAGCTGTCGCCGCAAACAAACGGCTGCGCCGGAGCTTTCCCAAAGGGTTCGCCCTGGATGAAACCCATCAGCCGCACATTTCAACGCTGCAGCGATACGTCAGAACGTCGGACCTGGACAAAGTCTACGGCGCGGTCGCGAAAATTCTCACCGAGGAGCACCCGGCGACTTGGAAGCTGACCGCCTACAGATACTACTTCATACCGTGGAAAAATATCGGCCTCGCGGGCATCGTCATCAAGCCGACCGAAGATCTCAGGAGATATCAGCAGAAGCTGATCGACGCTGTCGCGCCGTTCACCGCCAAGACGGGAACGGCCGCCGCGTTCGTCAGAACCAAGGAAGATCCCGAGATCAACAAACCGACGATCGACTATGTCGCGCACTTTGTACCGGCCGACAGCGGGGAAAAGTTCAACCCCCACGTGACGATCGGCATTGCCTCGCAACGCTTCCTCAAAAAACTGCTTAGGGAGAAGTTCGACGCGTTCACCTTCTCTCCGACGGGAGTGTCGGTTTTCCATCTCGGCAACTTCGGAACGGCGCGGGAAAAACTCAAAAGCTGGTCGTTGACTTGAGTGAAGTGAGCCGAACCGTCCGCTCTTCCGTGCGACCACCAGCCCGATCGGCCTGACGGGCGGTCTGCGCGGAGCTTGCCGAAGCGGGCGGCGGACGCGGATAACGCCCGCGCGCGTTCACACCGGTCTCCGTCTTTGCCGAGCAGCTGCTGTTGCTGGTGGGCAATTCGCGGCTGCCGGCCACGACGCTGCATGAGCTCATCGCCTATGCCAAAGCAAATCCGGGCAAGCTCAATTTCGCATCGCCCGGTATCGGCAGTTCGCCGCACTTGACCGGCGAAATGTTGCAAAAGGAGACACCCGGATGCCGCTACGCGGCTGCCACGGCGCGCACCGGATCGAGCGTGAACAATTCCTGCGGCTGCTGCACCCCGCGCAAGGCGTAACGGCCGACCGAGACCAAGCGGTTCTGCTCCGGCCCGAGCGATCCGTAGAACGCCGACGACAGCAGCACCGGCTGATCGATCAGCTTGCACATCGCCGCGATCCGGCTCACCTCGTTCACCGCCGGGCCGATCACGGTGAAATCCAGCCGCTCGCGGCTGCCGAAATTGCCGTAGACGACCTGGCCGAAATGCAGCGCGAGATAAAGATCGGTCGCCGGCACGCCGGCAATCTGACGCTGATCTTTCAGCGTCGCGACACGGTCGAGCGCCGTGTGTGCCGCATCGAGCGCGGCGCGGCAGGCGCCATCGCGGTCGCCGGTGAAGATCGCAAGCACGCCGTCGCCGATCAGTTTGAGAACATCACCGCCGTTTTCATGGACCGCCGAAATCACCGTCTCGGCATAGTCGTTGAGGAAGGGAATGATCTCATCCGTCCGCGCGTGGTCGCAGATGCGCGTGTAGTCGTGCAGATCGCTGAACCACAGCGCGGCGTCGATCGAAGCCGAAATGCCGCGCGTGATACTGCCTTTAAGCACGCGCGCGCCGGGATCGCGGCCCAAATAGGTCTCGACCAAGGTCTTGGCGATACGGCCCTGCGTGTCCGACTTGATCGCCAGGGCCAAAGACGGCGTCAGCCGACGCAGCGCCTTGACCTGCCAGTCGCTAAAGCCCGCCGGCGCGTCGGTCGACCACGACGAATAGACGCAATCCATGTCGCCAATAACCGCAGCGGCGCCGAACCGATCGATGACCGCGACGAATTCCGTCATGCCCGCGGTGAAGAGTTCGGCGAAGACCGGGAATTCGGCGACGGTCTGAGAGTTCAGTTGCCGCCTCAGCATCGATTCTCCGGTTTCCAGCATGCGGTAAAATGGGCTCCGCTGCCAGCGCTCCAGCATCTCAGCGTCGTCGGACTGCGCGTATTCGCTGGCCGTGGTTGCCGCCTTGGCGGCGTGCCAGGCATAGGCGCGGCCGCCATAGGTCGGATGCAGCGTGTCGATGAAGACCTGCGAACGTGTCAGCGGCAGGCCCATCGTGACCAGACGCGTGCAGAAATCCGTCATCAATGTGGTTTCATCCACGCCGCGCAGCCCCGCCTCGCTGACCCAGCAGGCGATCTCGGCAAATTGCGCATCGTCCATTCGAAATCCTCGCCGGAAAGATTTGCCCCACCGAAAGAACTGGTCATGAAACGCGCGGGCGAGCGCAATGCGGCCGTGCCGAAGGCACATAAGCAGGCTGGGCGTCTCCGCAAGGTCCCTTTGCGCCACGAATCACCGTCCTTCGTATATTGTGCGCCCGGGGGTGCGCGCTCGTCGCGGAGCCGATCGAATGCCGCCGTTACGTCCAAAGCCGGTCATGAACTCGGCCGCAAACCTCGCCACCAATTGCGCTTTGGCGGCGGCGCTGTGCCTCATGTCCGGCGCCCTCGTTTCTTGTGCCCAAGAGCCGAGCATCCTTGCCGACACCGGCAAGGACTATACCGCGCTGAGCGGGAAGCTCGCCAAGGACATGACCGAGAAAGCCGTCGCGGACACGCTCGGCGGAACTCCGGACAAAACCGATCTGACCACCTGCACCGACCATGCCGGCAAACAGTGGCAGTGCCGCACCTGGATTTTCGCCGGCGGCGGCAAGCCGAAGAACAATCTGCGTGTGGTGTTCTATCAGGCCGCCGACGACTCTTGGCGCGTCGCCGCCTGGGATATGTTTTAGCCCCGCAAGTGAAATCAGTTGCGCGCGATGATCTCGCGCTCGCCGCGATGCACGGTCGGCGTGGCGGCAAGCTTGCCGGGACGGCGGCGCAGCATGCGCGCCGAACGGCGGCGGCCGATCATGGTGCGGCGGCGGCGGCGCCAGGCCGGCGTTTCGACGCGCACCGCGCCAATGCGGGCGAACGGCTCACGCAGACTGCCGTCGCGCTCGGCGACCAGGAGCGGCAGGCCGAGCACCCTGCCCCAGGCCTGCCATTCGGCGACGATGTCGTCGCATTCGCCCGACGCGAACAGCGGCAGCGACAACGACGGATCGTCATGTTCGAGAACGACGGCGATTTCGCTGGGCAGCGCATCGGGCTCGCCCTTGAGCCGGATGGCGACGCCACGGAACGCCGCGACGGGCATGTTGAGCGCCATGCGCATGCCGCGCACCGAACGGCGCAGCACCACGCGTTCGCGATGCAATTCGACGACGCGCCGCTGTCCGTCGGCAGCCACGTCCGCAGCCTCGAAACGCACGGGCAAAGAGAAGGGGTCGAGCCGCGCGCCGCGGCTCGACCCGGCAGCAGCCCTGCCGGCTTCCATTTGACGCCTCAATCTCAGCTCCCCCCGGACTGTGCCGCCCGGTTGCCGCAACCATGCCAGAGTGCGGTCGCAATGAGCTTAAAATCCCTGGTTAAGGGCGAGTAGCGAGGCCCGGAACCGGTTGCATGATTGACGGCTGGTTGCCGGAATGCTGCGATTTTTCGGCAATGCGGGTTGCATAGCGCAAGGCAAGCGCACATCTTGCCGGTACCCATCGGCAGCAATATTCGCGAAAATGCGCGGACTTCAGCTCGCCCTTGCGCCGGCTCGCTCGCTTTCCTAAACAAATCACCAACAGAAATCGCCAAAAGAACCAGAACAAGATGTCCTCACTGCTCGATCAGACTGCCCTCGCCGATCTTGCCGAACGGCTCGTTGGCGCCGCGCGTCGCGCCGGCGCCGACCATGCCGACGCCATCGCCGTGCGTTCGGTCTCGCTGTCGGTCGATGTGCGCGACGGCGCTGTCGAAGAATCGCAGCGCTCCGAGGGCGACGATGTCGGCCTGCGCGTGCTGGTCGGCCATAAGCAGGCCGCGGTGTCGACCAACGACATCAAGAGCAACGGCCTTGATGCGCTGGCCGAGCGCGCCGTCGCCATGGCGCGTGCCGCGCCGGACGACGAATTCGCGGGTCTTGCTGACCCGGCTTTGCTGGCGCACGAATTTCCCGACCTCGATCTCCTCGATCCCGACATGCCGACGGTGGCGGTGCTGGAAAAGCGCGCGCGGCTCGCCGAAGAAGCGGGCCTTGCCGTATCCGGCGTGTCGAAGTCGGGCGGCGCGTCGGCATCAGCCGGCATCGGCGGCATGGTGCTCGTCACCTCGTCCGGATTCCATGGGCTCACCATCGGTTCGCGCCACTCGATCTCGATGTCGGCCATCGCCGGTCAAGGCACTGGCATGGAGCAGGATTACGACTACTCCTCGACGCTGCATGCGTCCGATCTCGACAAAGCGGAGGATATCGGCCGGCACGCCGGCGAGCGCGCGGTGGCGCGGCTCAATCCACGCAAAGTCGCAACGCGCAAAGTGCCGGTGCTGTTCGATCCGCGTATTTCCGGTTCGCTGATCGGCCATCTTGCCAATGCCGCCAATGGCGGCGCGATCGCGCGCAAGACGAGCTTCCTGCGCGAAAAGCTCGGCGCGCAGATTTTTGCCAAGGGCATTGACATCATCGACGATCCGCGGCGGCCGCGCGGCCAGCGCTCGCGCGTGTTCGACGCCGAGGGCGTTGCCACACGCAAGATCAAAATCGTCGAGGACGGCGTGCTGAAGACCTGGATCCTCGACAGCGCGACCGCGCGCGAGCTCAAGCTCAAGACCACCGGCCACGCGCAGCGCGGCGCTTCGTCGGTGCCCTATCCGAGCCCGAGCAATCTGCATCTCGAGCCCGGAGCAAAAACGCCGGAACAACTCATTGCCGAGATCGAAGACGGTTTCTACATCACCGACCTGATCGGTCAGGGGGTGAACCTCGTGACCGGCGATTACAGCCGCGGCGCCTCGGGCTTCTGGATCGAGAACGGCGTGCGCACCTATCCGGTGAGCGAAGTCACGATTGCCGGCCATCTCGCCGAAATGTTCGAGAACCTGGCGCCGGCGAACGATCTGACGTTCCGCTACGGCACCAACGCGCCGACCTTACGCGTGGAGGGCCTGACAGTTGCCGGCCACTGAGGTCGACCTGCGCCAGCCCGATCTGTTGCACCATGCCGAACGGCTCGCCGCGGCTGTGCGCGAAGCCGGCCAGCTTGCGCTGTCGATGTTCGGCAAGCCGATCAAGAACTGGACCAAGGGGCCGACGCTGTCGCCGGTGAGCGAGGTCGACATTGCCGCCGACAATCTGCTGCGTGAGCGGCTCAACGCCGTCAACCCCGACATCGCGTGGCTGTCGGAGGAAAGCGCCGACGATCCGGCGCGGCTCAAGGCGCGTCGCGTCTGGGTGGTCGATCCAATCGATGGCACGCGCGCCTATATCGGCGCCTTCCCGGATTGGGCGGTGTCGGTGGCGCTGATCGAGGACGGCCGGCCGATCCTTGCTTGTCTCTACGCGCCGGCGCTCGATGAGTTCTTCGCCGCCCGCGCCGGCGGCGGCGCGACGCGCAACGGCGCGCCGATCGCGGTGAGCGCGGGAAGCGGGATCGACGGCACGCGAATCGCCGGCCCCCGCAAGCTGATGGAACGGTTTGAAAGCCTCACCCCGCCCGTTGCCGTCATGCCCCGGATACGCTCGCTGGCGCTGCGGCTTACACGCGTCGCGCAGGGCGTTTTCGACGCTGCGATTGCCGGCGGCAACAGCCACGATTGGGACCTTGCGGCAGCCGATCTTTTGGTGCACGAAGCGGGCGGTACATTGGCACCCGTCGGGGGCGGGACAGTGATTTATAACCGTCCCGTGCCACGGCATGGGATGCTCGTCGCGACCGGCCGGGACAGGCACGCGGCGCTCATGAAACTCCTCGGGGATGGACGCCTGGCGTCTTCATAGCATCGCGGATTGAGCGCGCGGATCAAACATCATGTCGGACACCCCACCCACCAAGCAGCTTCTTCACCTCGTCTTCGGCGGCGAACTCGACAGCGTATCGAAGACGGAGTTCAAGGAACTCGACAAGCTCGACATCGTCGGCATCTATCCGAACTATGCCACGGCCTACGTGGCGTGGAAGGCCAAGGCGCAGAGCACGGTCGATAATGCGCAGATGCGGTACTTCATCGTGCATCTGCATCGCCTGCTCGACGAGCCCGAGGCTCCGAAGGCTTAGAGCATCAGGACGGCGGGATGCGGCTATGGCGTCAGATCGGGCGGCAGCGCTGGGCCAAGGTGACCATCGGCGTGGTCGCCGCCGAATATCTGCGCTTCGTCGGCAAGACCACGCGTTTCACGCTCGAGCCGGCGGACATCTATGCCCGAGGCGAAGCAGACATGCCGATCATCCTCGCCTTCTGGCACGGCCAGCATCTGCTCGCGCCGATGGCGCGCCAATCCAATCACAAGGTCAACATGCTGGTGTCGCGTCATCACGACGGCGAGGTCAACGCCATCGCCGCGCGGCGCCTCGGCGTCGGCACGATCCGCGGCTCGGGTAATCACGGCGGCAGTTTCATCCACAAAGCCGGCGTCGCCGCGTTTCAGGCCATGTTGGATTCACTGGCCGAAGGCGCTTCCATCGCCATGTCGGCCGATGTGCCGAAAGTGGCGCGCGTCGCCGGCCTCGGCATCATCAAGCTCGCACAAGCCTCCGGCCGGCCGATCTATCCGAGCGCGATCGCCACCAGCCGCCGCTACGTGCTCGGCAACTGGGACCGCACCACGATCAATCTGCCGTTCGGCCGCGGCGCCGGCGTCGCCGCCGAGCCGCTCACTGTTCCGCGCGATGCGGACGACACGGCGCTCGAAGCGGCGCGGCAGTTGCTCGAAGATCGGCTCAATGCCGCGACGGAGCGCGCCTATGAGATGGTCGATCGCTGACCCGGCCGCAGTCGACATCATGACGCGAACTTTTTGTAAGGCTCACCCAACCTCTTGCCCATTGGTTATTGATTACCGCAGACTCTTCGCCGACAATGCCGAAGCTGGCAAATCCACGATATGCTGCCGGAAATTCGTTGCCGACGAGACTATTTCGCCTTGGCTGTTACCCTGTTGCTGACTGAGTGGCTGACTGACGCGTGAGAAGAAAGCGCAGGGAGGAGTGAGTTTGCCTAAGCGTTTGCCGCTTGCGCTCCGCTTGTATCAGTTCGCTTCAGCCGCCGGTTCGCCGATCGCGCCGCAAGTCCTGGCGCGGCGGCTCAGGCGCGGCAAGGAGCATGCCGAGCGCATCGCCGAGCGACGCGGCGAGCCGAGCCTGGCGCGACCGCCAGGGCCGCTGATCTGGGTGCACAGCGCCAGCGTCGGCGAAATGCTGGCCGTAGTGCCGCTGATCGAGCGGCTTCGCGCGCAGGACTTCAACGTCCTGGTGACATCCGGCACGGTCAGCTCGGCGGCGCTTGCCGAACAACGGCTGCCGGGCGGCGCGATTCATCAATTCATCCCGCTCGATGCGCCGCGTTTCGTCCAGCGCTTCCTCGCGCATTGGCGGCCGGGACTGGCGCTGTTCGTCGAATCCGATCTGTGGCCCAATCTCATCCTCACCTGCGCCGACCGCAAGATTCCGATGATCGTCATCAATGGCCGCTTGTCGGAACGTTCGTTCGGCCGCTGGCGGCGCGTGCGCGGGGTGATCGCAGCGCTGCTCGGACGATTCGATCTATGCCTGGCGCAATCGGCGGCCGATGCCGAGCGTTATGCCGAGCTTGGCGCGCCGCGGGTGACCTCGACCGGAAATCTCAAGCTTGATGTGCCGCCGCCCGCGGCCGATGCAACCGCGCTCAAGCGCATGCGCGATATCGTCGGCAATCGGCCGGTCATCGTCGCGGCCTCGACCCATCCCGGCGAGGAATCCGCGGTCATCACCGCGCACCGCCGTCTGCGTGCGAAATTTCCCGATCTCTTGACGGTCATCGTGCCGCGTCATCCGTCCCGCGGACAAAGCATCGCCGACATCGCCCATGTCGCCGGGCAGTCGGTGGCGCTGCGTTCAAAGCGGGCACAGCCGATGCCGGATGTCGGCGTCTATGTCGCCGACACGCTTGGCGAACTCGGCCTGTTCTATCGCCTGGCGCCGATCGTCTTCATGGGCGGTTCGCTCGCCGAGCACGGCGGGCAGAACCCGATCGAAGCGATCCGGCTCGGCGCCGCGGTGCTGCATGGCCCGCATGTCTGGAACTTCGCCGAGATTTACGGAACGCTCGACAAAGCCCGCGGCGCCGACCTGGTGGCCGACGAAGAGGCCCTCACCGACCGGCTTGGCGCTTGGCTCGCGGACGCGGCGGCGCGCAAGGTCGTTGCCGAGGCCGCGGCGAAGACCGTCGCGCAACTCGGCGGCGGCCTGCAACGCACGCTGGCGGCGCTCGATCCCTATCTCCTGCAGCTTCGCCTTGAGCAGCAGGCGTCGTAGCCTTTAGGGTCCGAGAGCCAGTTTTTTGGATTCCAGTCCGTTGGATTGATGTAATGCGTGAGCCCGCCTTCTGGTGGCAGCCCGGCACGGGCGGCCTGTTCGAACCAATTGCCGCAATTTACGGCGCAGTGGCCGCGGCGCGCATGAATCGGCGCGGCCGGCGCGCCGGCGTGCCAGTCATCTGTCTCGGCAATCTCACGGTCGGCGGCGCCGGCAAGACGCCGGCTGCGCTCACCGTGGCGCATCTCCTTCGTGCCGCGCAGGAGCGGCCGTTTTTTCTCTCGCGCGGCTATGGCGGCCGGCTTGCCGGACCGCTTCGTGTCAATCCCGCGATCCATCGCGCCACCGATGTCGGCGACGAGCCGCTGCTTTTGGTCCGGCTCGCGCCGGCCGTTGTCGCGCGCGACCGCGTCGCCGGCGCGCAATTCGCGCAATATGCCGGCGCCAGCGTCATCGTCATGGACGACGGCCTGCAAAATCCGGCACTCGCCAAGGACCTGAGCATCATCGTCATCGATGGCCGCCGCGGTATCGGCAATGGCAGAGTCATTCCGGCCGGCCCGCTGCGTGCGCCGCTTGGCGCGCAGCTTCGGCATGCGCAAGCGCTGCTCGTCGTCGGACCGCTCGAACACGCCGCCGCGACCGTGAAACGCGCGGAGCAAAATGGCCTGAAGATTTTTCACGCCCGGCTCGAACCGGACCGCGCGATCCTCGCCGCCATCGGCAAGCGCAAGGTCCTGGCCTTTGCCGGCATCGGCAATCCAGACAAGTTCTTTACGACCTTGACCGAAGCCGGGGTCGCGGTCGCCCAGCGCGCCAGCTTTGACGATCATCACCGCTTCACGCCGGCGCAAGCGCAGGATCTGCTGGCGCGGGCACGGGCGGCGAATCTGATGCTGGTCACGACGGAAAAAGATCTGATGCGGCTCGGTGGTGAACCGCAACTCGCTGCGCTTGCGGAACATACCAGCGCACTGCCGGTACGGCTCGTGGTCGAGGAGCAAGACCGGTTTCGCGCGCTGGTGCTCGGCGCGTTGAAGCGCGGCTGAGTTACTTTTTGTAAACCGAAGCTTGACGCTGCAGCACCGCTTCGGGCGTCGCGTAGGGCTCCTGAAGGTCGACGCTCCAATAGCGCAGTTCCTCGAGCGGAATCGGTATGCCGGTGACCGCGCAGCGCACGAAAGCTCCCGGCCGCACGATGCGGAAATCGCCGTCGAGATATTTGATTTCGGCCTCGCCGGGCATCGGCTGCGGGCGATCGGTGCGGTTGAGCAAATATACCTCCGGCGGCTCGGCGCTTTTGACGCTCCAAATCGGGATTTTTTCAGGCACCCGGCGCCGTACGCAATGGCGCAGCAGCCGATCCTGAACCGCAACATAATCATTTCGCCGCTGGCGCGAAAGCCGTCCGTCCCGGCGCGGCGGCCGCCGCCGATATGCTATGTAGCAGAGGGGCGCCCGCGGGAGGCGGCACGACTTTTGGAGCCGAGCTTGGCCCGGACCTCGACCCAGACTTCAACCCAGGCCTCAACCCGGACTTGGACTTGGACTTGGACTTGGACGTGCCGAATTCTGGCACGGCTCGCCGTGAAAGCGCCCTGTCTCATCCTCGGCGCCGTCTTCGCCGCGGCTTGCGCCGGCGCACACGCCACCGCTGCCGCGCCCGGGCACGTCGACATTCCCGACGGCGAGCTCACGCTGCATGCCTCGCTGTATCGGCCCGAGGGCGCGGGGCCGTTTCCCGCGGTAGTGGCACTGCACGATTGCGGCGGGCTTGCCCATCACCGCCCGATCACCGAGACGCGGCACTATGTCGAATGGGCGCATCACCTCGTCGCCAGCGGCTTTGTCGTGCTGTTTCCTGATTCTTTCGGCTCCCGCGGCGTCGGCCCGCAATGCCGCGAGCGCAACCGCAGAGTGCGCGCCTCGCGCGAGCGCGTCGCCGACGCCAATGCCGCACGGCGCTGGCTGCAGGCGCAGAGCTATGTGAAGCCCGATCGTATCTCGCTGTTCGGCTGGTCCACTGGCGGCACCACCGCCTTGTGGGCGGTGCGGCCGACCGCGGCGCCGCGCGACGGCGGCCCCGATTTCCGCTCTGCCGTGACACTCTATCCGGGCTGCCGACGGTTGCGCGAAACCGCCTGGAGCGCGCGCGTGCCCACCCTCATCCTTGCCGGCGGCGCCGACGATTGGAAATTAGCGGCCGTGTGTCAGCAGATGGTTGCCGGCGCGCACAACCGCAGCGCCCATGTACAGATCATCGTCTATCCCGGCGCGCAGCATGAATTCGACCGGCCCAATTCGCCGATCCGGCTGCATACGGGTCTCGCTGCCAGCGCCGATCCATCCGGCCGCGCCCATAGCGGCACAAATCCGGCCGCGCGCAACGACGCTTTCAAGCGGGTGCCGGAATGGCTGGCGCGCTAGAGCACGATCCGGAAAGGTGGAACCGGCCTTCGGAAAAGATCATGTTCCAGCGAAGGATTTAGAACAGACTGCCTTGCTCGGAACTGTCGCGGGGCGACCTTGGCTTCCTGCCGGGTTCGGCGGTGGTTCGATAGCGCGGCGCTCTTGCGCCTTCGACCCGAGCGCCGACACTGCCGTCCGCAAATTCGATCTCGACCGCCGTGCCTGGACCGACCGCGGCCGCCGTATGCAGCGGCGTGCCCGCGGCGTCACGAACCAGCGCGAAGCCGCGCGCCAACACCCCGCGATATGAAAATGCGGCCAGCAATTGCGCACCGCGTTCGGCGCGCGTCTGCCGCACAGCGATCAGCTGGCGCATCGCGCGCCGCGCCCGTTCGCCGAACGCCTGGACGCGCTCGGCCTCGCGCGCAATGCGGGTGCGGTGCACCTGAATATTCGCCGCCACGCCCGCGCGCAGCCGCGACGTCAGTCCGGCATAACGCTCGCGGCGGCGCTCGATATTGGTGCGCAGCAATTTCGGACTCAAGCGACCGCCGATGCGCGAGAAATCGACGCGATGGATTTGCGCATTGGCGTGCAGCGCCCGCGCCAGCCGCGACGCCGCATGATCGAGACGCTGCCGCGGCAGCGCCAGCACTTCATCGCCGTCAGGCAGCGCGCGGGCCGCCGAACGCAATTCGCTCCAGCGCGTTTCCTGACAGCGCTGCCAAGATGCGAGCACGCGGCGTGCCAATGAATCGATATTGAGCAACAGATCGGCGCGCACCGGCACCGCCATTTCGGCCGCCGCTGTCGGCGTCGGCGCGCGCCTGTCGGAGGCGAAATCAATCAGCGTCACGTCGGTCTCGTGACCGACGGCGGAAATCAGCGGGATGAAGCTCGCCGCGACCGCGCGAACCACGATCTCCTCGTTGAACGACCAGAGATCTTCGAGCGATCCGCCGCCGCGCGCGACAATGATGAGATCGGGCCGCCGCGGCAGACGCCCGCTCGCAACCTCGGGCAGCGCATTGAAGCCGTCGATGGCCGCCGCGACTTCGGCGGCAGAGGTCTCGCCCTGCACTTTCACCGGCCATATCATCACGTGGCGCGGGAAGCGATCGGCAAGCCGATGCAGAATGTCGCGAATGACGGCGCCGGTCGGCGACGTCACGACACCGATCACTTGCGGCAGGAACGGCAGGAGCTGTTTGCGCGCCTCGTCGAACAGGCCCTCGGCGGCGAGCTTTTTCTTGCGCTCTTCCAGGAGCGCCATCAGCGCGCCGATACCGGCGGGCTCGAGCGTGTCGATAACGATCTGGTATTTGGAAGAGCCGGCGAAAGTGGTGAGCCGGCCGGAGACAATGACGTCGAGGCCCTCCTCGGGCTTCACCCGCATGCGGCCGAAGGTCATCTTCCAGATTACCGCCTCAAGCACGGCCTTGTCGTCCTTGAGCCGGAAATAGACATGGCCGGAGGGCGACGGGCCGCGGAAGCCTGAGACTTCGCCGCGCACCCGGACATAGCCGTAGGCGTCTTCCACCGTCCTTTTCAGGGCAGCGGACAGTTCGGAAACCGACCATTCCGGAATATTGGCAAGCGGCGGCGCGGCGATGCCGCCGGCTTCGACCTCGATTTCCGCGCTGATTCGACTTCTGGCCATTTGTCCATTGTATATGCCCCCGACTGGGGCGGAAAACAGCGCGGCGGCGGATAATCCCCGTGGAACATGGGTCAAGAGGCGCCCTAAACCCCTCGCCGCCCCTTGTCCCGGCACTGCCCGGCCGCTAACCCCAATCCGGCAGCGGTTAGGAATCCGATGAACATCCTTATTCTTGGCTCTGGCGGCCGCGAACACGCGCTGGCCTGGAAGATCGCGGCGAGCCCGCTGACGCAGAAACTCTATTGCGCCCCAGGCAATGCCGGCATCGCGCGCGAGGCCGAATGCATAGCGCTGGATATTGCCGACCATGCGGCCGTGATCGGCTTCTGCCGCGAACAGGCCATCGATCTCGTCGTGGTCGGGCCGGAAGCACCACTCTGCGCCGGCATTGTCGATGACCTCGAAGCCGCCGGCATCAAGGCCTTCGGCCCGAGCAAAGACGCCGCGCGGCTTGAAGGCTCCAAGGGCTTCACCAAGGATCTGTGCCGCGAGAACAACATTCCGACCGCCGCCTATGAACGGTTCCGCGCAATTGCGCCGGCAAAGGCCTATTTGCATGCGCGCGGCGCGCCGATCGTGATCAAGGCCGACGGGCTTGCCGCCGGCAAAGGCGTGGTCGTGGCGCAAACCGTTGCCGAGGCGGAAGACGCGCTCGACATGATGTTCGGCGGCGGCATTCCGGGAGCCGTGGGGGAAGCCGTCGGCGAAGTCGTGATCGAGGAATTTCTCGATGGCGAGGAAGCCTCCTTCTTTGCGCTGTGCGACGGCGAGACCGCGCTGCCGCTCACCACGGCGCAGGACCACAAGCGTGCCTACGATGGCGACAAGGGACCAAATACGGGCGGCATGGGCGCATATTCGCCGGCACCGAATATCGACGAGGCCATGGCGACGCGCATCATGCGCGAGATCATCGCACCGACCCTGCGGGCGATGAAAGCGATGGGTTGTCCCTATAAGGGCGTGCTCTATGCCGGGCTGATGATCACCGCGGACGGTCCAAAACTGATCGAATACAATGCGCGTTTCGGCGATCCGGAAACGCAGGTGCTGGTGCTGCGACTGAAGTCGGACCTGGTGCCGGCGCTGCTCGCATCGCGCGACGGCATGCTCAGGGCCTTCGATCTGCGCTGGTACGACGCGCCGGCGCTCACCGTGGTGATGGCAGCCAAAGGCTATCCCGGCGCTTACATACGCGGCAGCGTGATCGAAGGCCTCGACGCTGCGGGCAAAGTCGAAGGCGTCGAAATCTTCCATGCCGGCACCAAGGCGGAAGGCGGCAAGATCCTTGCCAATGGCGGGCGCGTGCTTGACGTTTCCGCTATCGGTACGACCGTCCGCGAGGCGCAAGCGCGCGCCTATGACGCCGTGTCGCGCATCCACTGGCCAGACGGCTTCTGCCGTCACGACATCGGCTGGCGCGCCGTGGAACGAGAGAAGACTTAGTGCCCGATCTCGCCCACGATGAGGCCGACCGCGCCGGCATAAAGCGCGGCTGCCCGGTGCCGGCGCTGTGGGGCACGAGCGGCCTGCCGGCCAATGCCGAACTCGACCCGCTATGTGCCGGAAGAGAGTCCCGCGGCAACGGCAACAGTTCTCCTCGAGTTCTTCCGCGGCTAGACACGAGTTGTCGTTTCGATAAGCGAAGCGACGAAGCCATCCAAAGCAGCGTCTCAAGCTGAATTGCTTCGCTTCGCTCGCAATGACGAATCTCTTGTTCTAGACTCCCACGCCATGACAGTGAGCGATCGCCAGAGCGCTTTTTCCGGCACACGGGAAGTCGCCGAGCGGCTGCGCTTCGATGCCGAACGGCTCGAAGCCTATTTGCGCGGGCACGTCCCGGGATTCGCCGGGCCCACGACCGTGAGCCAGTTCAAGGGCGGCCAATCCAATCCGACCTATCTCGTCGACACGCCGTCCCGCCGCTACGTGCTCCGCCGCAAGCCGCCGGGAAAGCTTCTGCCCTCGGCGCATGCGGTTGACCGTGAATTCAAGGTGATCAGCGCCGTGCATGCCCAAGGCTTCCCGGTGGCGGAGCCGGTGCTCTATTGCGCCGACGACGCTGTCATCGGCACGGCCTTCTTTGTCATGGGCTATGTCGATGGCCGCGTGTTCTGGGAGCCGCAGATGCCTTCCGCCGATCCGGCGGAACGCGCGCGCGTCTACGACGCGATGAACGCGACCTTGGCGCGGTTGCACACATTCGACCCGGGCGCGATCGGGCTTGCCGATTTCGGCCGCGGTGAGAATTACGTGGCGCGGCAAGTGGAACGCTGGTCGAAGCAATATCGGGCGTCGGAGACGCAGCACATCGCCGAGATGGAAGAACTGATCGCCTGGCTGCCCGGACATCTGCCGCCGCCGCAGCCGGCGCGCCTGGTGCACGGCGATTACCGGCTCGACAATATGATTCTCGCGCCGGCCGAGCCGAAAATCCTGGCGGTGCTCGATTGGGAGTTGTCGACGCTTGGCGATCCGCTTGCCGATTTCACTTATCACCTGATGCAATGGCACATGCCGCATTCCGAGGCCGGGACCGGTTCGCTCCTCGGCTTCGATCTTGCGGCGCTCGGTATTCCGTCGCTGCAGACCTATGTCGATGCCTATGTGGCGCGCACCGGGCTCGATCCGCGGCCGCATCTGCCAGTCTATTTCGCCTACAATTTCTTCCGCCTCGCCGCCATCATGCAGGGCATTGCCGGCCGCGTGCGCGATGGCACCGCGACCAGCGCTTTCGCCGCAGCCAAGGCCGAGCTGGTGCGGCCGCTCGCGGCGAAAGGCTTTGCCTTCGTGCGCGAGGCAAGATCGTGAGTCGCTGCGCATGAAGACCTTTGCTTTGGCGCTCGGCGGCGGCGGCGCGCGGGGATTGGCGCATATCGCCGTGATCGAAGCGCTCGACGAGATGGGGGTGAAGCCGACCGCGATCGCCGGCACATCGATCGGCTCGCTGATCGGCGCCTCCTATGCCGCCGGCATGAGCGGCAAGGACATCCGCCATCATGTCATCGCCTTTGCCCATGACTGGAGCCAGACGCGGCGCCGGCTGATGACGGCCCGCGCCGGCAAATTCTCCGACCTGTTGTCCGGGCGATTGAGCCAAGCGACGCAGATGGATGCCGAAAAGTTTTGCGAGCAATTCATGCCGAGCCGCGTGCCGAATGACTTTTCCGCGCTGGAAATTCCGCTGACCGTGATGGCGACCGATCTGCATGGCCGCAGCGAGAAGCCGATCACGTCCGGTCCGCTGCGCCCGGCGCTCGCCGCCTCGATCGCCATACCCGGACTGTTCCGCCCGATCGTGATCGAGGGCCGGGTTCTGATCGACGGCGGCGCCACCAATCCGATGCCGTTCGACAGGCTGAAAGGTCTTGCCGATCGCGTCATCGCGGTCGACGTCCACGGCATTCCCGAAATCGACCGCATCGACATCCCCAATTCCTGGGATGCGGTCTATGCCACGGCGCTGGTCATGGGCGGCGCCATTATCGCGGCAAAGCTCGATCACGAGCCGCCCGATCTCGTGATCAGACCCAATGTCAGCATTTTCCGCACGCTCGGCTTCCTGCAGGCGAGCGCGATCATCCGCACCGCCGAGGCGGTGAAGGAGGAGGTCAAGAAGAAGCTCGGCGCATTGCTGGCCGACTGAGACCGAACCGCGCCGTGCTCAGCGGCGCTCCTTGAAAAAGTCTTTCAGCAGCGCCGACGCTTCCGCTTCACCCAGGCCGCCATAGACCTCGGGCCGGTGATGGCAGGTCGGCGCGGCGAAGAATTGCACGCCATTGTCCACCGCTCCGCCCTTGGGATCGGCCGCGCCGTAATAGAGCCTGCGGATACGGCCAAAAGACACCGCGCCGGCGCACATCGCGCAGGGCTCGAGCGTGACATAGAGGTCGCAGCCGTCGAGCCGCTCGGAGCGCAGCGCCGCGGCCGCTTGGCGGATGGCGACAAGCTCGGCATGGGCGGTCGGATCACGCTCGGCAAGCGTGCGATTGCCGGCGCGGGCGATGACGTCGCTGCCGCGCACGACCACGCAGCCGACCGGCACTTCACCGCGTGCCGCGGCGGCGCGGGCCTCTGCAAGCGCCATATCCATGAACGATGGCATGAAAGATGATTTGGTCCTCTGCCGCCGGCTCTGCTATCAGCCTCGCCGAAGGAGCAACTATGGACGGCAAAGCCGACCAGCACAAATCCGGCGAACGCATCGCCAAGGTGATCGCCCGCGCCGGCCTCGCCTCGCGCCGCGAAGCCGAAGACTGGATCGCGGCCGGCCGCGTCGCGGTCAATGGCGAGGTGATCCGTTCCGCCGCGCGCAATGTGACCGGACGCGATCGCATCAGTGTCGACGGCGAGCCGCTGCCTCAGCGCGAGCGCACACGGCTGTTCCTTTATCACAAGCCGCGCGGACTCATCACCACGCATGCCGACCCGCAAGGGCGTCCGACCATCTTCGCCAAATTGCCCAAGAGTCTGCCCCGCTTGATCAGCGTCGGCCGGCTCGATTTCAACACCGAAGGCTTATTGCTCCTCACCAATGACGGCGAACTGGCGCGCGTGCTCGAGCTGCCGGCGACCGGATGGCTGCGGCGCTATCGCGTGCGCGCGCACGGCACCATCACGCAAGGACAGCTCGATGCGTTGCGCGCCGGCATCACCATCAGCGGCATTCATTACGGCGCGATCGAGGCTACGAGCGAACGCGTCCAGGGCTCCAATCTCTGGCTCAGCTTTGCCATCCGCGAAGGCAAGAACCGCGAAGTGCGCACGATCCTGTCGCATCTCGGCCTGGAAGTGACCCGTCTCATCCGCGTGTCGTTCGGACCGTTCCAGCTTGCCGACCTCGAGGAAGGCGCCGTCGAGGAGGTACGCACGCGCGTACTGCGCGAGCAACTCGGCGACAAGCTGATCGCGGCGATGGAGCTCGATCTCTCCGCACCAATCGCCGCCCGTGCGGAACCTGACGCGGCAAAGCCGTCGGACCGGCGCCGGAGCGACGAGACGCGCGTCACGCCGTGGCCGAAGAAATCCGACGGCAACGAACGGCCGAAACATAAAAGCCGAAGCAAAGACGCCGAGCACACCTGGCGCGCGCATGACGAGGCACGGCCGGCAAGAAAATTGCGGCGCCGATTTCATGGCGCGCGTGACGACGAGACACGGCCGCAGCCGCAAGGCAAGATGCGCGCGGACGCGCTGACCGATCGCAAAGGCCGACGCGTCGCCGTCGAACGCTACGGCAACGCGCCGGAGCCGCAAGCCCCACACCGGGATTTCAGCAAAGGCACGCGTTTCGGCGAGCGAAAAGGCGAGCGCGAGAATGAACGCAAGAACGAACGCTCCTACAAACGCCCGCACAAACCGGCGCATAAGCCTTCGGGCCGCCGCCGCGCGCCGGACCGCGCCCGCGGCGCGCGCCCGCACCGTCCCAAAGGCAAGTGATATTGGCGAAGCATGACCTTGTCCGAAAATCGCCGTCCATTTTTCGGGATCATGCTCTGATGCGCATCGTCGGCGGACGACTGCGCGGGCGCGTGCTTGCCGGGCCGAAATCGCAAGGTGTCCGTCCGACCGCCGACCGGCTGCGCGAGTCGCTGTTCAATATTCTGCTGCATGCCTATGGCGATCCGGTCACGGGCGCGCGCGTGCTCGACCTGTTCGCCGGCACCGGCGCGATCGGCATCGAGGCGATCTCGCGCGGCGCCGCCTTCTGCCTGTTCGTCGACGATGGCGCCGAGGCGCGCGCGTTGATCCGCCAGAACGTCGATGCGCTGGGACTAGGCCAGGTGACGCGCGTGTTTCGCCGCGACGCGACCAGGCTCGGGGCGGCGCATCCGGTCGAGCCGTTCGGCCTCGTCTTTCTCGATCCGCCCTACCGCAAGGGGCTCGCACTCCCCGCGCTCGCGGCGCTGCGCGAGGGCGGCTGGCTGTTGCCGCAGGCGCTGGTGGTGGTGGAGGAAGCGGCGGATGCGGAGCTGGCGGCGCCGGCAGGCTACGAGGAGCTGGAGCGGCGGAGCTACGACGACACGATGATCGTGCTGCTGCGCGCCCTCACTCCGCCTTGATCCCGGTCTCGCGGATGACGCGGCCGAGC
>DATJLN010000093.1:0-183376 GCA_035509535.1 Xanthobacteraceae bacterium | reverse complement strand
ATCAAACATCAGATAAGGCGTCTGGCGCAGGTTATGGCGATACTCGAACTCGCGAAGGTAAGTCTGTAAGTGCTTCCGCGAAACCCAAACGTAAGTCCCCTTGATCCCGCGCTTCACGTTCGCCCAAAACGCTTCAATCGTGTTCGTATGCACGTCGTCGCGCACGTGCTCTTTGGCTGAGTGATTGACCGACTCGTGTTCAAAGCCCGCGCGCTCGGTCAATGCGAGATAGCCGACCCAATCATCGGTATAAACCTTCGATCCCTTTTTCACGTATTGCTGCATGTGCGGGATCACCTCGGCTTGCGTCCGACCCAGCACATGCCGCGTGAGCACGTCGCCTCCCCGCTCGACAATGCCGAACACGATTGCCTTATCGCCCGGACCTGACTTGCCGTGATGCTCCTTGCCGCCGATGAAAGTCTCGTCGGCCTCGACCGTCTTGCCGGGACCGCCGAGCGGGAAATCGCCGTCAACGTAGCCCATGTATTTGCGAATCAGATTGCACATGCGCCACGCGGTTTTGTAGGTGACGCCAAGTTGGCGCTGCACCTCTTTCGCGGCCACGCCGTTACGCGAAGCGCAGAAAAGGAACATGACGTAGAACCAGTCCCGCAACGGCGTCCGCGTGCTCTCAAAGGGCGTCCCGGCCGTGGGGTAGACCTGATAGCCGCAGTGCTCGCACTCGAATGAGCGGCGCGCTTTGACCCGGTAATAGGTCGCCTGCTTCTGACATTTGAAGCACGTCAGCCGCTCGCCGAAACGGGTCCGCATCAGGTGCTCTAGGCACACATCTTCGGTCGGGAACCGCTTCTGGAACTCGCGGATATTGGGACCTTTGACCTTGGCCATGGGCCGCTCCTACAGCCCCGACAACCGGAGCATATAGGTACTGTATCAGGCTTTGTTCTACATGTCTATAGGGGATATATGTGGGAATTGGTACTGGCCCCTTTCCATCCCCACTGGTCCCTTTTGATTTTCGGGGTGGTCCCTTTTTGGGCTGAGTGTGATTGTGTAACGTCGGTCGGGACCGCTATCTTCGCGACATGGCCGATCATTGCTGCTGCCCTCCGCCGCTTAAATTAGATAGCCGCCAGAGCGCGATTTACCGCCGTGTCCTTTGGGCGGTTTTGGCGATCAATGGCGCTATGTTCCTTGTCGAAATCGGCGCTGGCTTGGCGGCCGGTTCGGCATCCTTGCAGGCCGATGCGCTCGACTTTTTAGGCGACGCCGCAAACTACGCGATTAGCCTCTTTGTGGTCGGAATGACCCTTCGTTATCGCGCCACGGCAGCCATGGTCAAAGGTCTGACCATGGGCGCGTTTGGCCTCTGGATCATCGGCACGGTGGCCTGGCACGTCATGCAAGGTACGCTTCCGAGCGCCATCGCAATGGGTGCTGTCGGTGTCACGGCGCTCGCAGCCAACGGAGCGTCATTCGCGCTGCTTTGGGCGCACCGTCAAGGGGACGCCAACATGCGGTCCGCTTGGATTTGCACGCGCAACGATGTTCTCGGCAATGTCGCCGTTCTCCTCGCAGCATTGGGCGTGTTCGGCACCGGCACCGGCTGGCCTGACATTATCGTTGCGGCGATCATGGCGAGCCTTGCGATACAAGGCTCGGTGACAGTTGCGTTGAATGCTCTCACCGAGTTACGGCACGCCGCCACTGTCACCGTTTAGAGCGCCTCAGTTGGCGGCCTCTTTTCCGGGAAAAACAAACTCAACCTCTTTTTGCTCTCTGAATCGCTCTCGAATTTTCTTCTCGCAGGCGCCCTTATCGGCGACGATTCTGCCATTTCCTGCACGCGGCCGATGTGTCTGCCAAGCGCGCGCGCTCCAATTTCGTTCAAGAACTGGAATAGCTTTCTTGCTCTGTCGCCGCCGCGTACTGGCCTCCGACCGCATGGATTGCAATTCGCCTTTATTCCTCGCCGGTTCCTTTTGAATTTACCATTGTCCCATTTTAATTGTGGGAGGTGTCGGATTGCGCACATTTGGCGAGAGCGCTCGTGATATTCTATTTGCATGAGTCGCGTCGAAGAGTTGCGAACACAAGCGGTCGATCTGTACGAATTTGCCGGTACCATAGCGAACGGCGACGACCGGCTGGTCATGATCTTGCGCGCGCTGGTGTGCGAGTCGGAGGCCGAAGCCATCGAGCGCGGCGACAATCGGCTTCCTCCGTTCAATATGTTCGGCGCATCCAAGTCATAGGCCGCCTCGGTTGGCGGCCTCTTTAATTTCGATCTCCGGTTCAGGCGCGCAGGATATGTGAAACGCCGTCATGGCGCGGCAAGCGGTCAGCGCACGCCATGCCGACCGGCCGGTTCCAAAATTCGGGTCCTGGCGCCTTTCCGAAGTCACTGGTTCCTTTTGAGTTTTCCGCCGGTCCCTTTGAACGAATGCCGCCTGTGGAAATTATCCCACCGCATAGGGGTGGGATATGATTTGACACACGATCGCGCGGACCAACTGAGGGCTGAAGCCCGGAATCTCTATACGCAAGCCGCCACAATCGAAAATGGCGATGACCGGCTCGTTGTGATCTTGCGTGCGATAGAACTTGAGACCGAGGCCGACATGCTGGAGAGCGAAAGTGTCCCGCGGGGCGAAACGCAACAGCACGCAGCGCAGCAGCAACAACAGCCGCAGCCGGACGACGACAAGCAGAAATGAGACCTCGGGGCTCCGTCCTTGAGGCGCTCCACGAGGCGTGGCCGTAAGTCGGGCCACGAGTCGCGGTCCATGACTCCGTCCATGCCCGTGCACGGCTCTGTCCACATTCTCTTTGCCGGAGTGTCAAATGACATAGACGCAAAAGTTCCATCGGCCTAATCATACTCCCCACTGTGGGGACCATATGATTACCGTTGCGCAGTACCGCGCCTTCGCCGTTCAGTGCCGCGACATGGCCGCGCGCATGAGCGATCCTTCGGACCGCCGGGCTTTGGAGCTGCAAGCGTCCGCCTGGGACAAGATTGCCAACGAGCGTGAGGCCGCGATCGAAAAGGGCAAAATATCAAAATCGCCGTGAGAGGCCGCCTTGGCCGGCGGCCGTCTTGTGACGGGTCCGGTCGTCCACTTTGCATTGATTGAATTGACGCCGATCAAGGCGCAGACGCCGCCACTGCGTAAACCAACGCATGGAATGTTGGCGCTCGGGACCGCTTGCGGCACCGGGCCTCAATCTTCCGGCGGCCCTGCGTCCGTTCCAGACCGGCGCAGGGCCGTTTATATTTCCGTTTATATTTCCGTTTGTTTTTTCATTTCCATTTTCGGCATGGGCGCCGGCCTGTTTCGGACCAAACGGAACTTTCGGCCCCGCCGCGCGTTCCCGTCACATCCCAAAACCGGCAGGACGTGATGACCGCAAAAGACCGCGAAGCAGCCGAATCCGTATTCGAAAAGAACAAGCGCCGTGAAGCAGAGATCAACGACGCGCTGCGGCAGGAGCAAGCCAGGCACGAGGCGGTGCTCAAGAACATGCACCGGCTGCGCTCGCTGCGGTTGCGGCGCGACGCGCAGAAGATGCCGGCAAAGCAAAGATCACATTAAGAAGTAAAGTCGCATCCGACAGAGCCGCGGAAGAGGCCGCCGCCAGCGGCGGCTCTTGCAATGTGCGCCTTCAATCCGCGGCCGCCTGCATTGCGTCAGATCAAAGCGGCGGGCGGCCAGGCGTTCTTCATTATGATTTGGCTCTGCAATCACTGGCGGTTCCGGAGCCGGGCGCGGCCGGGACGCGAACGACCATCTTCCCGGTTCTGATCTTGGCCGCGCCTTTTATTTCGGATGCCGAGTTCGGTTGCCGCGCGCAGCAATTGCGCCAGCCGCAGCGGCAACCAGCCTGTCACGCCGCCGGCGCGATGGGCACCAAGATGGATACCAAGCGGCGGCACTAATTTGTCACACCGTCTTTACCTGGAACTTATCAATTCGCGTCATAATTGGTCACAGGGGAGAGCCAGGAATTCCGGCTATGTCGAACAGCATGTCGTCGAAGAGCCCATCGAAATTCGTGTTGCCTTATGAGCCGCAATACACCCGCCATCGCGAGGCCGAAAAGCAACAGCAGGACGCGCGGGACTGGCTGCGCCGCCGCGAGCGCGAAACGACGTCGCCCGCCATCGTGCCGGAGCTGGCGCCGGACCACGAACGCGAAGATCAAAAGGCAAAATAGGCCGCCGCACTTGGCGAAGGCGGACGGACGGCCAAGACCTTAACTCGAAAACTCTCCCGCATCTCGGAAGCTCCCGGCTGCTCGATTATGACAGCGCACGCGGCCACACGCGGCACGCTTTGACCGCGATCAATCAATCCGACCCGCGATTTGGCCTGCCGCGGCGCGCGGCCTGCGGTCTTTGCGC
Organism: Xanthobacteraceae bacterium; assembly: GCA_035509535.1. Taxonomy (GTDB): domain Bacteria; phylum Pseudomonadota; class Alphaproteobacteria; order Rhizobiales; family Xanthobacteraceae; genus BOG-931. The sequence goes on along the minus strand of DATJLN010000093.1, from coordinate 179,007 downwards.
TACATCAAGGCGGACCCGAAAAAACCGGTCCAGCAAGTCAAAATGTCGACTTTTCTCTTTCAATGCCCGACCACGGGCTACAAGGTGCAAGGCTACGTAGAGGATTTCGTCGCCGAGGATTCCGCGCGCGAGAATACCTATGAGCCGGTGACCTGCACGCTCTGCAGCCGGGTTCACCTGGTCAATCCCAAGACCGGAAAAGTGCTGGGCGACTAGCTCCGTTCTCCGCGCATTTTTTCGCGGCGCATTCCGTGTTGCGATTGAATGCGTCGGCTCCACAATCATTCATTGCGCATCTGTCTGCATGGCGCAGGACTCGGCTGGGACCGGCACGAAACCTTCGGACGCGGATCGGCGTTATCGTCAGTATTGGATGCTCTTAAAAGGAAGCAAGGAGAAGCAGATCATGCGAGCCCGGATCACGCGCACGTCCGTTACACGCGCTCTTGCCAAAAGCGCGCTGGCGCTTGGCTTCGTCGCCGTGATGGCGTGGGCCAGCATCATGCCCGCCAATGCATTCACCATTGATGTTCCGGGCGTGCATGTGCATGTCGGGCCGCACCGGCATTATTGGGGGCCGCGGCATTACCGCTACGCACCGGGCTATTATGACTACGCGCCCTGCCCGCGCGGCTTCACCGTGCAGGACGGCGTCTGTAAGCCCTATCGCGGCTACTGAGGAGTCTTGCGGGCGAGCAGTCTTGCGGGCGACACGACGTCATCCGGGCCAACACGCTCGAGGCGTCGTGTTGCATCATCGACAGCGCGGGCAACCTGCATTGCAACCTGCATGGCTGGTAGCGCTCTAAGCCTCAATGACGATTTTCGGCGCCGGGCGGCCGGACCCGCGCAGCCCATCGCGCACGCGGGCGGCGATGTCGCGATAGACTTGGGCATGCGCGCTGTCGGGGGCGGTCGCGACCACCGGCAGGCCGGCGTCGGATTTCTCGCGAATTGAAATATCGAGCGGCACTTCGCCGAGGAACGGCACGCCGAGGCGCTCGGCTTCATGCCGCGCCCCGCCATGGCCGAAAATATCCGAGCGCGTGCCGCAATGCGGGCAGATGAACATCGACATGTTCTCGACAATGCCGAGCACGGGCACGTTCACCCGGCGGAACATGGCGATGCCGCGCCGCGCGTCGATCAGCGCGAGATCCTGCGGGGTCGAAACAATGACCGCGCCTTTGAGCGGCACCTGTTGCGCCATGGTGAGCTGCGCATCGCCGGTGCCGGGCGGCATGTCGACCACGAGCACGTCGAGCTCGCCCCATTCCACCTCGCGCAGCATCTGCGTCAGGGCCGACATCACCATCGGCCCGCGCCAGATCATCGGCGTCTCTTCCTCGATCAGAAAACCGATCGACATCACCGCCATGCCGTGACGCTCGATCGGTTTCAGACGATTGCCGCCGACGGTCTGCGGCTTCTCGCGGATCGCAAGCAGCTTTGGGACCGAGGGACCATAGATATCGGCGTCGAGAATGCCGACCTTGAGGCCTAGATCGCGCAGGCCAAGCGCAAGATTGACCGCAGTGGTCGATTTGCCGACGCCGCCTTTGCCGGAGGCGACCGCGATGATCGCTTCGACACCCGGAATGCCGGCGGGCGACGGCGGGACGTGCCCGCCTGGTGCGGCCCGATGCGGCCGCTGTTGCGACTGCGGACGCGGCGCGCCACCCGCCCCGCCGGCACGTTCGGCGGTCAAAGCCACCATCGCCGAGGTCACGCCCGGCACGGCGCACACCGCGGCCTCGGCCTTGGCGCGCACGCTTTCCCATGGCTTGACCTCGGCCGCATCGACCGTGATCGAGAAGAACACTTTGCCGTCGCCGGCGACGATCTCGGACAATTTTCCGCTGGCCGGCAGCGGTGTGCCGTCCGGACCGGAAATCTTGCCCAGAGCATTCAGAACGTCGTCTTTCAGAGCGGCCATTTGCTTTACCGTTGCGGAGCTGCAGTGCGCCCTACATAGGCCCGCCACAGCCGGGGTCAATCCGGCCCTCCCGACCACACCCGGTTGACGCGCCGCCGCGGGTCAGGCCAAGACCATGTGCAATGCCCCACCTGCACACGATGGAGGAAAACGATGGCAAAGGTCGCATTCGTCGGGCTTGGCGTGATGGGTTACCCGATGGCGGGGCATCTCAAGGCCAAGGGCGGCCATGACGTCACCGTCTATAACCGCACCGGCGCCAAGGCGGAAAAATGGGTCGCCCAGCATGCCGGCAAAAGCGCGCCGACGCCGAAACAGGCGGCCGAAGGCCAGGATTTCGTCATGGCCTGCGTCGGCAATGATTATGACTTGCGCGAAGTGATGCTGGGCAAGGACGGCGTCTTCGCCGGCGCGCCCAAGGGCTCCATCGTGGTCGACCACACCACGGCATCGGCGCATATCGCGCGCGAGCTTCACGCCGAAGCCAAGACGCGCGGTCTCGATTTCATCGACGCGCCGGTGTCGGGCGGCCAGGCTGGCGCCGAGAACGGCGTGCTGACCGTGATGTGCGGCGGCGACGAAGCGCCATTCGCCCGCGCCGAGAAAGTGATCGCGGCTTACGCGCGCGCCTGCAACCTGATGGGCGCGCCGGGCTCGGGCCAGCTCGCCAAGATGGTCAACCAGATCTGCATTGCCGGCCTGGTGCAGGGCCTGTCCGAGGGGCTGCATTTCGCGATGAAGGCCGGCCTCGATATCGAGAAGCTGATCGCGACCATCTCCAAAGGCGCGGCGCAGTCCTGGCAGATGGAAAACCGCTACAAAACCATGGTCGCCGGCAAGTTCGATTTCGGCTTCGCCGTCGATTGGATGCGCAAGGATCTCAACATCTGCCTGGAAGAGGCGCGGATGAACGGCGCAAGCCTGCCGATCTCGGCGCTGATCGACCAGTTCTATGCCCAGGTGCAGACGATGGGCGGCAAGCGCTGGGACACGTCGAGTTTGATTGCGCTGTTGAACCGATAAGGACAATCTCCCGCCGCGCGAGCGCGGCAGGAGATTTTCTTCTAATCAACCGGCTGGATATTCGCTTCCTTGGCGAGCTCGACCGTTGCCTTCAGATCGTTGTCGACGTATTTGCTGAACTCGGCAACCGACATGAGCCGCGGCTCAACGCCGAGCTTGGCCAATTTCGCCGCAACGTCGGGATCGCCGAGCGCCTTCTCGGTGGCGGCATGCAATTTGTCGACGATGGCGCGCGGTGTTTTAGCCGGCACAGACAGGCCGACCCAGAAGCTGAACTCGGCTTTCGGATAGCCGGCTTCAGCGATCGAGGGCACGTCGGGCAAGAGCGGGACTCGCTTCGGCGAGCTCACCGCCAGCACGCTCAGCTTGTCGCTATGGATCGCGGCGGCCGCCGCCGCGAGCGGGATAAAATAATAATCGATCCGTCCGGCCATCACTTCGGTGAGTCCCTGATCGCGGAAGGGGACGTGACGCACATCGATACCGGCGGCGAGACGCAATCGTTCGCCGGCCATATGCGACGACGAGCCGATGCCCGCAGACGCAAATGTCAGCGCACCCGGCTTGGCTTTGGCGGCAGCGACCAGATCGGCAACGGTTTTGAAGCCGTCCTGCTTGGCGGCGACCAGCACATTGGGCTGAACGCCGAACATGGCGACCGATTCGAAACTCTTGGCCGGATCGAAAGGCAGATGATTGTGCAGAACTTTTTCGGTGCCCATCGAGGTCGAGCTGATCACGACCGCGTAACCGTCAGGATCGGCCTTGGCGGCATCGGTAAAACCCACCAGGCCGCCGGCACCGGGCTTGGTCTCGATCACCATCGGCTGGCCGAGGATCTGCGACACTTTGTCGAGCACGACGCGGCTCGTTGTGTCGGAGGCGCTGCCTGGCGGAAACGGGCTGATCACCCGGATCGGCCGGCTCGGATAATTATCCGCAGCGAAGACGGTCGTAACGGGGTTGATGGTTAAAAAGACGGCCAGAAATGCCGCCATGATGGCCGCGCCGAGAGAAACGCCGGCGCCTGCGCGCGGTGATAACACGAGATCCTCCCCCAATGGGTTTTATCGGGCTTCATCCGCCGGCCGGCGCCCGATCCCTGCCCGGCACCACCCGGCAAGGCTGGTGGTAGCAGCTTTTACGAGGGCGAAACAGCATGACCAATCGGCGCAGATTGACCGCCGCCGCCCGTTTGGCCCGGGTCGAGCCTCCCTCTCCCCCCCCGGCACCGCGGGAACTCTTTGCCGCGCCATCGCTTTGTGTGTGAGCTACAAAGCATATTTCAATCGACATCATTATTGCGGGACAGCGGAAAGCCACGATGAACGAAGTCAAATTCAGGCTGGTCAATCCGGCACTACGGCCGCGCCGCACCAAGCTCGAAATGCCGGGTTGGGGCGGCAAGCCGGAGCCGCGTGCCGACGGCGCGCAGGAATATGCCTGGCACTGCACGCCCTTCACCGAGAGCGCGCAATACGGCATCGAGGTGTTTTATCCGTACCAGAACGAGCTGCGGGTCACGCGCAAGAACGGCAAGCTCGAATTCGACGGCGACTTCGGCTTGAGGCCCGACGACAGCGACATGATGTGGCCGCCGTTCCGCAGCTTCGGCGACGACTATTACACCTATCAGCTGCTGCTCGATCTGAAAGTCGGCAGCGACTGGGCGATCAGGACCGAGCCGCATCCGCGCTTCTATACCGACCCGACCGATACCGTGCCGATAGCAGTACCGGCGCTGTTGCGCACGGAATGGTGGCCGATGATCTCGTTTATCGTGTTCAAGGCGCCGGCGGAGGGAGGCACGCATATCTTCCGGCCGAACGAACCGATGCTGCAGATTCTGGTTTTGCCGGTCACAGCCGACTTCACTCTCACCGAGATGAACGAAGAGGAAGCCGCCGAACGCGAGATGCGTGGCCGGCGCATTCACAAGAGCCGTCCGGCCCTGGCCGCGGACTCAACCTGGACCTCGAAAACCAACACTGTCTTCGACGGCACCTATCGTCATCTGCTGCGTGCGGCAAAAGCCAAAGCGGGGGAATGACGGCGACAAAAAAACAGCGGCGCGCTCCGGTCGGGCGCTCCGCTGTCTCTTTACCGTCTCAGTAGCGATTATAGTCGTGATGGTAGTGGTGGTGATGATGATGATGGTGATAACGGGGATGCGGACCGAGCCGCAAAATGACTCCGTGATGATGATGGTGGTGATGGTGATGATGATGGCCCACCTGCACCGAAATCTGCGCGACCTCGGTTCCCGCCGCTTCGTCGCGCTTGGCGTCGTCGGCCTTTAGCGCAGGCAGCGCGTTCGGTACCGGATCGAGAAGATCACGATAGCTCGCGGCCGGAGCCATTTCGGTCTGTTGCCCCGGCGTTGCGGCCTGTGCGGCCGTCATTGTCGTGAGCGCCGCCGCGGCCCCCAGCAAACCGGCTAGTTTCTTATCCATAGTTCCTCCGATGGATTTAACGGCCCCGTCAGTCCCGTGGCGATAATCCGCCGCGATGGCGATGGTTCCGGATAATTCCCGGTGGAACAGGAGGATGCGAACGCTATGCGGATGCGCTCGGACGGGCCGAAACCGCCGCGTGCCAGCGCTTGACGTTGGTCAGCGCATCCGGCACCGGAATTTTTGACACCCGCAGGAAATCGACTGAAACCATCGCGGTGATATCGGCGACGCTGTAGTCGTTGCCGACGACGAAGCTGCGGCCCTTGAGCTCGCCGTCGAGGAATTCCAGAAACGACAACGCGCGCGGCTTGTTGGCCTCGCCCCAGTCCCTGACCTGCGGCTGCTCCATGTCTTTCATCGCCGGATGCAGATGCCGGAAAATGTGCGACACCGGCAGGAAGAGGTGAAATTCGACGCGACGATTCCACATCTCGACCAGCGCCGATTGCAGCGCGCCTTGGCCGAACAGCGGCGGCTCCGGATGCAGCGCCTCGAAGTAGCGGCAGATCGCGATCGACTCGGCAATCACGGTGCCGTCGTCGAGGACAAGCGCGGGCACCCGCTGCATCGGATTGACCGCAGTGAAGGCATCGCTCTTCTGCTGCAGCGACCCGAGATCCACCTGCTCGGTGGGAACCGTGATGCCCTTCTCGGCCAGAAATATCCGCACCCGCCGCGGATTGGGAGCGCGGCCGCCGTCATAAAGCTTCATTCCATCACTCCCCCTCGCCTTTGCGATGCGAGCCTATCGCGCGCCGTCATTGCCGGCCAGCCTCAAAGGCGCGCGATCCGTCCGCCCGTTCCGGTGCCATAAAAGTAAACAAATGCTTACATGGGGCCGGCGCCGGGTTCCCGTGGCCACCAAAAATTAAGCCTGGTCTTAAGGAATTTGCGCGATTTTGGGTGTGAACTGCCCCAAGCCCCGGAATGCGATGCCCAATTCATCGACCGAACCGCGCGATCCTGCTTCGCCGGCCGCGGCGCCATCGACCAAGCGCCGCCTGGCCTCGCAGCACGTGCGCGAGGCGCGCGACCGGCTGACTTCGACCAGCGGCACCCGTCCGATTTTCGATTACGAATTGCTGCGGCAGTTCGCGCAGAACCGCATTTCAGCCTCGCTGGTCATCCTGCTCCTGGTGGTTACGATCGGGCTGCTGTCGGGGCTGTGGACCGGAGCGCTGGTTTGCGGCGTATGGACTGCGGGCGCCCTCCTCATCCATCTCATCATCATTCGCAAGTGCCGGCAGTTTTTGGCCGAGCCGGCGAATACTTCCACGCTGCGCGCGTGGCGCATGCGCTTCATCCTGCTCGACTTGTTCTTCGGCATGGCTTGGACCTTCATCCTGATCACGCCGATCGGCATGGATGACCAGGCCCCGACCTTCATGCTGTTCGTCATGCTGCTCGTGGTCGCGATCTCGAGCATGCTGGCGTCGAGCCTGCCGATCGCGGTGTTTGCGCTGACCTTGCCGGTGACGATCTCGCTCGCGCTCAATTTCGTCATCAAGGGCGGATTGCACAATTCCATTCTCGCCGTCATGGCGATCACCGCGGAAGCGTATTTCTCGCTGCTCGCCTATCGCCTCTATTCGACGACGCTCGCCACGCTCGAAGCGCGCGCGGAAAAAGACGCGCTGATCGGCGAGCTCGAACAATCGAAATCGATCTCCGACGAAGCGCGCCGCCGCGCCGAGACCGCCAATATCGCCAAGTCCCGCTTCCTCGCGCAGATGAGCCACGAATTACGCACGCCGCTCAACGCCATTCTCGGCTTCTCCGAAGTCATGAAGGGCGAGATTTTCGGTCCGCACGCGGTGCCGTTGTACAAGGACTATGCCGGTGACATTCACAGTTCCGGCGTGCACCTTCTCAATCTGATCAACGAGATCCTCGACCTGTCGCGCATCGAGGCGGGGCGCTACGAGCTTAACGAGGAGCCGGTGTCGCTCGCCCGTGTCGTCGAGGATTGCCACCACCTGCTCAAGCTGCGGGCCGGCAATCGCGGCATCACCATCCACGAATTGTTCGAGCCTGACATGCCGCGGCTGTGGGCCGACGAGCGTGCGGTGCGCCAGATTTGCCTCAATCTTTTGTCTAATGCGATCAAGTTCACGCCGCAGGGCGGCGAGATCTGGCTCAAGGTCGGCTGGACCGCGTCCGGCGGACAGTACATGAGCGTGAAAGATACCGGTCCCGGCATTCCCGAAGAGGAGATTCCGATCGTGCTGGCGTCCTTCGGCCAAGGTTCGAACTCGATCAAATCGGCCGAACAGGGCGCCGGGCTCGGGCTGCCCATCGCCAAGAACCTGATCGACCTGCACGGGGGGACCTTCACGCTGAAATCGAAGCTGCGGATCGGGACCGAAGTCGTCGTTACCTTCCCGCCGGAACGGGTCATGTCGGCGCTCGGTCCCATCCAGGACGATGCGCCGCCGCTACAGCCCAAATATGACCCGAAGTCGGATCCCAATGCGGAGATATCGTCTTCGTCCTCACCCGACGAATCGGTGAACCGTGCCCGACGCGCGCTTTTTGGCAAGGGCGGCTAGAACATCAACCGGCGGGCGTCTTGTTTTCGCCTGTCTTATGTCTATCTTGCCTCGCGATCTGAGCCGAATTCGATGACCGGTGAACCTAGCATCTCATCACCCTGCAATCACGTCTGCGTAGTGCATCCCACGGCGCGGATCTGCATCGGTTGCGGCCGTGCGGTTGATGAAATCGCACGCTGGATCGCATTCAGCGAAACCGAGCGCACGGCAGTCATGGCGCAATTGCCGGCGCGGCTTGCTGCGCTGAATGCCGCCAAAGCCTCGGCGGTCATCGCGTAAGGGGACAAAGATGGTGCGCCGTCGCCTGCTTTGGTTCCTGTTGATCAGCGTTCTGATCGCCATTTTGATGATCATCGCGCAGAACGGCGAAGGCCGGATCGGCCCGCTTTCCGTCGACGATTTCGGCTCGCTCGCGTACAAGCTCTTGATCCTGGTATTTCTCGGCTCGGCCGCGCTGACCATGCTGCGCGAGCGTTTCTCGCAGGCGCTCACCGGCGCGCTGCTGTGGGTCGTGGTGGCGCTGGTGCTGGTGATCGCCTACTCCTACCGCTACGAGGTCAACGATGTCGCCGGCCGGTTGTTGGCCGAGCTCATTCCGGGCCGCGCCGTCACGCATGGGCGCATGGTCGAAGTGGCGCGCACCAATTCCGGCGATTTCGACATTTTGGCGCGCGTTAATGGGGTGCGTGTGCCGATGGTGCTCGATACCGGCGCGAGCTCGGTCGTACTCACCCAACAGGACGCCAAGGCCGCGGGCCTGCCGCTCGAAGTGCTCGATTATACGGTCAGCATCGACACCGCGAACGGCCGTACCCACGCCGCGCAGGTCACGCTCGACCGGCTTGCCGTCGGCGGCCTCGAAGAGCGCTCGGTCGAAGCACTGATCGTGCAGCCCGGCCAATTGCGCACGAGCCTGCTCGGCATGAGCTTTCTCAACCGCCTGCAAAGCTGGCAGGTCTCAGGTGACCGGCTGATTTTGAAGGGGTATCCGTAGGAGCGTCACCAGGAGCGTCACCCGGAAAAAAGCCTGCGCTCGGACTTGATCCGAGGGTCGAAATCACCGTTCTCAGTCGAAAAATCCGCTTAAAACAGGCTCACCAGAAACCGCAGCGACACCGCCAAAAGAAAAAGGCTGAAGGCGACTTCGAGCGTGCGCCGCGGCATGCGATGGGCGAGCTGCGCGCCATACGGCGCCGTCAAGCTCGACACCGGCGCCATCAACGCAACGCCGATCAGCGAGACGAAACCGAACGACAACGGCGGCATCAGCGCGTGGTCGTGCAGGCCCGCGAGAATATAGCCGATGGTGCCCACCACGGTGATCGGCACGCCGAGGCCCGCCGAGGTGGCGACCGCTTGATGGATCGATTTGCCGTAGAGCGTGAGCACGCTATTGGACAGCGACCCGCCGCTCACGCCCATCAGCGACCCGGCAAGCCCGATTCCGAAGCCGTAAAGTGTCATCGGCACAGTGCCGGGAAGCTCGGTGCCGATGTTCCAGCGATCGCCGGCGAACAGGAACTTCACCGCGATAAAACCTGCGATCAGCACGAAGGCGATCTTGAACACGGCCGGCGGCGCGAAGGCCGCGATCAGCGAACCGCAGGTTACGCCCAGCACCGCCGGGATCGCCCACAACCTGATGACCTGCGGAATGACGAGCCCCTTTTCGCGATGCGCGAGATAAGAGCGCACGGTGGTCGGCAGGATGATCGCGATCGAGGTTCCGACGCAGAGCTGCATGCGCACCGCTTCCGGCACTTCAAGCACGCTGAACACTTCATACAGAACCGGCACGATGACCGCGCCGCCGCCGATGCCGAACAGGCCGGCGAGCAGCCCGGTGATGACGCCACCGACGACAATGGCGAGCGCGAGCCAAGCAATCTCGCTCCACGGAACGCCGAAAAGCATTCTGTTTGATCTTCGTGAAAGTGGCGTCAGGCGGCGATGTGCGCCAAATCTGTCCGCCTGTCCAGGTCGCCGTCCATCACCAATGCAAGCGCGGCGAGAAGGTATTCGGCATCCGCATGCGGCACGCCGGCGGCGCCGGCAAGATGCCGCCGGAAGGCGCGCGCGCCGGGCACGGCATGGAACAGGCCGTGCAGGTGCCGCGTCATGGAATGGAGCCGCGTGCCACCGGCGATTTCGCGTTCGACATAAGGCGCCAGCGCGGCCGCGGCTTCCTTCGCCGAGGCAAAGCGCGCCGCTTCGCCGAACAGCAGCGGATCGACGGCCAAAAGCCGCCACGGTTCCTGATAAGCGGTGCGGCCCATCATCACGCCGTCGACATGTTGCAGATGTGCGAGCGCATCCTCGACGCTGGCGACGCCGCCGTTGAGCACAATCGTCATGTCCGGATGCGCCGCTTTCAGCCGATAGACCCGATCGTGATCGAGCGGCGGAATTTCGCGATTCTCTTTCGGCGAAAGCCCCTTGAGCCAGGCCTTGCGCGCATGAACGATGAGCGCGTCGGCCCCTGCCCGCTTCGCGGCCTGCGCAAAGTTCTCCAGAGCCAATTCGGGATCCTGATCGTCGATGCCGATGCGGCATTTGACGGTGACGGGGATGTCCACCACAGCTTTCATCGCGGCGACGCTTTCGCCGACGAGTTCAGGCTCCGCCATCAGGCAGGCGCCGAAACGGCCATCCTGTACGCGGTCGGACGGACAGCCGGCATTCAGATTGATCTCGTCGAAACCCGCCTCCGCACCGAGACGCGCGCAGGCCGCGAGCGCCCGCGGATCGGAGCCGCCCAATTGCAGCGCCAGCGGATGTTCGGCCGCATCGAAACGCAACAGCCGCGCCCGGTCGCCATGCAGCACCGCGCCTGTGGTCAGCATCTCGGTATAGAGCAGCGCCCGGCGCGTGAGCAGGCGATGGAAGACGCGGCAGTGCCGATCGGTCCATTCCATCATCGGCGCAACGGAAAATCGGCGGGACCGGCTTTCTAAGGATTTTTTTGCTTTATCCGTCATTTCATCGAGTCTTGTCTTGGCGTGCCTTTTTCCGGCTCGTTTTGCATTTTTACCACCCATAGTACGACAATGTCGTACTTTTTGGGTTCCCGTATTGGGTTCCCGTCGTACTTTTTCGACGTCGGTGGGACGACCGGGTACGCCGTAAAAATCGGTACGGGCCTCGCGCTTTGATCCAGCGTGGTCAAAGACGAGCGCGCGCGCTGAGGCGGACGACATAACGGGCACGAGCCCGCCACGCATTCGTCACCTTGCTATGGGCATGTTCGCGCGTTTTGCGAATCATGGAGAGTGTCGAGCGTGCACAGTTCGCCTCTGCCTGCCGACATCGCGATCCAAAGACCTTGATGCGAAATGCCGCAGTCCGGCTTCATTGACAGTCCCTTAAAACCATTAAGTGCAATCCGTCTCACCTCGTCTTGCGCCGGGCTGCTCGTTTGTCTGGGATTGATCACAGCGACAGCGCCCCATGTTGGAGCGCTCTTTCACGGATACTTTGGCAACAAAAGCAGCAACCACACAGCGGCGACTGTCACCGATTTTCCCCGCGCATCGAAGGTCATGACGCTGCCGATGCCAGGACACGCCTCTTACGGGCGGCCGAACGATCATTGCCAGGATACCGAGCTAGGGCTTCGCCGCCTGCGACATTCGCACGCTAAACGGCGGCAGTATTGTCATCGGGAGCCGCGGCGCCATCTCGCAGTCCCGTATTTGTTTCTTCAGCACCGATATTGGGACTCGATACGCGCCGTCAACAGCGCAAACGGAAGCGGCGTCGATCTGTCAGGTCTCGGATCCGCCGGTGCAAATCCGGAATCGTTCGACACGACGAACGGTAATTCCTTGGACTCAAAGACATCCTTCAGCGTGACGAAGGATGGATTTCCCAGCTGCGGCATTGGCGGGTGGTTTGCCGATGAGACAGCCGGCAGCCTGGCGTTCGAGGGTGGCTCGATCTCCGACACAAGCCGGATGGCGGTGAGTGCGATCGGCGCGCTGCAACTATCCTTTGCACCAAACTGGTCGTTCGTCGCCAAGTTTGATGGTGCGGTCACGCCCGCCCCGCAGATCTCCGAAGGTTCCGGCACTGTACAATATTCGTGGTGAGGCGCGGCCGGCCTCCATTGGATACTGGCGCGTTCGATCGACGTGCTCTCGAATCCGATACGTCGCGTTTCCCCGACGTCGTGCGTCACCGCAATCATGGTGACATATTCGCGCTGCCATATGCCGCCGCGCGCGCTCAGCGCCCACGCCACTCCTGCATCCGGAAGATCGACGTCGGCGACCGGGAAGAGTTTGACCTTGAACCTTCACCGGAGGGACCGAAAGCGCGACCGATCGGCTACGTTGTGCGCACCTCGCGCGGCGCAACCCGCCGCTGTTTCGATCTCGCGCCATGACCAGCCGCTGACGCAAACTGGCCCGTCCTCCCCGATCGCGGCAAACGACCGGCCGATGCCGCGCGGCGGCCATTCTTACGCGATCGCTGGTGCCAGTGCCTTCTTGAACGATATGTCCGTTTGGCGATCGAACGAACAGACCAGAACAATCCAGCAGCTATAACGAAACTCACAAACGCTACCAGGAACATTACGCCACCCTTGCCGACTAGAACAAACAAGGAACCATACGGACACCACCGCGTGATCCGCGTTGCAGGCACGGCGCGAGCGCTTAGCTTGGCGATATTGGGCCGACCGGGCGACTGCCCATCCCCCGACAGAACAGCCGCCCAGACAAACCTGAATTGAGGCAACAAACTTCAGAACCCCCAAGCTCGTCACCCTTGGGGTTCTTTTTGTGGCGGCTCGGAGTCTTATGCGCGGCCGGAGATTTTGGCGGCGGCCGTTGCTTTTTTGATACACGGTGCAGCGACCGATCAGGCGCCAGAGTGGTCGGTGGGCGCAACGTCTCATCTCGAAGCGGGACCTGTTCGAGCCGCTTGCGATGTCGGTTGGGCCATTCGCTGACATCGCACGAGTGGTCTTGGACGTCTGCTTTTGCAAATCCCGATTGCCGCCGCTTTGCATAATATCATTTGACGGCGTCATCCCGCCCCTGGCGCGCGGCATCGAGCGAGCGTGTGAGCTGATGCGCAAATACTGCTGCCGGCACCGGGAGGTTGCGCCCGCGGAGTTGGCCCAGCACAAGATTGGCGCGCGGCAGATCACGGTCATCGATCTGGCGAGTCACCATGCCCAGCCTGTTATTGTCAGCGGGCGCCCCGATCTTGATCTGGAAGGTAATCAGCTCACGATAACCAACCAGGCCGCGGAGAAATTCAAACGAATTGGATTCGGCCGCGATGTGGAAGCGCAAGTTCGTGCGTGCGCAGAACTCGTCGAGCAATTCACGCCCGCCAAAGCCGCGCATCGCCACTGCGACCGGATAGCGCGTGCAGTCGCGCAAGCGCAGCGTTTGCTTCTCCGCGAGAGGATGGCGCGGGTGCATGATCGCGACCAGCCGCTGCTCCAGCGTCATTAACGGCTGAAAATTCGCAAGATAGGCCGGCCGGAACGCCAGGAGCAGATCGACGTCGTAATCGGCAAGCGCCACCATGGCCTTTTCGTGATCGAGCACTTTGACGTCGAAACTCACCGAGCTGAATTGCTTGCGAAAAGCCGCGACTTCGCGCGGCAGGAATTCCAGCGCCAGCGCCTGACTGCAGGCGATGCGGACGGCGCCGCGGCGAAGCCCCTTAAGATCCTCGATCTGCGATTTCATGCGTTCGACGTCGCCGTTATGCTGCCGCAAGAAATTGACGAACACCTCGCCGGCCGCAGTCAGCCGCACGCCGCGCGGGCGCCGCTCGAAAAGTGGCGCGCCGAGTTCTTCTTCAAGGTCGAGAACGTGCCGGTTGACCGCCGAGGAGGTGACGTTGAGTTGCTCGGCCGCCTTGCGGATCGATCCCGAGCGCGCCACCTCGTCCACATAGCGAAATATTCGTAAGTGCTTCATTTTACTTTCTTATTTCTCAAGTGATGCGTTTTCGGCAGCACTCTAGCAAAAATTCAGCGGCAGACCGAAGCACTCATCGCCACTAGCCTTCGCGACCGAGGCCGCTGGTCGGCGAAGCGCGCCTAGCACAGGCCTTGCAAAGAGAACCCCGGCCGTGACCCGGGCCGACACCATCATGGCCGCAGTCAAACGCGAGAACACCATATGTCGCATGATTATCTTTCAAGCTTGTGCCGCTCAGCACCGAGGCAGTCGCACCGTGCCGGGCGCCGGTCTTCAATCCATGGCAGAGCTGTCTCGATGCAGCTTCGCCGCTGCCTGCTTGCCCTCGTCGCCGGCTTGGGCGTCGCCACTATGGCGGCACCGCCGGTGCAGGCGCAGACTCCACTGAAGATGGTGTTGAACTGGAAGTACCAGGGACCACAGGGCTGGTTCTTCCTTGCCGAAGACCGCGGCTACTTCAAAGCCGAGGGTCTGCAGATGACCATCGATCAGGGCAACGGCTCCGGCGCCGGCGTGCCGCTGGTCGCCAACGGCACCTATGACGTCGCCTTCAGCGACATGAACGCGCTGATCGAGCTCGCCGCCAAGAAACCGGACGACGCTCCGGTCGCGGTCTACGTCATGTACAATCGTCCGCCGTTCACGGTTGCGGTGAAAGCGGACAGCCCGATCAAGTCACCCAAAGATTTCGAAGGCAAGACGCTCGGCGGCCCCGCCAATGACGGCGCGCTCAAGCTGTTTCCCGCCTTCTGCAAGATCACCAAGATCGACTGCGACAAGGTCAACATCACCAACATGCAGCCGAACCTGCGCGAACAGATGCTGATGCAGGGTCAAGTCGACGGCATATTCGGCTACGTCAACACCATTCGATTCTCCGCCAAGCTGATCGGCGTCGACGATTCGAAGTTGCGCTACATCAATTACGGCGACTACGGCATGGACCTGTACTCCAACGCCATCATGGTCTCGAAAAAGCTGGCGAAGGAAAACCCGGAAGCGGTCAAGGGTCTGGTCCGCGCCATCAATCGAGGCCTCAAGGATGCGCTGAAAGATCCCGACGCGGCCGTGGCCGCCGTGGCGAAGCGCGAACCGCTCATCAAAATTCCGGTCGAGCGCGAGCGTTTCGACGCCACGCTCAAAGACGAGATGAACCATCCGGAGATCGCCAAGATCGGTCTCGGCAATGTCGACATGGATCGCCTGAAGAGGTCGATCGACATTCTTGTCATGGCCGAAAGCCTGCCGCGCACGCCAACGGCATCGGAGATCTTCACGCCGGCCTTCCTGCCGCCGGCTTCCGAACTGCCGCACAAGCTGTTCTGAAAACTCCGCCGTCACCGCGCCTGCACATGCCAAGTCCGGGACCTTCGCCATGCATTTGCGCTTGAAAGATAAGGTCGGAATCATCACCGGCCCTGCCAAAGGGATGGGCGCCGCCATCAGCCGCGCCTTCGCCGCCGAGGGCGCCCGCCTCGCCTTGGTCGGACGCGATATCGCGGCGATCGAGCCGGTCGCCGCCGACGTGCGGGCCAGCGGCACCGAGGCTGTCGTCGTCGCCTGCGATCTCACCGACCCGAAGCAATGCGACGCCGCCGCCACGACGACGAAGGCCACCTTCGGCCGTATCGATTTTCTGGTGAATGTTGCCGGCGGTTCGGGACCGATCGGCAAAACCGGCCTGGAAACGACGCCCGACGAGTTCGACGAGATTGTCACGCTCAACATGAACGGCTGCTTTCACAGCATGCGCTCCGTGCTGCCGAGCATGATCGAGCAGCGTTACGGCAAGATTATAAATGTCGGCGGCACTTTCGGCATGCGCGGCCGCGCCGGCCGGATGGCCTATTCGGCCTCGAAATGGGGACTGCGCGGCATCACCAAGAGTTTCGCGCTGGAAGTCGGTCCTTACAACATCAATGTGAACTGCGTCGCGCCGGGCATGGTCGATGGCCCGCGCTTTCGCGGCAAGGTTTGCGCCGACATGGCCCAGCGCCTCGGCATCACCGTCGAGGAGGCTGCCAAGCGCCACGCGTCGGACTATGCGCTCAGGCGCGTCACCCTCGACGAGGATGTCGCCAATGCCTGCCTGTTTCTGGCCAGCGATGTCTCGCGCCAGATCACCGGCGTCGACCTGCCGGTCGACGGCGGCTGGGCAATGTTGTGAGGAGCCGATCATGAGCAACAGCGCTGATCTTGTGATCAATGGTGGACAGGTCGTCACGCCCGACTCCGTCTTCGCGGCGAGCATCGCCATTCGCGACGGCAAGATCATTGCGGTCGGTCGCGCCGATACGATGCCACCCGCGGCGGAAACGGTGGATGCCGCCGGATTGCATGTTCTGCCTGGCGCGATCGACGTGCATGTGCACTTCCGCGATCCGGGCTATCCGCACAAGGAGGATTGGGCGAGCGGCACGGCGGCCGCTGCCTTTGGCGGCGTCACCACCGTGTTCGACATGCCAAACACGATTCCGCCGACCGGCACGCCCGAAATTCTTGCCGCCAAGCACGCGATCGCGGCGAGCAAGGCGCATGTTGACTACGGCCTCTACGGTCTTCTCGGCGAGGACACGATCGAAGCCGTGCCGGCGCTCTGCAGCGGTGGCGTCATCGGCTTCAAATGCTATATGGGCAACACGTTCGGCAAAATTCCGTCGCCGTCGACCGGCGCGATGCTCGAAGCCTTCGAGGTCGTCGCCGCAACAGGCAAACGCATCTCGCTCCACGCCGAGACGAATTCGATCATGGAGCGGCGCGAGACGCGGCTGCGCGCCGCCGGCCGCATCGAGCCGCTGGCCCATCTGGCCTCGCGTCCCGCCGTCGTCGCGATCGAGGCGGTCAGCCGCGCCGCGATCCTCGCGGAATGGACCGGCGCCCGCATCCACATTCTGCACATATCGTCAGCCGACGAATTGCGTCCGTTGCGCGAGGCGAAAGCGCGTGGCGTCGATATCACCGGCGAGACCTGTCCGCATTATCTGATGCTGTCGAGCGAGGATTACGCCAAGTTCGCCGGCGTGATCCGCGTCAATCCGCCGGTGCGGGAGAAGCGCAACCAGGCGCCGCTGTGGCAAGCGCTCACCGACGGGACGATCGATCTGATCGCCACCGATCACGCGCCGCATACGCCCGAAGAGAAGTCCCGTAACGACATATGGACGGTCGATTGCGGCTTCCCCGGTGTCGAACTGCAGATGCCGCTGATGCTCACGGCCGTCAACGAGGGCCGCTTGAGCATTTGCGATTATGTGCGGCTGAGCGCGGCGAGCCCGGCCAAGATCTGGGGGCTTTACCCGCGCAAAGGCGCGATCCAGCCCGGCGCCGACGCCGATCTTGCGCTGGTCGATCTCGCCCGCGGCTGGACCGTCGACGATGCGAAGCTCCAATCGCTGTCGAAGATTTCGCCGTGGCACGAGCGCCCGGTGAAGGGACTACCCATGCACACGCTGGTGCGCGGCAAATTCGTCATGCGCGAGCGCACGCTGATGCCGGATGCGCGCGGCTGGGGGCGTTCGGTCCACAGCATTCAGGACATGGCGCCGCCGGCCGTCCGTAACGCCGATCAGACCTTGCAGGCAGTCACCCAAGGCGCCGCCGGCAAACAGGGACAGGCCGCATGATGCATGCCCGCCTCGCCGAAACCGTCCTGGCGCAGGAGGCTGGGCAGGAGCCGTTTGTGCAATTGCAGGAGGTGACGCACACCTATGGACGGCTGAGCCGGATGGTAACGGCGTTGCAAGAAACCAATCTCAAGATTTATGAGGGTGATTTCGTTGCGCTGGTCGGCCCTTCGGGCTGCGGCAAGTCGACGATCCTCAAGCTGATTACCGGATTGATCAGTGCATCGAGCGGTTATGTGCTCGTCGCCGGCCGCGAGATCGGCGCCGAGCCGGTGCGTGTCGGCATGGCGTTCCAGAACCCGACCATGCTGCCGTGGCTCACTTTGCGCGACAACGTCATGCTGCCGCTCAAGATCGTGCCGCCATTCCGGCAGCAATATCGCCGCAAGCGCAAAGGCGAGTATCGTGATCGCGTCGAGGCGCTTTTGGCCCAGGTCGGGCTTGCCGGCTTCAGCGACAAATATCCATGGCAGTTGTCCGGCGGCATGTTGCAGCGCGCGTCGCTGTGCCGGGCGCTGATTCATGAACCACAACTGCTGATGCTCGACGAGCCGTTTGGCGCGCTCGATCAGTTCACCCGCGAGGAACTGTGGGGCGTGATGCAGAATTTGTGGCTGTCGCGCAAGCCGACAGTCGTTCTGGTCACCCACGACCTGAAGGAAGCCGCCTATCTCGCCAACCGCATCTGCGTCATGCAGGCGCGGCCGGGCCGGATCATCGACGACAATGCGGTGCCCTTCCCTCGTCCGCGCACCGTCACCATGACCTACGAGCCCGATTTCGTTTCGCTGACGCAGCGGCTGCGTGAGCTGATCGTCGCCGCGAGCCCAGCCCAGGAGGTGGCGCCATGAAGAGCCAATTCCGGCGCCGCGCCGGCTCGATCGCGCTCATCGTCGGCTTCTTCCTGTTTTGGGAATTCGCCTGTGTCGTCTTCGGCATCAAGGACATCGTGCTGCCGAGGCCGTCGGAAGTCATCGTCACCTTGGTTGACCGCCTCCCGGCGATCTGGCCACACGCGGTCCAGACGCTCTACACGACTTTGGTCGGCTTCGCGCTCGGCATCCTCTTCGGCGTGCTGATCGGCGTCGTCATCGGTTCGTCTCGCCTGGCCTACGATACCGCCTATCCGCTGCTGGTCGGATTTTCGAGCATTCCGAAGGTCGCGGTAGTGCCGATCTTCGTGCTCTGGTTCGGCGCCGGCACGGTGCCCGCCGTGCTCACGGCCATGATCCTCTGCATCTTCCCGATCGTGGTCAATGTCGCAACCGGACTTGCCACCACCGAGCCGGAACTCGAAGACGTCATGCGCGCGCTGAAGGCGAGCAAGCTCGACATCCTGCTGAATGTCGGCCTGCCGCGGGCAATGCCGTATTTCTTCGCCTCGCTGAAGGTGGCCATCACCCAGGCATTTGTCGGGACCGTCATCGCCGAGACCGTGGCCTCCAACCGCGGCATCGGCAATCTGATGATGATTGCGAGCTCCAACTTCGACGTGCCGCTGGTCTTCGCCGGCCTGCTCATTCTCGCGGTGCTCGGCGTTGCGCTCTATCTCATCTTCTCCTTCATCGAGTCGCGGGTCACCGGCTGGACGCGGCGCACCGATGAATTCGCGGTCGGCTGATCAAACCGGGAGTCGCCGTGACGTTGAAATCCATGCTGGCCGCTGTTTTCCCCGGCGCGATGCCTGCCCGTGCACAGGCTGAGGAAAAACCAAGATCGCTTCACGCTCGACCGGACATATCAAGGCATTCATCGTGAGACCCGGCATTATTGAAAGCTAGGTCGGGAGTATTCCCGCATATTCATTATCGTCATCAGAATTGGCGGTTCCTAAGTCAAACCGCCGCCGAGCAGTTCGACGAACGCGGCAGCTGCGATTGGCAGCACGCGCCCGCGGCGGGTGGCGAGAATGAGTTTCGCCGCCGCGAGCTGCGGATCGACGAGCGGCAGAGCGATCATATCGCCCGGCGGGATTGGTGCTTTTCCGGGCCGCCGAAATTGGAAACAGATGCCGCGATTCATGCGCGCGAACGCCTTCATGGTTTCAACGGAATTCGAAACCAACCGCGGCTCGAGATCGAATGAGGCTTGTGACAATACCTGCTCGATCAGCGCGCGACCAGCGAGCGTAGTATCACCGAGCGCAAGCGGATAAGCGAGGCAGTCGCGCAGCCTCAGACCATCGCGGCCTGCGAGGGGATGGTCGGTCGCCATGAGCGCGCATAATGCTTGGCTTACCGTCGCCGTAACGGCCACGGTTTTCTTCGGCGGCGGGTTGTGGGTCAGCATCAGATCCGCCTGATCGGCGACCAGCGCAGCGACGAGTTCCTCGGGGGTACCGATGCGCACTTGAAAACGCACATTCGGATGTGCGGACTGAAATTCTGTAATCGCCGAGGGCAGAAGTTCGGCGGCGACCGATTCGACGGCCGCAACCGCCACTTGGCCGCGCATCAAACCGCGCAGCTGCTGGACCTGCGATTCGACTACCTTGAGCTGCGAGATCGCTTGGCGCGCGTAGACGAGAAAGACTTCCCCGGCAGCAGTCAGGCGAACGCCGCGCGGCAAGCGCTCGAACAACGCTGCTCCCAAGTCCATTTCGAGATCGAGAATTTGACGGTTAAGCGCCGACGAGGCGACGTGGAGCGCGTCGGCGGCCTTGCGAATTGAGCCGTGGCGGGCAACCGCATCGACGTAGGCGAGCAAACGTGGCGGTCGGAGCTTGCGTGGCGAGGCAGGGCGTTGCTCGGCCAACTCGGGCGATAGCCGACGCTTTCCACGCTTCTTACGCCGGTGCTTTGGCATGGCCCTGATACCTAGCTGATCCTGACGAGAGCCCCATTGTACCTGAGGTTTCGTCGAGTGAGCTGATTTTCAGAGCGCTCCGTCCAAAAAATGGCTCTAGTGGCGCTCGGGCGTTTCGGCCGAAAGTTGGCCTCGCAGCCGCTGCAAGGAGGCCGCCACGATGCGCCGTCGCGCCCCGACATCAGAGATTTCAAGGCCCTTGGTCTGCCTTGCCGCGACTGTGGCTCGTTCCGAAACTGCGGTGCCGTTCGGCTTCGCAGCGCCGCGACTGATTTTTCGGCGATCGGATCGATAATAATGACATCAGAGACGCTCTCGTTCGATGTCCTGCGCATCGTCACAAAGGGACCTGGCGACGTGTCAGGTTTGATGGGACTCATCGCAACGGGCAAGCTTTCAGCGCCAGATATCGTTGCGGTGCTCGGCAAGACTGAAGGCAATGGCGGCGTCAATGATTTCACACGCGAGTATGCCGTCGCGGCCTTGCGTGAAGCACTTGCACCACATTTGACCCTTGAGCCCCGCAAAGTCGAAGAAAAGATCGCCTTTGTGATGTCGGGAGGAACGGAAGGGGTTCTTAGTCCGCATCTGACGGTCTTCGTGCGGGGCGTGAGCAGAGACGAGATACAGACCGGCGACGTGCATGCTTCGAGCAACAAGCGGCTCAGCATCGGCATCGCCCACAGCCGAGACTTCCTGCCCGAAGAGATCGGCCGCAAGCCGCAGATCGACGAGACCATGCAGGCGGTTCATCGCGCCATGGCCGACGCCGGCATCGATGATCCCGAGGATGTTCATTTCGTCCAGGTTAAATGCCCGCTTCTGACCAGCGAGCGCATCGAGGCGGCCGCCCGCCGCGGCTGCAATACGGTTACGACGAGCGGCTACGCCTCGATGGGCTATTCGCGAGGCGCTTCCGCGCTCGGCGTCGCCGCCGCGCTCGGTGAATGCGAAGGCATTGACGAACGACAGGTGCTGAAGGATTGGGATTTATTTTCCGCCGTCGCGTCATGTTCCGCCGGCATCGAACTGATGCACAACGTCGTCATTGTGATGGGCAATGCGGCATGCTCGACCAGCCCCTTCGTCATCGGCCACGCGGTGATGCGCGACTCGATCGATATATCCGCCGTGCTCGAAGCGTTAAGAAGCGTCGGACTGGGTTCCGCCGCTGCGCAGAGCGATGCGCGGCTCGTGAATGTTTTCGCCAAGGCCGAGGCTTCGCCCGATGGGACGGTGCGCGGGTTTCGCCACACCATGCTCGATGATTCCGATGTCGGCTCGACACGTCACGCCCGCGCTGCCGTCGGTGGATTGATCGGCGGCTTGGCCGGCACCGGCGCGGTCTATGTCTCGGGCGGGGCCGAACACCAAGGGCCGCCCGGCGGCGGCCCGGTCGCGGTTATCGCACGCGTATGAGCGAGGCACCTCGAATTCAATCCGCTGGAGCCGGTCAGGGCGGCGCTTCGCGGGGCGTGCTTGAAGATTGTGCAGCGATGCCCGTTCGTCAATCAGCGCTTATTGCGCGCGCGCTTCGGTCAAAGCCATCGGCGTCCAACCGCGCGTTCACCGGCGACGCGGGCCTGCGCGGCCGTCGAATTCGGGGTCAGCAAGGTGACAGCGTGCCGCGGTCCACTTGGCATGCAGATTGCGAAACGAAACGTCGGATATGCCCGGTGAGCGAAGCGGACAAAGGCATATGAGCCATCCGGCCGATCTGGAACTTGCCGCGTTGACGAAGCGCTTCGGCGACACCATCGCCGTCGACCGCATTTCGCTGAAGATCAAGGCCGGGACTTACTGCTGTCTGCTCGGACCTTCCGGCTGCGGCAAGACCTCGACGCTGCGTATGATTGCCGGCCATGAAGACGTGAGCGAAGGCGATATCGTCATCGGCAACAAGGTGGTCGGCGACACGCCTCCGGCGGCGCGCGGCACCGCCATGATGTTCCAGAGCTATGCTCTGTTTCCGCACCTGTCGGTGATCGACAACGTTGCCTTTTCGCTCAAGATGAAGGGCGTAGCCAAAGCAGAGCGCCACGCGCGGGCACGCGAAGCATTGCGCGTCGTCGCCATGGAGAATTATACGGCGCGGTTGCCGGCGCAACTGTCAGGCGGGCAGCAGCAGCGTGTTGCCCTCGCCCGCGCGCTGGTGACCGACCCGCGGATTCTTCTGCTCGACGAGCCGCTTTCGGCGCTCGATCCGTTCTTGCGGATCCGCATGCGCGCGGAACTCAAACGGCTGCAGCGCGAACTCGGCATTTCGTTCATCCATGTCACCCACAGTCAGGAAGAGGCGATGGCGCTCGCCGACATGATCGTGGTCATGAACAACGGGCGGATCGAACAGATCGGGACGCCGCGCGACATCTACAACAGGCCGCGCACCGAATTCGTGGCGCGGTTCATCGGCGGCAACAATGTGCTGCCGATCGACGGTCGCCTCTACGGCATCCGCGCCGACCGGCTGCGTTTGCACGGCGATCCCGACGGGCTCGAAGCAACGGTCCGCGACGTTGAATATCAGGGCATATTCGTTCTGGTCAGCCTGCGAGCCCGACAAAACCTTGATCTTACAGCCATCGTCGCGGAACGGCGTTTCAACGACGATCCGGTCGCAATCGATCAGTCCATCACCGTTTCCTGGGATCCAGCGGACCTGCACGAACTCGCCGGCACACCGTAGCGCGCCAGCGCCTACAAAAGAAGGACCGAAACAATGACCAAGACGATAAAACGCCGCGGCGTGACGCGGCGCACGCTCATCCAGGGCTCGGCGATGCTCGCGGGCGCCAATGCGATCACGGGCTTTCCGGCCGTGCATGCGGACGAGCCGGTGACGCTTCGCTATCTGGGGACGGCGGTCAATCAGTCCACGGACATCGCCAACAAGGTCAAGCAGGATCTCGGCATCACGATCCAATATGTGCCGGTTACCACGGACGTGGTGACGAAGCGCATCATCACCCAGCCGGAATCGTTCGACCTCGTCGATGTTGAGTACTTCTCTCTGCCGAGCCTCGTGCCCTCGGGCAATCTCGTCGGCATGGACGCCAAGAAGATCAAGCTCGCCGATCAGATAACGACGGTGTTGAGCCAAGGGATCATTGACGGCAACAAAATTGGCAACCAGGGCACCGCCCCGTTCAAGGTGTTCTACCTCGACGGCAAGCATTCCAAAGCATTTTCCAAGACGCCGACCGAGTGGCTGACGCTTATTCCGACGACCTACAATGCCGACTCGCTCGGAATCCGGCCCGACCTGGTCGGCCGGCCCATCGAGCATTGGTCCGAACTGCTCAACCCCGAATTCAAGGGCAAGAGCGCCCTGATCAATGTGCCGTCGATCGGCATTATGGATGCCGCCATGGCAATCGAGTCGGCCGGAACGATCAAATACGGCGACAAGGGCAATCAGACCAAGGCGGAAATCGACAAGACCATCGATATCCTTACCCAAGCCAAGAAGAACGGCCAATTCCGCGCCTTTTGGACCGACTTCAACGAGTCGGTCAATCTGATGGCCTCCGGCGAGGTGATCATCCAATCGATGTGGTCACCCGCGGTCACGGCGGTGCGGTCGAAAGGCATCAAATGCACCTACACGGCGCTTGCGGAAGGCTACCGTGGCTGGTGTTCCGGCTTCGCGCTGCCGCGATCGCTGTCTGGAAAGAAGCAGGACGCGGCTTACGACTTCATCAACTGGTTCCTGTCCGGATGGGCCGGCGCCTATCTCAGTCGTCAAGGCTATTATTCGGCGGTGCTGGCCACCACCAAGAAATTCCTGGCGCCTTATGAATGGGATTATTGGTACGAAGGCAAGCCGGCGACGCAGGACATCCACGCGCCCAACGGCTCATTGACCGAGAAGGCCGGTGCGGTGCGCGACGGTGGTTCTTATGAGACGCGCATGAGCCGCATCGCATGCTGGAATTCGGTCATGGACGAGAATGAATACCTGATCACCAAATGGAACCAGTTCATCGCGGCATGATGCTGGATGGCGGGCTGCAGCGAAATCATGCGAGCGAGACTGAACGATCGGGTGAGCGTTCAGATCTTCGCGGCGACCGAACACAAAGATGGTTCTCGAGGTTGACGGCCTATTGGCAAGCGCTGCCGATGGCCGTCGTCTTCCTCATTTTTTTCATGTTGCCGCTCGTGGTCACCGTGATCGTCAGCTTTTGGCGATACAACGAATATTCGATCATTCCGGCATTCACGGCGCAGAATTATCTGGCCGTGTTCGACAAATGTGTCGGCAGCCTGCCGAATCTGTGCACCACATTCGCTACCTACCTTTCGACCTTGAAGTTTTGTCTGATCGTCTGGGCCGTAACGCTGGTGCTCGGATTCACCATCGCCCACTTCCTGGCTTTCCACATCCGCACGCTCACCATGCAGCTGGTGCTGGCGCTGGTATGCATCATTCCGTTCTGGACATCCGACGTGATCCGGATGATTTCCTGGATACCGCTGCTCGGCCGAAACGGTCTCGTCAACAAGACGCTGTTGAGCCTTGGACTGATCAACCAGCCGGTCGAATGGCTGTTGTATTCCAGCTTCGCGGTGACCGTGGCCTTCGTCCACTTGCTCACCGCCTTCATGATCGTGCCGATCCTCAATTCGATGCTGCGGATCGACAAGTCGCTGATCGAGGCGGCGCGCGACGCCGGCGCCAGCGGCTGGCAGGTCCTCGTAAACGTTATCATCCCGCTGTCGAAGACCGGCATCGCCATCGGTTCGATCTTCGTCATCACGATGGTCATGGGCGACTTCGTGACCATCGGGGTCATGGGCGGCCAGCAGATCGCCTCCGTCGGCAAGGAGATCAACGTCGAAACCGGATACCTCCAGTTTCCGATCGCAGCCGCCAACGCCGTGATTCTGCTCGTCGCGGTGCTGGCGATAATCTACGCCCTGACGCGCTTCATCGACATCCGCGAGGAGCTCTGAGCCATGTCCGACAAACGGCCGGCCTCCTTCTATTGGCTCGCTCTGGTGTTCGGGCTGTTCGTTCTGTTTCTTTACGGACCTGTCATCACCATTCTGGTGCTGTCGTTTCAGGGACCGGACGGCGGACTGACATTTCCCATGAACGGCGCATCGGTCCATTGGTTCGTGCAACTGTGGAAGGGGATCGGGCTCGTCGACATCAGTCAAGGCTTGTGGAACTCTCTTCAGCTCGGCGCGCTGGTCATGATCCTGACCGTGGTCTTCTCGGTGATGGCCGGTCTTGCCTTCCGCCACCGTTTTCGCGGCTCGACCGCGCTGTTCTACACCGCGATCGCGAGCTTGATCATGCCTTCGATCGTGGTGTCCCTCGGCATCGCGCTGGAGTTTCGTATCGTCGACGATGCCATCAAGGCCTTGGGCGACGCCTGGGACATTGAGTGGATCGAGGATAATTACACGACATCGATGGGTATGTTCACCTCGGGCCTTGGCGCCCACCTGTCGTGGACCCTCCCGTTCGGGCTCTTGATCATGTTCGCGGTCTTCAACCGCTTCAACCGCGCTTATGAGGAGGCGGCGCGCGATCTCGGCGCTTCTGCCTGGCAGACCGTCCGTCATGTGGTGCTTCCGATCATCGCGCCGTCGCTGGTGGGCGTGGCGCTGTTCGGCTTCACCCTGTCCTGGGACGAGTTGGCGCGCTCCAGCCAGGCGATGGGCTCGACCAATACGCTGCCGATCCAATTGCAGGCTCTGACCACGACAGTGACGACGCCGGCGATCTATGCCCTGGGCACGACCACCACGGCGATCTCGTTTCTGGTCATCGGAATCGCACTCGCGGCGGTTTTCATCGTTCAGCGCCGACGCCAGCGGCGGGGATCCGACGCCGGCAATGGACTGATCTAACGATGCTCTTGGAGCGCCGGCGTATAAACAGCTGAGGTTTTCCTTCGCTATGGCGATATTGTTCTAACGCGCCCTGCGTAAACCCACCGGATCATATCCGGCTATCCCTTTAGAAAAAGCTCGACCATGTGGCGTGCGTCGTTCCTGCGCTCACGACGCCACAATGGATCGGCTAGGTCTTCACCAAAAATCGTCGATAGTGTGTGGACGTTTGACATGTGGAATTGACTGAGTGCCACCATCAGAATGTAGAGGCGCAAGCCATCCAGCCTTTTGGACAGATGGCCGGTCCGCTTGCCGCGTTCAATCAGTTGCTCGATCATGGTCAGAACCGGCGACGACATTTCCGGGATCCGGGACGACTTTCGCATGTACTTCGCTTTCAGAAGATTCTCCGCTGTCAGCAGCCGCACCAAGTCGTCGTTGCTCTCAAAGTGGCCGGCGATGAAATCGAACAGCTGCAGCAGGCCTTTCTGCGGATCGAGGCCCGCGACATCGATCTGAAGCTCCTGTTTGCGCAAGCCGCCAAGCGCCTCCTCAAGCACGGCAACATAGAGCTGCGATTTGCTGCCGAAATAGTGGTAGATCATGCGCGGATTGCTGCCGGCCTTTTTCACGATTCGTCCGATACGGGCGCCGGCGAAGCCATGGGCGACGAATTCCCGGGTCGCTGCACGCAATAGCTGCTCGCGGCTCTTCCACGCCGTGCGCCTTTGCCGCCGCCTCACCACGGGCCGTTCGGGCTCGGTCACACTTTCAAAGGTCATCGCAAAGCTGCCCGTTGTCCAAAGCCTGCCATTAGCTGCGCAGCGAGATCGAGCAAGGCCAGATCGCATCCGGGCGCCCCGATGATCGAAACTCCGATGGGACAACCCTGGTCGCGGCAGAGCGGCAAACTTATCTGCGGCGCGCCGCTATGGCTGGCGATTGATGTGATAGCCAGCGCTTGGTGATAAAATGCGTCGATTGCGGCGCCGTCGGTGTCGCGCCGCGGCGCTGCGCCCGGCGTGGTCGGCACAACCAGCGCCGTATCCGGCGGAGCCAGCGCGCGTATCTGCGCGGCGAATGCGCTGCGTATGGAGCGATATTGTTCAGCCTGTGCCGGCGTAATCGTCGCCGCGTCGGCGAAACGCGGCGCCATCGCCGCGCCAAAGCGCGGCTTCGCCTTCGTGATCCACGCTCCGAGACTTTGCCAGACCTCGAAGCCTTGCAGCACCCGATAGCATTCCAGCCACACTTGCGCCTCGCCGCCGAACAACTGCATTTCGCTGTCCAGCGGCCAATTGTTCAACGCCTTCAGAATGAGCGAAGCCGCCGACGGGGCGACGAGGTCCAAAGCATCGCGAACGAGGACGAGGCGCGAGATCGCACGCGTCTTTCGCTTTGGAAGCAAAACAGCTCCGACCTTCGCCAATGTGGCGGCGTCACGCGCGAACCAACCGATCGTGTCGTAAGAGGGCGCAAAAGGCAGAACGCCTTCAAGCGAAATCGCGCCATGGCTCGGGCGCATGCCGAATATGCCGACGAAGCTCGCCGGCACGCGCACCGATCCGCCAGTATCGGTGCCGAGCGCAAAATCGGCGAGCCCGCCCGCCACCGCCACGGCCGATCCACTCGACGATCCGCCGGGAATGCGATCCGGACAAGCCGGGTTGATCGGCGTGCCGTAATGGGCGTTACGGCCTTCGAGACTGAAGGCGAGTTCATCGGTGATGGTCTTGCCGACAAGCGAAGCGCCGTTGGCCAGCAGGATCTCGACGGCCGGGGCCGAGCGCGCGGCTGGTTGCTGATCGCGCAGCCAGTCGGGATTGCCGCCTCCGGTGCGATAGCCGGCTACGTCGATGAGATCTTTGACCGCAAAGTCCAGGCTGTCGAGAGGTCCGGGTGCCGCAGGGTTGCGCTTGCAACGCATACCCGGCACGAACGCGCCGAGATCATTGCCGCCGCTCGCATATTCGACTGGTGCCATTTTCAGCGCTGCGCCAGCGCGTGCACGATCTTCTCGGAATCCGTCACAAAGCCGAAGCACTTCTTGACGTTCCAAACCGTGGCTTCGGTGCAGAAAGCGGGCGAAGTCGTCGCGCAACAATCTTCGACCAGGATGCAGCCATAGCCGAGGAAATTCGCATCAGTCAGCGAGTGCAGCACGCACTGATCGGTATTGACGCCCGTAAACAAGATCGACTTGGTGCCGAGATTCCGCAGGATGCTGTCAAGCGGCGTGTCCCAGAAGCCGCTGATGCGGTATTTGTCGACCTTTATGTCCTGCGGCTCCTGCGCCAATTCGTCGACCACGGCAGCGGCCCAGGAATCCTTTTCGAGGACGCGCGCACTGCTTCCCGGCAGCGGATCGCCGAGACCGATGCCGGTGCCGACGGGCTTGTAGAGATGAATCTGGTTCGGCGGCATGTTGGCAAGATCCGGCCGGTTGCCCCAGTTGACCCAGATCACCGGCACGGCCGCCTTGCGCAGCACCGGCAAGAGCCGCTGCAGCGGCGCAATCGGCGCCCGGTCCGGCGTGTAGTCGACGCCAAGGTGATCGACCCAGCCGTCCTTGGCGCAGAAATCGTTCTGCATGTCGATGACCATGATGGCGGTACGCGCCAGGTCGACGACGACGTCTTGCGGCTCGCAAGCAAGCTTCACCGGAACGGGCTTCGGCGCCGGCATCGCCATATCAACGGTGCGCGCCGTCGCATGCCAGCGGTATTGCGCGCCGCGGCCGAGAAAACCGCCCTCTTGCGCCGGCTGCGGCATTTCGGCGGCGGCCGATTTTTCCAATGTCGACATGATCGTCTCCATCCGTCGTCCGCATCTGCGCCGCCGCAGCCCGCACTGGATACTGCGACGGTTCGTCTGATGGCGGGTTTTCGCGACCGCGTAGCAAATTCGTTGCCACCCGCAAAAAGACCGATGAAATGCGAATATCGCCTCGGGATGGAAAGCATTTCGCCCGTTAAGTGACCACAGTACCTGCGGTTTTGACTACAAAGTAAGCATATACTTATTGGCGGGTGCCGCGCGGGCTGGAAAATAACTTTAGATCAGTGGCTTAACACGTGGCACGACGCTTGCTCATGCGGAAAGGCCTGTGTGCATCCGTCATTCCGCGAGCAAAGGATCCTGCCATGTATTCTCGTCGCTTTGTGCTGAGGGCCGCGTCGGCTGCCACCGCGCTTCCTCTCACCGTCGGACTTTCCCGCGTTGTGCGCGCCGCCGAACCGCTCAAGGTCGGCATCCTCATTCCGGGATCCAAATCCGACAAAGGCTGGATGGAATCCGGATATGACGGTCTGGTCGCGTCGGAGAAAAAATATGGCGACAAGATCAAAGTACAGATGATCGAGAACATCAACTACGCTGATATGGATCAAGCGTTGACCAACCTCGCCTCCAAAAACGATCTCGTCATCGGCGTCGGCGGTCAGACCCAAGCTTCGGTCTACAAGATCGCAAAGCGATTTCCCAAAGTGAAGTTCTCGATCGTCGGCGGCAATGAGGGCGAGTCGCTGCCCAACGTTGCCGGCTATGACGTGAAACAGGCGGAGATCGCCTTCGTCGCTGGCGCTGCGGCAGCCATGCTGTCGAAGAATGGCGCCGTGAGCTATGTCGGCGGCCTCGAGATTCCTTCCATCGTCAATGCCGGCAAGGAGTTCGGCATGGGCGCCAAATATATCAACGCCAATATCAAATATTTCGAAAGCTATACCGGCGATTTCGATGACGTCGCCAAGTCGAAGGAAGCAACGCTCGCGGCCATCGCGCAAGGCGCCGACATTCACTATCACATTCTCAATCTCGGGCTGCGCGGCATGGAACAGGCCGCGAAGGAGAAGGGTACGCACATCATCGGCAGCTATACCGACCGCTGCGGCACCGATCCGCTCTACGTTGCCTATTCGATCACCGGCGTCGGCTTCCAGGTCCAATATGCCATCGACCAGGCGGTGGGAGGCACCTGGCGACCGGGCTACAAGGAGTTCGGCCTGAAGATGGGACCGCAGGCTTCTGACATGGTCATCTGCAATGGCACGCCCGAACAAAAAGCCAAGATCGACCAGATCAAGAAGGACATTCTCGCCGGCAAGATCACGGTGCTCAAGGGCTGATCGCGCCCGTCTGCGAGGTTGCCCGGAATGTCCACCGCAACCGCGCTCGCCACCGCGAGCGAACGTGTCCCGAGCGAGCCGCTGCTGACGCTGCAAGGCGTGACCAAGCGGTTCGGCTCATTGTTGGCGTTGTCCGACGCTTCGCTCGAAATCAGGCCGGGCGAGATACATTGCATTCTCGGTGAGAATGGCGCCGGCAAGTCGACACTGTGCAACTTGGTATTCGGCGCCCACACGCCCGACGCCGGGACGATGACGTTTCGCGGACGGCCCTACCGGCCATCCGGCCCCGCCGACGCGCTCGCCGCCGGCATTGCCATGGTGCATCAGCACTTCAGCCTGGTGCACGACATGACGGTGATCGATAACGTCGTGCTCGGCCAAGAGCGCGGCATCATCAACACCAAGGCCTGGGCAAGGCGGCTGGAGCAGCTCGGCGGCGACTATGGCTTCGCGCTCGATCCGTTCGCCAAGATCGACGATCTTTCGGTAGGCGAACGCCAGCGCGTCGAGATCGTCAAATGCCTGATCCGGGAGCCGCGGCTGTTCGTGCTCGACGAGCCGACCGCGGTGTTGCTGCCGGACGAGATCGAAGCACTTCTGGATGTGTGCCGACGCGTGGCGCAAAAGGGCTGTGGAGTCGTCCTGGTCACACACAAGCTCGCCGAGATCAAGAAGGCGGCGGATCGCGTCACGGTGCTGCGCGGCGGCCGCCTTGTCGCCCGTTCCGATCATCCAGCGCAAGAGATCGATGCTCTGGTGCGTGCGATGATCCAGGGCGAACTGCAGTCGCTCGACAAATCCGCGGCATCCGCGCTCGGCGTCGCCGAGGAGGATGGCGGCGGCCCGCACCGCCCGACGCCCCCCGAGACGCCTGCCGATGAAGTCCTGCAAATCAACGGCCTCACGGTAATCGACGGACAGGGCGTCACGCGGCTCGACAATTTCACTCTCTCGGTCGGCCGCGGCGAGATCGTCGGCATTGCCGGCGTCGAAGGTAACGGCCAGAGCGAACTCGGCGCGGTGCTGTCGGGCATGGCCACCCCGACCAGCGGCCACGTCTATGTCGGCGATATCGAGACGACGGAACTGACACCAAAAGAAATCACCGCGACCGGCTTCGCCGTCGTCCCGGAGGACCGTCACGCCACCGGCTGTATTCTCGAACTGAGCGTCGCCGAAAACATATTTCTCAACCGGCTCGACACGTTCACCTCTTATGGCTTCCTAAGCCGCGGCGCGCTGACCGCCGCCGCCGGCGAATTAATGACGCGCTTCGACGTTCGCGCGCAGACGCCGGACGTGCCGTTTTCCGCGCTCTCCGGCGGCAACCAGCAGAAGGCGGTACTGGCGCGCGAATTAACGCTGCCCAATCTCAAAGTGCTGCTGGCGGCGCAGCCAACCCGCGGTCTTGACGTCGGCGCGGTCGCTGCCGTTTACGGCCATATCCGCAAGGCTTGCGAACGCGGCGCCGCGGTCTTGCTCATTTCGTCCGAGCTCGACGAACTGATTGCGGTTGCCGACCGCATCGTCGTGCTCTATCGCGGCCGCATCATGGGCAGCTGTGCCGCCGACCCGACCGAACGCGAAAAGATCGGCGCGATGATGGCCGGTCAATTGCAATGAGGCGCGCGCCATGAGCGACATCCGCAGCAGGTACTCTCCGCTGGGCCGCGCGTTGAGCCCCTCTCTGTTGATTTCGATGGCCGCCGTGCTGGCGGCGGCTTTGATCGGGCTGGGCCTCATTTTTCTGATGCAGGTTTCGGTGCCCGATGCCATCGCCGCTTTCATCGACGGCACGATCGGCTCGCCCTACTCGCTCGCGGCCTCGATCAATCGTAGCATTGCCTTCGCCCTTGTCGGCATCGGCTTTGTATTCGCCAACCGCGCCAATCTAGTGAATGTCGGCGGTGAAGGTCAGATCGCCGTCGGCGGTATCGCCGCGACCGCGGTGGCGCTTTATGGCGGCGTGGAGAATCTGCCGCTGGGCTTGCCTTATCTGTTGCCGCTTCTGGCCGCTGTGCTCGCTGGCGCTTTCTGGGGCGCGATCGCCGCGGCGCTGAAGATCAAAGCCGGCACCAACGAAGTCATCAGCACGCTGCTGTTGTCGTTCATCGCGGTCTGGCTGCTGTATTGGACGGTGCAGTCGGAGCACTTGCTGCGCAAACCGATGACGAACTCGGCCACCTTGCCGGAGTCGCTCGAGATTCCCGACGCGACCAAGCTACCGCTCCTCACCGGCGATTATTCGTTCCCGCTCCATATCGGCCTGCCGATCACCATTGTGATCGCCATTGTTCTCGGCGTCGTGCTGGCACGAACCCTGTTCGGCTTGCAATTGCGCGCGGTGGGGCTCAATCCGGCCGCCGCCAGCCGTGCAGGCATTTCCTATGCCCGTACGGTTCTGATCTCGCTCGCGGTCGCCGGGGCGCTCGGCGGCTTGGCAGGTGGATTCATGCTCCTCGGCGAACAATATGTGCTCAAAGACGGGTTCTCCTCCGGTTACGGGTTCGACGGTCTGGTAGCCGGTCTCCTTGCCCGCGGGTCGATCGTGGGCGTGATCGCCGCCGCATTGCTGTTCGGCTTTTTGCGCTCCGGTGGCATTAATATGGAAATGGTCGCCGAGGTGCCGACGGCGCTGGTCATGGTGATCCAGGGCCTGATCGTCATCATGCTCGCGGGCGCTGCCTATTTCCTGGAAAGGCGACCCGGATGACCTGGGAGGTGCTCGCCGTCTTTCTCGGCTCCTCGCTTCGCTTGGCGACGCCGCTCTTGCTGGCCGGTGTCGGCGAACTGGTCAGCGAACGCGCCGGCGTCCTCAATATGAGCGTCGAAGGCATGATGCTCGCTGGGGCTTTTGCCGCGGCGATTGGTTCCTGGGCGACCGGGCAGCCGCTGATCGGGCTCGGCATCGGCATCATCGCGGTGATTCCAGTGGCACTGATCCAAGCGGTGCTCAGCAACACGTTGCGTGCCAACCAGATCGTGACCGGCATCGGCATCAATATCCTGGTGCTCGGCGCCACCACTTTGGGTTACCGCGAATTGATCGGCGCACGTTCGCGCACCGAAATTCCGGGGCTCTCCATGTGGAGTCCTCCAGGTCTCGGCCGTATCCCCGTTTTCGGCGACGCGCTGTTCGAGCAGGTGTGGCTGCTCTATGCCGGCCTCGCCATAATTGCCATCACGGCTCTGGTGCTGCGCTACACGTCTTTCGGCATCGCCATTCATGCGGCAGGCGCCGAACCGCGGGCGGTCGATAAATCCGGCCTGTCGGTATCTTTCATCCGCTATTGCTGCGTGCTGTTCACCGGATTCATGTCGTCGCTCGGCGGCGCCTTCCTGTCGATCGGCGACATCCATACCTTCACCGAGGGAATGACGCGGGGCGCCGGTTATCTGGCTATCGCCTCGGTGATTTTCGGCAAATGGAAAATCGGCGGCACGATCCTGGCGTGTCTGCTGTTCGGTGCCGCAACGGCGCTGCAGTTCCAGTTGCCGACGCTCGGCATCGACGTTCCCAACGCGCTCCTGATCATGCTGCCCTACCTGTTGGCGCTGCTCGCTGTCGGCGGACTCGCCGGGCGGCAGACGGCCCCTCGTGCGCTGGGAGAGCCTTTCCGCCGATAAAGTCGGCTGGCGTTTAGCGGCGTGTCGATCGCTTTTCTGATGAGCGACACGATGGATTCGCAAGCAGCATGCGCGCTTGCGTATCGATGTCCGTCTCCGTATTTATTTCGGACAGAGCTGCGCTGTTCGTGGAAGCCTCAGGAGTGGCGTCATCACGCGACGCTTCCGATGTAGCGAGGTCAGGGATCAGCCCGTCATCCATAGCTGCGTTATACCTGAGCGGCCGAAACGTCGTTCTGAGCCAATCGCCACGTGGGCCTAGCTGCCCCTGGATGGCGCTTGATCCACAAAATCCCGTACGACACACTGCGTGATGCCCGAGGCATTCTTCACCGAAGCAACCGCCGCTTATTGGCAAGAGATAACAACGTGCGTGCCGTCGCGGTTTTCGGCCGTGCCGCCTTTTCGCTTCGGCTATCCGGCCCGCCTGCCTGATGAACGTGTATTGGTTCTGCCCTTGCGACAGCTCCCGGCTGGCGACATTGCAGTTGCTTCGCTCATCGCAAACCAAGCCTCGCACGCGGTGGTCACCATCCTGGCCGGTCACATGGCGACGCGTGCCGAAGCGTTTCACGCGGACATCCTCATAGGCCTGCCGACGCTCGGTCTCGCGTTCGCATCACTGGTGGCGGCGCGGCTCGGTCAGCCGCGTTACGTTCCCTTGGGCTATTCCCGCAAGTTCTGGTACGACCACGCGCTGTCGGAGCCGGTTAGCTCGGTCACGAGCCCGGATGTGGGCAAGTTCCTGCGGCTCGATCCAAATCTTCTGTCCTTGATCGAAGGTCGGCGCGTGGCGCTCGTCGACGATGCGATTTCGTCCGGCGCCACTATGGTCGCCGCCATTCGGCTTCTGTGCAGGCTCGGCGCTGAAGTCGCCGGCGTGATCGTGGCGATGAAGCAAACGAGAAACTGGGAACCGGCGCTCCGCGCCCTGCCGACCCAGCCACCCATACGCGCAGTCTTCGGTTGTCCGTTGTTCCAACGAGGCGAGGACGGCTGGTGGCCGCTCCCGGACACGCAGCCTTTGATTCCCTGACAACCAGATCCGATGCTTGACGGATTCGAAGTCGAGCAACGCGGCCTCCCGAACGAGAGGCGAAGCCGGCTTTGATTTTGCCAAAATATCAGGCGCCGGACCGGCGGCGCCATCCGCACGTCGCCTTCCAACTGTAGACCGTCTTGCGGCCGCCAAGCGTGCTTGGCGTCGAATGGGGGCAGATCGAAGAACTATCGCCAATATTCTGCGAACACGGCGCCAAAATCCGAGCTCAACTTCACAGCATGCGGTCTGTCCGCCGCGGCGCATGCAACACCGGAACCGACGACGGCCATAAGAAATCGGAAATTTCGAAAGATCGGACCGAAGGTGGCAACAACAAGCGCAGCACGCTCACTTCTGCAGATCACAAGGGCTCGCTCGAGCTCCGGCCTTCGGCCGTATCGACCGCGCGTCACTTCGGTGAATGAGGCGACGAGCTCGCCACTTCGACTGTCCAAATATTCGAAGACCGCTTTTCGCTGCTCACCGAGATCCAGGCCGAAACCAGTGCGCCGATCGGAACCGGCGCAGAAATAGGTCACGAACTTTTCCGCACTTGTCGGAGCCGGGGTTGCCGTCGCGGCGAAAGGGCCAGGATGCATACGTTGTCATTTCACGCCGTTGCTCCGGCTCAACAAGCAAGAAAAAGGCCACTCGTCTCATGTGTCTTAATTGGGTGCGGCGCCGAGAACGCCGCGCTGAATTCGTTGATGTAAGGCATGAACGGGCAATGCCTCCCTGCCGGAAGGCGGGACCGGCCGGCGGTTCGCACCCCGCGTGACGATTATCGGGAGAGCACTTCTCGCGCGATGCCGTGCTGCCAATTATTTAGACAGCGCTGCCTGTCATTTGCGGATGTGTGCCGCGAAATTCGTTGGTATACGGATGATTGAGGCAACTTGGCCTAACGGAGCGAGGCGACGCGTCGCAGCAATCAAGAGGGCGATCATGAATACAGTTCAATTCCCTTGCGATCTCATTCTCACGGGCGGCACGGTCATCGATCCGGCCACCGAAATGAACGGCCGATACGACGTCGCCATCACGAATGGCAGGATCGCCGCCATCGCGCCGGACCTGTCGCGGGCCAATGCCCGTGAAAAGGTCGACGTCTCAGGCAAGATCGTCATCGCCGGCATGATCGACACCCACGCTCATGTCTACGAACATGTTACCGGCCGGTTCGGGCTCAATCCCGACATGGTCGGCGTGCGCTCTGGCGTCACCACGCTGATCGACCAGGGCGGCCCGAGCTGCATGACGATCGGCGGGTTCCGGCACTATCTCGTCAACACCGCCAAGAGCCGCCTGCTCTGCTTCATCTCGTGCTACCTAGTCGGCGGCCTCGAAGGGCATCTCTATCCCGATCTGTACGGCCCGAACGGGGTCAACGTCGATCACACAGTGCGCGTTGCCAAGGAAAACCTCGACATCGTCCGTGGCATCAAGGCGCATGCGGAAATCGGCGGTCAGTCACGCTGGGGCCTTGAGGTCATCAAGACCGGCCGTGAGATCGCACGCCAGACCGGCCTGCCACTCTATATCCATCTCGGTCAGCTCTGGCCGAGCCTCGAGGAAGGGCCGGTGCCGGATGCAGACGAACTGATCCGCGAACTCGTGCCGATCATGGAGCCGGGCGACATCCTCGCTCATCCGTTCACCCGCCATCCCGGCGGTTTTGTCTCCAAAGATGGCGAGGTTCATCCGATCGTGTTCGAGGCGATCTCGCGCGGCGTCCGGGTCGACGTCGGCCATGGCTCGCATTTCAGCTTTGATGTCGCCAAGCGCGTCCTTGATGCCGGCGTGCGACCGTTCACGCTTGGTGCTGACCTGCATGGCTACAATGTCCGGCTGCCGCCGACCGGCATGGACGCGCATGTGCGCGAGTCGAACCCGTTCTTCGGCATCGCGCCGTTCAGCCTGACCATTGCCATGACCGAACTGCTCGCATTGGGAATGAGCATGGAAGAGATCGTCGGCACTGTCACGGCCAACGCGGCGGTCATGGTCAACAAGGCCGACGAGATCGGCACCTTGAAGCCTGGCCGCGAGGCCGACGTCAGCGTGCTGGAGGTTCTCAACGGGCGCTTCAAGCTCTCCGACAACTCAGGCGTTGAGGTGGTGACTGATAAGCTCATTCGTCCAGCCTTCTGCCTGCGGGCGGGCGTGCGCCACGACAGCGACTCGCCCTTGATCCCTGAAGCGATCGCGGCCTGACCGGCCGCGGACGCTTTGGCACCGGCGACGTTTACGATGGCAGCGCTGTCACGAGAAAGTGGGCGCCGTTTTTTTGCCTATCATTCGCGGCGAAATGAACGCGACCGAACCCCGCTTCGTTGCTGTCGCCAGGCTTGACGATCTGCCGGACGGTCAATTCCTGCGCGTGATGGTCGGCAGCCACGGCTTGGTTCTCGCCCGTGGCGGCGATGCCATTTACGCCTTCCAAGGTACCTGCCCGCACGAAAAAGCCGACCTCGCGCAAGGACGCATCGAGAACGGTCGGCTGATCTGCCCACGCCACCTCGCCTCCTTTGCGCTCAAAGACGGGCAGGCGTCGCGCGGATGGAAACTCGATGCCCTCAAGCTCTACCCGGTCCATGTCGCGCAAGGCGAGATCGCCGTAGATGCCGATGCTGTTGAACGCGATCCCCCTGGCGGCGCTCGCAAGGTCTGGGATCTGACGTCCCGTTGATCGCTTCAGCGCAGCGCCAAGAGAGCGGGGCCAACAACCTTGTTGAGTTCGACCAGGCGGGCGAGATCGCGCACGAAACGGGCGCGCGCCTTCGGCTCGAGCGCTGCCAGCGTGCGCTCATGTGCGCGCGCAGCGCCGGCATCAATCCGTCGCAATGCGGCGCGTCCGGCCTCGGTGAGCGTTACCACTTTCCTGCGCTTGTCGCGCGGCGAAAAACGACGACGCACCATGCGTTGCCGCTCGAGCCGCGCCAAGACGTCGGCCACATTGGTGGTGTCGAGCCCGACCGCGCGGGAGAGCGCAATCTGCTCCACGTTCCCCATCTGATCGAGGGCGGACAAGATACTGTATTGGACGGGCGTAATCTTCTCGCTGCCGCATTCCTCCACGAACAGAGCGACGTGAATCTGATGTAGACGGCGGATCAAAAAGCCCGGGCGCTCCTGGAACGGCTTTGCGTGCCAGCCGTTTGCACTCAATACCGTATCGTCGATCGTCTCGGTTCTACGCAGCATGTTCGTTCTGGGCCTTCAAGGAACGTAAATCACCATTCGATTTTTTTGCATGTCCTTATCGGAAAACCGGCGTCCACTTTTCCGGGACATGGGCCGGTATGCTCTTTCAATTGCGCTCATTTCTGCCAACCTAGGAGCCGTCGCAGCATCGCAAGTAGCGTGCGGGCGGCTAAACCTACACCACCGACGGCCTTCGCCGGGCTTACCGGGCCGCCGCGACTCGCTCGAACCAGATTTGCAGCGACCTCCGACAACAGATGGTCGACAACGGTTTCGACGATCACTGGTCTGCCGAACTGCGCGAGCGGGCCGCCGAGCTTGTAGGTCATCGTCAAAGCAAGCTCCGAATTCGCCCCGCTGCCGGAGCGGGCCGCAAAGCCGATCACGCCTTGGGCGCGCGAACGGCTGATGTAATCGCCGCCCGAGCCGCGGACTTCGCCGCGCAGCGCCGCCGCATCAAGGGAGAGCCGCGCAGCGCCGCGAAAGCGCGCGCGCATTGGACCGATCGTCACCTGCAACGTCCCCTCGATCGTGCCATCCGGCAGGATCGCTTCGATACTCGCCCCAGGAACGCATCGAGCGACCGTCTCGACGTCCTGCAGCGTCGCCCACAGGCGCTCGACCGGCACCGGAACGGTTATCGTGCGGGTCAGGCTTGTTCCGCCTTCGATCGCTTGCGGGACACGAAGCTCGTCCGCCGGCAGTGTCACAGCTGTTCCCTCGGCTTGTGGTGCCATAACGATCGGAGCGAGGGTGCCGGCCGCGAGTGCGGCACGATCGACAATGGGAACGGCGCTGCGATGCGGCCCATGCGACAGCACGTCACGAATGGCCGCGACGATACCGATATAACCGGTGCAGCGGCAAAGATTGCCGGACAGTTCTTCGCGAATTCGCGCCTCGTCGGCATGCGGAAGCCGCGTAACGATATCGTAGGCCGTCGCCAGCATCCCCGGCGTGCAATAGCCGCACTGCAGGGCATGATGCCGACTGAAAGCGCGCCGCAGCATGTCCATTAGCGGATCGTCATCAAAGGATTCAATCGTGCGCACATCCGAACCC
Organism: Xanthobacteraceae bacterium; assembly: GCA_035509535.1. GTDB lineage: Bacteria > Pseudomonadota > Alphaproteobacteria > Rhizobiales > Xanthobacteraceae > BOG-931. The sequence goes on along the minus strand of DATJLN010000093.1, from coordinate 139,758 downwards.
GCGCAGCAGACCGTGTAACTGAGACAGGCCCGCACCGGCCGCCCGTCGACAATGACGGTGCATGCGCCACAGACGCCGTGCTCGCATCCAATATGGGTGCCAGTCAGACCGAGCTCGTCGCGCACGAAATCCGCCAGATGCAGGCGTGGGGCAACTTCACGCCTGACTTCGACACCGTTGACATTGAGCGTCAGCGACGTCATGCGGCGGCCTCCATCGGCGATGTTGCGATGGCAATCGCCCGGCGCAGCGCCGCCGCATGCAAGGCACGGGACTCTTCCGACAGGTGCGGTGCTGCTTGCGTCACCGCCTCGGCGAGATCGCGTTGTCCGGCCACGAGACTCAGAGGATCCGCCAGCAGGATCGGCGGACGCTCGATGGCGCCAAGGAGCACGCGAGTCTCATTGCGTTCTGCATCAATCAATACGGCGGCGCTGGCCTTGGCGAAATCACCAACCTTGCGGCAGAATTTCCAATAACCCCAGCGCGCCGCAGGACCGCGCTTGGGCACCCGTATGCCGAGAATCACTTCGTCGGGCGCGAGCACCGTGGCGAATGGGCCGGTGAAGAATTCGGTCAAGACGACTGTTCGCAACGCGTCACCGCGGCCGAGCACGACTTCGGCGCCAAGCGCGCTCAGAGCATTGACCCAATCGGCGGCGGGATCAGCATGGGCAAGACTGCCGCCCAGGGTGCCGCGGTTGCGTACGGCACGATAGGCGATGCGACACGCGACCCCGGCAAGCCAGCCGGGCGTCGCATCCGGAACGGCACCATCTTCGACCTCGGCATGGGTGATGGCCGCACCATAGACGAGGGCGTCGCCCTCGTCCTTCACTTCGCGCATGGCGGTGGCACGCGCGATGTCCACCAGTGCGGCCGGCCGCACCAGGCGCAGGTTCAGCATGGGAGCGAGCGATTGTCCGCCGGCGATCAGCTTGGCGCCGTCGCCGGCTCGCGCCAGGTGCGCACTTGCTTCGGCGGCATTTCCTGCCGCAACATAGCTGAACGCGACCGGTTTCAAGCGACCGGCTCCGGCTTTGCCGGACGGCGCACCGCCGACAACTTCGTCAACAGCCGCTCGGGCGTCATCGGCAGAGCGTCGACTTCCACGCCAAGCCCCGCCAAGGCATCGTTGACGGCGTTGGCGAGCGCCGCCGGCGGCCCGATCGCGCCGCCTTCGCCGATGCCCTTTTGCCCGAAACGGCTGATCGGTGACGGAATTTCCATGTGATCGACGACCATCGCCGGAACTTCGCAAGCGCCGGGAAGATGATAATCGGCAAAAGTCACCGCGAGTGGTTGCCCGTCGTCGTCATAGCGCATCTCTTCATAGAGCGCCGTGCCAATGCCCTGCGCCACGCCGCCATAGATCTGGCCATTGACGACCATCGGATTGATAAGCACGCCGCCATCTTCGACGATCTTGTAGTCGAGAATGTCGACATCGCCGAGTTCCACATCGACCGCCACCACCACCGCGTGACAGGCATAAGAGAAGGTGCCGGTATCGCGTTGCGTCTTATAACCCTGGGTCGCTTCGAGACCGGCAGGATCGACATCGGCCGGCAGGTCCTGTGGCCGGTGATACCAAGCGGCCGCAATGTCCTTGATCGATATCTCGCCGCCACTCGCGCGCGCGGCGCCTTCAGCGAGCACGATCGTGTTCGGATCGGCCTGCAACAAGTGACCGGCAATTCGGCGGACGCGCGCCGCAAGTGTATCGCAGGCCGCCGCCACCGCTCCGCCTGCCATCACGATGCAGCGCGAGCCCCAGGTTCCAGTGGAGTATGGCGTCAACGCCGTATCGCCGTGCACGAGTTTCACCCGATGCGGTGCGATGCCGAGCACTTCATGGGCGATCTGAGCCAAGGTCGTTTCCAGGCTTTGACCGTGGCTTTGCACGCCGACGCGCAGCTCGAGACCGCCGTCAGGAGTAAGGCGGGCGGTCGCTTGCTCAAAGCCAGGTACCATCGGAATGCCCCAGCCGGCATAGACCGAGGTCCCGTGCGCGCCCTGCTCGCAGAATATCGCGAAACCGACACCGAGCTTGCGGCCGTCGGGTTCACCTTTTGCCTGGCGCGCGCGGACGGCGGGCAGATCGATCGCCCGCACCGCCCGTTCGAGACATTCGACATAGTCGCCGCTGTCGAAAATCTTCTTGGTGATGTTGACGAAGGGCATCTGCTCCGGCCGCACGAGATTCTTGCGGCGGATATCTTCAGGTGGAATTCCCAGTTCGCGCGCTATGGCATCGAGCAGAACTTCCATTGCAAAGCAGACTCCGGTGCGCGCCACGCCGCGGAACGGCAGGATTGGCGGCTTGTTGGTGACGACCGACCAGGTGCGGCAACGAAAGCCTGCAAACTGATAAGGCCCCGGAAGAATGCTGGCGACCTGCGCCGCCTCAAGGCATGCCGAGAAGGGATAGGCCGAATAGGCGCCGGAATCGACGATCGCTTCGCAGTCGATCGCCAGCAGCTGCCCGTCGGCGCCGGCATAGCCGGTAATCTCGTAATGGTGCTCGCGGCAATTGGCGTTGCCGCTCAGATGCTCGCGCCGGTCCTCGATCCAGCGCACCGGACGTCGCAACTTCATCGCCAGATAAGCCAGGCAGACTTCTTCGCCGAGCAGGATGCCCTTGTAGCCGAAACCACCGCCGACGTCGGGGGCCACGACGCGGATCATGCCCTGGTCGACGCCGAGACATTCGGCGAGCCCGTTGCGCACGATATGCGGCATCTGAGTTGCGGTATAGACGACGATCTGCTGTGCCTGATTGTCCCAATAGGCAAGCACGCCACGTCCCTCGATTGGCGCCATGCTCTGCCGCGCGGTACGGAAGGTACGCTTGACCCGCACTACCGCGTCTTTCGCCGCCTCTTCGAAACCAATCTCGACGGCGGTCTCGAGAAACACATTTTCCGTCCAGTGTTCATGCACGAGAGGCGCTGTTGACTCGCGGGCGCGCGTCATCTCGACCACAGCTGGCAATTCGTCGATATCGACGAGCACCAATTCGGCGAGATCTTCGGCTTCCGCACGACTTGCCGCGACACAAGCTGCCAGCGGCTCCCCGACATGGCGTACCTTGTCGCTGGCCAAGATCGGCTGCACCGAGCTTTGAAAGCCCGCCAGACCGGAATCGGCGCGAATGCCCTTCACGCCATCGAGATCCGCCATCACAAAGACCGCGGCCTCGTGTTCTTTGGGCTTCTCGATGCCGCGGACCCTTCCGTGTGCAAGCGGGCTGCGCACAAACGCAACGTCGAGCATGTCGGCCATCCGGATATCGGCGACAAAGCGACCACGGCCGAGCAGATAGCGCTCGTCTTCAAGACGCAAAATCGACGCGCCGATGCCCTGCTTCGCGGTTTCCTTGGTCATCGATCTGACATTCTCGGGTCCAGCACCCCGCAATGCAGGGAGCTTACAGTACTGATCGCCGCGGTAACGTCGTCGTATTCCCGACGGGGTCGCAAAGGTCGTGCCAGCCGTGAGGCGTCGCGCAGTCCGTTCCGCGCGGCTGAGCGGACGGGCAAACGCGGCGCTCGTCGAGAACCTTGTATCGGGACCTTGCACGGCACCTTGCATAGGACATGGGCAGGCACGGCGTTCGATTGAGCATTCGTCCGTATACTGACGATTGGCATACCGGCGATTTGCATTGGAGTTTCGCCATTTTTGGACGCTTGGCCAATAGCCGAAACACCAACCCGCCCGGCGCGTTGGCCTTTTCCGATCGCCACGCCGCAAACCCCGGCCGCATGGCGCGATGGCATAGCGTTTGCAAGACGTTGACCGATTGAGCGGCGTTTTGGCGGCTGATACGCGCGTGCCGTGTCCGCGTGGCGCGGTCACGTTTCGATCGACGAGGTCAGGTCGAAACCCGGTCGCAGGACGTTCCTTGAATTTTTTGCGTGAACCCGAGAGGCCCCCCCGATGATCAACCGCCTGTTCAAGCGCCCGAACCGCCGCGTGGCGATTCAAGGACTCCCGATCTCGGCAGTTGCGGCCGCGATATTGGTCGGCGCCTGCTTGGTCACGATCGGCTCGACCGCAGCTTTGGCTGGCGGACTCGACGACATCAAGGCGCGCGGCCACATGGTCATTGCTACCGAGGACGATTTCAATCCCTTCGAATTCATCAAGGATGGCGTCTCCACCGGCTACGACAATGACCTCTTCAACGAAGTGAAGAAGCAGTTGCCATTCCCGGTCGAGCAGCAAGTGATACCGTGGGCCGGCATCCTGCCGGGCGTCACCAGCGGCAAATACGACATGGCCATGACGGGGGTGCTCGTGACCGCGGCGCGCAAACCGACCTTCGACTTCGCGAGCCCGGTGGCGCAGTCGACGACCTTCTACATCACCAAGGCTGGTTCAAGCATCAAGTCGGCGTCCGAGCTCAACGGCAAGACGGTCGGTGCACAGGCCGGGTCCGCGATGCTGGCCGACCTGAAAGCATTCGACACCGAACTCAAAGCCAAGGGCGGCCCGGGCATCAAGCAGATCGTCGAATATCAATCCAATCCGGAAGCCTACCAAGACCTGGCGATCGGCCGTACCGACGCCGTGGTCAATACCGAGATCAATCTGCGTACGCTGCTCAAGGAACGGCCGGGCGTATTCGCGCTTGGACAGGCGGTCGGGCAGCCGGTCTACATCGCCTGGGCGCTCCGCAAAGACAACAAGGACACGCTGAAGCTGGTCGACAAGGCGCTCATAGCGACGCGCAAGAGCGGCAAGATGTACGAGCTGCAGACGAAATGGTTCGGCACGACCTTCAAGGACATGCCCGAAGACGCGAACTAGGTTCAGCCGTGGGACCGGCCTTTCGTGACCGCCTATGACTACTACAGCATCGTCCACGCTGCCTTAGCCACGATTTCGATATCGTTGCTCAGCATCCTGCTCGGCGTGCCGCTTGGGCTCGGTCTCGCGCTCATTCGCTGGTCCCGCGTGCCGGTACTGAACGAGATCGCGATCGTCTATGTGAGCATACTTCGGACCTGTCCGTCGGTGACGCTGGCGCTTTTGCTGTTCTTCGCCTTGCCGGAAATCGGCATCTCGCTGGAGCCGGTCCCGGCGGGCATTCTCACACTGGCGCTGGGCACCTCGGCCTTCGACGCCGAGATCTGGCGCAGCGCGCTGACGAACTTTCCGCGCGATCAATACGATGCAGCATTGTCGCTCGGCATGCGGCGCTTTACGCGCTTTCGCCGCGTAATGTTGCCGCAGATCGTCCGCTCCAGCCTGCCGGCCCTGGTCAACGAGATGACCTTGCTGATCAAAGCCAGCCCGGCGGTGGCGGTGCTCGGCATTGTCGAGATCACGCGCGCCGCCATCCGGATCGGGGCGCGGACTTACCAACCACTGCCGCCCTTTATCTTCGCGCTCGTGATTTACAGTCTGATCGTCTTCGCTTTTGTCAGGGCGCAACGCGCGGTCGAGCGACGCTACGCGCTCGCAGGAGCGCCGGCATGAACGAATTCGCCGTGGTCTGGCAGCACCGCGACATGATCGTTACCGGGTTCGAGAACACGCTGATCATCGTGGCGCTCGGAGCGACGGGCGCGCTGGTGCTGGGTGCGTTGCTGGCGGTTCCCTTGATGGCGCGCCAGCGCGCGATCAGGGCCGCGGCGACGGCTTATGTCGATGCCATGCGCTGCGTGCCGTTCCTTCTGTTCGTCTATCTCATCTATTACGGTCTGCCGTCCCTCGGTCTGCGTTTCGACAATTGGTCGACCGGGATCGCGGCGCTCGTGCTCTACAATTCCGCCTATATGGGTGAATTGTTGCGCGCCGCTTGGGCCGACATGCCGCACGAGCAGATCGAGGCCGGTTACGCCTTCGGCTTCTCCGGCTTGCAACTGTTTCGTCGCATTATCCTGCCGCCGGTGCTGCTGTCGGCGCTCCCCTTGATCGGCAATCAACTGATCCAGATCGTCAAAGACAGCGCGTTCCTCACCATCATCGCGGTTGCGGAGCTCACCCATGAGGCGACGGCGATGCAGACAACCTACTTCGTGCCGTTCGCATCCTTCATCGCGGCGGTCGCGCTCTACTGGGTCACCTGCATCGGCATCGAAGGTACGGTTGGTTATTTGAACCGCTTCGCCGAGGAACGGCGCTGATGCATGCCATGGCGGAGAAGGCCTCGCCCATGCCCATGGTGGAACCGATCGCGCAACCCGTGGTGCTCGACGTCAACGGCGTCTCAAAGAGCTTCGGCGCCAACACCGTGTTGCGCGACATCAGCTTCAAGGTCCACAGGTCGGAAACCGTGTGCCTGCTCGGGCCCTCCGGCTCCGGCAAGTCGACGCTGCTCCGCTGCATCAATTGGCTGGAGGAGCCGGATGGCGGCACGGTCCTGCTCGGCGGTCGGCGCATCGGCGTGCGGCCGGGCACCAATCTGCGCATGACCGACCGCGATCTGGCGGCCATTCGCACGCGGATCGGCATGGTGTTCCAGCACTTTGCTCTGTGGCCGCACATGACCGTGCTGCAGAACGTGATGGAAGCGCCGGTTCATGTCCTAAAGCGCGACAAGAGAGAAGTGCGCAAAGAGGCCGAAGCACTGCTGCGCCGCGTCGGCCTCGCGGACAAGATGGACAGCTTTCCGGCGCGTCTCTCGGGCGGCCAGAAACAGCGCGTCGGCATCGCCCGCTCGCTTGCCATGAAACCCGACCTGATCTTGTTCGATGAGCCGACCAGCTCGCTCGATCCGGAGCTTGTCGGGGAGGTGCTCACGGTGATGCAGGATCTGGCGCGCGAGGGGCTCACCATGGTCGTGGTCACGCACGAAATGAGCTTTGCTCGCGACGTCGCAAGCCGCGTGGTCTTCATGGACAAAGGACAGATCGTCGAGACCGGAAATCCCGACCAGTTTTTTCGCACCCCGCAGACCGAGCGCGCCCGGCAGTTTCTCGCCCGCTATGCGGCGCGTGACCGGTGATGTTTAACGGCAACGCGGCGGCGCACCACGGCATTCGTCAGCAACAGGAGATCGTCTCATGACCACGGCCACCCTCGTCGACAATCTTCCGGGGGTTATCAGCCGCGAAATCGTGCCGCCGGGCGGGCGCTGGTCGCGCCGCATCGAGAAGGGCCAGCGGCTGCGCATCGTCGACCTGGAAGGACAGCAGGCGGTCGACTTCCTCTGCTATTCCGCCGACCTGCCGCTCGATCGCATCAATCTGCCGAACACGGTGAAACTCAACCGCTCGCTCTATATCGGCAAAGGCTGCAAGATCTATTCGGATCTTGCCAAGGTATTGTTCACGGTGGTGGAGGATAGCTGCGGATTTCACGACACCCTCGCCGGCTGCTGCAGCAACGAGATCGATCTCCTGCGCTACGGCGTGAAAAAGACCAAAAGCTGCCGCGCCAATTTCATCGCCGAGCTCGCCACCTGGTCCATGGGTCCGGACCAGATCGTGCCCAACATCAATTTCTTCATGCGGGTGCCGTTCAAGGAAGACGGCCATGTGGTGATCGCCGATGGCGTGTCGAGGCCGGGCGACCATGTCGAGCTGTTGGCGGAAATGCCGGTCCTCGCCGTGATGTCGAACTGCCCGCAGGAGCACAATCCGGCGGCCGGCGGCAAACCGACGCCGATCGAAGTCATCGTACGCGCTTGAGCGCTCGGGGAACGGCGGAGTCGGACGTGCAAAAAATCACTTTGGCGGTGCCGGACCTCGTCTCCAACTCCTACTTTCCCGCCATTGCGGCGGCGGAGCTGGGTTTCTTCGCTGCCGAAGGTGTCGATGCGCGTGTCGAATTGATCTTCCCCAACTACCGTGCCTATGAGGCGCTCCGTGACGGCCATGTCGAGCTGGTGGCGGGGCCTGCTCACGCTGCCCTGCCGGCCTGTCCGCAATGGCAAGGCCTGAAGCTGCTTGGCGCGCTGGCGCAAGGCATGTTTTGGCTCCTGGTGATGCGCGCCGACATTGCGACGACACCAGGCGATGTCAGCGTGGTGCGCGGCCGCACGATCGGCGCGGCGCCGCTCGTCAACCTTGCTTTGAAGCAGTTGCTCGCCGACAGCGGCATCGATCTCCTCCGCGACCGCGTCAACATCGTCGGCGTGTCCGACATGATGGAGCCCGGGGTTTCGTTTGGCGTGGCTGCAGCTCGCGCGCTGCGGACGGGCCATCTCGACGGCTTCTGGGCCAATGCGATGGGCGCTGAAAACGCCGTGTGCAGCGGCGCCGGTAAGATCGTGCTCGATGTGCGACGCGGGCTCGGGCCGGCCATTGCCTTCCATTATACGATGGCGGCCCTGACGACGAGCGATGCAGTCATCGCCCGCGACGCCGAGATGGTGGCGGCTGCCTTGCGCGCGGTGGTGAAGACGCAAAAGGCGCTGAGCGCCGACCCTTCCCTTGCCGGCAAGGTCGGCGAAAAACTATTCCCGCCGGACGAGGCGGCTGTCATCGCCGATATCATCGCCCGCGATGTTGAATTCTATGCGCCGCAAATCGCGCCCGAAGCGATCGTCGGCCTGAACGCCTTTGCACGGAACGCGGGCCTCCTGGAGAGACCCGTTGCCTATGAGGCGATGGTCGCAACGCGGTTTCAAACGCTTTGGACCGGCAACTGACGGCGCGCCGTCCTCACAATGTCACTCCCGCGGCTTCCAAAATCTGGCGCGCCCGCGCGCGCTGCGCCTCAGGCACCGACAGCCGCTCGGCAAAATCCGTACTGGAGGGACGCGTCGCGTCGATGCCCATCTTGGTGACCGTGAAGGTCTTCGGGTCCGAGGTCGGATCGAGTATGGCGCTCTTGGCGTTGGGTATCGTGATGATGTCCTTCTCCGCGCGGACGCGGGTGGCGACGGCCCACATGACATCGTTCATGTCGAAGATATCGACGTCCTCGTCCACGACGATCACATATTTGGTGTAGAGTTCGGTGCCCATGGTGGTCATCATCGCCATCTGTGGCTCCCCCTCTGCGGTCTTCTTCATGGCGATCACCGCCATGAAAGCACCGCAGGTCGTATGCGGCACGTGCACGGCCTGCACGTTGGGCAGATTCCGCTTGAGGGCGTTTAGGATTTCGCCCTCGCGGGTGATGCACGAGATGAGGATGTGATCCTTCGACATTCCCGACACGACGCTGTGGAACATGGCATCGCGACGCATACGCAGGCGGTGGGCGACGAAGACGTTCTGCGTGCTGCGGTAAGATGCGTAACCGGTGAATTCGCCAAATGGACCTTCCGGCTCGCGTACGCCAGCAAGAATCTCGCCTTCGATCACGATCTCGGCGCCGGCCGGCACCTGCAGGCCTTCGACGCCGCATGGTGCCAACCGATAAGGTTCGCCGAACAGGCCGCCGATGATCTCGTATTTGCGGATGTTCTGTCCGTAGGCATAAGTCATCGAGCCCATATAGTGCAGTGGATGCACGCCGATGGTGATCGCCGCCGGCAGCGACTGGCCGCGCTCCTCGGCGCGGCGATGATATTCGAACATGCGCCGGCGCGAATGCAACGAGACGCCGAGCCGGTTCTTGCCCTTGAGCATCAAGCGGTGAAAGCCGGTGGTGTCGACGCCTGTGAGCAGATCGCGCGCAGTGATCTGCCCCGCCGTGATATAGGGGGCTGCGTCGACCGAGAATTGATAAGGAATGGGGAGTTGGGTGAGATCGACATCCTCGCCCTCGACGACGACCTCATCCCAGGGCGCACGGCCGATCGTCTCGCACGGAATCGGACGCTGGCAGCGTTCGCGGAAGGCCGCGGGCAGATCGGCGGGCGCGACACCAAGGCAAGCAGCGAGCAAGCCGCGGTTGGCCGCGATATTGGTGACGAGGGGCATCTTGAACCCGTCCATCCGCTCGAAGATGAGCACCGGGCTTTTCCCCGCCCGCTCCAGTTCGAACACCATGGCTGTGCTGTCGAACCGTTGCGCGACGGGCTCCTCGATGTGCAGGAGCTCAGACGGGAAATCCCGCTGGACCATGCCGAGAAAACCTCGCAGCGATTGCGGATCGTTGTCGAGGGGAATATCAAACATGCTGTGTTCCCATGTTGATGAACAGTGGCGGACCTGCCGGCAATCACGTGAGCTCGCCAAGCAGCGCGCGCGCCTGACGGACGATCTCGCCCGTGGGCGAACGCATATCGATAAGGATCGTGAAGTGATCGGCGCCCGCGATCGGCGCCAAAGCACCGGGCACATGGGCCGCAGCGCGCATGGCGTGCAACGCGCGGGCATCCTCGACCAGCGCCGGCACCTCGCGGCTGCCATAAGCAATCGTCAACGGCTTGGCAACGGCAGGGAGCCGTAACGGCGACAGCGCCGCGATTTCCTCGTCGCTTAAGCGAAGCTTGTCGTTGATATAGGTGTCACGCAGCGGTCCAAGCTCATAGATGCCTGAAACAGCCAGTCCCGCGCTCACCGCCGGATGATCGAGCGCAAGCGCGGCGAGATGACCGCCCGCCGACCACCCCGACAGGATGATCGGGCCGCCGATACCCTGGGACCGCCCGTGCTGCGCAAGCCAATCCAGGGCGGCGCGAATCTCGCCGACAATCTCGGTCAAACTGGCTTCGGGCGCCAAGGTATAGCCCGGCATTGCCACCGACCAGCCGCGGGCGGCGAAGCCTTCGGCAAGACACGCGAAAGGCTCGCGCCCGTTCATCTGCCAGTAGCCGCCGTGGATGAAGACCAGGCAGGGAGCGTCCGCAGCGCCGGGATAGAGATCCCACTTATTGCGCTCACGCGGACCGTAAGGCAGATCGAGTTTGCCGGGGTGAGCGGCGCGATAGGCCGCGGAGGCTTCCACACGCGCGCGATTAAGCTCCGCACTGTTCTTGACGGCTGCGACATTGTTATAGGCCGCGTCACGTGCAGCCTGCGTCATTTTTTCCCAGCGCACTCAATTCGTTCCAGGTTCGGATCCCACGCCGAGAACTTTAGCAATCGGCATGCCATTGGGCGACGGCGAGCGACCCGCCATCTTCCCATACCGGTACGAAAAATCGGCGCGGGATCCGCCAAGGCGATTTTCGATATTCGGGCAACGTGCCTGTTTTGGCGTCACTCGTTTGAACCATCCAACTGAAATCTCTCGCGAAACCGCCCTCCGCCCTGGCATGGCGCTTGCTTCAGAACGGGCAGCGGAAATGGAGTTAAATAATGGCTGGAATTTCGCGCCGCTCGTTCGTGGCGGGCGCCGCCGTGGCGGCGCCGTTTGTCGTCTTGCGCGGTGCCCGCGCCAAGGATCTTCGCCCAATTACCTTCACCCTGCCCTGGGTCGCCGAGGGCTCCAACGCTTACGCCTATGTCGCCAAGGCAAAAGGCTTCTGGGAAAAGCGCGGTTTGGATGTACAGATCAGCCGCGGCTATGGCTCCACGGCCGCCGCCCAGGCCGTTGGCGCCGGCAAGTTCCAATTCGGCCTCGCCGCCGCTTCGGCCGGCATCCAGGAAGCGGCCAAGGGGCTTCCGGTCAAGGCGATCCTGTCCTGCGGCTACGACGCCACGATGGGCATTTGCGTGCTCAAGGACGGCCCGATCCACACGGTGAAAGACCTCGAAGGCCACAAGATGGCCTCGACCGTCAGCTCTGGCGACTATCCTTTCTTGCCGCTGTTCGCCCAAAAGGCCGGATTTGATCTGGGCAAGGTCGAGCGTGTTCAGGCCGACCCGAACGTGCGCCAACGCCTCCTGATCAGCAAGGAAGTGGATGCCATTTCCGGCTTTGCCATTTCCTTCGTGCCGGTGTTCGAGACCCAGAATGTCGAGACACGCAATATCCTTTTCAGCAGCAGCGAACTCACGCTCTACAACAATTCGTTGATGACGCAGGTCTCGCTGGTGGAGAAAGAGCCCCAACTGTGCTCCGACGTCGCCGCCGGCCTCGCCGAGGCGGTGAAGTTCACCATGCTCAACCCCGACGAAGCCGTGCAACTGTTCCTCAAAGAGGTCCCGGAAGTCGCGCTCACCGACAAAGGCGCCGACCGCATAAGGTTGGGCGTCGGCATATTCATCGTTTCCATGCTCTACAAGCCGTTGCAGGAGCACGGCGTCGGCTACGCAGTCCCGCAGGACTACGAAGTCATGACCGAACTGGTGATGAAATACATCGCCGATAAGGACGACAAGACGCCGACGCAGGCAGCCTTATTCACCAATGACTATGCCGGCACGCTCAAACTCGATCAGAGCGAGTGGGACAAGGCGATGGCCAATGCCAAGCCCTACCGCGCCTTCCTGGCGTAGGGAGGAACGGAATGGCCGGCTATATTCACGTCGACCACGTCAAGAAAATCTACGACAGCGGCAAGGACGTGGTAGAGGCCGTTTCCGGCGTCTCCTTCGTCGCCAACAAAGGCGAATTCATCGCCATCCTCGGTCCCTCCGGCTGCGGCAAGTCAACGCTGCTGATGATGTGCGGCGGGCTTGAGCCGACTTCCGCCGGGACCATCACGATCGACGGCCAAGAGGTCACCGGCCCGCGCGCGAATATCGGCGTGATGTTCCAAGACAGCACTTTGCTGCCGTGGAAGACGGTGCTCGAAAACATTCTGTTCCCCGTGAAGATTCAGCGGCGGCCACTGGCCGCGTACCGGGAACGCGCGCTGGAATTGATCGAAATGGTCGGCTTGCACGGCTTTGCCGACATGAAGCCCCATCAGCTTTCCGGCGGCATGCGCCAGCGCGTGGCGATCTGCCGCGCACTGGTGACCAATCCCGACATTCTCTTGATGGACGAGCCGTTCTCGGCGCTCGACGCCATGACACGCGACGAGATGAACGACGCGCTGCTCGACATCTGGGATCGTTACCCCAAGACCGGCCTCTTTGTGACTCACGCCATCCGCGAGGCCGTCTATCTCGCCGACCGTGTCCTGGTGATGACCAAGCGCCCGGCCACTCTGGTCGCGGACATCCGGATTCCGTTTGACCGGCCGCGCGATCCTTCGATCAACAATCGCGCCGAATTCAATGACACTTGCGACCAACTGCGCCGGCTGATCGAGCACAAGCGGACGCCTTGGAGCGAGACCAAAGCTGCATGACAACCGGACCGGCGATCCGACATAAGCCCTCTTCCGAGACGGCCTATACGCTCGGTCTGCCGATCGGGCTTGGCGTGGCCGTCCTTATCGGCTGGCAGCTTGCGGTCCGGCTGGCCGGCATCTCACCGGTCATTCTGCCGGCGCCGAGCGACATCGTGCAGTCGTTCGGCGGGGTCGGCGGCGAGTTGTTGCGCCAGGGCTGGGTCACGGGGTTCGAGGCGCTGTTCGCATTTGTCTTATCCTGCCTGTTCGGGGTTGCCGCGGCACTTTTTCTCGGCTTTTCAACTGTCGCTTTCGAGACCTTCTATCCCGGCCTCGTTGTCTTCCAGATCATTCCCAAGATCGCGCTGGCGCCGCTGTTCACGTTCTGGCTCGGCATCGCGGCAACCTCGCGCCTGTCCTATGCGCTGTTCATCAGCTTCTTTCCGGTCACGCTCGCGACCATGACGGGGCTCAAGCGCGCGGATACGAACGCCTTGCGGCTGTGCCACGCGCTAGGCGCCAGCCGGCTGCAGGCCTTCGTCGCCGTGCAGATCCCCTACGCGCTGCCCTATTTTTTCAGCGGTGCCAAGGTGGCGGCGACGATGTCGATCATCGGCATCGTCATCGGCGAATTCATCTCCGCCAATGCGGGGCTCGGCTATTACATTTTACGTGCGCAGTCCTATAGCGAAACGGCGCACATGTTTGCCGCCATCCTCGTGCTCTGCGGCATCGGCTTGTTACTCTACATCATTCCCGTACAGGCGGAACGCTGGGTACGGCGATGGTGGTGGGACTGACGGACATTTGACGAAGCGGCGCCTCGGGACGAGAACAACATTGCAAATGGCGTCATGAAACAAACGATGGCTCCGCTCGATTTAATGCTGCGGCCGCCGATCGCCGACCGCGGCGGCAGGAGTGCTGCGCTTGTCCTGCGCGGCATGAAGACAGTGCAATTCGGCCGCCGCATCGTTCTGCCGTGCCTGTTGGCAGCCACGCTGCTGTGCGCCTGGGAATTCGGGACGCGGCTTGCGCATCTGTCGCCTCTCATCATCGTGCCGCCGAGCGCCGTTCTTTCGGTTCTCATGGCTTCGTACGCCATTCTCATGCAGCAAGCTGTGCCGACGGTCGTGGAAACGCTGATCGGCTTTGCACTTGCGGCGGCAATCGGCATCATGCTGGGCACGGCATTGGTGCTGTCTCGCCGCGTACGCCAGGCGCTCTATCCCCACGTGCTCACGTTCCAGCTCATTCCGAAGATCGCGCTGGCGCCGCTGTTCATCGTTTGGTTCGGCGTCGGCCCGACTTCGCGGCTTTCGCTCGCGGTGTTCATGGCGTTCTTTCCGGTCGTCATCTCGACACTGACCGGCCTCCTCAGCGCGGATCGCAACGCCATGCGAATGGCCCGGGCGATGATGGCCTCGCCTTGGCAGAGCTTTATCAGCGTCCGTGTACCCTTTGCCCTGCCGCACATTTTTGCCGGCCTGAAGGTCGCCGTGACCATGGCGATGATCGGCGTCATCGTCGGCGAGTTCGTAACCGCCCAGGCGGGGCTCGGCTACATCATCATGATGGCATCCTCAGCCGGCGATACGGCTCTGGTGCTCGCGGCGATCATCCTTCTGTGTGGATTCGGACTGTTGCTCTATGGAGCGGTGGCGCTTGCGGAATGGCTGATCGATCGCCGCATGGGCGTCTCCATCACAAGCAGCGAGTTCTGACGCCCGCCCAGGCCGGCGCGATACGAAACGGCCTGCCGCGGGCCTTGCCGAACGACCCGGCAAAATCGCAAGCTTGCGATGTTCACACGATGAGGACCTCTGTCATGTCAAACAGGCCGGAAAACCGCCTCGATCGCCGCGACTTCGTAATCGCATCAATTACAACGGCCGGCGCATCGGCTGGCCTCGCCATTACCGCCCGGGCGGCAAATGCTCAAGGTGTCGCGACAACCTCTGCCGATCCGGCATCAGGAACGGTCTACACCGGAGATACAATTCGGGGGAAAAAGGTCGTCAGCGCGCTCGACGTCAACAGCCTGGAACCTGGCAAGAAGCATCTTTTGTATTTTCAGGGCGTGCAGATGCCCACTGGACAGCACTGGTATGTATCGGTGACAGTCGCCAAGGGAGCAAAACCGGGCAAGCGCGTCGTTCTGGTGAGTGGTGTGCATGGCGACGAGATGAGTTCCGTGCATACGGTCCAGACCGTGATGAACCAGCTCGATCCGCGAGAGATGTCGGGCACGGTCATGGCGGTCACGGATGTCTCCAGCCCGGCTCTGGAAGGCGTGCAGCGGAGATGGCCCAATCAAGGCAGGGGCATCGATCTGATCGACATGAATCGCGAGTGGCCCGGAAACGAGAACGGCGCCACCGCGCCCAGCCGGCACGCCGGGCTGCTGTTCAACCGGCTGCTGCGGCCGAACGCCGACTTCGCGATCGACTTCCACACTGGAACAACCGGATTCGAAGTCACTGCATTCAATATTGCCGGCATGGATGTGCCGGAGGTCAAGGCGATGGCGGAGCTCTATCCCGTCGGCCAGATCTTCGACAACCATGTGTATCCCGGGGTCCTGCATAACGCATTCATGGATGTGGGTATCCCGGCATTTACGCCGGAGATTGGCGCAGCGCGCGTCCTGAACCTCGAGATGATCTCACTGTTCGTGGAAGGCACGATGAATGTCCTCAAGCACCACGGCATCCTGGCCGGGCCATTGGGGCGCACAGGCAAGGACGTCGGTGTCTTTATCGGCAACAGTGCGTTCCCGATCCTTGCAACGCAGGGAGGGCTCGTCGAGCATCTGGTCAAGCTCAATGACAAGGTCGATGCCGGACAGAAGGTCGCCGTCCAGCGGAACAGTTTCGGCGAAGTGGTTGCGGAATATACCAGCAGCGTGGCCGGAGAAGTGACGGGCCAGCGTAGCGACGCGATGTCCGAGCCCGGTAATCCCCTGCTATTCATCCTATTCCACAAGACGACGCCGGACGGCGGAGAGACATATCCCGAGTGATCTAAAGTGATCTAACACTCGGTGTCCTGCGTTAGCGGGTAATTCACGCCGATAAGGGAGCGACAGTCGATTGCACGATGACCGTTTTAGGTCATCGACTGTCTTCACGCGGTGGTGCCGACTGTTCCGCCGCCCCCTTAATCGCGGACATTGCAGATAGCGAGATCGAGGGCGGTGCGGTGCCATTCTCAGAAATGAAAGAGGCCGCACCCGAGCGTTGGTTTTGCTCGGCCAGTTTACCGGCAGGCACGTCCCGCCTACGTCACCTCGGTTGGTTCGTCTATCCGGGTAGCGGGCAGGCCATCACGTTTAGAAGCGGCGGCAAGCCAGACTTGGGCAAGACGCAAGTAGGATGCGCGAACATTTTCGTCATAGGCCTCGCGCGCCCATTTGAAGCACTCATCCGCCATGGCGCGGTACTCAGTGGCCTTTTTCATAGAGTACTCCATACGACATCGCCCAACCGCGGACCAATTGATTGGCCGCGCCTGAACGGATCGGGTTGGGAGTTGTCGGGGCCGTTAGTAAGTGCGCCGCCGATATTCCCGTCGCTCGTGTCTTCGATGAACGCCGGCGACGCTTCCGGGTGTTAAGGGTCTTCCGACCACAGCGAAAGCTTTGTCCTGCGAGAGGGACAGGCTTTTCTCCGGAGAAAACTTCAGAGAAACCGGCGCGAGCGTAAGGACCGCGGCACCAACGATAGTCGTGGCAATCAGCCATTTGCGCATGGTCATTCTCCCGGCAAGAGATATCAGCCTTTTTGACAACGACCGGACAAAAAGTCTTTGATCGAGATCAAAGAGCGGCGACTAGCCGGTCGTCGCCATTTTCGATCTTGGCGGCATCCGCTTTAGCCCAAGTTCCTCGACCCGACCTGATAAGTCCGTGGACTCAGGCTGGTTTCAAAACCGAGCACTGCGTATTTGAAGACCGGCCACTAGCCTCGGAAACGGGCCATCACCCGATTTTGAATAGGAACGATACCGGAACGCGAAACGTCTGCCGAACAACGGCATGTCGCCCTCGGGTCATTGAGGAACATCCAGACGCACGCCGTAATGTCCGATCCAACCTCGAGAGCGGGCATCTTTGAGACTGATTGGTCACGTCAGCTGGGTGCCTTACCATTCGACAGGATTGCGGAAGGGCAACGAACTCAGTGCGGCAGCCGCGCGATTTCGGCCACTGCGCCAGATGCCGTGAACCCTTCGACGAGATCGACCGCGGTGCTAGGTTACTTTCGCCCACATCGAGCAGGGGTTTGGCATGCCGTCACGCCTGCAAGTGAAAGTACATATCAATCGGGCTCTCCGAGCCTGCACCGTCGAACAAAAGCTGGACGAGATTGCCACGGCAATCGGCGAGCTGGCGCGATACGTTGAAGAGATCGAGAAGGAGAAGGAAAAGGAAAAGGAAAAGTCGAGCAGACCGGCAACGCGCTGATCATCCTGCCTTTTCGAGTCGATTGTCTCCTCAACCGCAGCGCTGAATTTGGTCGAGCGCCCGCCCCACCCGCGAGCGCTCGTGCACTCTCCAAGAGAAAAACGGTGAGCCTGGAATGGGCCCCGGCCATCCCCGGCCGAGAACATTCACATATTATCACGCATTCTTGTGGGCGCTGCGCAAACCTTGAGAATTGGTTAAAGCTGCCGCCAGCGGGCCATCGCCGGCTCGCTGCCGGCTCGCTGGCCTGATGCTCGGCGGCGTCTCGCAAAAACTCATCGGCCTGGCGCCCGCGTTGTACTTGTCGCTCCTAAGGACCAAAGGACCCCGCGGCGAAATTGAGCGAAATCAATTGATGCCGGGCGGAATGCGCCATTAACAGCCGCCAAGAATCGCCATGGCATTCGTGAACCGAACCGATGCAGGCAGAAGGCTCGCTGCGGCTCTCGCCCGACACCGCGGCAGGGATACTGTGTCAGACGCACGGAACACAAGTCGCATCTAAGTGGTGCGTGCCGCGAGTGAGCACGCCGCCTTTTAGCTTAAATCCCGAACACAATTTTACCGGCCGGAAGGCATCATCGGATACTGACAAAGACATGAGCCGTCCGAGTTTATGACCGTGCCCAATTTTTCGACATTGCTGGCCATCACCGTTTTCACGCCGGTGCTCGCCGGATGTCTTCTGCTGCTCTCTTGGCTGCAGCACCGGAGCATCGTCGCGCTGGCCTGGTGGGGATCCGGGTTCATCATCGCGTCCGTCGCAACGACGATTATCGTCGTTGCCCGCGGCACAATCCCCGACTTTTGGTCGATCGTTGTCGGAAACGCGCTTCTGGCCACGGCCTACGGGCTCCTCTGGTACGGAGCGCGCAAGTTCAACGGCGAGAAGGCTTCGGTGATTTTGACGCTGGCAGGAGTGCCGGTCTGGATAGCAGCCTGCTCGATCCCGCCCATCTATGCGCGGATCGAAATTCGGGCCACCGTAATGGCGGCAATCGCCGTGTTCTATACTCTGCTCGCCCTCTTTGAACTCTGGCGCGGTCGTGGCGATGGTGCATGGCGCTGGCCCATCCTGCTGGTCTTGTTGGCACACGCTGCAGCCATCCCGGTTCGAATTCCGCTCGCCGGAGCCTGGTTACATCCAGATCCTTCCGACGTCGACTTGTTGATTTTTATGATCTTTGAAACTGTGTTTGTCTGCATCTGCGCGGCATATTTGTTCGGGGGCCTTGCCAAGGATAAAATTGCAGCAACGTATCGGCGCTTCTCTCTGACCGACCCTCTGACTCAGGTTCCCAACCGCCGCGGCTTCTTTGAAGCGGCCGAGCGGTTATTGATCAGAACGCGCATTGCAAGCCGGCCGGTCGCACTCCTCGTCTTCGATCTGGACCGCTTCAAGGACATCAATGACAAATACGGGCACCAGGTCGGCGATAAGGTACTCATCGCATTCTGTCGGCTATCGACTTCAATGCTGCGGCCGACCGATCTGTTCGGTCGCATCGGCGGTGAAGAGTTTGCAAGTCTATTGCCGGATATGGAGCAGCAAGACGCTCTCTGGCTGGCAGAACGGCTGAGAGCCGCATTCGAAGATATTTCTCACACACTGGGACGACTGACGCTCAGTGCAACTGTGAGCATCGGTATCGCGAGCTCGGATAATGCAAACGCGGATCTCGACGCGCTTCTAAAAGAGGCCGATCAGGCGCTTTATCGCGCCAAAGAGCTGGGTCGCAATCGTGTAGAATTGTCGGAGCGAGGCAGCCGCAAAATCGATCATGGCCGCGCCCCAGAACCATTGCCAGTCACCGAACAATCCAGCGCCCGCAAGCGATACGCCATCAATTAACTTCCTGATTGCCGCCCACTTCGCGGTAATCGTGACTTTGCGGGCGTGTAATTTCTGCTCGCTTGCCTGATCTAGCGCCGGAATCGCGGCAGCGCGGCAGACTCGTTCCTGCAAAGCCCGTCCATGTCTCGGAAGGGACCATGAGGCGACACCGAGCTCGCATGGCGTGACGTCGGATTCAGTCCAAGGAGCGTCACTATGCCCCTGAAAGCCGGCTAAGGTCTTTGCGGATAGCCGTCCGTCAGCGTCTTCAGAAACGCAATGATGTCGGCCTCATCTTGCGTCGTCATCGCCGGCTTTTCGCCCAAATGGCGGTCGAAGGGCGGGTCGGTCACGTCGATATTGGCACGAAACTTCGCCGGCACATCGTCGTATTTCTCCACCGTCCCGTCCGCCGCCCGCGGATAGATTTTTTCCGGATTCGTATCGCGGAAATTGTAGAAATCGAGCACCTGCTCAAGGCTGTGAAAAACGCCATTGTGAAAAAACACGCGGCGGGTCGCCGTGTTGCGCAGGGTCGGCGTCTGGAACATGCCGCAGTATTGCGTCTGGTCGGCAATGTCAGTGCGCTGCGGACCGCACACCCCAAGATCGAAATAATTGGGATCGCGGTTGTCCGCCAAGACGAGATTGCGCGGCGCGCCGAGCGCTTCGTATTGATGATCGGTGAAAAGCGGCGGCAGGCCATCGCGCGTCGGCCGTGACAGATGGCAGCCGCCGCAATTGGCTTTGTCAGGATCATTGAACAATTGCAGGCCCCGCAACTCGCTCTCGCTCAGCTGTGCCCTGCCCTCCAGCCAGTAATCGAACTTGCTGGTGTAAGGATGAAAGCTCGGGTCTTCGATCTGATAACGCGCGACGGCGAACATCGCTTCGGAGATGAGTAAGCGCGGATCGCTGAAGATAGCGGCGCCGAACAAATCGACGAAACTCTTCGCGTAGGCCGCACGGCCCAACTTGTCCGCCACCGTTGCAATATCGCCTCCGTCCATCTCGCGTGGATCGAGAAGCGGAAAGACCGCCTGATCCTGCAGCGTATCGGCGCGGCCGTCCCAGAACAGGCCGCCTTGCGGCACGATATTCGCCGCTGATGCGGCGGTCTGCGTCGCGGTCTTGGTCGCGCGTGCAGCCTGCTGGCCGAGCGCGGCCATTTGCGTCAGACCGACAATATTATCTTCGTCGCTTTGATCTGGGCCGATGCTGAATATCGGCTGGCGCTCGAGATAGCTCAGTGAGGGAACGGCGCGCGCGCCTTGCCGCAACAGCTTAGAGCCGCCAAGCATCACCGACTCATCATTGGGCGGACCGTAAGCGTGATCCGGACTATGACAGGACGCGCAAGACAGCTTGCCGGACGAGGAAAGCGAGGCGTCGTAGAATATCTTCCGACCGAGTTGTGCCATCCCTGAGAGCGGCGCGACGCGCGGGCGGACAAGATGGACCGGGTTCGGATTCGCGCCAGGAGGTTCTTGCGCCTGGATAGCCGAAACGGCGCCGGCCGCATAGAGCAGGCCGGCGCCGAGCAGCCGCAAGATGCGGCTGTTCATGATTCCGAAGATCTTAGTGACGCCGCCCATCTGGTGCACTGACGACCGTACCGGCGTTCGGATCGAGGAAGAGCTGGTTCGCCTGATTGCCGAAACCAAAGCCGAAGCCCTCGGGACCGCCGTGGAAATCGAACATGTCCATGATCGAACCGGCGCTGGCGTCGAAAGAGCCGCCGCCCAGGCGCTGGCCGTGCAGCCAGTTATCTTCGATGAAGCGCACGACTGAAACTTGCGAAATGCGTTCATGGCTGACGAAGTTCTTCTTGGCGAAAGGCGAGATCACCAGGAAGGGAATGCGCGTGCCCGGACCGCAGCGGCCGTTGACCGGCTTGCCGGCGAGGCCCAGCGGTTGTGGTTGTTCATCAGCGCCGACGCCGCATTGGCCGGCGCCGTTGACCTGGTCGGCGGTCGGATTATAGGAGGCGCTGGTCGGCGTGGCATAAGCGTGGTCATACCAGCCGTCGGAATCGTCATAGGTTATGATGATCGCGGTGTCCCTCCACTGCGGTTGCGTCTGCAGGAAGTTGACCAGATCGACCGTTCCCACCTGCTCGTCGAGCGGATCGGAATTGCCGGGATGAGCGTCCTGATAGGCCGGCATCTTGATATACGAGACGGCAGGAAAATTGCCGGCCTTCACCGCGGCATAGAAATCGTCGAGGTCGTATTGGTGGTTGGCCGGATCGACGGTCTTGCCATTCGCCTCAAAAGTATGGCCGATCGCTGCGATCGAACTCGGCCGCGCATGGGTCGGGTTAGCCGTCGACGTGTAGTACTGGAACCAGGCGTGGTGCGGGATGTAATCCGTAATGGTGCTGCCGACATTGCTCGACAATGTGCTGCGCGCGCAGCTGGTTGTGCCGTTGGAGTTGGTGAGCGTGAGATTGAAGCCGCCCATGAAGCCACCCCAGCTGATCTGCTTTTCATTGAGCAGGTCGCCGATGTTCTTGCTGGTCATCTTGACGGTGCTCGTCGTGCTTGAGCACTGGTCATAGGCCGGATCGGTATCGCCAATCAACGTCAGACCGCCTTGGCTGTCGGCGATCGAAGATGAGGTGCCGATGATATTTTGCGCGCCGTTGGTCTGGCCGGAGACCACTTCAAGTGCGCCAGGGGTCGACGGGCCGTAAGTGTCGGTATAGGCGTTGTCGTTCATGGCGAAGTTCTGGGCATAGTTCCACAATGCGGTAACGGTGTTGCCGTCGAAATAGCCCATCACCTGCCCGTTGGTGCCGAAGGCGCCGACGCTGCCCGCGGTGCCGCGACCGGTGAATTCGGGGAACAGGTCGGCCTTGCCATTGTCGTAAGCCTGTTGCTCGGGCGTGTAGTTGTGATTCTGCGATTTGGTATTGGCCTGGGTGCGGTCGAGACGGAACGGGTTTGCCGCGCCGGTGCCGTTGGCCGGATTGGTGAAGTTCGGATTGTTGGTCAGAAGATGGGCGTTGGCAAGATTATTGGCCTGCGGTGTATGCGGCTTCGCCTTGAACGGAATTTCGCCCGTCGGATTCCCCGCGTTGGGATAAGTCGCGAAATAGTGGTCGAACGAGCGGTTCTCGTTGAAGATGACCACGAGATGCTTGATCGGCGTCGCGGTGTTGACTTGGTGATGATCGCGATCATGGTCGTCCTGACCGGCGGAGACCGGAGTGCTGCACACGATCACAGCCGCAATCGCGGACATCGCGACCGTTGAAAGTAGTCTGGTTTTCATCCTGTTGCCCCGAAAAGTGGTTCGAAAATGTGTCGAAGGTAGGCGTCACCCGACGAGCCTTTAGCCGCTGCCGATGACAAACCTGTGTAGGTTTTACGAGTCTCCCCAGCCGTCGCGCGAAACGAGATTCATAATTGAGGGGCCGACATGCCGGAGCGGCCGGTGCAGCCGCGTCGTAACGCAGCCGTCATGGAATCGACGACAAAGTTTTATGGACGCACCACTATAAACGGTACGGTGCGTTTCGCTGGATGCCTGCCGGCGTTGTATTCGGCGTCCATGGCGAAGCGCATCGCCTCATTGTCACTTTCCTCTCCCGTCACTTTCCTCTCTCGCGTGTCGGGATCACGGCGCGGTATTTTTTGCACCGCACGTATCATTGTAGTGCGAATTGATACCCATGGTGCTGCGCCCCCGAACAGGAACGAGGAGGATCAATCCGCGCGGTGCCGGTTCGATCTTGCAGCCTTGCAGGCCAGTGCGATGCGGCATCGGGCGCCCACGTGCAGACCTCAACCTCGCAGACTTCGGCTTTGCAGTTCTCAGCTTTGTGGTGAGCGTTGTGATGATGACCATTCTCGCTCCATCCGCGGGCGCCGACCCGCTCGACGATGCCGTGGAGCGCTATCGGCCATACATGATCGATGACATTGATCATGCACTGGCGGGAGCACACGAATTGCGCGACCGGATCGTCGCCAACGACATCGCTGGCGCGCAAAAGGCTTGGATCAATGCGCGGACCGGCTGGGAACGCTCCGAGGTCTTCACCAGCGGATTCGTGCCGCAACTTGACGACGCAATCGACGCATGGCCGGACGCGACCAAGGGCTTTCACGCAATCGAGGCAAAACTGTTCGGCGCTCGTTCATCCGACGTGCGGTCGGCCGACATGCAGGCCGAGACCGATGCGCTGGTGTTGCATTTAGCCGATCTTGACCGGCAAATCCGCGAGATGAAGTTGACCGCTCAAGGCCTTCTCAACGGTGTCGCCCGCCTTGCCTATGAGGTTGGCGACAGCAAGGTGGATGGCGGCGAGTCACGATTTAGCGGCACATCGCTCGACGATATGCGCAATAATGTGGACGGAATCGAACTGGCCTATCGGATCCTGTTTGCTTCAGCGCTTGAAGCCAGCGATGCCAAATTGGCGGAACGGGTGCACGCCCAAATCGACCGGCTCAAACAACTCCTCACGGCCGAGGATTTGAAGCAGGTGGATCCCGACGCACTCCGCAAGGCCAGCGAAGATCTCGTCGTGACCCTGCAGATTGCCGGGCCGAAGATGGGCCTAAATCCGCCAACCCTCGAAGAAACCGCCAAATGACCGTGCGCGATGGCGTATCGAGCCGCCGGGGCGCGGCCCCGAAAGATCGCGGGATCATCATCCGTCGCGCGCTATGCTGGACGGCCTGCGCGGGATTGGCTGCGCTATCGCTTGCGTTGCCGCTTCGCCATGCCGCGTCCTTCCCGGTCAACGGCCGCCAGACGGTCTTGCCGCCGGGATCCGAGTTGAACGAAGACGCGCTCAATGTACCCCGCGAGCAGTTCCACTCTGAAGCCGTGGGCGGCCGCAAATCCTATCTGATCAATCTTGGCGATCTCGCCTTTAGCTCTCCCGTCATCCTTGGCGGTGTCGCGCGGCAGGCCGGCATCAGTTGCAGTACCTGTCACGTTAACGGCGCTTCGAATCCGGGCCTCTATGTCCCGCACATGTCGACGCGGCCGGGTAATTTCGATACCACTGGCCCGCTCTTCAACCCCAAAGCCGACAACAGCGCGCTGGACCCGGTGCGTATTCCGAGCCTGCGCGGCGCGCGCTATCTCGCGCCCTATGGCAACGACGGGCGGAACGCGTCGCTGCGCGATTTTATCCACAATGTCATTGTCAACGAATTCGCCGGGCCGGAACCGTCTCCCGCGACTCTCGACGCTATGGCGACGTATATTCAAGATATCGATTTCTTACGTGATTTTGCTCTCGGCCCCGGCGGAAGGCTCACGACACAAGCGAGCGACGCGGCCCGCCGCGGCGAAGCGCTTTTTGCCAAACCCTTTCCTCACGATCCAAGCCTCAGTTGCGCGACGTGCCACGTTCCGTCCGGCGCCTTTGTCGATCATTTGCAGCACGACGTAGGCTCCGACGGACTGTTCAAAACGCCGACTCTGCTGAATGCGGATTTCAACGCACCCTATTTCCATGACGGGCGGTACGACAGCTACGATCAAGTCGTCGCCCATTTCGACCGCGTATTCGATCTCGGTCTGTCGCCGCAAGACCGCAACGATCTCGTCGCATATCTGACCGCGATCGGGAATGGCGAACGCCCCTACGAGCACGAAGGCGTGGTTGCACAGATCAAGGAGATCGGAGATTTCGCCAGCGTGTTGGATACCGCCATCCCGGCGCATGACGGCGAAGTCATTGCGCTTGCGGTGAATACAGTCGATCTCGAGCTGCGCGAACTGACCGAGCAATTCCCCGATCACGCCGATCCGTCGGTCACTGGCGGCCAGGAAGAGCGCGCCCGCGCTCGCGCGGCACTCAAAGACCTTGTGCTGCGTCTCAATCGGATCGGAGCCGCGGCCGCCAGCGGCGAATTCGACGAAGCCGCCGACGAATACCGTAACTTCCGCAATTTATCCGTCGGCGCGCTGCCGCCCTTGCTGCACGCGGCCGAACCGTGGTCGCTGTTCAATCCAGCGATTCACGATGCACACTACACCGCCTTGCGGGGCATGCTTCGGACTGCCGGCAAGTAGTCGCTCCGATGCAAGCTTTAGCGCATCCGATGCTGAAAGCTCGCAGTTGCCGCATTGGCGAAAGCTGACGCTGATCAGTCTTCAATCGACAATCGCACCTCGCATCAGCGCTCGCGCTGTGGACAAGTACGCGCCTGCGCAAAATCATGCTGGCTGAAACAAAAGCGAAGCCTCGCTGTCACAGTGAGTGACTAAACGTCGCACGTTTTTTGCTATTGCTTTTAGGGGAGACAAACCGTGCAAAATAGCAAGAGAGTTCTGACGCGATGGCGTATGAAGGCGGCGTGTTGCGCATCCATTTTCGCGCTGTGCGCTTTTGGCTACACCGCAACCGTGCGCGGCCAGACCGCACCGGCAGTCATGGATGCGGCCGCCAAAATGTCCACTGCGAGTCCGATCAAGCACGTCATCATCCTGATCGGTGAAAACCGCGGACTTGATCACACATTCGGCGTCTATAAGCCGAAGGGCGCGGGTCAGACGATCTCGAACTTGCTGTCCAAGCGCATCGTCAACGCGGACGGCTCGCCGGGGCCGGCTTACAAACTCGCGCAGCAGTTTGCGGTGGCGCCGCAACCGCTCTTCTATTTCGGCGCGCCAAAGGGCGCCAAGACGCCTTACGGTGCGAGCAACGTGATGCCGCAGCCGAACACCAACGGGGCACCGCAGGCGCAAGACAGCCAATTTCCGGATGCGCCGTATACGAGCTTCTCTCAAGTCTCGGCCATTGGCGGCGAGACGGATATTCAGCCTGCCAACCAGCTCTTTACGACAACCGGCGCCACCGGGCTGCCCGACAAGTCTCTCGACACGCGCGTGCCCAGCGCCGGCAGCCTGCCGCCCGGTCCATTCGTGTTGCTGGGTCAGAATATCGACGACGACGACTATACCGGCGACACCACGCACCGGTTCTATCAAGCCGCGCAGCAACAAGATTGCAGCGTAGCCAACGCAACCAGGGACAATCCGACCGGTTGCCTGAACGATCTCTTCCCCTTCGTCATGGACACCTATGCCCGCAGCTCGGCGACGACGCAGGGTAATTTCAGCGAGGGCAATTCGATGGGCTTCTACAATGCCGAACGGGAAGAAGCCTCGATCCTGAAGCAGCTGGCGGATCGCTTCACCTTGAGCGACAACTTCCACCAGTCGTTCCTCGGCGGCACGGCTCAGAACCATGTCATGTTCGGAACCGGCGACGCGATCTATTGGAGCGACGGTCAGGGCAACGCCACGACGCCGCCCGCGAGCATGATCGCCAATCCGAATCCGGCGAATCCGGGGGCTGCGGTTTCGGCGGGCGGCAACAAGTACACACGCGATGCCAATTTCAGCAATTGCTCGGATGTGACCCAGCCCGGCGTGAAGCCGATCGTCGATTATCTGAACAAACTGCCTTACGACGCAAAGCCCAACTGCGCCGAAGATCACTACTACATGCTGGACAACACGAATCCGGGTTACCTGCCGAACGGTACCGTCGTCCCCTCTCCCGCCACTCAGGGTTCGATCCCGCCGTCGTCGGTCAAGAACATCGGCGATGCGCTCAACGAAAAGAAGATCAGCTGGGCCTACTTCGCCGGCAACTACAACAATGCGGTGGCGCTGGCGAATTTCGCCGCCGCTAACCCCGCCGTCCTGAACTCGACTGCGGGACCCTTGACCGCGGCCGCCGAGGCCGATCCGGCCCACGCCATGGGCGCGACCTATTGCCAGATCTGCAACCCGTTCCAGTACTCGACGTCGATCATGACCAACAATCCTTCCGCGCACCTGAAGGATACCGCCGATCTGATCACCGATATCAAGAACAACAAGCTCCCGGCCGTCTCGATCGGCAAGCCCGACGGTGTTCTCGATGGGCATCCGTCGAGCTCGAAGGTCGACCTGTTCGAAGCCTATGTGCAGAACATCCTCGACGCCCTCGACGCCAATCCGGAGTTGAAGGCCACGACCGCGGTCTTCATCACCTGGGACGAAGCCGGCGGATATTGGGATTCGGGTTTCGTGCAACCGGTCGACTTCTTCGGCGACGGCCCACGCATTCCGCTGCTGATTCTTTCGCCCTACACGACGGGCGGCAAGATCAATCACGCTTATGCCGACCACGTCTCGCTCGATAAGTTCATCGAGCGCAACTGGAGGCTCAGGCCGCTGACGGATCGAAGCCGCGACAACCTGCCGAACCCGGTCGCCAAGGCGAATAATCCGTACGTTCCGACCAACATGCCGGCGCTTGACGACTTGTTCGACGCCTTCGACTTCTCGCACGCCGTCATGCGGCCGTTTACCGAGTAAGGACGAAACGACGTGTGGAGGCGCATCCCGGCGTCTCCACATGCCGTGGCACGACAAGCCGGCGCCGCGCCGCTCGAGGCGGAACGGCGTCGGTCTTTTGCACGAAGGGATTTGAGAAATGCAGCGGCGTATGACCGTCATCATCGTCATGCTTACGAGCATCGGCGGGTCGAATTTTGACGGACTGAGTTGGGACGGCCGCGCATGGGCGAGTGGCGATGGTGAGCGGGTGCGGCAATTTTCGGCCGGGTTCCTCACGAGCAAGCCCTCCGGCGACGCGGTCGGCGCGCCTGGCAAGATTTACGTCGACGCGTCGAAAGTCCGCATCGAGACTTCAGATTTACCGGACAGTTATTTCCTGATCGACGGCGGGGTACCCACCGCCTATTTGGTGCGTCCGCAAGCCCGCGTCTTCATGGACGCCAAACAGTCGAGCCAGCTGACCCGACTGTTCCTGCCGCTCGTGGACGATGATCCCTGCCCGCAATGGGAGACAATGGCGGAGGTGGCCGGCATCCCGAACCAAAGCGGACACTGGTCCTGCAAGGCCGTCGGTCAGGAGACTGTCGAGGGACGCAGTACCGTGAAATTCGAAGCCACGTCTCCGCGCGGTGTCAGCGCCGGCTGGATTGACACGGAACTCAAGTTTCCCCTCAAGATCGAGACTGAGGACGGCACCGTGTTCGCGCTCAGAAACATCCAGGAAGGACCGCAGCCCGCGGATCTGTTCGTCGTCCCGGCGAGTTACAAGAAATTCGATCCGCGCCTGCTCATCGAGCGTCTCAAGCACTCGGATGTCCTGGTAGAGCCTACGAATTAAGGAGCCGAATTCAGAGAAGCCGAACCGCTCAGACCCAATGGCCTAGTTTGAAACCGCGCGCAGGCTCGTCTTGATCCGGCCCGATTGAAGCGGATTATGATCTCGAATATCACTTCCGTCTCGCATAGCTCCCAGCTTGGTCCATAACCTGATGCGCAACAGCCTGATGCCCAATGTGGTCGGCCTCGGCTTGACCGGCGCCATTGTCTTCGGCGCTGCTGTCTTCGGCGTGGCGCCGCTACGCGCCGACGGCGTCGCACCTTCGCAGGGGCATGCTGCGGCACTCGAAAATCCGCTGGCGGCTCATCCGCTCGATGAATTCACCGCCACCCGCGACCGGCCCCTGTTTACGCGCGGCCGCCGTCCTCCCGCGGCCGTACACGCCGCGCCGGTCGCGGCAGCCCCGCCCGCGCCACCGCCGAAGCTGGCGCTGTTCGGAATCCTCGTCGGAGACGGCGACGCAAGCGCCATTGTGCGCGGAGCGCCTTCCGAGAAAACAATTCGCGTCCGTGTCGGCGACGACATCGGCGGCTGGAAGGTGAGCAAGATCGCCGAGAGACAAATCGTGTTGTCGCAGGATGACCGCTCGGTCACATTCACGATGTTCGACGGCAGCCACGAGGGAAATCCCGCTGACGTGAATCACATGCCGCCGGTGCTGGAGGTGAATGCCGCGGGCGTCCTCCGAGCCCATCGCGTCACCAGGATTCATCACTGAGGCTTGTCTGGAAACTTTCGCAGAACTGTCACAGGCCTGGGCTAACTGATTCACAGGCAGCATTGCGATCGCCTGCCCGCATGCGCGGCATCGAGGCAACATTCATGCGGAAAACGCCGGTTCGGATCGGAAGGCTGGCTGCAATCGTCGCCGTGCTGGCCACAGGCCCAGTGAGCGCCGCCGATGTCGTGCTCGTCAATCATTCCGGCTACGTCATCAACAGTCTCTATATCTCGCCGTGCGTGGTTGGCCAGTGGGGACCGAACCAACTTTATGGTACGCCGGTCGAGAGTTCGCGCAGCATGGTCGTGTCGAACCTTGCCCCCGGCTGTTACGACCTCAAGGTCGTATTGCCGCCGTGGAATTCTTGCGTGCTCAACGGCGCCGCCGTCTACAAGGCCTTTGTCTGGACGATCACCTGGTCGACCGTAACCGAGTCTGCGTTCGAGGACTGCTCGCGGACGGCCCGTACCGTGACAGTCGGCCGGCGGCCTTGGCTGCCGCCGTGGCCTCCGTATTAGGACGTGTCCCGCAGAACGCTTGGACTTGATCCAAGGCGGCGTGCAGAGACAGCGGCCCATTGCGCGGCCGCGTAACAGCAAAGTTCGCGCGCATGTTGGCAAAAGAATTCATCGCACACCTTGCCGGCAGGGGCGGCCTGCGTAACGGGCATGCCGGCAATAAAGGCCTGAATGGCGCCGCCGAGAGCGCGTTCGATACCGTCGGCGACGATGTCGATTGGCTCGAACTGACGCAGCTCACGCCGACAGCTTTTGCCGACGAACTCGCCGCATTTTACGGCTGCGATCGTGTTCAACGCTCCGATCTTCTCAACGCCCAGTTCGCGGGTGAAAAGATGTCATGGCGCTTCCTGCGCGAGCGCCGGCTGTTCCCGTTTATCGATGGATCGGGCGTGCTCGCCCTGGCGGTCGCCGCGCCGACCGACCGCGAAGCGGTTCGCGCCATCGAACTGGCGTTGCGCGGCACAGTGGCGATACGGATTGCGACCAGTGACGACATCGATGCCGCGCTCACGACGCGGCTTGAATCGGCCAAAACGAACCCGACCGTCGCGGCCGAGACTGTTGCCGCCGAGGACAATCTCGATGAGCTGCGCGATCTTGCACGTGGCGCGCCGGTCGTTCGCGCGATCGATGACCTGCTGCGGCTTGCCGTTGAGCAGCGGGCCACCGACTTGCACATCGAGCCATTCGGTCAATCGCTGCAAGTCCGGTTGCGCGTCGACGGGCTTCTACGAACGGTGCCGCCGCCGCCGGCGACCATGGCCAAGGGTCTGTTGTCCCGTCTCAAGATCATGGCGGGATTGAACATTACCGAACGGCGCCTGCCCCAGGATGGGCGCGCACGTATCGTCGTGAACGGTGCCGAGATCGATTTGCGCGTTGCGACCATGCCGACTTTGCATGGCGAGAGCGGCGTGATCCGTCTGCTGCGCAAAGGGTCCGGCGTGGTTGCCCTCGACAAGCTCGGATTGTCGGAGCGCGACGTGGCCATTCTTCGTGCAACCTTGCAGGCGCCATTCGGCATGATCATCGTGACCGGGCCGACCGGATCCGGCAAAACAACGACGCTCGCGGCCTCGCTCGCCGAGATCAACGAGTCGACCCGCAAGATTCTCACCATCGAAGATCCGGTCGAATATCAAATTCCCGGCATCAACCAGACCCAGATTCATCCCGCCATCGGGCTGACCTTCGCAACCGCGCTGCGCTCGTTTTTGCGGCAGGACCCCGACGTTATCATGGTCGGCGAAATGCGCGACTCCGAGACCGCGCATATCGGCGTGCATGCGTCGCTCACCGGCCACTTGGTGTTGACGACATTACACACCAACACGGCGGCCGGCGCGATCACGCGCCTGATCGACATGAACGTCGAAAGCTTTCTTCTCTCGTCCTGCGTGCGCGCGATTGTCGGTCAGCGCCTGATCCGCGTTCTTTGCGACTACTGCAAGGAACAGCGCGTCTTGTCGGCCGCCGATCTGAGCCAGGAGTCCAAGTATGCGGCGCTCGGCTTCGTGTCGGGCGATACGGTCTTTCATCCCAAAGGATGCGAATGGTGCGGCTTTTCCGGCTTCCGCGGCCGCAAAGGCGTGTTCGAAGTCATCGAGGTGACGTCGGCGGTGCGCCGCGCCATCGGTCCCAAGACCGACGCGACCGAACTCGAACGGGTCGCGCGGAGCGAGGGCATGATCACGATGACCGAAGACGGGGTGGCGAAATGCCGTTCCGGATTGACGACGATCGACGAGATCTTCCGCGTCGCGGCGAGTCTCTAGTGCATGAACAGCGGAAACCGGTTTTCCGAAAAGACCGTGCGCCAAGAAGCACCCGGAGCGGGATCATGATTCAATCAAAACTCATCCCGCTCTAGGCGTCACACATGCCGCATTTTCGCTATCGCGCAATTACGCAAGCCGGCGAGATGATCGTCGGCGAGGCCGAGGCGCCGACGCGCGAGGAAGTCATTCAGCGCATCGAATATCTCGGTCACTTGCCGGTCGATGCGCAAGTTGCGACCAAAAGCGGGTTGAGCCTCGACTTTGCGGCGCGCGCGCCGCGATCCCGCGATATCACCGTCTTCCTGCGCCAGCTGGCGCTGCTGTTGAGCGCCGGATTGACGCTCGAGGCGGCGTTGCAAACCTTGACCGACGACGCCGACAAGGCGGTGGCGCGATTTGCCGAAAGCCTACGGTCCTCGATTTCCGCCGGACAGAGTTTCACCGAAGCTCTGGAGCGGCATCCCTCAGTCATCGAGCCTGCTTACCTCGCCATGGTCCGAGCGGGTGAAGCGGCGGGCAGGCTTGATGGTGTGCTGCAAGCCATCGTCGAGGATCGCACCCGGCGCGATCTTTTGGCCGAACGCATCAATTCGACAATCCGCTATCCGCTGTTTCTCATTGTCTCGGCGGCGCTCATTCTCATATTCTTTCTTACCTATGTGGTGCCGCAATTCCAAACGGTGTTCACGGACCTGCAAAATCGCCTAAATGCCGGCGCCACTTTTGTATTGGCGGCTTCGAATTGGCTACGGGCCAATCTCGACCTGGTCGTCGGCGGTTGCGTGATGGCCGTGCTTGGCGGCTGGTTATTGCTGCACGAGCGCGAGCGGCGCGCCAGATTCTTTGCATTATTTGCGGTGATTCCCGGAATCGGCGGAACGATGCGCGATCGGCGCACCGCACGCTTGATCAGCACGCTCGGCCTCCTGGTCGGCAACGGCGTTCCGCTTCCGACGGCGCTGAAGATCCTGCGTAATATCGTCATCGAACCGCGTTATGTTGCGGCCATTGACCGGGTTTACGAACAGGTGCGCAACGGCCGCAGATTCGGTGATGCTTTGGCGGACACGGAACTATTGCCGCCGCTCGCGGTCCGCATGCTCAAAGTCGGCGACGAGACCGGCGATCTCGCCTCGATCGCGCGCCATGCGGCGCAATTCTACGAACATAGACTGAGCCTCGGCCTCGACCGGCTGATGGGCGCGGTCGGCCCGGCGGCCATCGTCCTCGTCAGCATTGTCATCGGGGCGTTAATCATTTCGATTATGAGTGCGCTTCTGAGCATCACGGATTTGGCACAATGAGACAAACGCGGACTGTTCCGAAGCAGGCGCGCGCGGTGGCGCGGCCAATCGGCACTGAAGGTTACACGCTGATCGAAATGCTGGTGGTCTTGACCATCATCAGCCTCATCGTCGGCTTGGTGGGTCCGCGCGTTCTGAATTATCTCAGTCAGTCGCGGGTTAAAACCGCCAAGCTGCAAATCGAGAATCTCGGCTCGGCGCTTGATCTTTTCTACATGGACACAGGACGTTATCCGACGACGTCGGAGGGACTCGGCGCGCTGGTGCAACGGCCGTCCGACGCCGAGGTTTGGAATGGACCTTACATTAAAGGTTCCCGCGTCCCCTTGGATCCGTGGGGAAACAATTATCAATACCACTCGCCGGTCAATCACCTTCCTCCTTACGAGATCATTTCCCTGGGTTCGGACGGCCACGAAGGCGGCAGCGGGACGGCGGCTGACATTTCGAATGTCGAGCACTGATCGGCAAGCCGGATTTACCTTGCTCGAAATGATGGCAGTGATGCTGATCATCGCCCTCGTTTCGGCCCTTGTGATTGCGGCCACGCCCGGCACCGGGCGCGCACGTCTCAAGGCTGTCACTATGGACACGGCGGCGCTGCTGCGGCGCGAACGCACCAGCGCGATTCTTGCCAGCCATACGACGCGGGTCTGGCTCGATTCCGGCCGCCGGATGCTGATGGGCGATGGCGGTTATCGTGTCGCCATTCCGAACGATGTCGTGGTCGACCTGCTGGGCGTCGACGCGTTTTGGCAGAACGGGCGCGCTGTCGCTCGCTTCGAGCCGGATGGGACGTCATCGGGAGCCGTGCTCAAATATTCCCGTGAAGAGGCCAGATATGAAATTCGCGTCAATTGGTACACGGGCGGCGTCGCTATTCTCGCCGTACCGCCGCAATAACCGCGAAGCCGGCTTCACTTTGCTGGAGGCGCTCGCCGCCTTGACGCTGATACTGGCATTCGCCGCCGCTTTGACTCCACTTTTGTTTCACGCCCGGCGCATCATGCTCTATGCCGACGGGCGGGTCGCGGCGCAAATCCTGGCGCGAGCCTTGCTGCAGGAGCCGCTCGACCGCGCGGGTCTCGCAAATCTCGCGCGTGACGGAACGACCGAGGGCCTGGAATGGCAGCTTCGGTCCGAGCCGACTGATATCGCCGCTTCGTTTCCTCCCCACGCGCAAAAACAAACGCCGCTGCAACCCGGACAAAATACCGGACCAGGCGCGTCAACGGGACAATGGGTGCCCTATCGCATCATTGCCAGTGTGTCGTGGGCGCCGGGACAGGTGGTGCGCGCCGAAACCGTGCGGCTCGGCAAGACGGCGGAGTGACACATCATGCCGCGGCAGCAGGCCAGCAATGCCCGAAGCGATCAAAGCGGCTTCACGCTGATCGAAACCATCGCTGCCTTCGCGATCGGCTCGGTCGTGATCCTCGCGGCGGCCGCACTCCTGCATAACGTGGCCTTTTCTTTTGATCGCGGCGCAAACCGCGTCGCTAACGGCGAGCGCCTGGCGGTAGCGGCCGAGCGCCTCGCAACCGATATCGGCTCGGCCGCGTTCGTGCTGCAGAAAACGTCGGCGGGCGCGGCCGCCGCCTTTTCCGGCACACCGACACGGATGGTGTTCATCAGCCTTGAAGGTGCAGACGCCGGCCCGCAGCGCGACGGCCAGCCGCCCGGCCAGGAAGTCGTCAGCTTGACGGCCGAACCTTCCGGCGACGCCACACAAATTGTCAGGCGGCGCGCGCCTTGGCCGGGTCCGCGCACACCATTCGACGCGGTTCCCCTGAAAGACGATGTTGTCCTGCTCGAGGGCACGTTCGATGCCGCATTCTCGTTCGGGCGACAGGCGTCCGACGGCACGCTGAGCTGGGTCGACAGCTGGAGCGGCGAACGGACATTGCCGCGCTTGGTCAAACTCACGCTGCGTGACCGGGCAACCGGCGGCGACCTTTTGGGCGGGGCCGAGTTCACAATCCGTGCCGATGCGCCTTCGCTGTGTGCGGCTGCCGATGCCGACTTCGAATGCCTTTCAGGAACCGCACAGAACGCGCAATCGCGGAAGGCGCCTGCGCCGCAGGACCAAGCGCCTTCGCAAGGGACATCGCCGTGAGGGACGACCCGCGCAACGGCATCATTCTCGTCACAGTGCTGTGGCTGATCGCCCTGCTCGCGATACTGGCCGTCGCAGCTTCGACGACGTTTCGCTCGTTTTCCGGGGTGATCGCAGTCGAACGGGAACGGCTCGAAGCCGACGGTCTGCTCTCGGCAGGCCTCGAAGTTGCGGGCGGATTGGCCTCAAGTGCCGGCGAAGACATTCCGCTCAACGAAGTCCAATCGACCGTCACGATGAAAACGGGATCGGTTCAGCTACGTCTCAACGACGAAGGCGGCCGCATCGACATCGGACAAGCTCCGGCAGAATTGCTGACCGGGCTCATGCGTGCGGTCGGCGCGCCCAATCCCGTCGCGCTCGCCAAAGCGATCATCGACTGGCGTAATGACAGCGGTGCGCCGCCTGCAAACAGCGCACAAAACGGCGGCGACGCCAAGCCGATTGCCGCTCCTTTCAGCGACGTGAGCCAGCTTGCACAGGTGCCCGGCATGCGTCCGGAATGGATCGCCGCAGCTGCGCCGCTGACGACGGTCTTCGGCAATCCCACCATTAATCCGCTGACCGCGCCGGCTTCGGTCATCGCGGCGCTGCCGGGCGTGACGGGCGACCGGGTCGCGGCCTTCCTGAGTGCGCGGCAGGCCCATCCGACCGACGTCGCGCGCCTCACCGCCCTGTTGACCAATGCGCAGAGCTTTGTCGCGGTCAAAGCGCCGCAAGCCGTATCGGTTCGGCTTTCAGCCGTGCTCGACGACGGCTATTCCGCCGAAGCCGCAGCGGTCATCGTCTGCTTGAAGGGCGACCGCGCCCCCTATCGCGTGCTGGCCTGGAATCCGTCACCGCGGCAGAACGAGTTTTGATTTCGAGCGCAACGGAAGACATCGTGCGAATAGATCAAATCCTGCAACGCTGGATCGATATTTTGGCGGCGCTGTTGCGTGAGGCGCTGGAGACGTGGCGCTCGCGACGGTCCTACGCCATTGCCCGCGACAATGACGGGTTCGTCGTGCGGCATGGCGGCGTGGACGATGGCGCCGTCGTCGCAGCGATCGCGAGCGGCACGCCGCCGTCCGGCGAATTCGTTCGCGCGGCCCGCCGTCGCTTCATCACCTTCGAGCTGCCGGTCGACGAGGTTGCGGTACAAAAGATCAGCGTGCCGGCGCGCGCGGGGGAGTTTCTCGCCGGCATTGTGCACAATCAGATCGACCGGCTGTCACCCTGGCAGGGCGATCAGGTTGCTTATGGCTTTTTCGCTGCGAGCAGCGCCAAAGACCCGGGGAATCTCGACGTTCGGGTGCTCATGACCTCGCGGGCGGCGGTCGATACCGCCCGCACCCAACTTGCTGCGGCCGGTCTTGCGGTCGATCGCGTTCTGGCCCGCGACCAGGAATCAGAATCACCGGTCGTCCTTTGGTCGCGTCTCGACGGCGCCGCAGCGACCGAGCAAAAGCTGATGCGACGGTCCATCGCCGCCGACATGATCGCGCTGCTCGGACTGACAATAGCGGTCAGCGGCTGGGCCCAATTCTCGGCCGCGGCCATGCGCTCCGATAGCGACGATTTCGCCGATCGCTCCGCCGCATTGCAGCGGCAACTGGAGGGTGGTCGCAGTGCTTCCGGTACGTCATCTGACCCGGCCGAGCAGGCCTGGAACTTGAAGGAGATGGCGCCCTCGGCGGTCATGATCCTCGAAGCGCTGTCGCGCACCATTCCCGATGCTGCCTACCTCTCCGAGTTCTCGCTGCAGAATGCCACGGTTCGCGTCACCGGACTGACAGACGACGCTCCGTCCCTGATCGCACCGCTCGAGAAATCCGGGAAATTTGCCGACGTGCACTTCTTCGCGCCGACGACCCGCGCGCCGGACGGCGCATCATTCATGTTTCATATCGAGGGACGGGCAACACCGCATCCCGTCAGCGAGAGCAATTAGGCATGCGCAAATTGACACACGAACAAACAATGGCCCTTGCCGCGCTCGGCGCCTTTGTCATCATCTGCGCGAGCCTGATGGCCTGGTCGCTTGAGGCGCGCAGCGAGGCGGCGCAAGCCCTCGCGGACCGACAGGATGTTCTGGCCCGCCTCGAGACCGCTGCCCGCGCAAAGCGCGGCGCACACGGCCCCGCCGTGCAGGCGAAAGCCCCCGCGGCGGCTTTCGTGGATGCGCCGACGCTTGGGCTCGCCAGCGCCGCACTCGAGGCTCATGTCACGCAGCTCGCAGGACATCATGCGACGCTGGTGTCCTTCGCGGTGCAATCCAGCTCCCCGGCCGACCGCGGCGACACCGTCCGCATCGAAGCCAGCATGGACGTCCGCCAGCGTGCCCTGCAGTCGCTGCTCTACGAGCTGGAAAGCGGGACGCCTTACGTTTTCATTGAATCGATGACGCTGCGACCTACCGCCGCCACAGCTCAGTCCGGCGCTTTAGACCCGCTGTTGCGGGCGACCCTTGGCCTGCGTGCGCTGTGGCGCCACAACCCCGCCTAGGCGGACTTCGCCCATGCTCGCGCCGCCTGCTCCATGACCTGCCCGGGCAGATGACATGGGCTGCCCTGCTCCTCGCCCAATGCTCGTCTCTTTGTTGAGTGATGTCCGAGTGCAGCACTTCTGCAACAGAGGCCAACTTAAATCGATCGCGTCATCGCGCTGTCATGGGGCCACCGCACAGTGCCTGCCAGTCGGCGTGCAAGTGAATATCACCGGGGGCGATCAATCAACCGGTGTTAGACCCAAGGCTTTCGCAAGCGCCTATCACCTTCGGTCGTGACGAGGTGGAGACGAAGTCGTGCGTTTGCGAGCGTGCCTGTTTTGGCGGCGGCGTATGTGGTGGTGGTGCGTGGCTGGTGTTCTCGCCGGCACCTTGGTCGCATGCTCCAACCCGCGCCTCGACAAATCTATTCCCGAGCCGGATGCGGTCGATCCGGTGCGCAGCACTGATTTTTCTGCACGATACCCGCTGCCGACGAACGCGCAAGGCGGCGGCACCGCGGCGCCGAACCATTATCTCATCGTCCCGGGCATGGACGGCCAGGTCACGGCCGGCGGCGCAGGCGACCCCGCCGCGTCCCAGCCTGCCGCCCCGGCGACCGCCGGTCCAGGAACCTCCGCGGGCGGCGTTGAGATCAATCTCGACGGTGCCGACATCCAGACCGCGGCCAAGACTTTGCTCGGCGATATTCTTCATCTCAATTTCGTCGTCGATCCGCGGGTGCAGGGCACCGTGACGCTTGCATCGGTCGGAGCGGTCGACCGCCGGGACGTGTTTCCGATTTTCGAAAGCGTATTGCGCATGTCGAATGCGGCCTTGGTGCGTGAAGGCGACATCGTCAAGATCATCCCGGCGCCTGAAGCGAGCGGCAGCGGCGTCGTCAGCCTTGGCGTCGGGCCGCCCGGCTTCGGCGTCTCGGTGGTGCCCCTGCACTATGCTTCCGCCGCGACGGTGGCAAAGCTTGCGGAAAATTTCCTGACGCGGCCGGGCGCATTGCGCGCTGATCAGAGCGAAAACCTGATCTTCGTTCAGGGCACCACGTCGGAACGCCAGGCCGCCATCGACGTCATCAGCGGCTTGGACGCCGAATGGCTGCGCAACCAGTCGGTTGGCGTCTATCCGCTCAAGGCAACCCAGCCGGACACGATGATTCAGGAGCTCGATCGCATTTTCGAGACAAAGGACGGCGGAGCGGAACAAGGCGCGGTGCAGTTTCAGCCGATCTCACGCCTGAACGCGGTCATGGCCGTGACCAAAAGTCCACGGCTGCTCCAGCGCGTGACGCAATGGGTCGAGC
The DNA here is from genome assembly GCA_035509535.1 of Xanthobacteraceae bacterium. Lineage (GTDB taxonomy): Bacteria > Pseudomonadota > Alphaproteobacteria > Rhizobiales > Xanthobacteraceae > BOG-931. The sequence continues at coordinate 101,062 of DATJLN010000093.1, read as the reverse complement.
GGCTCGACCGTTCCGATACCGGCGGCGACTCGCTGCGAGTCTATCGTCTGCAGAACGGCGATGCGCGGCAGGTCGCCAAAGTCCTGAACGATCTTTTCGTCAACCGTTCGGGCGCGGGCGAAACGCCCTCGAGCCAACTGGCGCCGGGCACCGCGACTGCGCAGTCGCGTCTCGATTCGCTCAATGCCGGCTCCGCAAGCGGCCTTGGCGGCGCGTCCGCCGCCGGCGCCACGCAAGCCGGCGGCAGTGGAACCAGCGGAGGCTATACCGGCATTCAATCCACCAGTTCCAAGTCGCCGTTCGAAGGCCTGTCCGGCGCCAATCAGGACAACACCCGGCAGGACTCCGCCGCACTATCCGCCGGCAACATGCCGCGCGGCCTGTTTCAGAATGTCCGCATCACCGCCGACACCGGCAACAACTCCATCCTGATCTATTCCGATCTCGAGGACTATCACGTCATCGAACATGCCTTGCAGCAGCTCGATCAGCCGAAACTGCAGGTGGCGATCGAAGCGACCGTGGCCGAAGTTACCCTGACCGATCAGCTGCAATACGGCGTGCAAAACTTCCTGACCAGCAGCAATCTCGGCATGGCTCCGGACAAAGGATCGGCCGGCCTGTTTCCGTCGACGACCTCGCCGATCGCCACGAGTTCTTCGGCGACAAACACCGTAACCGGCGGTTCGGCGAGTTCGGCGCTTGCGAACCAGTTGCTGTCGCGCGTATTGCCGGGCTTCAATCTGCTGCTCGGATCGGAGGAGCAGCCGAGCTTCATTCTCTCCGCACTGGCGACCGTGACCGAAGTCAAGGTGCTGTCGTCCCCCTCGGTGGTCGCACTCGACAATCAACCAGCCATGATCGTCGTCGGCCAGGATGTTCCGATCACAACCAGTTCGGCGACAGTGCTGACGACCTCGAATACGGTCGTCAACACGATCGATATGCGCAGCACCGGCGTCATTTTGAAGATACTGCCCCACGTGCACGCCAACGGCACGGTTCAGCTCGAGATCGAGCAGGAAATATCGAACGTGGTCAATCCGAATGCCAACGGGGGCACGAACTTGACGCCGACCATTTCGGAGCGGCGCATCCATTCGACCATCGTCATGAGCAACGGCCAGACGGCCATGATCGGCGGCCTCATCAGCGAAATGCAGGACAACAGCAAAGCCGGATTGCCCGGCCTCAATAAAATTCAATATCTCGGCGACATTCTCAGCAGCAATTTGTCGAAGGACAAGCAACGCTCGGAGATCATCATGTTCATCAAGCCGGAAGTGATCGGCAACGGCGCCGACATGCAGGCCGTGAGCGATGAGTTCCGCGCGCGGCTGCATTCGATGCATGCCAACGAAACAATTAACGCCAACGATCCCCCCGCGTCCAAACGAACGGTCGCCGGCCATTGAATTGTCGCACGCAGGAGCAGGGAGCTTCGGTGCGGAATGATCTGCGGCCCCGATTGACGGTCATGATCGCCGGCGCAGGAGCAATTGCCGGGCTTTCGGCCATCACCTTGAATGGATGGCCCGTGGTCGCTTCGGCACTGCTCGGAACCCTCATGGTGGCCGGCGCCGACATCGATGCCCGCACTTTCACGCTGCCGAATGCTCTGACCGCAGCGACATGTGTCGCCGGTATGCTGTTTGCGCCGATCTTACATCCGCATGCGCCGGACCTCGCGCTTGCTGCGGCCATCGTCCGCGCTTGCGTGACCGCCGCGGCGCTGGCGCTGGTGCGATGGGGTTACGGGCAATTGCGCCATCGCGAAGGCCTCGGGCTTGGCGACGTCAAGCTCGCGGCGGGCATAGGCGCGTGGTTGCCGGCAGACCTTATCCCCGCTTGCTTTGCGCTCGCCGCTGCCAGCGCTTTGGTCCTCGTTCTTCTCGCCCATCACCGCGGCAAGCCCATCGACGCCGGAACCAGACTTCCGTTCGGCGCATTTCTCTGCCCTGCGCTCTGGCTGATGTTCTACGCGGACGCTTTGGGCGGCTGACCCAAGACCCGGGCGGGTGTCGGTTCGGACCTTTGATCCCGACTTGAACGCCGGAAGCTTTTTTTCCGAATGGACCTTACGCAGAGAAGAGAGCGAGCGCGACAAATCAGTCGATGAAAAACTATCCTGTGCGCCGCGGTGCCCCAATCGCTCGATACTCCAGACAGCGGGCGCAACCGCGCAACACCGCGCAAAAATTCATCATCGGCACTTCCGCGTTGTTTCGCTCAACCACGCCGCGATGCGTGCAAAGAGCAACCCGGCCATCGGCGACCTGTTCGATTTCTCCGGCTTCATGCCGACACTTTGGGGATCGGCAATCAGCATCGACGCCGTGCTGCTGACCCTGGTTCATGGACGGCTTTTCGGCACGCCGGCCGACGCGAGGACCGCTTAATCTCGCAGCAGCGACGGCCTAAAAGTGCAACAGCAATCGGTTGCAATCAGCTTGTCTGGAGGTTGCTTTAGGCTTAAAGTTTTTACCTGCAAAGATCATTCGGGCGTCGGAGCATGCGCGCGTGGTCGAACTGAAAAATTGCTTTGCCCGCGAGATCAACAGGGGATGTCGAAGATGTTCAACGTCACACGGCGTCAAGCCATGGCGGCGAGCGGTGGCCTGCTTGCGTCGCTGCTTGCACCGCGTTTTGCCGGTGCGCAGGCCGGCGGCACGCTCAATATCGCTTATAACGTCAACCTGCCTTCCTTCGATCCGGACACCGGCCCCTCCTCGGTCAATCCGACGATTCAGGCGATCTATCGCTCGATCTTCGATCAATATGTCGGACAGAAGCCGAACCTGTCTTTCGAGCCCGGCCTGCTGACCGCCTGGGGCTGGAACGATGCCAAAACTCAGGTCTGGATGGATGTCCGGCAGAACGTGGTATGGCACGACGGCAGCCCGTTCACGCCCGACGACGTGATTTGGTCGATCCAGCGCGAGGGCAAGCCCGACGGCGGCAATCCGGTTTCCTTCATCTGGGCCAATCTCAGCAATTTCAAGGTCGACGGCCATCGCATCACCGCGGACGCCAAGCAGTACGACCCGGTGCTGTTCAAATGGATGGCGTTCCTCACCGGCTATGTCCTGCCGAAGACCTATTTCGAAAAAGTCGGCCCGCAGGGCTTTGAAAAAGCGCCGATCGGCACCGGCCCCTATATGGTCGATGCCTATGAAGGCAACGCCTATCTGCGGCTCAAGGCCCACCCGAAATATTGGGGCGGCAAGCCCGCCTTCGAAACTGTCGTCTTCAAATTCGTTCCCGATGCCACCAGCCGCGTCGCCGAGATCGAAAGCGGCTCGTCCGACGTCACGCTGGAAGTGCCCTATGAGGAATACGACCGGCTGCGCGTCAAATCCGGCATCAAGGGCGTGTGCACGCCGATTTCCGATATCGGCCAGATCTTCATCACCAATGGCGGCGTGATGGACGACAAGAACGTGCGTCTTGCCATGTGCCACGCGATCGACAAGCAGACCATCATCAAGCGGCTCCTTCGCGGCTATGGCGTGGCCATCGACACGCTCGAGGCGCCGGAATATGCCGCCTACGACGCCTCGATCAAAGTGTCCTATGACCCGGCCTTGGCGGCCAAGCTGCTCGCAGCCAGCGGCTATTCGAAGGACAAGCCGGTCAAGTTCACGATCCAGACGACGCGCGGCTTCAAGCCGAAGGATTACGAAATGATCCAGGCGATCGTCGGCATGTGGCGCAATGTCGGCATCGACGCCAATATCGAGATCTACGAAATCGCCAAGCATTTCGAATTGCGCATGTCGCACAAGCTTGCGCCGGCCGCGTTCTACAATTGGGGCAATGCGATCGGCGATCCGACCACTTCGACCGGCTTTGCGATGTGGAGCAAGTCGCCGCACTCGGCCTGGCACTCCGATGACCTCGACGCCAAGATCGGCCCGCTCTGGGGCGAGACGGACGAAAAGAAGCGCATCCAAGGCTGGAAGGACGTCGACCGCTATATCGCCGCGCAGGGCTATATCCTGCCGCTCCTGCAATACGCGCAGCCGATCCTTTACAAATCGAGCCTGAAGGTCACGCCGAACGTGTCGGGAGCCTTGCAGCCGACATTGGTCTCGAAGGGCTGATCTCCGTCGATGCGGTCCGCCGCCGCGCGGGATCGCGGCGGCGATTGATGGAGGCAGTCTCAGGGACCGTCGATGTTCGCAATCATCGTCAATCGCGTTGGCGGGGCCGTGGTAACGCTGATCGGCGTCGCCGTCGTCGTCTTCATTTTGTTGCGCGTGGTTCCCGGCGACCCCGTCGCCATGATGATCTCGCCGGGTGCGAGCCCCGAGGACATCGCGGCATTGAAGGCACATTACGGGCTGAACGCGCCGATCCTGACCCAGTTCTGGATCTGGACGAAAGCCGTGGTTACCGGCGACTTCGGCACTTCGATCACCCTGCATCTTCCGGTAACAGACGTGCTGGCGTCGCGTCTGCCGGCGACCATCGAGCTTGCTTTTGCCGCGCTGATCGTCGCGGTGCTGCTGGGCGGCGGCATCGCGATTGCCGGAACGCTGGCCCGGCGCACGATACTCGAGACTGCAATCGACGGTTTCAACAGCATCATGCTGGCGGTGCCGGACTTCATCTGGGCTTTGGCGCTGGTCCTGCTGTTCGCAGTCGCGCTGCCGGTGCTGCCCCTGACCGGCCGCATCGATCCCGATCTCGCGGAAGGCTTCGCCACGCGATTTTATCTGCTCGAAAGCGTATTGACCGGCCGCTTCGACGTCGCCGGCAACATTATCAGCCATATGGCGATGCCGACGCTGGCGCTGGCGCTGCCGCTTGCGGCGGTGATCGTGCGGCTGCTCAAGCAATCGCTCAAAGAGGCCATGCTGCAGGACTACGTGCTGCTGGCGCGGATCAAGGGCTTTGGCGAGCTGCGGCTCGTGATCCGCGAGGCGCTGCGCAATGCGGTTGGCCCGACGCTGGCGCTCACCGGCGTGCAGTTCACCTTCCTGGTCGGCGGCACCGTGATTGTCGAGCGCATCTTTGCCTATCCGGGCATCGGCAATTTGGCGATCGATGCCGTCATCAATCGCGATTTTCCGCTGATCCAGGGCTTGGTCCTGCTGTTCGGGCTGATCTTCATCCTCATCAATATCGCCGTCGAATTCATGGTCGCGCTGCTTAATCCGAGACTTCGTCATGCGTAAGGTAAAGCGACATGTCTGAGGCCGAAGCAGCGCGTGTCGGCGTAACGCGTGCCGATATTGCGGCCGGCGCCGGCCCGCGCGCCGCCTCGATCGCGGCACGCTTGCTGCGCGATCCGAAGGTGGTGATCGCCGGCGGCTTCATTGTGCTTTTGATCGTATTGGCGATCGCCGCGCCATTGATCGCGCCCAAGGATCCGCTTGATCAGAACCTGATGCTGGCGAACGTGCCGCCGGCCGGCTTTGCCGACGCTGAACCGGGCTATTTCGTCGGCACCGACGATCTCGGCCGCGACGTGTTGTCGAGGATCATTTTCGGCACGCGGGTCTCGCTCACGGTTGCCTTTGTCGCGGCGGGGCTGGCCTGCGTGATCGGGACGCTGCTCGGCCTGCTCGCCGGGTTTCTCGGCGGCTTCGTCGACACGGTCATTTCCCGGCTGGTCGATCTCTGGATGGCGTTCCCGCCGGTCCTCTTGTCGATCTTGCTGATCGCGGTGATCGGCACCGGATTGCATTCGGTCATCGCCGCCATCGTCATCATCGACTGGACGCGGTTCTGCCGCGTGGTCCGCACCGAGACCAAGAGCCAGGCGCAGATGGACTATGTCGTCGCCGCGCGCACCATCGGCTTTTCCGGTCGGGCCATCCTGTTTCGCGAAATCCTGCCGAACGTCATGCCGGTGCTGATCGCTCTATTGACGCTCGAAATGGGCATCGCTGTCGTCGTCGAGGCGATCCTGTCCTTTGTCGGCCTCTCGGTGTCTTCCGATACGCCGACCTGGGGCGGCATGATCGCCGAAGGCCGCCAGACCGTCCACGAAGCCTGGTGGGTGCTCGCCGCTCCGCTTGTCGCGCTGTTCGCCACCGTCGTCGCCTTCAATCAGCTCGGCGACGGGCTTGCCCGCAGCCTCGACCCGGTGATGCGCCGATGAGCACCCCAGCAACACCCTCGCGGCTTGCCATCGACATGTTGTCGGCGATCTCGCTGCGCGACGGCAACCGGCCGGTCCTGCGCCAGGTCTCCCTCGATGTCGGTGTCGGCGAAGTGCATGGGCTGGTCGGCGAAAGCGGCGCCGGCAAATCGACCATCGCCAAGGCGATCTTGGGCATCGTGCCATCGCAGGTGAAACTGACCGGCGGACAGATCGGCTTCGAGGGCCGGGATCTGCTGAAGCTGCCGACCGGCGAGTTGCGCGCTCTCCTCGGCCGCGACATTGCACTCATTCCGCAAGATCCATCGACGGCGCTGAACCCGTCGCGGCGGATCGAGGCCCAGATCACCGACGGGCTGCGCCTCAAGCGCGGCATGTCGGCGAAGGAAGCGCGAGCGCGAGCATATGCTTTGCTCGACGAGGTGCAAATCCGCGATCCGGCGCGCGTGCTTGCAAGCTATCCGCATCAGCTCTCCGGCGGCATGCGCCAGCGTGTTTTGATCGCGGCCGCCTTCGGGCTCGAGCCAAAACTGGTCATTGCCGACGAGCCGACCACTGCGCTCGATGTGACCGTGCAAAAGCAGATTTTGCGATTGATCCGCTCGCTGCAATCGCGTCATGGCACCAGCGTGCTCTTCGTCTCCCATGATCTCGGCGTGGTCGCGAAAATCTGCGACCGCCTCACTGTTCTCTATATGGGCAAGGTGGTCGAGCAAGGGGCCACCGCGGACGTGCTCAACGCGCCGCGCCACGCCTATACCAAGGCGCTCATCGCCGCCAATCCACGCTACGACCAGCCCGACACGGGTCTCGAACCGACGCCGCCGCAGGTCATCGCCGAACTGCGTGCAGAAATCGCCTCGTTCGACGCCCATGTCGCACAGGCCGGCGCGGGGATCAGCCATGGCTGAAGACCTCCTCGTCGCGCGCGATATCACGGTGGCCTATCGGCGGCCGGGCGGCGCCGAGACGCCGGCGCTTCACGGCGTCGGCATTCGCGTCGGCAAAGGCGAGACGGTCGGCATTGTCGGCGAGTCCGGCTCCGGCAAGACGACGCTCGGTCGCGCGCTGCTCGGCCTGGTACAGCCCTCGCGCGGCTCGATCGTCTTCGACGGCAGCGACATCACCATGCTGGATGAAGCTGCACGGCGGCCGCTGCGCCGGCGCATGCAGATGATTTTTCAGGACCCGATGTCGTCGCTCAATCCGCGGCACACGATCGGACGCATTCTGACCGCCCCGATCCTGCTGCACGGCCTGGCGGCGACACCGGCGGCGGCGCTGGCTTTGGTGCACGACATTCTCGACCGTGTCGGGCTCGTGCGCGGCACCATTGAGCGATATTCGCACGAACTGTCCGGCGGACAACGCCAGCGCGTCGGCATTGCGCGCGCCATCGCGTTGCGACCGGATTTCGTGCTGGCCGATGAGATCGTGTCGGGGCTCGACGTCTCGACCCAAGCGCAAGTCCTGCGGCTGCTGCAGGAGCTGACGCGCGAGATGCATCTCGCGCTCGCCTTCATCAGCCACGATCTGTCGGTGATCCGCTCGATCTGTCAGCGCGTGCTGGTGATGCGGGACGGCGAGGTTGTCGAAGAAGGGCCCTGCGATCGCGTCTTCGCCGCGCCCGCGACCGCCTATACGCGCATGCTGATCGACAGCATCCCGTTGCCGACGGTCGATCCCGGATGGCTCGACGCCGCGCCCGATCTCGCACCAGCGGCAGAAGGGGCGGCCGCGGCGCGAACCTGAACAGCAGGCCCCGATAGGAGAGCAACGTGTCCCGATATGTTCGCCATTTCGCTGTCGCGGCGGCGCTCGCCGCAAGCGTAACGATCGCAACCGGCGCACGCGCCGACGGCATTCCCGGCCTGCGTGGACACGATCACACCGGCATCACGGTTCCGGACATCAAGCAGGCGACCGATTTCTTCGTCAACGTGCTCGGCTGCAAACAGGCCATGTCGTTCGGCCCGTTCGCCGACGACAAAGGCACGTTTATGCATGACCTGCTCAATGTCGATCCGAAAGCGGTGATCGAACAGATCACGCTGGTGCGCTGCGGCTACGGCTCCAATATCGAGCTGTTCCAATACATCTCGCCCGATCAGAAGAACATGACGCCGAGGAACAGCGATGTCGGCGGCTATCACATCGCTTTCTATGTCGACGATATCAAAGCCGCCAAGGACTATCTCGACAGCAAGGGCGTGAAGACATTCTTCAATCTGTCGGTCAACGAAGGACCGGCGGCCGGACAGAGCATTTTCTATTTTCTGGCGCCCTGGGGCCTGCAGATGGAGGCGATCAGCTATCCTCACGGCATGGCTTACGAGAAGACCTCGCCGGTCGTTCTTTGGTCGCCCAAAGACCCCGCGAAATAGGTTTGGCGCCGCGGCGCAGGGACGACCGCGCGCTGCCGCAGTCCGCAATCGCCCGCTGCGCCGCGGCCTCGGGACCGATAATGCCTTCGAGATATTCCGTTGAACGCGCCGGTGGCGCGGTATCGCCGCGACAGCTGCATCGTGAAGTGTCTTGATAATGTCGCGCGGGGTATTCCCGGGCGCCAGAAAGCCGGACCAGGTCGATCCCTCGTGCGGGCTCGCCGAGACAATTGTGCCCGCAGAGAATGCGCTAATTGCCACGTCATCTTATCGTGTCATCGCATCCACCTGCGCCACGCCCTCGCGGATGCGCGGCGCGACAAAATCGAGGAAGGCGCGCGTCTTCCGCGGCAGCAGGCTCTGCCCGACATAGAGCAGATTGATCGGCACCGGCTCGGGCTCGTAAGCGGCGAGCAGGATTTTCAGCTTGCCCTCTGCCACCGCATGCGCGGCCTGATAGGACAAAACGCGCGTCACGCCGACGCCGGCGATCGCCGCATCGACCGCCGCTTCGGCGGTGTTCACCGCGAGCCTTGTATGGATCGGCACTCTGCGCTCGGCCCGCCCTGACTCGCCGCCGCTGAACGTCCAAGCCGCCGATGACGTGAAGCTGTCGAAATTCACGCAAGACAATGCGGCGAGGTCTTCAGGCACTTTCGGCATGCCGGCGCTGGCGAGATAGCCGGGACTGGCGCAAACCACGCGCCGCAGCGCGCCGACGCGTGTCGCGACCATGCCGGAATCGGCAAGCGTGCCGACGCGTACGGCGAGATCGATATGATCGTCGACCAGTTGCACGTTGCGATCGGACAATGTCAGCCGAACATCGATGTCGGGATATTGTCGGAGAAATTCGTTGACCGCCGGCAGCACATGCAAGCGGCCGAACACGATCGGCGCCGCAATCACGAGATCGCCGCGCGGCGCGACATATTCCCCGGACGCCGCGCGCTCGGCCTCAGCCACCTGTTCGAGAATGCGCTTGCTGGCGGCGACGTAGGCTGCGCCGGCATCGGTCAAGCTCAGCGTACGGGTGGTGCGGGTCAGGAGTCGTGCGTTGAGCCGCGCTTCGAGTTCGGAAATCTTACGGCTCACCGTAGGGAGCGGCGCGCCGAGCTTGCGGGCTGCGCCGGAGAAGCTGCCGTTTTCGGCCACCGCCACCAGGACGGACATCGCATCGAGCCGATCCATTTATTATTCCATATAGCAAAATAGTATGTCTCGAATATATACTATTATTGTATATTGCGAAACGCATTATGTTGGAGGGGCGCCGGGCGGTATCGCAAAGCCAGGCCGGCGCCTTTTCTTCACTCCCCAACAGGGAGACAGCGTCGTGGATCATGCCTATTTCGACATCGCCTACACGCCCGGTGTGAAAGCCGCACAGGCCGCCAATGGCAGCGCGGAATACTGGGCGCATTTCAACGGAAAAAAAGAGAACAGCCGGCTCACCACCGCCGAAGCGGAGTTCATGGCCACGCGCGACAGCTTCTACATGGCGAGCGTGTCGGAGACCGGTTGGCCCTACGTTCAGCACCGCGGCGGGCCTGCGGGCTTTCTGCGCGTCATCGACAACAAGACGCTCGCCTTTCCGGATTTCCGCGGCAATCGGCAATATATCAGTCTCGGCAACGTGGCCGCGAACGACCGCGTGGCCCTGTTCCTCATGGACTATGCGCATCGCAGGCGGCTGAAAATCTACGCCCGCATCGAGGTGAAGGATCTGGCGGCGGATCCGACGCTGACCGAGAAGCTCGCGATGCCCGGCTACCCCGCCAAGATCGAGCGGGCATTCGTGCTGCACGTTGAAGCCTTCAGCTGGAACTGCCCGCAGCACATCACACCGCGCTTCAGCGAAGCCGAGATCGATGCGGCACTCACTCCGGTACGGGCGCACATTGCGCAGCTCGAAGCCGAGAACAAGATGCTGCGGAACAAGCTTAGCCTCTCGGCCGACGAACAAAATCACGGAGAGCAGGATGTCGTCCGCTGATCGCCCGCCGCTGCCGCCGTTTTCGCCCGAGACCGCGACGCAGAAAGTGCGCCTTGCCGAGGATGCCTGGAACAGCCGCGATCCCGAGCGCGTATCGCTCGCCTATACGGCGGACAGTCAATGGCGCAATCGCGCCGAGTTCATCAACGGCCGCGCCGACATCGTGAGCTTTCTGACCCGCAAATGGACGCGCGAGCTCGACTACCGGCTGATCAAGGAAATCTGGGCGTTTCACGGCAACCGCATCGCCGTGCGCTTCGCCTATGAATGGCATGACGACAGCGGCAACTGGTTCCGCAGTTACGGCAACGAGAACTGGGAATTCGACGCGCACGGCCTGATGCACCGCCGCATCGCCAGCATCAACGATCTGCCGATCGCCGAAGGCGAGCGCAAATACCACTGGCCGCTCGGGCGCCGGCCCGACGATCATGCGGGCCTGACTGCGCTGGGTCTCTGATATCCACGGCACAGATTGACGCTGCCGCGCGGTCCCGCTAACCCCTGGCGCGCCAGGGGTTCCGCCATGAACGACAAGGAACGAGCAGCGCTCGGCTCGATTGCCGCGTCCGCGGGACTGACCGCGGCGAAGGCCCTCGTCGGCCTCATGACCGGCTCGCTCGCCATCCTGTCGGAAGCCGGCCATTCGCTGATCGATCTCTCGGCGACGGTTTTGACCTATTTCGCGGTGCGCATTTCCGGCAAGCCGGCCGATGCCGAGCACCAATACGGCCACGGCAAGATGGAGAGCGTGACGGCGCTTGCCGAAACGGCGCTGCTCTTTGTGTTGACCGCGGCCGTGGTGTGGGAGGCGGTGCAGCGGCTGATCGATCGCGAGAGCCACGCGGTCGAGGCGAGCGTGGCCGCTTTCGTCGTTATCGCAGGCTCGATCGCCGTCGACTTCCTCCGCGCGCGCGTGTTGCAGCGCGTCGCCAAAGCGACATCGAGCGAGGCGCTGGAAGCCGACGCGCTGCATTTCAGCTCGGACATGTGGTCGTCGATCGCGGTGCTGTGCGGGCTCGGCGGCGTCAAGCTCGGTTATCCCTGGGCCGATGCCGCCGCGGCATTGGTCGTCGCGGTCTTTATCTGCATCGCAGGCTGGCGGCTCGGGCGGCGTACGATCAATACGCTCACCGATACCGCGCCGGCCGGCGTCAGCGACCGCGTCGCCGCCATCGCTCGTCGGGTCGCGGGCGTGGTCAGTGTCGATCAGGTACGCGCGCGGCCGGCGGGGGCCGTGCTGTTCGTCGATCTCGCGGTCGGCGTCAGCCGCACCTTGCCGCTCGACCGCGTAACGACGATCAAGGAGCGGCTGACGAGCGCCGTTCGCTCCGAATTGCCGACCGCCGAGGTCACCATCACCACCGAGCCGCGCGCGCTGGACGACGAAACGGTGCGCGAACGCGTGATGATGATCGCGCGCAATCGCGGTCTCGCCATCCACCATGTCGCCGTGCAGACGATTTCCGGCCGCCTATCGGTATCGGCCGACATCGAAGTCGACGGCACGCAGCCGCTGGCCGTGGCCCACGACACGGCGACGCGACTGGAAGAAGCAGTGCGCGACGAGCTCGGCGAGGACGTCGAGGTCGAGACCCATATCGAGCCCCTGCCCGCCGACATTCTCGCCGGGCGCGACGCGACGCCCGAGCGGCGCGATGAGGTGCGCAAAGCGCTGCTGGCGCTGGCTGTCGGCATTCCCAATCTCGGCGAAGTCCACGACGTGCGCGTGCGCGAGACCGCCGACGGCGAGATCGTGAATTTCCACTGCCGCGTCGATCCGGCGCTTTCAGTCAGCGCCGTGCACGACGAGGTCGATACGCTGGAACAGCGGCTGCGCCAGCGCTTTCCGCGCATCCGGCGTGTCATCGGCCATGCCGAGCCCAAGCGCTGAGCCTTTTGCTGAGCCGCTTGCTGGGCCTTTTGCTAAACCTTCCGCTAAACCTCCGGCTAAGCGCCCGTCTTTCAATTGCCTCACAAAGCCTCTAAGCAAAGATCCCATGCGCACAGAAGAAGCACGCCCGGTCCGCCTCAAGGACTATCGCCCGCCTGATTGGCTCATTGAAACCGTCGCCCTGGACGTATCGCTGCACCCGACGGCGACCACCGTCCGCGCCAAGCTCAAGCTGAAGCCGAATGCGGCCGGCGCTCCGGCGCCGCTGGTGCTCGACGGCGAGGATCTGAACCTGAAGTCGCTCGCGCTCGACGGCAAGCCGCTGCCGAAGGAGAATTTCGTCGCCACGCCGGACAAGCTGACCATCGCACAGCCGCCACACCGGCCGTTCGAGCTCGAGATCGAGACCGTTGTCGATCCGACCGGCAACACGCAGCTCATGGGGCTCTATCGCGCCGGCGCCACCTATTGCACCCAATGCGAGGCCGAGGGCTTCCGCCGCATCACTTATTTCCTCGACCGGCCCGATGTAATGGCCGTCTACACGACGCGCATCGAAGCCGACAAGTCTGAGGCGCCGATCCTGCTCGCCAACGGCAATCTGATCGCGCAGGGCGACGTGCCCGGCACATCGCGGCACTTCGCCACCTGGCACGATCCGTTTCCGAAGCCGTCTTATCTGTTCGCGCTGGTCGGCGGCGATCTCGCGAGCGTCAAGGACACGTTCACCACCATGTCCGGACGCAAGGTGGCGCTCGCCATCTATGTCGAGCCAGGCAAGGAAGACCGCTGCGACTACGCCATGGACAGTCTCAAGCGCGCCATGCGCTGGGACGAGGAAGCCTTCGGCCGCGAATACGATCTCGATATTTTCATGATCGTCGCCGTCTCCGCCTTCAACATGGGAGCGATGGAAAACAAGGGTCTCAACATTTTCAACGACAAATATGTGCTCGCGTCGCCGACCACCGCGACCGACGGCGACTATGCCGGCATCGAGGCGGTGATCGCGCATGAATATTTCCACAATTGGACCGGCGACCGCATCACCTGCCGCGACTGGTTTCAGCTTTGTCTCAAGGAAGGCCTGACCGTTTTCCGCGACCAGGAATTCACCGCCGATCAGCGCTCGCGCGCGGTCGAGCGCATCAGCGACGTCCGCGGCCTGCGCTCGCATCAATTCGTCGAGGACGCCGGCCCCCTCGCCCATCCGGTACGGCCCGAGGTCTATCACGAGATCAACAATTTCTACACGTCGACGGTCTATGAGAAGGGCTCCGAAGTCGTCCGCATGATCAGGACGCTGCTCGGGCGCGAGACCTTCCGCAAAGGCATGGATCTCTATTTCGAACGCCATGACGGCCAGGCCGCGACGGTGGAGCAGTTCGTGCAGTGCTTCGCCGATGTGTCCGGCCGCGACATGACGCAATTCATGCTATGGTATTCGCAGGCCGGCACGCCCGACATCAAGATCGCGCCGCATTACGATCCGCGCGCGCAAACGTATCGCCTCGACATCACTCAGACCGTACCGCCGACACCGGGACAGTCGGACAAAGCGCCGATGGTGATCCCCCTCGTCTTCGGTCTCGTCGACGCGAACGGCGCCGACCTGCCGCTGGCGCTCGACGGCCAGCCGTTCGCGCGCGGCGTGATCGAATTGACCAAGCCGAGCCAGAGCTTCGTCTTCACCGGTGTCGCAGAACGGCCGATCCCCTCGCTCAATCGCGGCTTTTCGGCGCCGATCAAGCTCGGCCTGCCGATCGAGCCCGATGATCTGCGTTTCCTCGCCGCCCACGACTCCGATCAGTTCAACCGCTGGCAGGCGGTGCAGTCGCTGGCCATGACCTTGCTCAAGGCCAATGTCGCGGCGCTGCGCGTCGGTGCGACACTCCGCAATGACGACGGCCTGATGGCCGCGCTTGGCGCGGTGCTGCAGGACAAGGCGCTCGAGCCGGCATTCATCGCTCTCATGTTGGTACCGCCGACCGATGCCGATATCGCGCGCGAGATCGGCTCCGACGTCGATCCCGACGCGGTCTTCGCTGCCCGCTGCAGGCTGCGCACGGCCATCGGCGAGCACCATGCGGCGGCGCTGACGCAAACCTACCAGCAGATGACGTCGAGCGGCCCCTACCGGCCCGATGCGCAAAGCTCCGGACGCCGGTCGCTGCGCAATGTCTGTCTCGATCTTCTTGCCGTGACCGGGCGCGATGACGGCATCGCGCGCGCCTTCGCGCAATACCGCAACGCCGACAATATGACCGACCGCATGGCGGCGCTCGATACGCTGTCGCGGCACGACCGGTCGGAGCGCACGGAAGCGCTGGAGGATTTCTATAAGCGCTATGCCGACGATCCGCTGATCATCGACAAGTGGCTGGCGCTGCAGGCGGCGATTCCGGAAGCCGCGACGCTCGACCGGGTACAGGCGCTGACCAAACATCCGGCTTTCTCGATCGCCAATCCCAACCGCGTGCGGGCGCTGATCGGCTCGTTTGCGCAGGTCAACCATACCCAGTTCAACCGCGTCGATGGCGCGGGCTTCGATTTCGTCGCCGATTTCTTGCTGGCCCTCGATCCGAAAAACCCGCAGGTCGCGGCGCGCCTGATGGGCGCGTTCCGCTCCTGGCGCGCGCTCGAAACCAAACGGCGCGACCGAGCGGAGGCGACGTTGCGGCGGATCGCTGCCGCGCCCGCCCTGTCGCGCGATACCCAAGACATCGTGGCGCGTTCACTCGCCGACAGCTGAAACGATTGAACCCCGCTCTGGCGGCAAGCGACCAACCAGCCGCCCGCCCGCCGGAGGTTTCCTTTGCGCCGCCTTGTCCCGCTTATTGCCGTCACCATCGGCCTTGCGATTTTCGTGGCCGCCGATGCCGCCGACACCTTTTACCTCGGCTCCTGGAAGTTCGATTCAGCGATCGTGGCGCCATGGGCCGGTCCACACGACAAACCGGACGCCGCGGAAAAGGACTCGCTGCTTGGCAAGACGGTCACGATCGCGCCGGGCGGAATTGGCGGTCCCAAGGCCTTTGCCTGCAAAGGCGCCCACTACAAATTGACGGACTACACCGCCGATCTGCTATTCCAGGGCGCGTTCGGCGAGATGCATGACGCCGATAAGGCGAAGGATCCGGACAAGCTCGCCGCTGCGCTCGGTTTTACCACCACGCCGATCAAGACATTGGAGACCGGCTGCGACTTCGATTGGCACTTTGTCGATCGCACGACCGCTGAAATTACTCTTAACAATTACGTTTACATTTTGAAGAAGCAGTAGTCGCGACCGCTGCGCCCACGCGGCGGCGAATGATTCATCGCACAGGCGAACTTTTCCGGTCGCCGCATATGGGCGGCCGACTCTCTCGCCCCGTATCAAGCGCGTTACGGAGACTCCTGGGGAAACTTTTCTTTAAAATATTGACTCAGGACTCTCGACAAAACGATTCGCCTCGATTCAAATAAAGGTGATTCGGCGAGACGGCGTACCCGCTCTCTCCGGAACGGGCAGACGAGACAATCCTACCGGAGGCAGGCATGGCGCGCGCCGAAGTGGCGAGTGCGTCCTTACGCTCGGACTCTATCAAGGGGTTGGCGCAGTCGATCGCCAAGCCGGCGTATCGCCGCCTCCTCAATGCCGAGCCGCTGCTGCGCCGCGCCGTTCCGGTTCTCATCGTCGCTTTCATGCTCACGATCTGCATCGGCGCGGCGGTGCAAGTTCTCGATCATCGCCGCCAGGCGGTGTCCGATGCGACGCGGGCCATCGAGGCGCTGGCCGATCATTTGGCGGTGGAGCTCGATCGTCCGACCGGCGACGCCGCAGCGCATGCCACTGTGCGCACATCCGAAGCTATCGAAAAGGCGCTGCCCGCCTGGGCCGCTGGCGTCGGCCGCAGCGTTCTTGTCGCTGACGCCAGCGGTACCATTATTGCCGCAGCGCCGGGCGCTCCCGAGATGCTGGGGCGACAGATTCTCGAAGTGCTCGGTCCGCTGCAAGCGCTGGCTACGAGCGGCGAAGCGGCCGGCACGCGGGAGATCGTCCTCGCCGACGGCGATCCGGCCTTCGCCGCTGTGCGTACGCTGAAAAACCCGGTCGGCCTGATCGCCGTCGTCCAGGGCCGCGACGATGCACTGGCGGCCTGGCGATCCACCACCGCGCTCACCATCACGCTCTCGGCCACGACCGGCTTTGTCGTCTTGATCCTGGGCTTTGCCTTCCACTGGCAGGCGACCCGCGCCCGCGAAGCCGACCTCATCCACGAAACGGTGCGCGGCCGCATCGACACCGCGCTCAATCGGGGCCGCTGCGGCTTGTGGGATTGGGATCTGGCGCGCGGCCGCGTGTTCTGGTCGCATTCCATGTACGACCTGCTCGGACTGCCGCCCAAGGACGATCTCCTCACCTTCGGCGAAGTCGATGCACTGGTCCACCACGACGATATCAATCTCTATCAGCTCGCGGCCCAACTCGCCGACGACAAGATGCAATCCATCGACCATGCCTTCCGCATGCGGCACGCCGACGGCCGGTGGCTATGGCTGCGCGCGCGCTGCGAATTGGCGCGCCAGGACGGCGAGGATGGCCTGCATCTGATCGGCATCGCCGTCGACATCACCGAACAGAAGAGCCTGGTCGAGCGGACCGTGGCGGCGGACCTGCGGCTGCGCGACGCCATCGAGACCATCCCCGAAGCCTTCGTCTTGTGGGACGCCGACAATCGGCTCGTATTGTGCAATTCGAATTTCCAGGCCCTGCATCACCTGCCCGACTCCGCCGTGAATCCCGGCACGCCCTACGAAGCCATTGTCGCTGCCGGCAAGACCCCGATCATCCGCACCACCGTCGTCAACGACGACGGCCCGCCGCGCGGCGCCCGCACTTTCGAGGCCCAGCTCGACGACGGCCGCTGGATGCATATCAGCGAGCGCCGCACCAAGGACGGCGGCTATGTCTCGGTCGGAACCGATATCACCAAGATCAAGCAGCACGAGCAGAAGCTGATGGAAGGCGAAAAGCGCCAGATCGCCACCATCGTCGATCTGCGCAAGTCGCAGCGTACGCTCGAGCTGCAAACCGGCGAGCTTGCCGACCTTGCCGGCAAATATGCCGACGAGAAGACCCGCGCCGAGGAAGCCAACCAGGCCAAGTCAAAATTCCTCGCCAATATGAGTCACGAGCTGCGCACGCCGCTCAACGCCATCATCGGCTTTTCCGAAATCATGGAATCCGGCATGTTCGGCCCGCTGGGCGCGGAGAAATACACCGAATATTCCCGCGACATTCGCGAAAGCGGCGAATATCTGCTCGACGTCATCAACGACATCCTCGACATGTCGAAGATCGAGGCCGGCGGCATCCGGCTTTCGCCCGAAGCCGTGGAGATCGAGCCGATCCTGGCCGATTGCCAGCGCGTCGTTTCGACCCGCGCCAGTGAAAAGCACCTCGATCTGCAGGCGGAGATCGATCCGGACCTCGTGCTCACCGCCGACCGCCGCGCGCTCAAGCAGATCGCGCTCAACCTGCTGTCCAATGCGGTGAAATTCACGCCCGACGGCGGCGCAGTGACGATCTATGGCCGCAGCCGCGGCGGCATGGCGACCATCGCCATCCGCGACAACGGCATCGGCATTCCCAAGGGCGCGCTGCGCAAGCTCGGCCGGCCGTTCGAACAGGTCGAAAGCCAATTGACCAAGAAATATCAGGGCTCCGGCCTTGGGCTTGCCATCGCCAAATCGCTCGCCGAATTGCACGGCGGCGAAATGCGCATCCGCTCGACGCTGGGCAAAGGCACCCTCGTCGTCGTCCGCCTGCCGCTGAAAGCCAGAATTGCGCCGCGCGCGGACGCGAACAAGACCTTGGCCGAGCGCCGCGTGGCGTAGTCCGCCTCCGCCGATCTCCGGCGCTGACCTAAGGTCTAAGGCGACTTGCCCAAAATCCGCACGAAGCTTTCGCGTACGTGGCGCTGGGTGTCTTCGACGTGAGCCTGCAATGCGGCGAAGTCCGGCAAGTCGGCGGCGCGCGCCAAGAGCGCCAAGATACCTGAATTCGCCGACTTCGGATCGAAACGGCCCGACAGACACAGCCGCAGGATCTGCGTCAGGTCGTGGAACAGCTGCACCGCCGGCCGCAGCACCTCGGCGTCCTCCGGCTTGAGCGCGCCGAGCCGCGCCGCCTTTTCCAGGACCCGGGCCGTCGACGTATCAAGGATCTCGGGCGCCGCCGCGGCATGCGTCAGCTGCAGAAATTGTGCGATGAACTCGATGTCGATCAAGCCGCCGGCGACATATTTGAGATCCCAGATATCGGCATCGCCCTTCTCTTTGGCGATCGCTCCCCGCATCGTGACGACGTCGTCGGCGATGATCTTTGCATCACGCTTGCGGCACAGCACGTCGCGGATCGCCGTCTCGATCCTCGCCACAAGATCGGCGGGTCCCGAGACGACGCGCGCCCGGGTCAAGGCCATATGCTCCCAGGTCCACGCCTCGCGTTCCTGATAGCTGATGAAACCGTCGATTTGCGTTGCCACCGGCCCGGAGCGGCCCGAGGGGCGCAGCCGCATATCGACCTGATAGAGTACGCCGTAATTGGTTTGTGCCGTCAGCGCACTGATCAGCCGCTGGGTAAAGCGGGCATAATACTGCCCGCCATAGAGCGAGCGCTCGCCGTCGGATTCCGGATGATCGTGATCGAAATCGTAGATCACGATCAGATCGAGGTCGGAGCTTGCCGTCATCTCGCGCGCGCCAAGCCGCCCCAGCGCCACGACCGCGCTCTTCCCGCCGCGGATGTTGCCGTAGGTCTCGGCAAAATCGGCTTCGGCGCGAATATGAACCGTGCGCAACAGCACATCCGCCAATCGGGCAAAGACTTCACCCGCCTGCTCCGCCGTAATCGAGCCGGACAGGATGCGCGCCCCGATCAGAAACATATGCTCCTGGCCGAGCAGCCGGATGGCATCCAGCATGGTTTCGTAGCTGCGCGCTTCGCCGAGCGCGCTCGACAACACGACCTCGAGACGCTGCGCGTCCGGCACCGAACCGAAGAAGGTCGGGTCGACCAGCGGATCGATGAAGTGCGGGTTTTGCGCAAGGATATCGGTCAACCGCGGCGCGACCCCGAGCATCAGCGCGACGAACCTGATCAGCTGCGGATTTTGCCGCAGCAGCGAGAAAAAACGCCCGCCGGCGCGCAAGCCCGCAAGGAAGCGATCGAAGGCGGCAAAGGCCGCATCCGGGTCCTCGGCGCGCGCGCATTGGTCGATGATGACCGGTACGAGATCTCCGAGATTGGCGCGCGCCTGCTCGCCGCGCAGCGCCCGGTACGCGCCGCCGCGCCAACGTCGCACCGTATCGGCGAGCTCGTGCGGCTGGCGAAAGCCCATATGCGACAGGCGTTCGAGCGTATCGTCCTCGGCTCTGGCTTCTTTCTCGCCGCGCTCTCTTCCCTGGTTGCCGGCGAAGGACAGATTGAGATGCTGCGCCAGCAATTCCGGCGCGTGCTCGAACAGTCTGATGTAATGCCGCTCGACCCGCCGCATGTGGCGAAGCAGGATCGCCGCGAATTCATCGCGGCTTTTGCAACCGAAAAACCGCGCAAAGACGTCGAGCGCCTCGGGCTTAGCCGGCAGCGTATGGATCTGCTCGTCGGCCATCATCTGCAGACGATGCTCGACACGGCGCAGGAAATTGTAAGCGGCCGCCAATTCGTCGCGCGCCTCGCGGCTGATCCAATTTTCCGCCGCCAGCGCATCGAGCGTTTCGATCGTGCCGCCGCCGCGCAATTCCGTATGGCGGCCGCCGGCGATCAGCTGTTGGGTCTGCACGAAGAACTCGATCTCGCGGATGCCGCCGCGGCCGAGCTTGATATTATGCCCCTCGATCGCGATTTCGCCGTGCCCGCGATAGGCGTGGATGCGCCGCTTCATGTCGTGGACATGGGCGATGCTCGCGAAATCGAGGTATTTCCGCCAGACGAAGGGCGACAGTTCGCGCAGGAATCTTCCACCGGCGGCAAGGTCCCCGGCGCAGGGTCGCGCCTTGATCAGCGCCGCGCGTTCCCAGTTCTGGCCGCGGTGTTCGTAATAATCGAGCGCAGCGGCCGTCGAGATCGCGATTTGCGTCGAGGACGGGTCGGGCCGCAGCCGCAGATCGACGCGGAAGACATAGCCGTCGGCCGTGCGCTCCTGCAGTATTTTGACGAGATCGCGCGTCAGCCGCACATAAAACTGGCCTGGATCGAGATCGGACAGCAGCCGCGCCGCGCCGCGATCGAAGAAGACCATGAGATCGATATCGCTCGAGTAATTGAGCTCGTGGCCGCCCATTTTGCCCATGGCGAGCACGATATATCCCGACCCGGCTTCGGGATTTCGCGGATCGGCGGCCTTGATCTTGTCGCGCCCTGCAGCCTCGCGCAGCAGAAAATGCACGGCGGCGCGGAGCGCTGTTTCGGCGACCTCGGTCAGCGCCGCGGTCACGCGCGCGACGGGCCAGACATTGCCGATATCGGTCAGCGCGATCAGAAGGGCGGCATCCGTCTTCATGCGGCGAAGGATGCCCATCAGCGCTGCCTGGCTTTGCGCACCAGCGGCCGCGCTGCGCGCCCCTGCGACAATGGCGGCGAGCGCCTCGTCCGGCGCTCGTTCCAGGAAGCTCGCGAAGCGCGCGGGATCGGCGCGCATGAGATCGAACAGAAACGGCGCCGCTTCGGCGACGCTGCCGAGGACCGGCGACAGGTGCGGATATTCGCGAGTCAGCGCGGTCAATGCACGCGCGGTCTGTGGCTCGACTGTTTCGAGCCAGGATGCGATCCGTGCGGCCGATTGTGGCGACGGCACCGGCAAGGGGCCGCGCAGGCGCCGCACCAGAGCCGCCTCACTGCGTTCCCGCCCTGGCACGCCCGCCGCAGCCTGTGTCATCCGTTCCCCACCGGTCCCGCCCGCGGCAAAGCGATGACGCTGCGCAGGCCGGGATGATTATCCTCAAGTTTCAATTCGCCGCCATGCAGCCGCGCGACTGCCGAAGCGAGGCTCAAACCCAGGCCCGAGCCGGGCAGAGAGCGGCTTTGCTCGAGCCGGACGAAACGCTCGACCGCCCGGCCGCGGTCGGCTTCCGGAATGCCCGGGCCATGATCGGCAACGCTCAGCGCAATCCGCTCGCCGTCGTTGCCCGCCGCGACGACGATCTCGGCGCGCTCCCCGTTGACCGCGTCGTTCGCCGCGCCGCCTGCATGACCATCCGCCTTGCCGTTCGGCGCGGCATATTTGATGGCATTGTCGATCAGGTTCGCCAGCGCCTGGCTGACCAGTTCGCGATTGCCGCGCACCGGCGCTGCGGCCGATGCCTCGACTTTCAGGTCGAGCCCCTTCTCTTCCGCCAGCGGCTCGTAGAGCTCGCCCACGTCGCGCGCGATCTGCGCGGCGTCGAATTCCGTCATGTTGTCGCGCGCCTGGCCGGATTCGGCGCGCGCGATCATCAGCAATGCGTCGAAGGTGCGGATGAGATCGTCGGATTCGGCGATCGTCGTTTCCAAGGCCGCGCGGTAACCGCTCTCGCCGGTCGGATGGCGCAGCACCTGTTCGCAGCGATTGCGCAATCGCGTCAGCGGCGTTTTCAGATCGTGAGCGATATTGTCGGAGACTTCCTTCAGCCCTTTCATCAGCGCTTCAATGCGCTCGAGCATGGCGTTGACATTGTCGGCGAGCCGATCAAGCTCGTCGCCGGTCCCGGCCACCGGCAACCGGCCGCTCAGATCGCCGGTCATGATGGTCTGCGCCGTGCCGCTCATGGCATCGATGCGCTTGAGCACGCGGCTGCTGACGAAAAAGCCGCCGATCAGGCCAAGTACGATCACCAGCGCGATCGACCATTGTCCGGCATTGGCAACGATGCCGAACAGCCGTTCGCGTTCTTCGAGATCGCGTCCGACCAGGAGGTGAAAGCCGCCGGGAAGCTGCACCACTTGCACCAGCGCCCGGTGGTCGTTGCCCTCCGGCGCGTCGAGACGGCGATAATTGGTCTCCAGCCAGCCCGGATGATCGAGCACGCCGGGCTCGAGCGAGCCGACATTGCCGGCAAGCCCCTCGCCGGTCGGCGTGGTCACGAGATAGAGGCTCGATCCCGGCCGCCGCGAGCGCAGGTCGACGACAATGACGAGCCGCCTGATGCCGCCTTGTGCATATTGCTCGGAGAGGCCTGTAATCTCGGTGTTCACCGTCGTCGTGATCTGTTCGGTGATGAGACGGCGCGTGTTCAGCGCGAAATAACCGAGCAGCGACGCGGCGAACAAGATAAAGATCAAAAGATAAACGAGCGTCAGCTGGAACGCCGTGGTGCGGAGAAGTTTGCCGAGCGCGGACACGTGTCAGGTTCTTCTGTCAGATTCTTTCGGACTGCACGCCGAGCTCATTCTCGGAGAAATCCTCTTCGCGGAATTCGAGCGGCGCGCGCTTGTCGTCACGGCGGTTGGCAGCTTCCGCGCGGCGCAATTCGACGCGCCGGATCTTGCCGGAAATGGTCTTGGGCAGTTCGGCAAATTCGATGCGGCGCACCCGCTTGAACGGCGCCAGCGCCGTGCGGCAGTGCCGGAAGATCGACAGCGCCGTGGCGCGATCGGGCGCGTGCCCTGCCGCCAAGGCCAGATAGGCCTTCGGGATGGCGAGCCGCATCGGATCAGGCGACGGCACCACCGCGGCTTCCGCGATGGCGGGATGTTCGATCAGCGCGCTTTCGAGCTCGAACGGGCTGATCCGGTAGTCGGACGCTTTGAACACGTCGTCGGCGCGGCCGACATAGGTGAGATAACCGTCGTCATCGACGGTGGCGACGTCGCCGGTGCGATAGACAGCCTCGTTGAGCGCGCGCACGCTGCCGTCGTCGGCTTGGTAGCCCCGCATCAGCCCGATCGGACGCGGATCGAGGTTCAGGCAAATTTCACCTTCGGTCGACGGCGCGCCGTCGCCATCGACCAGTTCGACCCGGTAGCCCGGCAGCGGCCGGCCCATCGAGCCGGGTTTGACCTGCTGCCCTGGCGTATTGCCAACCAGCGCCGTGGTTTCGGTCTGGCCGTAGCCGTCGCGAATGGTGATGCCCCAGGCGGATTTGACCCGCTCGATGACTTCCGGATTGAGCGGCTCGCCGGCGCCGATCAGCTCATTCATACTCACCTTCCAGGCCGCGAGATCTTCCTGGATCAGCATGCGCCAGACCGTCGGCGGCGCGCAAAATGTCGTCACCCCGCAGCGCGCAATGGTGTCGAGGAGCGCGCGCGCATTGAAGCGCTTCTGATTGACGATGAAGACCGCGGCTTCGGCGTTCCACGGCGAGAAGAAGCAGCTCCAGGCATGCTTGGCCCAGCCGGGCGACGAAATGTTGAGATGCAGATCGCCCGGCCGCAGCCCGATCCAATACATGGTCGACAAGTGGCCGACCGGATAGCTCTGGTGGCTGTGCAGAACGAGCTTCGGCGTCGCCGTCGTGCCCGAGGTGAAATAGAGCAGCATCGGATCATCGGCCCGCGTCTCGCCGTCCGGCGTGAAATTCGCGGGCGAGCTGTAGCCGGCCTCGAACGGAATCCAGCCCGGCACCGCTTTGCCGACGACGATGCGGGTATAGTCGCCCGGCAGATCGGCAAACTTGGCCGCGGCATCGGCGCTGGCGATAACGTGGCGCACATGGCCGCGCGCGAAGCGGTCGGCGAGGTCGTTGCGCGTGAGCAGCGTCGTTGCCGGCACGATTACCGCGCCGAGCTTCATGGCCGCCAGCATGCATTCCCACAGCGGCACGACATTGCCGAGCATGACCAGGATGCGGTCGCCGCGGCGGACACCGTGGCCGCGCAGCGCATTGGCGATGCGGTTCGAGCCTTCGCTGAGCTCGGCGAAGGACAGTTTGGTCTCGCCCGCGTCCTCATCGACCAGCCATAGCGCCGGATGCACATTGTCGCGCGCCATGACGTCGAAATAGTCGAGCGCCCAGTTGAAGCGGTCGAGCTTCGGCCACTGGAATTCGCGATAGGCCCGCGCGTAGTCCTCGCGATGCTTGAACAGCAGATCGCGGGCGGCGACGAAGGGCGCGGCAGGGCCCGAACCGAATTTGGCGATATTGGTCATCCCACGGGTCACGGCATTGGTCACGGCATTGGTCATGGCGATCTCCCGGCGATCTTCCATTGTTTCTGACCGCGCCCTTCCCTCATCGCGCCGCCGACGGGCCATCGGACCGGCCGGGCAAATCCGGCCCGCGGGGCAGGCCTACTGCCGCGCGCTGTCGCGAATCATATAGCCCGCGCCGCGCACGGTATGCAGCAGCGGTTGGGCAAAGCCTTTGTCGATCTTAGAGCGCAACCGCGAAATGTGCACGTCGATGACGTTGGTCTGCGGATCGAAATGATAGTCCCACACATTTTCCAGAAGCATGGTGCGGGTCACGACCTGGCCGGCGTGCCGCATCAGATATTCGAGCAGGCGGAATTCGCGCGGCTGCAGCTGAACCTCCTGCCCGGCACGGCTGACCTCGTGCGACAGCCGGTTGAGCTCGAGATCGGCAACGCGATAGACCGTTTCCTCGCCGCGGCTGCCGCGCCGCCGCGCCAGCACCTCGACACGCGCCAGAAGCTCGGAGAAGGCGTAGGGCTTGGCCAGATAATCGTCGCCGCCGGTGCGCAGGCCTTTGACGCGGTCGTCGACCTGGCCGAGCGCCGAAAGGATCAGCACCGGCGTTTCGACGGCCTTGGAGCGCAAGGCGGCGATGACCGACAGGCCGTCGCGCTTGGGCAGCATGCGGTCGACGATCAGCACGTCATATTCGCCGTCGAGCGCGAGCTGCAGGCCCTCGTCGCCGTCGGCGGCATGATCGGCCATATGGCCGACTTCACGGAATGCCTTGACGAGATAATCCGCCGCGTCGCGGTCGTCTTCGATGACGAGAATGCGCATAACTTATCGCCGCAATCAGAAGCCGGCTACGTGCCAAATCGCTGCAAATGATACACGCTGCCTTGCTTACAAAATAGTGAAGGGGTGGCGGTTGCCCGCCACCCCCCCTACCACTCCACCGCCAGCGGGGGCGACGGAAGCCGGAGGCAGAGTTGGTATTCAGCGGGGACGGACCTTGCGGCCCGCCCCCAGGAACGCCCGCCAGCGGGGGCGACGGATGCCAGCGGATGCCCCTTTCTCTTGAAGCCGCGTCAACCTCGACCCGGCTTGATCCTTTCGCTCGCTCGCGTCCCGCTCAGGCATTGCCGAGCGGAAGCGCCACAAACCGCGTGCCGTCGCGCGACTTCACGCGGAATAAAACCGTATGCTTGCCGTCATTCTTGGCGTCGGCGAGACCTTTGCGAATATCGGCGGGCGTCGACACCGTCTTGCCGCCGATGTCGAGAATCACGTCACCGACCTGGAAGCCATGCTCGGCGGCGACGCCGCCGTCGGCGACCGCGGTAACGACAACGCCGGTGCCGCCGGATTTCTGGTCGGCCGGCGCCAGCGTCAAGCCAAGCTTCGGCACTTCGGCATCAACCGTGTCGTGCTGATTCTCCTGCTCGTTGGAGGCGACCTTTTCGTTCGGCAGCGTGCCGAGCGTCAGCGACAATGTCTTGTCCTGGCCGCTGTGAATGATGCCGAGCTTCACGGTCGTGCCGGGCGCCATGGTGCCGATTTTGCGCGCCAGCTCGCGCGCGTCGCGGATCGGCGTGTCGTCGACGGATGTAATGACGTCGCCGCTCTGGATGCCGGCGGTGGCCGCCGGGCTGCTTTTCTGCGGCTCGGAGACGAGCGCGCCGGTCGCCTGCTTCAGGCCCATGCTGTCGGCAATGTCGGGCGTCACGGTCTGGATCTGCACGCCGATCCAGCCGCGGGTGACGCTGCCGTGTTCGCGCAGCTGCGCCACCACGCTCTTCACGGTATCGGCCGGAATGTCGAAAGCGATGCCGACCGAGCCGCCCGACGGCGAGAAAATCGCGGTATTCACGCCGATCACGTTGCCGTCGACGTCGAAGGTCGGACCGCCGGAATTGCCTTTGTTGACCGGAGCGTCGATCTGAATGAAATCGTCATAGGGACCGGCGCCGATATCGCGCCCGCGCGCCGAGACGATGCCGGCGGTCACCGTGCCGCCGAGCCCGAACGGATTGCCGACCGCGAGCACCCAATCGCCGATGCGCGGCGCATTGTCGGCGAGCTTCACGAAGGGGAAATTGCTGCCTGCGATCTTGATCAGAGCCAGGTCGGTTTTCGGATCGGTGCCGATCACCTTGGCGCTGTAGGACTTGCCGTCGTCGGTGGTCACCTGGACCTTTTCCGCGTTCTGCACGACGTGATTGTTGGTCACCGCGTAGCCGTCGCTGGTGATGAAGAAACCGGAGCCCTGGCCGGTAATGATCTGATGACCACCGGGTTGCCCGCCATTGGGCATGCCGAAGCGCTTGAAGAAGCGCTCGAACGGCGAGCCGGGCGGGAACGGCAGATCGTCATCGCTCAAGGCGGAATCCGCCGGACGGTCGATCTTGACCCGCACCGAGATCACCGCGGGCTTCACCTTCTCAACAATGTCGGCAAAGCCCACCGGACGCTGCGGCAGCTGCTGCACCTTCTCGGTCAGGTTCTGCGCCAGCGCCGAACCGACATAGGCCGGCATTTTCGGCGCCAGCACGAACGCCGCGCCGCCAAATCCTGCGATTGCAGTCGTCAAAAGCGCAACGCGCCGCATAGATCGAATTCGGTGCGATTGCATGGAAGTGCCCGTCATATCCGTCTCCAAAACTCTTCGCCCGCCCTACCGTCGTGCCGCCCAGCGATGAAACCGCCCGGCGGGGCAGCCGCTTTTTGGCCCCGCAACGCGCGGAAAGATGCGGGGGTAAGCCTTACCGCGCTCTGTCGGCCGTATTAAAATTTTGTAATGTTCGGCGATTGCAGGAATTACCAAACAAAAACAATGTCTTGATTGACCTGTGATTAATCGCAGGAGGTGTGGCAGAGTACCGCTATGCGCTCGGCCCTGTGCACCGATGAACGGCCGGCTAAGGCAGTCCTTCGCGGCGCAGCAATTCCTCAACACGCGCCTCTTCCACCGGCGTGAGCGCGACAGTAGCCGGAACATTGGTTCTGCGCCGCGCCATCACGATCATCACGACGACGCCGATCAGCAGCAGGCCGGGCGGGAAGCCCCACAGCGCCGCGGTGTGCCAGGACAAAGGCGGCTTGAGCAGAACGAACTCGCCATAGCGCGCGACGAGAAAGTTGATCACCTGCTGATCGCTGTCGCCGGCCTTGATCCGCTCCCGCACCAGAACGCGAATGTCATGCGCGAGCGGCGCGGCGGAGTCGTCGATCGATTCGTTCTGACAGACGAGACAGCGCAAGCCCTGCGACAATGCCCGCGCGCGCGCCTCCAGCGCCGGGTCGGAAAGCATTTCGTCGGGCTCGACGGCAAAGACCGCCGACGGCACCAGCAGCGGCACGAAAGCCGCCATCACGAACAAGATCTGAACGTACTTTTTCAGAGCTCGTCTCATCGCGCCTACTCCGCCGGCTGCACCGCAGCCGCAAGCTTGCCCTTCGCCGGACGCGGCGCGCCGACGCGCAGCCGCCGGTCCGACAGCGACAACCCGCCGCCGACGAACATGAAAGCCGCGCCGAGCCAGATCATGAGCACCAGCGGCTTGTAATAGAGCCGCACCGCGGCTGAGCCGTCCTTGCCGGGATCGCCGAGCGACAAATAGAGCTGGCTGAAACCGCGCGTCATCAGCGCCGCTTCGGTCGTTGCCTCGTTGCGCGCGGCGAAGGTGCGGCGGCTCGGCTCCATATTGCCGAGATACTCGCCGGAGGCGCGATGAATGCTGAAACGGCCGACCAGATCGTGATAATTCGGGCCGGGCCGGTCGAACAGACCGATAAAGCTTACGCGGTAATGCGAGACTTCGAGCGTGTCGCCCGGCTTGACTTCGACAATGCGCTCCGTGCCCCACGCCGTGACGCTGACAATGCCGAGAAGCGTCATGCCGATGCCGAAATGCGCAAAGGCGGTCCCCCAGGCCGAACGCGGCAAGCCGCGCGCGCGCTGCAGCGTGGCGCGGAACGGCACGCGCATGATCAGGGTGCGCTCGGCAATGTCGATCACGGCGCCGACCATGACGAAGATCGCGACGCCGACACCGAACGGCGCCAGTACCGGGCCGCCATGTTCAAGCGCAAAGGCCGCGGCAATGCCGAGCCCGGCGAGCATGGCGGCGACAAGGAGCCGCTGCGCCGCGCCAAAAATGTCGCCGCGCTTCCAGCCCAACAGCGGCCCGAACGGCATGGCCAGCATCAGCGGAATGAACAGCGGGCCGAACGTGGCGTCGAAGAATGGCGGGCCGACCGAGATTTTGTCGCCGGTCAGCGCCTGCAGCGCCAGCGGATAGAGCGTGCCGACGAGCACGGTGGCACAGGCCGTGGTCAGAAACAGATTGTTGAAGACCAGCGCGCCTTCGCGCGATATCGGCGCGAACAGGCCACCCTGCTTGAGCAGCGGCGCGCGCCAGGCATAGAGCGCGAGCGCGCCGCCGATGAAGACAATCAGAATAGCGAGAATGAAAACGCCGCGCGCCGGATCGGTGGCGAAAGCATGCACCGACGTGAGCACGCCCGAGCGCACCAAAAAGGTTCCGATCAGCGACAGCGAGAAGGCAAGGATCGCGAGCAGGATGGTCCAGACTTTGAGCGCCCCGCGCTTTTCCATGACCACCGCGGAATGCAACAGCGCGGTGCCGGCGAGCCAAGGCATCAGCGACGCGTTCTCGACCGGATCCCAGAACCAGAAGCCGCCCCAGCCGAGCTCGTAATAGGCCCAATACGAACCGCCGGCGATGCCGACCGTGAGGCACATCCACGCGACGAGTACCCATGGCCGCACGAAGCGCGCCCAGGCGGCATCGATGCGGCCTTCGATCAGCGCGGCGATGGCAAAAGAAAACGCGATCGAGAAGCCGACATAGCCGAGATAGAGCATCGGCGGATGGAACGCCAAGCCCGGATCCTGCAGGATCGGGTTGAGATCCTGGCCTTCAGGCGGCGCTTGGGGGATGCGCAGAAACGGATTCGACGTGATCAGAATGAAAAGGTGGAAGGCGGCAGCGATCCAGGCCTGCACCGCCAGTGCATTGGCCTTGAGCGCAAGCGGCAAATTGGTGCCGAACAACGCGACGAGCGCGCCGAAGAAGGTCAGGATCGACACCCACAGCATCATCGAGCCTTCGTGATTGCCCCAGACGCTGGCAAAGCGGTAGATCAGCGGCATATGCGAGTTGGAATTCTCGTAGACATTGAGCACCGAGAAATCCGAGGTCACGTAGCTGTAAGCGAGCGCACCGAAGGCGAGCGCGACGAAGGCGAATTGCGCCAGCGCTGCGGGCGCGGCCATGTTCATCAAGGCGAGATCGTTGCTGCGCGTGCCGACGATCGGCATGGTGCCTTGAACGAGGGCAAGCCCAAGCGCCAGCATCAACGCGTAGTGGCCGAGTTCAGGAATCATGAACTGCGCCCTTTCATTTCCCGCCGCTCGCCTGCTTGGCGTAATCGTCTTTCCAATGCCCGGACTTTTTCAGCGCATCGGCGACCTCCTTGGGCATGTAGGTCTCGTCGTGCTTGGCGAGAATGGTGTCGGCGGCGAACACGCCGCTGGAGTTGAGCGCGCCTTCCGCCACCACGCCCTGTCCTTCGCGGAACAGATCGGGCAGCACGCCCTGATAGGTGACGGGCAGCTCGGCCTTGCCGTCGGTGACTTCGAAACGCACGACAAGGTTATTGCCGCGCACCAGGCTGCCGTCCTTGACCAGGCCGCCGAGCCGGATGCGGGTCCCGGGCCCGACATGGCGCGCGACCACGTCGCTCGGCGAATTGAAGAAGACGATGGAGTCGCGGAAAGCGTTGAGCATCAGCGCCACAGCAATCGCGAGCACGCCAAGGCCAGAGCCGATCAGAAGAAGGCGCCGCTGCTTGCGTGTCATTATATCACCGTCCCGACTTCTTGTTTGGCATTGCTGTGCGCTGCCCGCTCTGCATCAGCCGTTCAAGCCGAGTCCCTTGACGAGATCATCGATGCGCTTGATCTCATCGGGGTGATCCGACAGCGCCCGCTTCGCGTCCGTCACCGCATCCTTGGCCTTGTCGCGGTCACCCAGCACAATATAGGCCTGGACCAGGCGAAGCCATTCGTCCACGTCGCCGCCGCTGGTGTGCAACCGGTCGGCCAGCCGCTGCACCATGCCGCGGACCATTTCGGAGTTTTGCGCGCTGTTTGCGCCGTTCGCGGTGGCGCCGGCGGCGGCGCCGGCCGAAGTTCCCGCCGCGGTGACGCGCGCCAATGCGTCGCGCACAAAACCGGCCCAGGGCGCGTCCGGGGGCGCACTGTCAAGCAAGGCGCGCCATTTCGCTACAGCAGCGTCGCGCTTGCCGGCCTGTTCGTCGGCAAGGCCGAGAAAATAGTTTGCCTTCGGTTCGTGCGGATCGGACGCGACCGCATGCTGAAAGGCGGCCAGCGCCTCGTCGGTGACCACGCCGTTGGCCGCGGCGACAAGAGCCTCGCCGAGCGCCGCTTCACGGGTCGCGTTGTCGCCTTTGAGCGCGATCGTCTTGCGCCAGGCTGCGACGGCATCGTTGAAGCGGCCAAGCCGCATATAGACCGGCGCGACCACTTCCCAGCCGGCGCCGTCGTTGGGATTGCTGGCAAGATGCGCCTCGACCTGAGCGACCAGGCTTCCGATCGATTGCGCACCGAGCGGCGTATCGATACGGGCGAAGGCCGATTGGCTCGGAATATCGGGCGAGCCGAGCGCGAGATAAAAGCCGAGCCCGATCGCCGGCAACAAGACCGCCGCGATCACGGCTGCGGCGCGGTGCCGGAACGTCAATCGTCCCGCGGACGAGGGCACGGCACTCGAATTCTCGGCGTCCGCCGCCGCCAAGAGACGACGCGAAATCTCAATCCGCGCCGACTCCGCTTCCGCTGTGCCGATCAATCCGGCAGCCCGGTCGCGTTCGATCTCAAGCAGCTGATCCTGGTAGACGAGCCTATCGCTGCCACCACCCGGCGCGCCGTCCTTGCGTCCAAGCGGCCACAATACGGCGCACACGGCCGCGACCGTCATCAAGGCGAAGATCAGCCACAGCGTCATCGGTTCGAGCGTCACATCAGCATGTCGTCATGAGGGTCATCGGCACGGCCGCGGCAATGGCACGTCTGCCATCACACACCCGCCATCAACACATCCGCGGGCAACCATGGCCAGAACCCTGGAAAAGCCCTGGAAGACCCCTGGAAGAGCCCCGGAAGAAGCTGTGGCGCGGGCCGCTTATAGATCACGGCGCGCATGCCCCTGCAATGGGAGTTCGGACCTGCGGCAATCGGGCTTGCGCGATGGTGTTCGTGTGGTTTCTGGAATTGAAGTTCCTGGCGGCATCAGCCACTTGGTCGACGGAACCTAGGATTCACCAAAACCAGTCGCCTTGAGATTTCGCAAAATGGGTGCGCCGGGTTACGCCCGCGCCGGCTTGCGCTCGGGCGCCGGCGGGGTGCCGTGGACGGCGACCTCGGCGGCTTTGGCCAGGAGCCCGGCATATTCGGCGCCGAAGACGGGGCGGCAAAAGCGGATCGCCGCCTCGAGCTGCGACTGCCGGAACGGCCGGTCATCGTCGCCGGCCTGGCGCAGCGAATCTAGCAGGATTTTGGTGCCGGTCTCAAGAATATGCGTCAGCTCCGAATGGGCGCGCATGGTGGCTTCGCTGACCGCAAGTTCGGCCGCGTAATGCCGGCAGGCTCCGATGAAAGCGACCCGAGCCTCGGTCTGTTCCACCTCGAGCGTATCGAGCACCGAGCCCGGCGCAATGTCCTTATTCAAACGTGGACGCAACAGCCGCCGCACGCTGCCAGGCGTCGTCTCGATTTCCGATTTAAGCAGCAGCGACACGTCGTTGCGGATGGCCGCCAACTGCCTGCTCCATGGCGAGTCGAACGACATGTTGATTTCCGAGCGCAATTCGCGCGCCGTGTCATGGATGTTCTTGAGCATGGACACGACCGGCTGGCCGGCTTTGATCTCCGCGCGCAGCTCGGCCACCATGTTCTCGGCCTCGCCGAGCACGATGCCGACAGCGGCGGCATAAGGGGTCTCGGCGATGCGGGCGGTATCGTCGCCCTCGGCGGCGCGCGAGGCGATGCGTACCAGCTGCCACGGCGAAGCGAGCCGATTCATCACCAGGATGAGACAGTAGACGAAGGCGTCCGTCTTGCGTGCGCCGACATGGTCCAGAGCGCCCTGTGCGGTTGCGGCATCGAGCAGCGCCCACAACGGTTCGATCTGTTCGCGCTCGAAGGTCCGGATCTGGCTCGGCAGGCGCTTGGCGAAGTCGGCGATGATTTCGCGCAACGACAAGATGGCCACGAGCGTGTCGAGGTCCTCGATGGCGCGCGGCGTGCCGACTTGCACGGCCAGGCGGCGGCGCGATTTCTCGTCACCGCCGGCTTCGGCGACAGCGTCTTTGATGCGCCGGATTGCGCGGTCATGCAGCGTGCGCACCAATTGATCGGCGCGAGCGTGATCGCCGGCGGCCAATGCGCGATTGACGTCGTTGCCCAGCGCCTTGATTTCGGCCGGCATCAGGTCGCGGCCGATCCAGCCCCAGATCGGCTCGAGCGAGACGCGGGCGATACGGCCGGTACGTTTGTGATCGGCCCGGCCGTCGATCAGGAACGGCTCGAGCGGCGTGAAGAACAGGCGCGCGGCGTCGCCGATGCGCGGAACCGGCTCGGCCTCGGCGCGGATG
The DNA here is from genome assembly GCA_035509535.1 of Xanthobacteraceae bacterium. Lineage (GTDB taxonomy): Bacteria > Pseudomonadota > Alphaproteobacteria > Rhizobiales > Xanthobacteraceae > BOG-931. The sequence goes on along the minus strand of DATJLN010000093.1, from coordinate 67,875 downwards.
GCGCGGCGCAATTCCTGCAGCACCAGATCGTTGCCCGCGGTCTCTTGGCCGCCCAGGAGTGTGCGCTCGAGCTCCTGGACGAGCATCGACCGCGCCTCCGGCGTAAGCGTCCGAAGATAATCACGCAGCCGTTCGATGGATTGTCCATCGCTCGTCATGGGCGGAGAACCATGGGCAGGGAACCGTGCTGAGCCAACGGCTAAAGTTCTACGCACTGCGGGCTTAAGAAGCGGTTACGCCAGGACGCTGCAATCCCGGCGAAATGGCCTCTTCTGCGGCATTTGCCGCCAGAGCGGCGGCCTTGCGCCAAACGGGTTTAGAGAAAGTGAAAGCGGCGGCTCATCTTGCCGCCGCTTATGTAACCCTGGCCAATTGATTGTGACGCCAGCGGCCTTATTGCGGCGCCGCGACACAAACCGCAACCAACGGCGTATTGGCGGGCGAAGCGTCGGCCCCGCAGGATGCGCCGCGCTCGCCAAGGATCTGGGCGGGATTGCGAGTCGGACCGCAATAGGCCGTCACCAAAACCTCATTATCCTTGCACTGCACAGTGCACCCGGAGGTGCAATCCGATTTCAGGACCCGCACGCTAGCGCTGGGCCCCGGCGGGCCGGCCGGGCCGGCGGCTCCTTGCGGCCCCTGGGGTCCCGGCGGACCGGCAGGACCGGCCGGGCCCACCGCGCCGACATCACCCTTCGGACCGGCCGGACCGGTATCGCCTTGCGGTCCCTTGCCGCACGCAGCCAAGCTGCAGGCGAAGCCCATCAACAATATCGTTGTGAATGCCAAATGCCCTGCACGCATTTTCAGGATCTCCCAAATTCTCTTGAAAAGGAACGCAAGCAGCTCGCAACGCTTGCCAGACACCACGGACGCGCAACGCCGCAGCAGAAGATCAAACCGCGCGCGCGCGCGCAAGGACGTTGCCGAACCTATTCATCCATCGCGCCGCGGCCGCACGATCATGCGCTGTATTCGTCCGCTCATCGACTGTCCGATCGACGGCCGTCTAGTCAAGCGTGCTCCAAGTCCCGTCGGGATTGCGGCAGGCAGTGCCGCGCGCGAGCTGCGGATTGCCGTCGACATAGATAGTCTCGGTATATTGCCGGCATGTGGCACCGTTCGCCTGATAGGCCGGGCCGGGCACAACGTTGCCATAGCGTCCGTCGTCGGGATTGCGCCAAGGCACCGGCGAGCCCGAGGGGCCGGTTTCCAGAGCCTGCATCTGCGCGGCATAGGCGCGCCGCCTGTCCTCGTCGTCGAGCGACGCACCGATGCGATTGCCGATCAGGCCGCCGACGGCGGCCCCGATCACGGTGCCGGCCGCTCGATTGCCGGTGCTGCCGCCGATGAGATTGCCGATGACGCCGCCGGTCACGGCGCCCGCGGCGGTACCGCCAGCTTCCTTCGGTCCGGTATTGGCACAAGCCGCAAGCGCAACGGCCACACTCACGAAGGCAACAGCAATAATGGCTTTTCCCAGCATAATTCCCCACAACGGCGCGCCGTCCCAGCCGGCGCGCGAGCCCGATCATGACACCAAAGTGTTTCTTTAGGGCAAAACTCCGGCGCGGCGGGTCATGTGGAACACCGCGACCACGGCGCGCTGGCGAGCTCGGGATGGTTTGGCTAAGTTCCGTATCCGATTACACGGATTGGAAACGCTCACGGACAAGAAAAAATGGCGACGACCTTGACTGCTGCCGGCACTCTTCGCCCCGCAGCAAAGATGTCTGCTTTGGTTTTGACCTTGATAGCGGCGCTCGCCGCTTTTTTGCCGGTCCCCGCGGCGGCCGAAGATTACCCGACACGTCCGGTCAAGATCGTGGTGCCCTTCCCGGCCGGCGGCACGGCCGATGTCGTGCCGCGCATCGTCGCCGAGTGGTTGTCGCATAAATGGGGGCAGCCGGTCCTGATCGAGAATCGCGCCGGCGCGGGCGGCAATATCGGCGCCGAGTTCGTCGCCAAATCCGAGCCGGACGGCTACACGCTGTTGTCGTCGCCGCCGCCGCCTTTGGTGATCAATCAAAACCTCTATCCGAAGCTTGGCTTCGACCCTACGCAATTCGTGCCGATTGCGGTGATCGGGCGCGTGCCGAATGCGCTCGTGGTCAATCCGGACAAGATCCCCGCCAGCACGGTGAAGGACTTCATCGCCTTCGTCAAAGCCAATCCGGGCAAGGTCACCGACGCCACGCAAGGCAACGGCACGACATCGCACCTGACCTCCGAACTGTTTCAGATGATGGCGAAAGTGAAATTGCAGAACGTGCCCTATCGCGGCTCGGCGCCGGCGCTCAACGACCTGATCGCCGGCAGCGTCGATTGCATGTTCGACAATCTCGGCGTGTCGATGCAGCTGGTCAAAGCCGGCAAGCTCAAGCTGATCGCGGTCGCCTCGGCGCAGCGCATGACGGGCCTGCCGAACGTGCCGACCATCGCAGAGACCCTGCCCGGCTTCGCGGCAGTCGCCTGGTACGCGATCGTCGCGCCCCACGGCACGCCGCGCTCGATCGTCGACAAGATCAATGCCGACGTAAACGAGGCGTTACGCGATCCGGCCATCCTCAAAAGCCTCGCCAACCTGCAGGCCGAACCGGTCGGCGGCACGCCACAGGCAACCGTCTCTTATTTCCATGACGAGACCGAGCTGTGGAAGAACGTGATCACCTCGGCCCATGTTACGCTGGATTGACCACGCTGGATTGAGGCCGCGGCTGGAAACTACGCTGCCGCGGCCCGCGTCTTCAGCACTTTGATGACATCGACCGGATCGGCGCGATCGCGATAGTCGGCGTCCGTATCGGCATAGATGATGACGCCGCTGCGATCGATGACATAGGTCGCCGCAATCGGCAGCGCCCATTCCTCCGCGCCGTTCTTGCTCGGAATGTCCAATCCGAATTCCCGGTAGGCGGATTTCAGCTCGTCGCTGAATTCGTAGACCAGCCCGAAAGCACGGCCGACCTTTTGCCCGACATCGCTGAGCACTTCAAAGCTGAGCGCGTTCTTCTCCGAGGTCGACAATGTGTCGTCCGGCTTTTCAGGACTGATCGCGACGAGCGAGGCCCCGGCCGCCTTGATCTCGGGAAGCGCCTGTTGAAACGCGCGCAGTTCGAGATTGCAATAAGGGCACCAGCCGCCGCGATAGAAGGTGACGATGACGGGACCGCTGTGCAAAAGCGCACCGACATCGACGGTCTCGCCCTTGGCATTGCCGAGCGTAATGGCGGGAGCACGGTCGCCGACCTTGAGCGCCGCCTTGGCGAGACCGTTGCGCAGCTGTTCGATATGGCGCTCCATGATCGCCTGCCGCTCCGCAGGGACGCGCTTGAACCAGCCGGCGCGATATTCGGCGAGTTGCTGTTTCAAAGACATGATGGCCTCATTTGCTTCCGTTGTGTTGAACCCGAGCAATCAGACGTCATAGGCCGGCGCGTTACGCGCCAAGCCGCCGAAACGCTCCAGCAATTTGTCGCGCCACAGTTTCACCGGATCGCCCTCCTCCAGCAGCGCGAATGGACTGATGCAGCGCGCCCACTGGAACGGACCGAACAGGGCGTAATCGGCATAGAGCGGTTCCGCGCCGCCAAGGAAAGGCTGTGACTTCAGCGCCGTGCGCAGCGGCGCGAGACTCCCGCGAAATGCGGCAAGCTTGCTGTCGCGATCGGCGACAAAGGCTTCGAGCGTCTTGCCGACCCGTTTCTCGCGGCTCTCGCGAAAATAGTCACGGTCCTTGTCGGCGACGTGATGCAGGATATCGAGCGCGATAAAGGGGAACATCGCCGCGACGAGGCTGTCCGCGAAGGCCGAGTAATAGCGGGTCAAGCTGCGCGCCGCCGGCCCGCCGAACAGCGATGGCGCGTCCGGATAAGTGTCCTCGAGATAGTTGGCGATGGTCCACGAATCAGAAATCCATTTGTCACCGTCGACAAGAACCGGCACCAGCCCCTGGCCGGAGGCCGCGATCTCGGCCTTTTCGGTGAAGCGCCACGGAACGGTTTCGACCGCGAGCCCCTTGTGCGCCAAAGCCAGCCGGGTGCGCCAACAATAGGGGCTGAAGCGGCGCTCCGGCTCGGCGCCGGCGAGGTCGTAAAGACGGCGGTTCGTCACGCGACCACCGCGGCTGTTTGACTGAACAGGACCTTTTTGGACTCCTCGCTCACCGTGGGCGCGGTATTGATCTCCTTGGCGCGCGCATAAGCGCGCTGCACCGCCGGCCGCTCGCGCATCGCCTCGAACCAGCGCTTGAGATGCGCAAAGTCTTCGAGCTTCTGGCCCTGCCGCTCGTGCGGAACAATCCACGGATAGGCCGCCATGTCGGCGATCGAATAGCGCCCGGCAATGAATTCGTGATCCGAAAGCTGCTTGTTGAGCACGCCGTAGAGCCGGTTGGTTTCTTTCACATAGCGGTCGATGGCGTAAGGAATCTTCTCAGGCGCATATTGCGAGAAATGATGATTTTGACCCGCCATCGGGCCAAGCCCCGCCATCTGCCAGAACAGCCATTGCATCACCGCGACGCGCTCGCGAAAACCATTGGGCAGATATTTTCCGATCTTCTCGGCGAGATAGACGAGAATGGCGCCGGATTCGAAAACCGAGATCGGATCGCGGCCGTCCTTCGGTTTGTGATCGACGATGGCCGGCATGCGATTGTTCGGCGAGATGGCGAGAAAGTCGGGCTTAAACTGCTCGCCTTTGCTGATATTGACCGGCACGATCCGGTACGGCAGCGCCGCCTCTTCGAGAAAGATCGTGACCTTGTGGCCGTTCGGCGTCGTCCAATAGTAAAGGTCGATCATCGCTTTCCCCTGTTCTTGCGGCGCGGCGGATCGAGCAGCGCCAGAGCCGGGCGTACGACGCCTTCGAGCACGTCGCGCTCGGGTTTGCTTCGCGCCAGGACGCGGATGCCGAGCAGCACGCCGAGCAACAAGCGCGCGGTGTCGGCGGCATCGATATGCGGCGGGATCGTCTTGTCGGCCCGCGCCTTGCGGATGCATCTTTTGAAGAAAGCTTCGATATCGCCGAATTGCGCGGCAATCACGGCGCGGCAATCGGCATGGTGCGGCGCGACCTCGAGCGCAGAGTTCACCAGAAAGCAGCCCTTGCGCTGCAGGTCGCTGACGGAATGCTCGACGATCTCGGCAAAGAACCGGTGGATTGCGGCTTTCGGCGCGAGCGTTTCTTCGAGCCGGCGCAGGCGGTCGCGCGTCGTACGCTCAAGATAGCGGTCGAGCGCGCGGGCGAACAATTCCTCTTTGTCGCCGAAGGCATTGTAGAGGCTCGGCGCGGTCAAGCCCATCGACGACGTGAGATCGCGCAGCGAGGTCGCCTCATAGCCGCGCTGCCAGAAGCACTCGATCGCGGCTTCGAGCGCGGCCGCTTCGTCAAATTCTCTCGGTCGCGGCATGGCGGTGCGGCAGTCCTCTGCTGCGGTTGTCGGGGCGGCGCTTCACGCCGGACATTGACGTTATATAACACTTGATACAAAATCAAGCGCGGCGGCGGCTGCGAAAAGAGCCGCGAAAAAGGGCGGGGGAAAATGGTTCAACTGGTCGACGGCGACATCAAAACCCGCGAAGTGCTGCAGTGGCGCGGCGTGCATATCCTGCACTTCATGGGCTCCTCCTGTTCGCAGAAACTGCGCGTCTTCCTCAATCTCAAGGGCCTGCCCTGGCACTCGCACCATGTCGACCTGCCGGGCAACGAGAATTTCCGCCCCTGGTTTCTCGGCATCAATCCGCGCGGGCTGGTGCCGGTCCTGGTCCATGACGGCGCGGTGCATATCGAGAGCAACGACATCATCGCTCATCTGGAAACCGCCTTTCCCGAACCGCGCCTGATCCCGTCCGGCCACGAAAACAGCGTCGCAGCCCTGCTCAAGCACGAGGACGATCTGCACCTCGATTTGCGAACACTGAGCTTCCGTTTTGTCTTTGCGCCGCCGGGGCCGCCCAAGCCGGCCGAGGCACTCAAGAGCTATGCCATGGGCGGCTCGGGCACCATTCGGGGCCGCATCGACCGCGACAAGCAGATTCAGATCGAGTTTTGGGAACGCGCGGCAAAAGAAGGCTTCCCCGACGAGGCGGTGCGCGCTGCGGCGCGAAAATTCCGCGCCGCATTCGACGTCATGAACGAGAGCCTCGCGGGACAGGCTTATCTGATGGGGGACAGACTGACAGTCCTCGACATTGCCTGGCTGATCTATGCCCATCGGCTGTCGCTCGCCGGCTATCCGCTTGAACGGCTCCATCCGCACGTCTTTGCCTGGAAGGAACGGCTCGCGGCGCGGCCGGAATTCGCCAAGGAGATTGCGCCGCTGCGCGACGGCCAAGAGCAGATCGAAGCCAGGCGCCGCGCCCAGATCGCGGCTGGCAACACGCTTGAAGCGGTCGCGGGCTTCTAAGCCCACGCCACGAGATTTGGATCGGAGCTGGACGTTCCTAGAAACAGTCGCGATGCCAGTAGGCATCCCACTCCCGGTGCCAGACGCAGACCGGGCCGTAAGGATTGCCGTCAAGGAAGCCGTAGATCGGATAGTAGGACGGGCCGACATGCCAAGCGTGGCGCCAGCCGTGGTGCCAAATCCTGTGCGGATGGCGCCAATGCGCCTCTGCCGTGACCGGGACCGCCGTCATTACCGCAACGACGATGCCCGCAAGCGCAATGACCGATCTTCGCATGACGTCCCCCGAAATGGCTCGGTGCCGCGATCGCTGCAGCGGCACACAGCAATCGCCGACGCGAAACCGGGATTGCGACCGCGGCAATATATCATGCCGTCTCACGCGGATCGAGCACAGGCAATGACCCACAATCATTGCGAGCGGAGCCCGCAGCGCCCGCCGCGGCGAAGGTGGTATTGATCCATTTTAAGGAGCGACCCCAACGAGCACGCCGACTGCGCTCCGCCGATCTTATTTGATGCCTATTTGTTGCGGCGCGGCGCACTTCCCTCGCCGCCGGTGCCGCGGGACAACTCGGGTCGCGATCCTCGCCTTGCTTGTTTGTTTGATTGAATTAATTATCAGATTTTAAATCAGTCGATATTATTTTTGATCGGGTTTTGGATCGCAATTGCGAGTCCGAGCGACGCGAATTGCGGCCTGGTGAATACATCAGATTATTTGTTCGAAGAACCAACTTGCCTGCGCACCAGATAACGCTGATCGCCGAGTCGCCTGCTGGTTATGCCGCCCTGCGCGACCAGCTCGACGGATTCATCTCTGTCGAGTTCCAGCTGCTCGAGCAGGCGCTGCGCTCGCCTCCTCCGGCCTCGATCCTGGTCGACATCGACTTGGCAAAAGGAGCGCTGCTGCAGCAGGTCAAGGCCTGGCTGGCAAGCAACCCGACCAAAACAAAAGCCGTTTTCGTGGCCGACAAGGCCTCGCATCTGCAGCAAGCGCGCGCTTTCGCGCTGGGCGCGACCGACATTGTCTCGCGTCCGCTGGCCAGCGGCGAGCTTCTGAGACTCATGTGGGGCGACGTCACGTCGCTGTCGGCGGATCCCGACAATGCAGCGATCAAGAATTCGCCGGCCGTCGCCACAGCCGTCGATACGCTGCAGAACGTGTTTTCCGCAGCGAGCTTCGGCGAGCCGCTGAATACCGGCGCACTCGATTCGGCGAACCAAGCCATCGTCGGCCAGGTCGAAGCCCAGGGCCTCAATGCCTGGGTCGAGACGGTGCGTACGCATCACAGCGCGACCTACCAGCATTCCTTGCTGGTGACCGGACTGGCCGTGGCATTCGGCCAGCACATCGGTGCATCCCACACCGACCGGCAGCGTTTATCCTGCGCCGGCATGCTGCACGACATCGGCAAGGCGCGCATACCGGTCGCCATTCTGGAAAAGCCCGGTCGTCTCGACGAATTCGAAATGGAAATCATGAAAAAACATCCCGAATACGGCTTCAAGGCGCTGGAGGGCGTCGAAGGCCTGCGCAAGGAAATGCTCGACATCGTCGTTCATCATCACGAATATCTCGACGGCTCCGGCTATCCGCATGGCCTGCGCGCCCACGAAATCTCCGACCTCGTGCGCATGATGACAATCGCCGACATCTTCGGCGCCTTGATCGAGCGGCGGTCCTACAAGCCGCCCATGCCCGGACCGCAGGCTTACCAAATTCTTCTCGATATGGGCCCGAAGCTCGACCAAGATCTGGTGCGGGCCTTCCATAGCGTCGCTCAGCTCCGCCACGGCGAGATCGCCGCCGCCGCCCTCGGCATTCACTGACGCCATCCGCCGTAGGCAAACGCGCCGGCAGATGCGCCAGCCGGCGCCGGTCCCGTCGCACTCACTCGCCGCACCGGCAGCGCGTTCAAGACCGTGCGCCAAAGGGCCAATACGGCGTTAACACGACAATTCGCATTATCGGAACATATAGGGCTAAAGCTCAACGACGGGCCGATATAAGGCGGTCCGAGACCAGCCGAACCGCTCCTCGACGATTTCCATGCCCCCCTCAGATTTGTCGCCAGCGCCCGTCCGCAATTACACCAAGTCTCTTGTCGCGCTTGGCTTGATTGTGACGCTCGGCTTTTCGGCCGTGTTCGGCTTTGTGCAATGGGAGAGCCGCGACCAGGCACGCGAACGTGCACGGCTTGCCGCCTACAACATCGTCGCGGCGATGGCGTCCGAGATCGATCGCAATCTCGAGCTCTACGATCTGTCGCTGCAGGCCGTGGTCGAAGGCCTGAAGCTGCCGTCGCTCGGCAAGCTCAGCCCGGAAATTCGCCAGCTGGTGCTGTTCGACCGCGCCGCCACCGCTAAGGATATGGGCTCGATCTTCGTTCTCGACAAGCGCGGCACCGTGATCATCGACTCGCGCACATTGACGCCGCGGCCCGACAATTATTCCCAGTACGATTTCTTCAAAAGTCAGGAGCGGCGGCGCGGTGCCGGGCCCTATGTCAGCCGTCCCTGGATCGCGCCGGACGGCGAATATGTCATCGCCATCAGCCGGCGGCTGTCGGATGCCAATGGCAATTTCAACGGCGTCGTCGCCGGCACGCTGCACTTGAGTTATTTCAGAAAGATGTTCGCCAAGGTGAACATGGGCGAAGGCGACGCGCTGACGCTGATGCGCGACGACGGCACGCTGATCATGCGTTCGCCGTTTCAGCCCGAACTGGTGGGCCGCAGTCTGGCGAATGCCTCCGTCTTCCAGCGCGGCGCCACCTTTCCGTCCGGTTCGTTTGAATCGGTGGCCGGCATCGACGGCGTGAAGCGGTTCTATGTTTTCAAGACCGTCGGAGATCGGCCGTTGAAGCTGAGTTATGGTACCGCGGTCGCCGCAATCTATGCGCCCTGGGCCGAAAAGGCCTGGCGCATCGGACTGCTCATGCTGGTTCTGTGCGCGATCAATCTGGCGCTCATCGTTCTGCTTATTCGCGCGTTGAAGCGGCGCAGCGAAGCCGAGTATCAGCTCTCGATCGTGGCCACGACCGACGGCCTTACCAGCCTGGTGAACCGCCGTCGCCTCGACGAAATGCTGCACATCGAGTGGAGCCGGGCCTTGAACTGCGGACATCCGATGGCGTTCCTCATGATCGATGCCGACGGCTTCAAGAACTACAACGATCAATTCGGCCACCAGGCGGGCGACGCGGCTCTCTTGGCTATCTCACAGTGCATCGCCACCACCACGCAGGGCTCGGGCGGCGTCAGCGCACGTTATGGCGGCGAGGAATTCGTCGTCATGCTGCCGGGCGCGGCAACCGCGGAAGCCGCCAAGCTCGCGGAAAACATTCGCGCCAGCATCGCCGCATTGCGGGCCGATCAGCAGGGCCGGCCCGACAGCACCCCGACTGTCAGCATCGGCGTCGCATCCCTCGTGCCGCGCCAGGGATTGCTGCCGCGCGATCTGGTCAAGGCGGCCGATGCTGCGCTCTATGAGGCCAAGCGCAAAGGCCGCGACCGCGTCGAGACCGCGCCAAGACTGGGCATGGCGGCGGAGCAGCGCGCCGTGGCGTGAGCCTTCGCGCAAAACCGATCGTATCGCCGCTGGCGAAGCCAGCGCCTGACCAAAATTGCGCCAGTGCAATGTGAACATTTGGCAATGCATCGCCGCGGATTGCGCTCGAGCATCATCCCTCGCGGACAAGACACCTCGTTGATACGAAATTTACTCTCGCGTTACGCATTGGCACCATCGAATTTACGGCCGTAGCCATATATTTTCTTCCGCGCTCCGCGCAGATTGCAAAATCGAGCTGCCATCGCACCTCGCCGTGCCGGCAGCTTTGAGTTGCCCACGAACAATCGCTTGAGAACAATGCCAAGCGCTTGAGAACAATACCAAGGCACGACTTGCAATGCTCGACATTCCACACGAGGCGAACGCGAAAGAACTGACCGGCAAGCAGATGTACATGCTGTTCCCGACGCCGATGTTTACGGGAAAGCTTGCCGATATCGGCTTCTGCGACCGCATCGAGAAGAAACTGCAGCAGTTGCGGGCAGCGGGCAAAGGCACCTTTTCTCCCGAAGGGGCGATGCTCGCTTACATGTCGTCCGACGATTTGCACACACTTCCCGAATTCAAGGAATTGGTCGACGTGATCATGGAGGAATCCGGGATCATTCTCGACGCCATGGCCGTGAAGCGGGATTCGCATTACATCACCACGATGTGGGCGAATATCGCCAATCCCAACCGCCGCCACTTCATGCACATGCACCCGAATTGCCTGCTGAGCGGCCTCGTCTACATCAAGACGCCGAAGAATTGCGGCTCGACGGTCTTCGCCTCGCCGAGGCTATTGTCGAAAAATCTCGAGCCGACCTATTGGCGCAAAAACGATTTGAATGCCGACGTGTTCAAGGTCACCGCCGAGAAAGGCCGCATGGTGATCTGGCCAAGCCACGTCCCCCATGCCGTCGAACAGGGCTCGGCCGACGAAACCGAAGAGCGGATCGTTGTCGCCTTCAACGTCATGATCCGCGGACTCATCGATCTGCCCACGGCGCGGCTGGAGCTCGCCTGACGAGCCTTAACCGCGACGGCTCATCATGCCGGCGGCGCTGAAGCCGCCATCGACGCAGATGGTCTGGCCGGTCAGATAGCCCGACTTTTCGCCGTCGAGCAGAAACAGCGCGGCGCTCGCGATGTCCGACGGCTTGCCGTAGCGGTGCTGGGGTAAGCGCTCGAGCCACACGGCGCGGTCGGCGTCCGATAGCATGGCCGCCACCATCGGCGTTTCGATCGGCCCCGGCGCAATCGCATTGACGCGCACGCCAAGGGGCGCGAACTCGACGGCGAGTATCTTGGTCAGCACCACCACCCCGCCTTTCGAGGCGCCATAGGCGGCGCGGCCCTCATTGCCGGTCACCCCCGAGACCGAGGCGAGATTGACAATGGCGCCGCCGCCATGGTCGCGCATCGCCTTCGCGGCTTCACGCGCAACAAGAAAGCTGCCGACGAGATTGACGTCGAGGACCTGGCGAAAGACCGCGGCGCTGGTCTCGAGTGCCGGAATATTGCGGCCGATGCCGGCGGAACTGACCACGCCGGCGAGCGGCCCGAAATCGCGCGCGCAATCGGCGACCAGCCTGACGACGGCGTCTTCGTCGGCGACATCGAGCTCGGCGAGACGCAGATCGTTGCGCTCGCCAAACGCCTGCCGGGCGGAGGCGAGATTGCGCGGCTCGATATCGGCGGCAACGGCACGCCAACCTGCCGCAAGCACGGCTTCGACGATGGCCAAGCCGATGCCCGAGGCGCCGCCGGTGACGAGCACGGTCCGTCGCATCGCCGCCTCCATCACGCCGCGGAAGGGGCCGCATCCCGCGGCAGGCAGCCGCGCGCATCGAGCTCGGCGCGGATGAGCTTCTTGGTGATCTTGCCGTAACCGGATCGCGGCAGCTCGTCCCAGAAGAACACGCGCTTGGGCAGCTTGTACCGCGCCACTTTCGGCGCGAGCCACGCCATCAATTCGTGCTCATCGAGCGCGGCGCCGGACCGCAGCACGCAGACCGCAACGCCGACCTCGCCCCACGTCGGGTCGGGGACGCCGACAATGGCGGCCTCCGCCAGCGCCGGATGCGTCAGCAGCTTTTCTTCGATTTCGCGCGGATAGACGTTGGAGCCGCCGGAAATGTACATGTCGGACGCGCGGCCGGTGATATAGAGAAACCCCTCGGCGTCCATGTGGCCGAGATCGCCGGTGCGGAACCAGCCGTTGCGAAACGCTTTCGCATTGGCATCGGGATTGGCGTAATAGCCGGCAAAGACCGCGGGCCCGCAGACGCAAATCTCGCCGGTTTCGCCCGCCGGCAATTCGCGGCCGTTGTCGTCCTGGATGGAAATCTGCATGCCGGTTCGCGCGTAGCCGCAGGTGCCGAGCTTCACATCCGGCCCGTCCTCCGGATCATGCAGTTCAGCCGGCAGCACGGTGATGTTGCCGGTGACTTCGCCAAGGCCGAAATATTGCACCAGCACCTTGCCGAGCTTGTTCAGCGCGCGCTTCTGATCCTCGCGATACATCGGCGCGCCGGCATAGATGACGTAGCGCAGCGAGGAATGATCGTATTGATCGGCCGCCGGATGCTCGGCGAGCATTTTCAAGATGGTCGGCACGGTGAACATGTTGCTGACACGCCACCGCGCGACAAGCCGCCAGGCTTCGGCGACGTCGAATTTCTCGCTGCCGAGCAAAACCGTTTTCGCGCCGCGCGCGACTTGCGCCAATTGATGAATGCCGGCGCCGTGCGACAGCGGCGCCACGACCAGCGACGCATCGCGCTGCGTCGTGCCCGGCATCAGATCGCACAGATGATTGGTGATGACGAAAGCCATCTGGCCGTGGGTGAGCACGGCGGCCTTCGGCCGTCCGGTGGTGCCGGAAGTGAAAAAGAACCAGCACGGATCGTCGCGCTCGACCGCGGCGTCCGGAGCGCCTTGGCCGATGTGAGCGGCGACCAGCGCGTCATAGTCTTCGCCAAAGCTGCCGTGCCCGATCGCGATCATCGTGCCGATGTCCGGCGCCGCAAGCTTTGCCGCCCGGGCATGATCGGGAAAATCGGCGCCGCAGATCATGGCGCAAGCGCCGCTCGCCTCGGCAAGATAGGCGACTTCATCGGCGGTCAGACGAAAATTGGTCGGCACGAAAACCGCGCCGAGCCGGAAACAGGCGAACATCGCCTCGAACATCTGATTGCAGTTCTTCGATTGGACCAGAACCCGGTCGCCCTTGGCGATGCCGCGCGCGGTGAGCGCCAGGACCATTGCGTCGACGCGATGGTCGATCTCGGCCCAGGTCCACGTCCGCTCGCCCCAGACCAGGCCGATCTCATGCGGATAGCGCTTGGCCGTCTGCCGCAAGAAATACGCGAGATTCATCACGCGCGTTGTCGCAGGAACCACGCCGCCTCTGGGAAGCTTCACGTCCATCTGCGGCACTCGCGCTATCGCAGGAATCCGATCGAGATCCACGGCACGGCGGCCACGATGATGGTGCCGACAACAAGCGCCAACATGTAGGCCAGGATCGGCCGCATGCCTTCGGCCGGCTCGACGCGGCCGATGGCGCAGGCCGCGTAGTAGCCGACACCGAACGGCGGGGCGAACAGCCCGATGCCCATCGCCAGGATCACCACCATCGCATACTGCACTTCGTGAATGCCGACGGCCTTGGCGATCGGAAACAACAGCGGTCCGAACAAGACGATGGCCGGAATGCCTTCGAGCACCGAGCCGAGCACGACAAAGGCCGCGATCGAGGCCGCCATGAAGGTGGCGGCTCCTCCCGGCAAGCCGGTCATGGCCATGGCCAGCGTGCGCGAGAAGCCGGACTGCGTCAGTCCCCAGGCCATGCCCGTCGCCGTGCCGATGATGAGCAGGATGGCGCCGGAGAGCGCGGCGGTCGACACCAGCATCGGGCGGAGCGCCGCCCAGTCGAAGCGGCGATAGATCAGAAGTCCCGCGATCGCCGAATAGGCGATGCCGATGGTGGAAACTTCGGTCGCGGTGGCGATGCCTTCGACCACGGCGGCGCGGATCAGGAACGGCAAAAGCAGCGCCGGCAGCGCGACGACGAAGGCACGCGCGATTTCGCCTTTGCTGGCGCGGGCCGCCTGGCTGGTCTCCACATTTCGGCAGCGCCAGCGCACCACGGCGCACAACAGAACCGCCAGCACGACGCCCGGAAGCAGTCCTCCGGTGAACAGCGCCGCGATCGACACGCCGGTCACCGAGCCGATGGTGATCAGAACAAGGCTCGGCGGAATGGTTTCGGTCTGCGCGCCGGTGGCCGACAGGAGCGCGACGAGATCGCCGGGCTTGGCGCCGCGCGCCTTCATCTCCGGAAACAATACCGGCGCGACCGCCGCCATGTCGGCAGCCTTCGCGCCGGAAATGCCGGAGACGAGATACATCGCCGCGACCAGCACGTAATGCAGGCCGCCGCGCACATGGCCCAGCAGGCTTGCCAGGAACGCCACCATGGCCGCCGCCATCCCGGTCATTTCGATCAGCAGGCCGAGAAAAACGAAGAGCGGCACGGCGAGAAGAATGAGATGGCTCATGCCCTCGTCCATGCGGCCGACCAGCACCAACAGCGGCGTGTGGGTGGCAAGCGCGAGATAGCCGAAAATGGCGAGCCCGAAAGCAAAAGCGATCGGCACGCCGGCCAGTACCGTGACCGCGACCACGCCGACAAAGAAAATCAGCAGGTTCAGATTGCCGAGTTCGAGGAATCTCGGCCCGGCGGCGAAGAACAGCGCGACAATCGCGGCAACCGCGCCGAGCGATGCCAGCGTCGTCAGCGGCGAATCGGCCCGCAACAGGCGCAGCAGTGCAAGGACGATCATCAAGACGACGCCCGTCGGCATGGCCGCCGCCCGCCAGGTGTCGGTGATTTCGAGCGCCGAGGTGGTGATCGGCAACTGATAGACGGCATATTGATAAGTCGGCCACGCGATCAGCAGGAGAAAAGCGAACGCCGCCCCCATGGCAAAGGTGTCGAGCATGGCCCGCCATGGCTGCCGCAGCGCGCCGACGAGCGCCGTCATCCGCATGTGCTCGTCGCGGCGAAACGCGATAACCGCGCCGAGCATGGCGAGCCACAGGAACAGGGTCGACGCCAGTTCGTCCGACCAGACCAGCGGCCGATCGAAGACGTAGCGCGACAGCACGCCGCTGAACAGGATCAGGATCTCGGCACCGACCAGAGCCGCCGCCGCCATCTCGACCACCGTACCGAGCGAAGACTCGATCGCCGCGACAAGCGAACGCGGAGCGCCGGCGCCCTCCTCCGCAAACGGCACGGTCTGCAGCGTGCTCATCGCCCGATCATGCCAGCTTGCCGGTGGATTTCTCGAGCAAGCCCCAGGCTTCGTCACCGTATTTGGCGCGCCATTCGCTGTAGAAGCCGGCAGCGCGGAGCTTGTCGCGGAACGGCGCCGGATTGGGCTGGTTGAAAACCAAGCCCTTTGCCGCAAGGCTCTTTTGCAGTGTCGCGTTGAGTTCGGCGACGTCCTCGCGCTCCTTTAAGCCGGCCGTATTGATGTTCTTGGCGACAACGCCGCGCACGTCGTCGGGCAGCGCCTCCCAGGCGCGCTGATTGGCCAGGAACCAGAACCCGTCCCACATGTGATTGGTAAGCGAGCAATATTTCTGCACCTCGTAAAGCTTGGCGGTCGAGATGATGGCCAGCGGATTTTCCTGGCCGTCGACCACCTTGGTTTGCAGCGCCGAATAGACTTCGTTGAAATTGATCGAGGCCGGTGCGGCATCGAGCGCCTTGAACATCGAGGTCCAGAGCGGCGACGGCGGCACGCGCAGCTTCATGCCTTTGAAGTCGTCGGGGTTCACGATCGGCTTGGTCGAGGTCGTGGTTTGCCGGAAGCCGTTGTCCCAGATCTTCTCCATCGCGATCAGGCCGGACTTGGCGATCTGGCCGCGTACATAGGCGCCAAGATCGCCGTCCATCGCCCGCCACACCGCGTCGTAGCTCGGGAATGCGAAGCCAAGGCCGTTGATCGAGGCGGCGGGAACCAGCGTCGAGAGGATCAGCCCCGAAAGGGTGAAGAACTCGACCCCGCCGGCGCGGATCTGGCTCAGCGTGTCGGTATCGGAGCCGAGCTGGCTCGACGGGAAGATCTGCAGCTCGAGGCGGCCGCCGGTCTGATCCTTGATCGCTGCCGCCATTTCGCGGGCGCGCACATTCATCGGATGCGAGTCGGGAAGGTTGTTGGCGTATTTGTAGGACCATTGCGGTCCCGCAGCGCGCCCCACGATCGGCGCCGCAACGGCACCGGTCAGGACGATCGAAGCGCCGCTTACAAGCAGCCGACGGCGGGACAATTGCATGAAACCCTCCCTGATGAGGCCGTTCTATCCGACGGCTGTAGGCGAGAACCAGAATACATGATCGAGCGCGCCCGCGTCATCCTCGCACCAAAGCTGCGGGGATACCGTTCAGCCGCCCGGCAGCGCCAGCTCCGCGCGCAGGCCGCCGATCGGCGCGGTCCCCAGCGTCAATACACCGCCATAGAGACTTGCCAGTTCGACCACGATCGACAGGCCGAGACCCGAGCCGGGCTTGGTCTCATCGAGCCTTTGGCCGCGCCGCGCAACCTGCGCGCGCTCGTCGGGCGACAGGCCCGGACCGTCATCGTCGACAATGATGCGCACCCGCGATTTGCCGTCGCCCGCCGCCGGCGCGTCGGCGAGCACCTCGATCGCGACCCGCGACCGCGCCCATTTGCAGCTATTGTCGACGAGATTGCCGACCATCTCCTCGAGATCCTGCTGCTCGCCGCGAAACCGCGCCGCCTCGGGCAAAGCCACGTCGATGGCGATGTCACGGGCGCGATAAAGCTTCTCCATGGTGCGGGCGAGCGCGGTCACCACGGGCGGAATGTCGACCAGCGTGCCGATCACGCTCGAACGCGCCGCAAGCCGCGCCCGCTCCAATTGGCGCGCCACCTGGTCGCGCATGATGTCGGTCTGTTCCAGGACCTTGTGCGCGAGCGGATCGTCGCCGCGGGCGGCCGCTTCATTGACAAGCACCGAGAGCGGCGTTTTCAGCGCATGCGCGAGATTGCCGACATGGGTGCGCGCGCGCTCGACGATCTCGCGATTGGCCTCGATCAGCGCGTTGGTCTCGCGCGCCAAAGGCGCGATCTCGACCGGGAAATCGCCCTGCAGCCGCTCGGCGCGGCCGGAGCGGATCTCGGCAAGGCGGTCGGTGATGCGCTTGAGCGGCGCGAGACCGAAACGCACCTGCAGGGCTGTGGTGACCAGCAGCGCCACGGTCAATGCCGCAAAGGTCATGCCGATGGCGCGGTCGAAGCTGCCGGTCTCGTCGTCGATTTCGGATGCGTCGCCGGCGACCGAGATCAGGTAGCGCCCATCGCTGCCGAGGTCGATATTGCGCTCGACGATGCGCAGATTCTGTTCCTCGGGTCCCTGCGCATAGCCCTGGCGATATTCGGCCGAAGCGGCGGAATGATCGTCGGGCAGCTTCGGCAGATTGCTGTCCCACAGCGAACGCGAGGAATGCACCTCCGGCGTCTTGGTGTCGAGCCGCGTCACCTGCCAGTACCAGCCCGACAGCGGCAGTTCGAACAAAGGCTCGCCGATCGATTGCGGAAATTTCTCGCCACCCTCTTCCGGCGACGCGACGTCGGCCACCAGCGTGCGCAGATACACGTCGAGCCGGCGGTCGAAGGCGCGCTCGACAGCATGGCGATAGAGCGTCGACAGCGCCACGCCGGTGATGATGAGGATGACCACCGTGCAGGCCGTGGCCCAAAGAAACAGGCGGACCGCGAGCGAATTAGCGCGCATCGGGCGGAGTCAGAAGATAGCCGAGACCGCGCACGGTTTGGATGACGTCGACGCCGAGCTTCTTGCGAATGCGTCCGACGAAGACTTCGATCGTATTGGAGTCGCGGTCGAAATCCTGGTCGTAGAGATGCTCGACCAGTTCGGTGCGCGACACCACGCGGCCGGTATGGTGCATCAGATACGACAGCAGCCGGTACTCATGCGAGGTGAGCTTTACCGGATTGCCGTCCACGGCGACGCGGCCGGTGCGGGTATCGAGACGGACCGGACCGCAGGTGAATTCGCTCTTGGCGTGGCCGGCGGAGCGGCGCAGCAACGCCCGCACCCGCGCCAGCACTTCCTCGAGATGAAACGGCTTGGCGACGTAGTCGTCGGCGCCGGCATCGAAGCCCTGCACCTTGTCGCTCCAGCGATCGCGCGCGGTGAGGATCAAAACCGGCATGGCGCGGCCCGAGCGCCGCCAGGCTTCGAGAACCGAGATGCCGTCCATCTTCGGCAGGCCGATATCGAGAATCACCGCGTCATAGGGCTCGCTCTCGCCGAGATAGTGTCCCTCCTCGCCGTCGAAAGCGCGGTCGACGACATAGCCGGCGTCAGTCAGGGCCGTGGCGAGCTGCCGGTTAAGATCAGGATCGTCTTCGACTACCAGAAGCCGCAAAGCGTGCTCCGCTCAGATCATTGGCGCATGGCCCTATCGGAAAGCCGGTTTCCACCCTCGGATCAAGTCCGAGGGCGCTTTTTTCCGGATCATGCTTACAGGCCGCCGACAAGCGTGCCTTTTAAGGCGTCGACGGTAAGGCGGGCTACTTTGCCATCGCGGGCCAGAACTGTCAGCACATAGACCAGGCCTTCGGAGCCGCGGCAGAGCCGCGCCCGCACCACGGTGCCCGGCATGCGGGCTCTCGCGGTGCGCATGGCGGCGGACAGCGGAATGACCTTGCCGGCCTGCGCGCGGCGCTCCCGCTGGTCGAGGCAGGCATGAACGGTCTCGTGAGCGGCATCATGAACCGCCTCGTGAGCGGCGGTACCATGGGGAGAATCATGCCCGGCGGTGCCATGGGGGAAATCATGCGCGGCGGTACCATGCGCGGCCGCATCATGGGCGGACATATCATGGGCGGACATATCATGGGCGGCATCACCGACCGAAGGGACGACCGGATGGGGAGCTTCCTCCAGATGCGCCGGGCGAACACCGTCCTCGCCGCGCGCGGGTACGAATGCCGGCAGGGTGCCGAGCAAAAAAAGGATATCCAAGACCAGGGTACCCAAGACCAGGGTACTCGGGCCTAATCTGCCTAATCGCGGAGCGGAACTCATGGTCTATCCTATCGCCTCTCCTAGCCCGCCGGCCGTGAACCCCGCGTGAACGGCCGTCCCCGCGCCCGCTCAACACGAAAACTTGAAAACACGATGATTATGACGCCGATCAAAGAGAAAGACCGACGATGAACCGGCCCGCACGATGCCTGCCCTTGCTCGTTCCGGCCGTGGCGGCAGCTTTGAGCCTTGCCGCGATTGCGCCCGGCGCGGCGATGGTCGGCGGGGCTCCCGCCGCAACCGGCGGCGTGCGCAACGCCGTGGTGACCATCTTGAGCTCCTACGGCACCTTTTGCACCGCGACCGCGATTACGCGCGACCTGTTGCTGACGGCAGGACATTGTGTCGAGCCTGACGGCCGTTACAAGCTCGCCGACACCGTACCCGGCCAGGTCCCGACGCTCAAAGACGTGGTGCGCACCGCGCGCCATCCGCAATTCGACATCAAGCGGCTGTTCTCGCACCTCGCCACCGCCGACGTGGCGCTGCTCAAGCTCGGCGAACCGGCGCCGGCGCGCATCACGCCGGCGCGGCTTGCCGCCGACGACGAACGGGTCGCGATCGGCGATACGCTCACCGTTGCCGGCATCGGCGTGACGGTACGCGGCGCCGACCGGCTCGATGGGCTCGTGCACGCGGCGACGCTCACCGTCACCGGTCATCCGAGTTCGCTGGAAGTGCGCCTGTTCGATCCGGCGACCAAAGGCGTACGCGCGGGGCTCGGCGCCTGTACCGGCGATTCCGGCGCGCCGGCCTTCCGTGATGACAACGGCAGCCTCGTCGTGATCGGTCTCGTCAGCTGGTCGACCGGACCGAACCTGACCGCCGGCTGTGGCGGGCTCACCGGGCTCACGCCGTTGGCGCGCTACCGGTCGTGGATCATCGACACCGCGAAGGCGCTCGGCTCGCCGCTGCCATAAAGCCGGATCCGGAAGAAAGCCCGCCCGTGGACTTGATCCGGGGCGCGGAAACCGGTTTCGGAAAGATCATGCGAGAATAAAGCCGGTGATCATTCGGCCGTAGCGTCGAGCCGCGGACCTTGCATCGGCCGCTCCTCAACGAGCAGAAGGCAGCACAGCGCGACTGCGATGAACACGATCGCGGCGATAAAGACATTCTGAAATTCCGGCGCCAGATTGCGATGCGCGGTGGCGACTTTCTCCAGCGTCATCACGCCCGAACCGTCGGACGCGCCGCCGAGCACAAGCGCGCCGAAAACCGCGACGATGAGCGCGCCGCCGAGCGTACGAAAGAAATTCAGCGCGCCGGTTGCGGTCCCCATCTGATGCGGCTTGACCGAGTTTTGCGTCACCACCGTGCTCATCGGATACATCGGGCCGAGACCCAATCCGAGCCCGAACAGAAGCAGCGCGAATTGCGGCCACGAATAGCCCGCCGGATTGGCGGCCAGCAAGCCGAGCACGATGATGGCCAGCGTCAGGCTCACCATCGGAATGCGCATATAGTGCTTCATCCGTATCATCAGCCGCATCGTGGTCTGCGAGCCGATCACGGTGCCGAGCATGAAAGCGATCAGGATCAGACCCGACTGGCTCGCCGAAATGCCAAGCACGGTCTGGCAATAGAGCGGCGTATAGATGGTGACGCCGACAATGGTGCCCACAGCGAAGAAAGCGGCGCAGATGATCGTGCCGGTGACGCGGCCGCCAAGGATGGCGAGCGGGATGAACGGTTCGCGCGCGCTGAGAAGCCGCAGCGCAAACAGGCACCACAGCGCCGCCGAAGCGGCAAACAGTGAAACCACCGGCCACGATCCCCACGGATAGTAAGTGCCGCCCCAGGCCAGCGCGAGCATCAGCGATAACGCGGCCGCGACCATCGCCGAGGCGCCGAGAACATCGAGTTCGTGCCGGCGATCGTGCCGCGGCAATTTCCGCAGCGCGCGGTCGGTGGTCGCAAGCGCGATCAGGCCGAGCGGCAGATTGATCCAGAAGATCAGCGACCAGTGCAGATGGTCGGTCAAAAGGCCGCCGAGCACCGGGCCGAGCGTGCTCGCGGTCACGAACATGATCGCGGTGTGACCCATGACGGCGGGACGCTCGCGCGGGCTCAACAGATCGCCGATCACCGTCTGCGCGATCGGCAGCAAGCCGCCGCCGCCGATGCCCTGCAGCGCGCGGGCGGCGACGAGGAACCAGATCGAGGGCGCGAGCGCGCAGGCCACCGAGCCGATGACGAAAACCAGGATCGCCGACAGCATCACGGCGCGGCGGCCGTAAATGTCGGAGAGCTTGCCGAACAACGGCGTCGTCGCCGTCGCCGCCAGGAGATAAGCCGTCACCACCCAAGCTAGGTCGTCGATGCCGCCGAGGCTCTTACCGATGGCCGGCAGCGCCGGCGCAACGATGGTCTGTTCCAGCGCCGACAGGAACATGGCCAGCATGATGCCGAAAATGATGGTGCGCGCTGCCGCGTGATCGAGCGGCGGCGGTTCGTCCGTCTGCGGTACCTCCGGCAAATCTCCTGATTCGGGATAGGCGCGCGCCGCCGCCCTCGCCCCGCACGAAGCGGCGGCGGCAATCCGAGGCCTGTCTTCTGGAGCGATTTCGCTGGTCATTGCACTCGCTAATTGGCCTGGTCGAGGGGACGGATGTGGGCAGAGGCCGTCGCCGCGCACCAATTGGCCGCCACAGCGTCTTGTTGCAACAGCACAAATTGCAGACCAGGGGTGCGCGGGTTTTCCCGTCCGTTGAAAACGAAGTGAATTTATCGTCGCCGCGCTGCCTTGGGTAGTTTCTGCGGCCAGCTGACGATGTAGTCCTCAAGATCCTCGTCCGGCACGGTCTCCTCGGTGGCGCTCATGCGGCCTCTGACCGATACGCCGGCGGCGTGAACGGTCTCGGGATCACCCGAAACCAACGGGTGCCACCAGTAAAGATCTTTGCCCTTGGCCAGCAGCACATAGGCGCAGGACGGCGGCAACCAATTGATGGTTTTGAGGCTTTCGGGCGTCAGCCGCACGCAATCGTCGACCAGTTCGAGCCGATTGGCATAGTCCCGGCAGCGGCAGGTCTGGCCGTCAAGGAGCCGGCAGCCGACATCGGTATAATAAGTGTCGGCAGCATTGCCCTCTTCCTCGAGCTTGTTGAGACAGCACCTTCCGCAGCCATCGCACAGGCTTTCCCATTCCGAATCAGTCATCTTGTCCAGGGACTTGCGCCGCCAGAAAGGAAGGTCTTCGGAACCGTCGTCCGCCGTTGCCATGCTGTTCTCCAGGCGAACCTAACTATGCCCAAATTGCCCCCGATGCCATCGGCGCTGTGGAAACGACATTGCGGACCGCGACCGGCAAAGCGCCTTGGCGATTTGACCCAGGTGAAGCTTTGCCTCGTCTAACTAAATTATGGTCGGCGTAACCCTCCTCAGCTAAGAAGGCTGGAACAGTGGTTCCAGCCGATGTCCGGAGCTCGCGGTAGTGACAGACATGTTCCCCGATCCGGGTGACGACTGGCTGCCCAAGCTCAGGCGGCTGCTGCTCGACATCGACGCCCGCATCGATTTCACGATCTTCCTGGCCGGCAAATGGGCACGGGAACTCTATGAGCGCTTCACCGCGGCCATGGACGGGTTCCACGTCGCCGGCTGGCGACGCTGGATCCTGGTCGAGCCGTTGTCCGAAATGGCCACGCTCGGTACCGGCGGCCTGTTCCTCTTGTTGGCGCTGGCGATTCCGGCCTTCCGCCAGACCTCCGACGATGACTGGCTCAAGAAATCCGACCTCGCCGTCACCTTTCTCGACCGCTATGGCAATGAAATCGGCAGCCGCGGCATCAAGCACAATGAATCGGTGCCGCTCGACGAATTCCCCGATCATCTGATCAAGGCGGTGCTGGCGACCGAAGACCGCCATTTCTACGAACATTTCGGTATCGATTTTCAAGGCACGTTCCGCGCGCTGGTGACCAATGCGCAGGCCGGCGGCGTTGTGCAAGGCGGCTCGACGCTGACCCAGCAACTCGCCAAGAACCTGTTTCTGTCCAACGAACGGACCTATCAGCGCAAGATCAACGAAGCGTTCCTGGCATTTTGGCTCGAGGCGCATCTGACCAAGAACCAGATCCTCAAGCTCTATCTTGATCGCTCCTATCTCGGCGGCGGCGCTTACGGGGTCGACGCCGCGGCGGAATATTATTTCGGCAAGTCGGTGCGCGACGTCACGCTCGCGGAATCGGCGATGCTCGCCGGCATGTTCAAGGCGCCCACGAAATATTCGCCGCTGGTCAACCTGCCGGCGGCGCGCGCGCGCGCCAATGTGGTGCTCGACAATCTGGTGACGAACGGCTTCATGACCGAAGGTCAGGTCTACGGCGCCCGGCGCAATCCGGCGACGCCTATCGACCGCACCGTCGAGGATGCGCCGAACTACTATCTCGACTTCGCCTTCGACGAGATGCGCAAGCTCGTCGATACATTCCCGAAATCGGTCACCGACCGCTATTTCGTGGTGCGCACGGCGCTCGATTCCAATCTGCAGCGCTATGCCGAGCATGAGATCGAATCGGAGCTGCGCCAATACGGCCACGATTACGGCGCGGGCCAGTCGGCCGCCGTATTCGCCGATCTCGACGGCGGCATCCGCGCCATGATCGGCGGCCGCGACTACGGCGCCAGCCAATTCAATCGCGCCACCGACGCGCTGCGCCAGCCGGGCTCCTCGTTCAAGCCCTACGTCTACGCGACCGCATTGGCCAACGGCTTTACGCCGAATTCGGTGGTGGAAGATTCGCCGGTCTGCATCGGCAATTGGTGTCCGCACAATTATGCCGGCGGCTATACCGGACGGGTGACGCTGACCGATGCGATCACGCATTCGATCAACGTCATTCCGGTGAAGCTTTCGATAGCACTCGGCAACGGTAATCCGAAGATCGGGCGGGCCATGATCGTGCAGACCGCGCGCAATTTCGGCATTCACGCGCCCTTGCCCGACACGCCGTCGCTGCCGATCGGCGCCGACGAGGTCAATGTCTATGAGCACGCAGTGGCTTATGCCACCTTCCCCAATCTCGGCCGCGCAGTGGTGCCGCATGCCGCGCTCGAAGTGCGTACCGGCAACGGCAAGCTGGTGTGGCGCTTCGACCGCGATGGGCCGAAGCCGCGGCAAGTGATCTCGCCGCAAGTTGCGCTCGACATGATCAAGATGATGAATTCGGTGGTCGAGAACGGCACCGGCAGAAGGGCACAGCTTGACGGCATCAAAGTCGCCGGCAAGACCGGCACCACCAACAGCTACCGCGACGCTTGGTTCGTCGGCTACACGGGCAATTTCGTCGGCGCGGTATGGATGGGTAACGACGACTTCTCGCCCACCAAGCGGATGACCGGCGGCACGCTGCCGGCCCAGGCCTGGCACAATATTATGGCCTATGCCCACCAGGGCATTGAACTGCGGCCCCTGCCCGGCTTCCCGGCGCCTGAACATGCGCCGCCGATGCCCGACAACGCCGCCGTGGCGAGCGTCGAGCCGCATCCGGCGCTGCTCACGCGCAAGGGGACCGAAGCCCTTGTCGCCGTCGAACATATGCTTGACGATGCGAGCCACGCCTTGTCCGCGCGGGACGCGGCAACCGACGCGGCGAGTTCGCTCGATAACGGCAAGCAGAGCGCGCTGACGTCGCCGGGTGTCGTCGCCACCGCCGCCGATCATGTCACCGCCGCCGGTCCGCGCGGCGATTAATTCGGCATTCGGTCCGGTTCCTCATGCGACTGTTGTTGGGCTCATTAATCACCTTCCTGGTCGCCGCGGCCGTCGGCCTCGGCGCAACGTGGCTGACGCTGACGCGCGGGGTCGCGTTCGGCTCGCTGAATATCGGCGCCTGGACGGCATGGCCGAAGAGAGGTTCGGTCGACATCGACCCTTACGCGCGCGCCAATATCGCGCGCACCGGCGAACTGCCGACCGGCCTGGGCGACGGCATCGCTTTCTATGCGCGCAGCGACGATGCGAGACACGGGTTCGATGGCCGCTGTACCTTCATTGTCAGCGGCATGACGCCGGCGGCGCGCTATTGGACGATCACGCTCTACGATCCGGAAGGCAAGCTCGTCGCCAATGCCATCGACCGGCACAGCTTCACCAGCGACGAGATCGTGCGCGACGGCGACGGCAGCTTTGCCATCACGGTGGCGCCGCTGGCGCGCCCCGGCAATTGGCTGCCGACCGGCGGCGTCGACAAGTTCGTCCTGGTGTTGCGCCTCTATGACACGCCGATCGGGGTTTCCACCGGCACCACCAAAGAAGGCCCGATGCCGGCGATCACGCGAAAGACCTGCTCATGATCCGCGCCATGCTGTGGATTCTCTCAGGCCTTCTGCTCGGCGGCATCGTGCATCTGTCGACCGTGCTGGCCATGCCGCAGGCGGCAAAGCAGGACGCCTATTCGCGGCTCACGCCGCTGACGCCGGTCAATACCGTGGTACCGCTGCCCGCGCCGACGGCCGATTCGAGCATCATGCCATTCATGGATCCGGCCTTCGCCATCGCGGTATGCCGCTATGATCTGAGCGACGGCTCGATCAAGCTGACTGCGCCCGTGAGCCAGGCCTATACCTCCGTCACCTTCTATACGCGCAAGAGCGTCGCCTATTACGCCATCAACGATCGCGCCGCCGGCCGCCGCACCATCGAGCTCGATCTGATGACGCCCGAGCAGCACGCCAACATGCCGGAAGAAGAGGACGTCACCGCCGCCGACCGGCTCATCATCGATTCGCCGAGCACCGTCGGCCTCATCGTGCTGCGGGCGCTGGCGCCGGAGCCTGGCCTGATGCCGCAGGTCCGCCGCACGCTGGCGGCGGCGAAATGCGAGTTGCAGCCTGCCGACCAATAAGGTCTAGCGCGTCCGCGTCCCGGTCAGCACCACCGCGGGCGCCGAGGCATAGGCGAAGCGCGGCGCCGCCACGACGTCGACCTCGTTGGCCGCGATCTTTTGCGTAAGTTCCGTGAGCAATCGGTCGGCTTCGCCTGCCGCAAGCTCCGGCTCGGCGACCGCCATGCGCTCGATGGCGAAACGATAGCCGGCGCAGCGCTGGTTCAATGAGGCGTGGACCCAGGCGATGGTCAGGCTGTTCTCGGCGATGCGGGCGTCGGCATTGAAGCGCTCGCCGGGCGTGAGACTGGCCACCTGCGCCATGGCCGCCTGCCGCCGACTGTCGAGATCGGCGACCTTGCGCGCGATCACGAAAAACGGATCGATGCGCACGATGTCGTCGCGGATGTCGTCGATGATCTGATTGTAGCGCGCGGCGCTCGAGCGATAGAGCTGAGCTTGCAAATGCGCGTAGTAGGCGGTCGGATCGTAGGTCGCCAATTCGCGCTGGAACTTGCGCTTGTCGCCCCATTCATAGACCACCGCGTCCCAGCGCTGGCGATCATAAGGCGGCTCGATCAATGGAAAGGCGAGATCGCGCAGCGCGTGTTCGTCGTCGGTGAGATTGTAGGCTGAGATCGGAGCGCCGCTCCTGACTGCGGCCTCCTGGCCGACCCAGTCGTGAATGCCGTCGCGCACCGGATGCGGGTCCAACGCACCAAGGTCGCCGATGCTCGAGCAGCCGGACAACGCAAGAAACGAGAGTGCGGCCCAAAGCGCCGCCAGACTCGTGTCGCGTCGGCAACACTTGCGCGTCAACATCGGGCGCGCCGCTTAGCGTCGCCTGAGCCGTCGACGGCCGCCGTTCTGCGCCGGAGGATGCGTCTGCGGTTCGGCCCCTTCGGCTTTCGGATCCATGTACCGCTCGATCCGAATCACCGGGAGGATGATGATCGTTGCGGATTCCTCCGCAGCGTCACGCCCGAAACGCACAATGCGCCCCTCGGTCGGGAATTTGATGACGTTACCCACCAGCCGTTTTCCTCTGCCGTCAGCAAAGTGCGTTCCGCCCCATACGCGGGCGTCGGCATCGCGATGATTAAGCGGCACCAAGGTTAACGGCTCGCTAACGTGCAGGCCTTACTGTGCTGATCCACGTCACCTGTTTTGTTGCGGCTGAGCGGCGCATATGGACTGCGGTAGTCTTTGGAGTCTTGATAGTTTCACGTCGACCGGGTTCGGAGATGGGGTCGATATGCGGCCCACGCTCATTCGCGTGCTCACCGACCTCTATGTCCAGAAGCTGAGCCACAGCTACGAGGAAAAGCGCCACTATACGGAATTGGCGCTTCGGCTTCTTGATTCCGTGGATCTGGCCACGCGGCTGGCCGTTGCCACGCGTCTCGCCCGCCACCTCTCGCCGCCGATGCGGGTGATGGTGAAGCTTGCCGCCGACGTTCCCGACGTCGCAGTGCTGGTGCGCTCGCATCCGGTCTTGCAGCCCAAACAAAGCGCGGCCCCGGCGGCGCCGCAGGCGCAGCCCGCTCCGCCCGCAGTCGCGCGCGCCGCACCGCCTGCCCCGTCAACAGCCGCTCAACCCGCGGCACGGCCGGTTGCGCGCGGCCCCGAACCCATCAAGCCGCCAGAGGTTCCAGCCCCCGTCGCGCCGCCGCCGAAGCGCGAGGCACCGGAACGGACGGCCGCAGCGGCGCCGCCGGACATGATCATCGCCGAGACCGCCAGCGAATTGACGGAGCAATTCTTTGCCGCCAGCGCTGAAGAGCGCCGCCTGATCCTGCTCAATCTCCACATCGTCGTGCCGATGCCGGTCGGCTGTGTCGGCGTCAGCCGCGAGGCCGCCGTGATCCAGCGGCTGGAAAACGCGGCGCTGGCGCGCAATCGCGAAGACTTCTCCGCTTATCTGTCGCAAGCGATCCGCGTTTCGCGCGCGCAGGCGCGCCGCATCGCCGGAGACGATCTCGGCGAGCCGATCGTGACGGCGGCGAAAGCGCTCGCCATGCCGCGCGACGTGCTTTATCGCATTCTGCTCTTTATCAACCCGACGATCGGTCATTCGGTCGCGCGCGTGCATGCGCTCGCGGCGCTGTTCGACGAAATGACACTGCCCGCCGCCGAACAGATGGTCGCGATCTGGCAGGCGCTGCACCGCAACGAACGCGCCGTGGCGCCGGCGCGCGCGCTGGCGCACGACGACGAAGCGCGCGCCCGGGCGCGCAGCGCGACGGCAACGGTGCGCCGCGCGCCGGCGCCGCGGCGGCTCAGCGATCGCCGCGAAATATCGTGATCGGCTTTTGATCTTCGGCCGTCAGCCGCTCGCCACGTCCAGAAAATTCCGGCCGGCGGCATCCTCGACTTCGACAATCCATACATCGGGATCGAATTTGATCTCGCGCGCGAGATAGGCCTCGACCGCGGCGTCGGGCGCCGGCAATTGCGCCAGGCATGGCACGAAGGAACGATCGCCGCGGCTGCTGTCGATCTCGCTTTGCGGCGCCGGCCCGAACAGGTCCGAGGTGCCGTTGAGCCGATCGATGCGGATATAGATGGCGCCCGCCTCCTCCGCGCCGCGCCGGCGCACCACGCCGAACGTGCCTTCGACCTGACAGCGGCGCAGGTAAGCGGCGACCCACAAAGCGGATTTCAAGCGCATGGTCGGATACCGGAGCGCGGACACGGCCCGCAGAGCCGTCATCCATAACCACGGAAATCGCGCTTTGCGAAGAGAGCTAGTTCAAGGCGTGCCCGATCATCGCGGTGAGCTGGCTGACCAGGCGCTCGCTGATCCGCCCGGTAACCGGGATTTTGTGCTCACGCTCAAATTTCTCGATCGCCGCCACCGTCGGCTCGTCCAAAATGCCGGATGGCTTGATCTGACCATAGCCGTATTCCGACAAGGCCCGCTGCACCGCGGTGACGCGCGGCGATGGCTGCAGTTCGATCAGATCGGCGATCGGATCGTCGCGCCGCGCCGAAGCCTGCGGCGCAATTGCCGCGCTGGCGACCGGACGCGTGGCGATGATCTGCTCGGCCCGCTTTGGGGCGGTCGTTCCGGTGATTTGTGCCGTTACGTGCATGGAACTCGACGACACGCTCGCCGTGCCGCCAGCCGAACCGGAAGCTGCGGCGAGCGGCGGCGTGAAATAGCGCGCCGAGCGCGAGCCGGTCTGCAAGTACAGCGCATTGACGACAATGATCGCGCTCAACGCCGCGGCAACGAAGACCGCGGCGAAGTCGACCGGCCGCTCCGAGGCTCGGTCCCACAGGCCGAGCAGCAGCGCGCCACCGGCGCTCGCCGCGCGCCGATGCAGCGGAACGGGAGTTTTGCGGCGCTTAGGCACTTTTCCTCACCTCGAATTCGTCCCGATTCAACTCGCGAACGGTTTCGCCTGCCGCGTTGGAATTCGCCATCGGCAGCAAGACGTTGCCCGCCGCGCTGCTGGCCAGATAACTGACCACGCTGGAAGCCGGCCGAACCGCCGGCTTTTTCGCCGGCGCCGTGACTTCGCAATCAAGCGGCAAGCGTACGGTCACGCGGGTGCCCTGGCCGACCCGGCTGCGGATCGACAGATCGCCGCCGTGCAGCCGCACCAAACCTTTGACGATGGAAAGCCCAAGCCCCGTGCCGCCCCGGCGGCGGTCGTAGGATCTCGCCGCCTGGAAATACGGCTCGCCGACACGCGCCAGGTCGGCTTCGTCAATGCCGACGCCGTCGTCTTCCACGACAAAGCTGATGGTCGCCGCCTCGGCGCACGCCGACACCGTCACGCTGCCGCCGCGGTCCGTAAAGCGGATGGCATTGGACACGAGATTGAGCAGGATCTGCTGCACGGCGCGCTTGTCGGCGACGACGTCGGGAAGATCGGCACCGAGGCGCCGCGCGAGGCGCACGCCGGCCTCGCTGGCGCGCAAGGCGAGAAGATCACAGCAGCTTGCGACGACCTGCGCCGGCGCGAACGGCTCCGGCGTGATGGTGAAATTGCCGGTCTCGATTTTCGACATGTCGAGAATGCCGTTGACCACCGCCAACAGATGCTTGCCGGAACTATGGATGAGCCCGGCATATTCGGTGCGGCGCTTGCCGTCGAGCCTCAGTTCGTCGCCTTTCATCAGCATGTCGGAAAAGCCGATGACGGCATTGAGCGGCGTGCGCAATTCATGACTCATGGTGGCGAGGAAGCGGCTCTTGGCGTCATTGGCGCGCGCGGCTTCAGCATGGGCATCGAGCTGCGCCTGCTGCATCTGCTTGCGCTCGGTGACGTCGCGCAGCACCGCGACCACTTCGCGGCTCTGGCCGGCATCGGCGGCCGTGCGGTCGAGCGGCTGGCAGCGCATTTCGATCCAGACGAATTCCGTCACCGGCTGGCCGTCCGCCTCCGCCGTGTCGCGGCGGACGCGGAATTCGACCGAGCTTGCCACGCCGATTGCGGCGGCATCGCCGAGCGCAGTCAGATAGGCCGGACGATCGACGACATGGACGCGGCCGAACAGGCCGTGGCCGCGAAGATCGGCAACGCGAGCGCCGAACAGTTCTTCCGCGGCCGGCGAGACAAACAGCACGGCGCCATCGCGCCCGTGCCGGGTGATGACGTCGGTGATGTTGCGAGCGAGAAGCCGGTAGCGGTCCTCCTCGGCCTGGAGCAGCCAAAAACTGATGCGCGCCTGCGCCTCGGCGCTGAGCGCAAGCCCGGTGGCATAAAGGCCGGCCGAAACGATGCCGAGCGCGGCGAAGGCGGCAGGCGCATAGGCCGGCACCGGCGGCAGGAGATGATGCTCGCCCAGCAGCACCAGAAGCCCCGCGGCGGCCAAGGCGAATGTCGAAGCGAGAGCGACCACGCGCCGCGACGCCGACAATGCGGCTTCGAGCGGCACGACGACAAGCCAGATCGCGGCGAACGAAGCGATGCCGCCGGTCGAAGCGGCAATCGCCGTCACCAGTCCGGTCAGCGCCAGCGCCGACAAGATATGCGCGCTCTCATAACGGCCGGTGCGCGAGAGAAAACAAGCGATCAGGATCGGTACGATGAGCCAGGCAAAGGCCACCAATTCGACCGCGCTCGGCGCACCGCGCACGAGCAGATAAACCGGAAAGCACGCCAGCACGATGACGCTGCCGAGCAGACGCGGCGCAATGAAAGCGCGATGGCGCGCCGCGGTCAGCATGTCTTGCTGCGCCGTCGAATGGACCAGCGTGTCGATATAATGGTGTATCGGCGCAAACCGGCCCAATGTCCCATTGCACGCCCGGCTGTGCAGACGCGTCCCCGTTTTTTCTGTGGGCGCGATGGTGTCAGAGGCCGATTAAGCGAACACTAAGGCGCCGCGAGCGACCCCGGGAACCCGGCCGCCGCCGCGCGCCGTTGCGGCCACACTGCGGCGGATTCCGGCGTCATGGTGAACGGCCCGTTGCCAATCTCGTCGTCGCATGCCGGCGCAAGACGCGGCGACCTCCGAGAATCGCCCGCATTCGCGCAGGCAAATCGTCGACCCGCGCGCAAAGCCTGCGAATGAGAGCGCGGGAACCGGCATTCGCTCAAATTTTAGGTAAATAAGAATATTTCAAATTGATCGAAAATTTGCGGCATATTCTCGTCGATTATGCGCAAAAACGTACCGGGCGATCGAACCCAGCCTTCAGTGCTGCCTGCTACAGTGTCCTCACAAGCGGCAATCTTTGTCGCCGGGGATGTGGGTGTCATGTTCTTCCTGTTGCGCATGGCGTTTTGGCTCAGCATCGTGCTGATCCTGTTGCCGACCGGTTCATCGCAGCCGCAATCTGCGAATGCCGTGGCCGCCACCGATGCGATTTCGGCGGCCTCGGCCACTGTCGGCGATCTGCGGCAATTCTGTACGCGGCAGCCCGACGCTTGCACGGTCGGCTCGCACGTGGCATCCGAGCTTGGCTACAGGGCCCAGGCCGGCGCCAAGATGCTTTACGAATTCTTGACCGACAGGCTGGCGGCGAAGGATGCGAAGGACACGAAAGACACCGGCTCGATCAACTCGCGTTTCGGCAAGCCTGCATTCGACAAATCGACGATGAACCAGGCCGCCTTCAACCGCGCCTCGCAGAATACGCTGACCTCGACGGATCTGGCGCCGGCCTGGCGGGGCCCCGCGCCGCGCAAGGACGGCAAGCGCGCCATCTGACGCGGTTTTCCGCCGGCCAAAACACGTCGACCGCGCGGCCGTCACGCTCTATATAGAGTGCATGGCCAATATTGACGAAATTACCGACAATTTCTCGATCCTCGAAGATTGGGACGACCGCTACCGCTATCTGATCGAACTCGGGCGGGAACTGCCGCCTTTGTCCGCGGCGGCGCATAACGATGCCAACAAGGTCCAGGGCTGCGCCAGCCAAGTCTGGCTCGAAACCGCGGTGCGTCGCAATGGCGCGGACAGCCCGATTCTGGTCTTCGAAGGCGACAGCGACGCCCATATCGTCCGCGGCCTGATCGCGATCCTGCTTGCAACCTATTCCGGCCGGACCGCCAAAGACATTCTCGCCACCGACGCCATCAAGCTGTTCGAGGGACTGGGGCTGAAGGAACACCTGACGCCGCAGCGTTCCAACGGCTTTCGCTCGATGGTCGAACGGATCCGCGCCGATGCCCGCTCGGCGCTGGCGCCGGCCGCCTGAACCAGCCGCTTCACTTCACTCCGGTCCTTCGGCCCTGTCATTCTAGCCCCGCCGGCAATCGTGTAGTCTCGCCACGGCTGCAGGTGGTGGGCGGGAACCGTTGCGAACTCTCAAGCTCCGGGCAGGATTGATCGACATATTCGCGGGCGCGGTGTGCAGCGTCCTGACGATCGCTTATTCGTTGTCCTATGCGGCGCTGATATTCGCGGGCCCGCTCGAGCCGCATCTGTCCTACGGCATCGCGGTGACCTTCCTGTCGGCGGCGGTCGGCGGCGCAATCGTGGCGCTGCGCAGCTCGCTGCCGTTCGCGGTCGCCGGTCCCGACAGCTCGATCTCCGTCGTCATCGCCGCCTTGGTCGCGACCGTGGTGCAGCGGGTCGCCAGCACCGGCGCGACCGACCTGCTCGGTCCCGCGCTCATTGCCATGTCGCTTGCGACCGCCGCGACCGGCCTTCTCCTTTGCGTGCTGGGTTTCACACATGCCGGGCGCGCCATCCGCTTCGTGCCCTATCCGGTGATCGGCGGCTTTCTCGGCGCCACCGGCTGGCTGATGGTCACCGGCGCCATGCAGATCGTCACCAATCAACGGCCGACATTCAACAATCTCGGCGCGTTCTTCGATACGGCGAGTATCGCCCGCATGGCGCCGGCCGTTGCGGTCGCAGCCTTGCTGTTCGTCCTGCTGCGGCGCTCGAAGAATCCCTTCATCCTGCCCGGCGTTTTGGTCGCTGCATTTATCGCCGCCCATATCGTGCGGCTGTTGATCGGCATGACGCTTGCGGACGCGCAAGCGCAGAATTGGATGTTCCATCTGCAGCCGGCCTCTGGGTTGGGCCTGCCGTGGAAGGCGCAGGCCTTGCGGGACTTTCCCTGGTCGTCGCTGCCGTCGCTGGCGGGCGATCTACTCGCCGTGATGTTCATCACCATCGCGACGCTGCTCCTCAACACCACCGGCATCGAAATCGCGACCCGCTCCGAGGCCGATATCGAGCGCGACCTAAAAGTCTTGGGTCTAGCCAACGTGGTCACCGCGGCGCTCGGCGGCTATGTGAGCTGCACGTCGCTCAGCCGCTCGATCCTGGTGCGCACCGTCGGCTCGACCAGCCGGTCCGCCGGACTGACCGTCGCCGCGATCTCGGCCGCGGTCCTCATCGCCAACGGCACGTTCCTCGGCTATGTGCCGAAATTCGTGCTCGCCAGCGTACTGTTCTATCTCGGCGCCGATCTGGTCTATCAATGGCTCTTGCATGCGTCGCGGCGGCTGCTGCCGCTGGAATATCTGTCGCTGCTCGCGATTGCGGCCCTGATCATCTATTCGGGATTCATCGCCGGCGTATTGATCGGCATCGTGATCGGCTGCGCCACGTTTGCGCTCAGCGCCAGCCGCGTCAGCGCCATCAAGTTCAGCTTCGACGGCATGGAATTCCGCTCCTCGCTCGATCGCGGTCCCTACGAATTGTCGCTTCTTGCCGATCACGGCGGCGAGCTCCAGGGCATGGCGCTGCAAAGCTACCTGTTCTTCGGCTCCGCCAACCGGCTTTATCAGCACGTCAAGGCGCTGCTGATGAACCGGCCGAGCTGCCGCTTCCTGATCTTCGATTTTCGCCTGGTGACCGGCATCGACTCGTCGGCGACCCACAGCTTCGCGCAGATCAAGGAAGCGGCCGCCGCCTATAATGCGCAGATCGTCATGGTCAACCTGACCCCGGAATTGCAGCGCGCCTTCCGCACCGCGCATTTCATTTCCGACGATGTGATCATCGCGCCCGATCTCGACCACGCGCTGGAATCCTGCGAGCAGCAGATCATCGAAGCGCATCGCACCGGCGGCGACGATGCCGGCTCGCTGCGCACGTGGCTCGCCGAGGCGCTCGGCGATGCGCAACTCGCCGATCGCCTCACCGAATATTGCCGCCGCATGGAGGTTCATGCCGGCGACACGATCGCGCACGAAGGCGACCCTGCGAGCTCCATGCACTTCGTTCTCGAAGGCCGCATCGGCATCGTCGTCGATGTCGGCGACGGCCGCACCATGCGCGTGCGCAGCCTCGGCCGCCACACCACGATCGGCGAAATGGGCCTGATCACCGGCCGCCCGCGCAGCGCCACCATCGTTGCCGAAGCGGACAGCGTGCTGTTCGAGCTCACCGCGCACGCCTATGCGCGCATCAAGACCGACGAGCCGGCGCTCAGCCAGGCGCTGCTCGGCTATATCGTCGCGGTGATGTCGGAACGCTTAAGCTTCGCCAATCGCGCGGTCGGCGTTTTTCATCGCTGAGCCGCGGCGACCCATGGCTCTCGGGACCCATGGCTCGCGGGACCTATAGCTTCAACCGCGCTGACGCCGCCGGCGCTGCTGGCCAAGCCCCATCTGCTTGGCCAGCTGCGAGCGCGCCTCGGCGTATTTCGGCGCAACCATCGAATAATCGGGCGGCAGGCCCCATTTTTCGCGATATTGATCCGGCGTCATGTTGTAGCGCGTGCGCAGATGGCGCTTGAGCGATTTGAACTTGAGGCCGTCTTCCAGACAGATGAGGTATTCGTCGGTGATGGAGCGCTTGATCGGCACCGCCGGTTTCGGCGGCTCGGTGGGAGCCGCGGCCTGGCCGCCGGAGACGCGCTTCAAGGCGGAAAAGACCTGGCCGATCAGATTTCCGATTTCGGCGCTCGGCACCGAATTGTTGCTGACATAGGCGGACACGATGTCGGCGGTGAGTTCGATATAGACGCTGTCCCCTGGATTCTCGACCATAGTGTCTGATCTCTCGAATGGTGTTGCGCTGGCACTTCCATTCCTGGATCGCGCGCTGTGCGAACGCGACCCACGCCCCCAATCCTCCTTAGATGCAACAAACAAGCATTCGAATGCTACAATTGCGAAGCTCTAAAGTGAATCTATCCACGTACACTTAGCGTATATTACGTCGCTGAAATGAAGGCAATAAAACGCTGCTGCAGCGCAGTGACCGCAAATATTCATACTGTATAAATTAGTATCGATGGAGTCGTACGGTCGGCGGCGTCTAGGCGCTTTGCGGGTCCTGTTCGATATGGGCGCGCAGTTCGCTGATCGAGCCGAAACGCAGCACGCCCTGCGGCAATTGCGCCTCGATAGAGCCGTCCGAGTAGAGCGTATAGGCCATGCCGTCGACGATGCCCGATTTGAGCACGCTGAGCGGCTCGGCGGCCTCCTCGGACTCCGCATCCCGGGCAACGGCGGTTGAAACTGCAACGGGCCGCTCCGCGGCGGCAGGCTCGGGGAAAACGGCCTCGTCGGCGGTGGATTGCTGCTCTGCCGGTTCCGGAACAAGCGGCTCTTCCACGGCGTATTGCTGGGCGGCGAGCTGGTGGGCGCCAGGCTGATGGACGATCGGCTCCTGCAGCAGCGGCCGTCGGGCGGCAGCGGGCAGTTCCGGCACGGCTTGCGCTTGGGCTTGCGCGGCGGCCCGCAGCGGCGCTTTCGGCCACAACGCCTCGAATGCTGATCCGACCGGCCGTTGCGCCGGCAGCGGAGGGCGCGCGCTGCGGTCGATCCGCGGCGAAACCCTGGCTGTCGGCCCCGCGCCATAGCGCGCCTTGAACGAGCGGGAAAGCAAAGGCCCGGCGCTTTCGGCGACCGTCTCCTCGGCGGCAATGGGGGCCGCGGAGAGCGGCAGTTTCGGCAACGTCTCGAGATCGTCGGGCACCGGTGCCGGACCGCCGCGCGCCACTTTGGGGAATTTGAGCGGCGGTTCCTCGACGTATCTCTCGGCAGGCGGCGCGGGCTCGGTGGCCGCGGCAGTTTGCGGCCTCGGGATCCGCGCCGGGAAGGGAATCCGCGACACTTCGCTCGGCGCTTCCGAAACAGCGACTGCGGCAGGCTCAAGCGGCACGCCGGCCTGTGCCGCATGCGGCCGCGTCTCCAATGCGTGCTGGATGCGCTGCAGCACCCGCAGCGCAGAACCGAAACCGACAAGAAGCAGTCCGCCGACGATGGCGACAATGCCGGGCGTCACTAAACTCGCATCGAATGTATGATCGGAAATAGAGAGACCGGATGCGGCAAGGATAACGCCGGCCAGACTCACCACCGCGCCAAAAGCCAATAAAAACAGATACATAATCATCTGCGGCGGCCGTCCGTCGTCACTCCGCCCCTCCTTTTGATTGTGGCAACGCGGTCCCTATCGCGCAAGGACTAATGATCCCTTTTGCACGCCTGCAGGCATGAATTTGGCAATCTCGTTAACGCTGGAGCCGTTGCCGAACACCCCGCCTTGGCCCTATCTATTGGCCCTCTCGAGAGGAACCATTCTCTTTCCCACGCGGTTTCATCGGCACATCGGCGCCGGCTTAACGTTTCACATTGAGGAGTAGACCTATGGCATTCACCCTGCCCGAGCTTCCCTATCCCTATGACGCCCTCGCCCCCAACATGTCGCGCGAGACGCTCGAATTCCATCACGACAAGCATCATCAGGCCTACGTGACCGCCGGCAACAATCTCGCCAAGGGCACGGAATGGGAAAACAAGTCGGTCGAGGAAGTTGTGGTCGGGACCTATGGCAAAGTGCCGGGCCTCTTCAACAATGCGGCGCAACACTACAACCACATCCATTTCTGGAAATGGATGAAGAAAGGCGGCGGCGGCGACAAGCTTCCCGGCAAGCTCGAAAAGCAGATCACCGCCGACATCGGCCCGATGGCAAAGTTCAAGGAAGACTTCACTCAGGCCGGCATCACCCAATTCGGTTCGGGCTGGGCCTGGCTTGCGGTCAAGGACGGCAAGCTCGCCATCATGAAGACACCGAACGGCGAGAACCCGCTGGTGCATGGCGCCAAGCCGATCCTCGGCTGCGATGTGTGGGAGCATTCCTATTACATCGACTATCGCAACCGCCGGCCCGATTATCTGAAAGCTTTCCTCGATCACCTGGTCAATTGGGACTACGTGGCCGAGATATACGAAGCGGCGATGACGTAACATACACGCCGAAGGCGCGCGGCTTGCCGCGCTGCGGCATCGAATCTCTGAGGAAAGCGGGGCGACGTGCCCCGCTTTTTTCCAAGAAAAACCTGAATGCCTGCGTCCTGCTCATTTGACGCATTGTGCAATGGGAGTTTGCGCCGCATGAGTTCGGCAGGGCTGTGGATCTTGGGGGCTGTGGAAATTGCTCTCACGACTTCCTTGCGCCGAATGACTTCGATTGCGCGCGTCTGAACCGGGCTCTTTCGTGCAACACGCTGCTACGGACTCTCTGACCCTGCAGGCTGAAGCGATACCCACGGCGCGGGTACTCGACGCGCTCGCGCTTTGCGTGCTCGCGGTGACCACGCTCATCGCCTTTGCGACCTTTCGCGATTACGGGCTCGGCTGGGACGACTACACCCATTCGCAATACGGCGCGCTTCTGATCGACCTCTACAAGTCCGGCTTCGC
This sequence comes from Xanthobacteraceae bacterium, assembly GCA_035509535.1. GTDB lineage: Bacteria > Pseudomonadota > Alphaproteobacteria > Rhizobiales > Xanthobacteraceae > BOG-931. The sequence goes on along the minus strand of DATJLN010000093.1, from coordinate 29,844 downwards.
CGATCGGCGGGCGTTGTCCTTCGTCAATCTCTACATGTACGGCGGCGGCTTCGACATGATCGCGACGCTGGCGGCGAAAGTGTTGCCGTTCGGCCTGTTCGAAACGCGGCGCCTCGTCGGCGCGATCATCGGCATCCTCGGCATGTTCGCCACCTGGCGCCTGGGACGGCGGCTCGGCGGCCCGTTCGCCGGCCTGATCGCGCTCGTCCTGGTGGCCACCTGCCCGCTCTATTACGGCCACATGTTCATCAATGCCAAGGATGGGCCGTTTGCCGCGGTGATGACGGTCGCGCTGCTTGGCCTGGTGCGGGCCTTCGAGGAATATCCGCGGCCGACGCCTGCGACGCTCGCGCTGTTGGGTATCGGCTTTGGACTTTCGATCGGCGCGCGCGTGCTCGGCGGCTTCGCGCTGATGGAAGCGGTGTTTCCGCTGCCGCTAGTCCTCGCCATCAGGGCGCGCGCGGCGGGATGGAAGCCAGCTTTGGCCGAATTCCGGACCTTCCTGTTGCCATTCATTCCGACTGCCGCGTTCGCCTATCTGCTGATGGGCCTGGTCTGGCCATGGGGCGTCATATCGCCGCTCAATCCGTTCCGCGCCGTCGAGTATTTCGCCAGTGTCTTCGAGAAGCCCTGGCGCGAATTGTTCGCCGGCGAGTTGATCCCCGTCGACCACATGCCGCGCAGCTATGTGCCGACGCTGTTTGCGCTCCAGGTGCCGGAACTGATGCTGCTGCTTGGCATCTGCGGCCTCGTCGGCGTTCTGATCTTCATCGCGAGGAACAACGACGACAGCGCGACGGGTGCCGGGCGCCGCGCCGCGTTTTTCTCCGTGGTGCTCGCCGCGACGCTGCCGATCCTGATTGCGGTGGCGACGCGACCGGTGGTCTACAACGGCATCCGCCACATCGATTTCGTGATGCCGCCATTTGCCGTGCTCGGCGGCCTCGCCGCCGCCTGGATCGCACAGCGGCTGCAGGCGGTGGGAAAGACCGCGCTCATCGCCGGCAGTCTCGCTTTGCTGGCCGGGCTCGTCTCACCGATCGTCGACATGGTGCGGGTGCATCCCTACGAATATGCCGACTACAATCACCTCGCCGGCGGCGTGCAGGGCGCGCGCCGGAACTTCATGCTGGATTATTGGGGCCTGTCGTTCAAACAGGCGTCGCAAAAGCTTGCCGCCTATATCCGGGCGGACCGCAGCGCCGGCCGCGACAAAACCTGGACCATCGCGGTGTGCGGCCCGCATCCGCCGGTCGCGGTGGCGCTCGGCAGCGGGAAATACAATATCGTTTGGGATCCAAAGGGGGCTGACTTCGCCATGGTGCTCGGCGAATTCTATTGCGCCAAGCTCGATGCGCCGGTGCTGTTCGACGTCGTCCGCGACGGCGTCACTTATGCCCGCGTCTACGACCTGCGCGGCCGCGACGTGACATCCCTGCTCACCGTGCCGGGAATCGACAAGACCAATTATTAGCTTGCGCTAAGCTCGCCGCTTGCGCGGCGACGCGACCGGCTTGCTCTGCTCGCGCAAGGCGTCGGCCGAGCGGTAAACCACCTTGGACAATTGCAGAAGCTGTCCGGCCAGCGGGCTGGTCTTGCGCCAGACCATGCCGATGGTGCGCGACGGCTGCGGATCCTTGAAGCGGGAGATCGACACCGAGGCCGAGCGGGTCTCCACCGCCACCGCCATTTCCGGGATCAGGGTGACGCCCATGCCGGCACTGACCATTTGCACCAGCGTCGACAGCGAGCTCGCGTCCAGCGTCTCCCGCGGCAGCGACGATTGCATGTGACAGAACGACAGAGCCTGATCGCGAAAGCAGTGCCCCTCTTCCAGCAACAGCAGCCGCATGTCGCGCAGCGCTTCGTTGTTGGGCACCGGCGTGCCTTCGTCCTCGCCGGGCCGGACCAGCACGAAATCTTCGGTAAACAGAGGAACCTCGGTCAGCGAAGGTTCGGACACCGGCAGCGCAACGATGGCGGTATCGAGCCGGCCTTCCGCGAGTTCCTGGATCAGCTTCGACGTCAGCGCCTCACGGACGCGGATGTCGAGCTCGGGACGCATGCGCGCGAGATTCTCGATCACCGTCGGCAGCAGATAGGGTGCAATCGTCGGGATCATGCCGACGCGCAGCCGGCCCGCGAGCCGGTCCCGCGATGCGCGCGCGAAGTCGCCCAGTTCGTCGACCGAGCGCAGAATGTCGCGGACCCGCAGCGCCGCCTCTTCGCCGAGCTTGGTCAGCCGCACCTGCCGCGCGCCGCGCTCGATGAGCATGGCGCCGAGCGCCTCCTCCAGTTCCTTGATCTGCATCGACAGCGCCGGCTGCGAGATCGCGCATGCCGCCGCGGCGCGCCCGAAGTGATTATGGGTGGCGAGCGCATCGAAATAATGCAGCTGCCTCAGGGTGATTTCTACCATAAGAATATCTTATCACAGCAATCACTAAAGTCAATTTTACCTGATGAAGTGCGTTGGGATAGAACACGTTCTGAGCCGCCCCCAAAAACACAGTCGATGGAGAGACAACAATGGATGACGTGACCAAGTCAAAATGCCCGGTCATGCACACGAGCTTTACGAACCGTGATTGGTGGCCAGACACACTGAACATTCAAGGTCTTCATGGGCAGTCCAGCTTATCCGACCCGATGGGCGAGGCCTTCGACTACGCCAAGGAATTCAAGAGCCTCGACCTCAACGCCGTGATCAAGGACCTGCAGGCCTTGATGACGGACTCGCAGGAGTGGTGGCCGGCCGATTTCGGCCATTACGGCGGCCTGTTCATCCGCATGGCCTGGCACAGCGCCGGCACGTACCGGATCGCCGACGGCCGCGGCGGCGCCGGCGCCGGCCAACAGCGCTTCGCACCGCTCAACAGCTGGCCGGACAACGCCAACCTCGACAAAGCGCGCCGGCTGCTGTGGCCGATCAAGCAGAAATACGGGCGCAAAATCTCCTGGGCCGACCTGATGATCCTCGCCGGCAACGTCGCGCTCGATTCGATGGACTTCAAGACATTCGGTTTCGGCGGCGGCCGCGCCGACGTCTGGGAGCCGGAAGAGCTTTACTGGGGTCCCGAGGGGACCTGGCTCGGCGACGAACGCTATAGCGGCGAACGCGAACTGGCCAATCCGCTCGGCGCGGTGCAGATGGGCCTGATCTACGTCAATCCGGAAGGGCCGAACGGCAATCCTGATCCGGTCAAGGCGGCCAAGGACATCCGCGAAACGTTCTTCCGCATGGCGATGAACGACGAAGAGACCGTCGCGCTGATTGCCGGCGGGCATACGTTCGGCAAGACCCACGGCGCCGGCGATCCGTCGCTCGTTGGTCCGGAGCCGGAGGGCGCCGCGCTCGAGGATCAGGGCCTCGGCTGGAAGAGCAAGCATGGCACCGGCAAAGGCGGCGATGCCATCACCGGCGGTCCGGAAGTCACCTGGTCGCAGACGCCGACGAAATGGAGCAACCACTTCTTCGACAACCTGTTCAAATACGAATGGGAACTGACCGCGAGCCCGGCCGGAGCGAAGCAGTGGAAGGCGAAAGGCGCTGAAGCCACGATCCCGGACGCCCACGACAAGTCCAAGAAGCATGTGCCGACCATGCTGACGACCGACCTGTCGTTGCGGATGGACCCTGCTTACGAAAAGATTTCGCGGCGCTTCTACGAGCATCCGGAGCAGTTCGCGGACGCATTTGCCCGCGCCTGGTACAAGCTCACGCACCGCGACATGGGCCCGGTGGTGCGCTATCTCGGCCCGCTCGTGCCGAAGGAAATCTTGATCTGGCAGGACCCGATTCCCGCCGTCGATCATAAGCTGATCGATGACAAGGACGTCGCGGCACTGAAGGCCAAGATCCTCGCCTCCGGCCTCACGGTGTCGCAACTGGTCTCGACCGCCTGGGCGTCCGCGGCGACATTCCGCGGCTCCGACAAGCGCGGCGGCGCCAACGGCGCCCGCATTCGCCTCGCGCCGCAGAAGGATTGGGAGGTCAATCAGCCGAAGCAGCTCGCGACGGTGCTTGCCAAGCTCGAAGCGATCCAGAAGGAGTTCAACGCTTCGGCGACCGGCGGCAAGAAGGTCTCGCTTGCCGATCTGATCGTGCTCGGCGGCTGTGCCGCCGTCGAAGCCGCGGCGAAGAAAGGCGGACACGACGTGAAGGTCCCGTTCACGCCGGGACGCATGGACGCGACGCAGGAGCAGACCGACGTCCAATCCTTCGCGCCGCTCGAACAGACCGCCGACGGCTTCCGCAACTATTACCGCGGCAAGCAGCTCATGGCGCCGGAGGAGGCGCTGGTGGACCGGGCGCAGTTGCTGACGCTGACGGCGCCCGAGATGACGGTGCTGGTGGGCGGCCTGCGCGTGCTCGGCGCCAATGCCGGGCAGTCCAAGCACGGCGTCTTCACCAAACAGCCCGAGACGCTGAGCAACGACTTCTTCGTCAATCTGCTCGACATGGCCACGGAATGGCAGCCGAGCGGCGACGGCGTCTATGAAGGCCGCGATCGCAAGACCAAAGCGGCCAAGTGGACCGGCACCCGTGTCGACCTGATCTTCGGATCGCACGCGCAGCTGCGCGCGCTGGCCGAAGTCTATGGCAGCGCGGACGCCAAGGAGAAGTTCGTGAAGGACTTCGCGGCGGCGTGGACCAAGGTGATGAACCTGGACCGCTTCGACCTCGCCTGATCTCTCCGCGCAGATCGAAAATCAAGGGCGGCGTTTCTCACTGAGACGCCGCCCTTTTCGTGCCTGCCTTGGCGCGCCATGGCGCTTTGCCTCAGGCGCAGCCCTAAGCCGTGTGGGCGAATTCCCAGTACAGCTCGCGTGCCTTGCGATAGAACGGCCCGGGCTGCAGCATGCGGTCGTCAATGCGGGTGATCGGCGACACTTTGGTGTAATTGCCGGTCGAGAAGATCTCGTCGGCGTTCTGAAAATCCGAATAGCGCAGCGTGGTCTCGTGCACGGTGCAGCCGGCGTCGCGCAACAAGCGAATGACGCGGCCGCGGGTGATGCCGGAGAGGAAGGTGCCGTTCGCCTCCGGCGTGTGGACGACACCGTCCTTCGCCATGAACACATTGGCGGTGCCGAGCTCGGCGATATTGCCGAGCGCATCACACATCAGGCAGTTGTCGAAGCCGAGGGCCTTGGCCTCGACCAGCGCGCGCGCATTGTTGGGATAGAGGCAGCCGGCCTTGGCGTCGAGCACGGCGCTCTCGCGCGTCGGCCGCCGGTACGGCGACAAGGTGATCGCGGTGCCCGCGGGATTGGGAAACGGCGCGGCATAGATCGTGAGGCACCAGTTGGTCGATTCCGGATCGGGCCGCACGCCGCCCGGCGCGCCCTCCTCCGCCCAATACATCGGCCGGATATAGAGCGCCTCGCCGGCGTCGAAGCGCTTGAGGCCCTCGCGCACCAGCGCCAGCCAGTCATTCTCGCTCACCGCCGGCTTCAGGCACATGGCCTTGGCGGAGCGATTGACGCGCGCGATGTGCAAATCGAGATCGGGGGTGACGCCCTCGAAGGCGCGCGCGCCGTCGAACACCGAGGTGCACAACCAGGCGCCGTGCGTGCGCGGCCCCATGATCGGCACATTGCCTTCGTGCCAATCGTCGTCGAAAAAGGTCCAGGTCTTCGACCAGATTGTCTTGGGCCTGGCGATGGTGCGGCGCGTCACGTCATCCTCCTATTCCCGTTTCGCCCTTGCGCGTTCAAATGGTTGTGCATGTCCTGTTATGGCAGGCACAGTTATGACTGGAACGGTTATGACACGACCTTGTGACCAAGCTCTTATCACCATGAACACCACAGCGGAGTGCGAGCCATGAACGAGGTTACCCCGCGGGCTTTCGTTTTCGACGCCTATGGGACGCTGTTCGACGTGCACGCCGCCATTGCACGCTATCGCGCTGCGGCCGGGCCCGATGCAGACCGCTTTTCCGAAGTGTGGCGGACCAAGCAGCTCGAATATAGCTGGACGTTAACCCTGAACGGCCGCTACGTCGATTTCTGGACTTTGACCGAGCGGGCGCTGGATTATTGCTTCGCCCGCTTTCCTTCGGTCGACCGCGCGTTGCGGCCGAAGCTGCTCAACGCCTATCGCGAACTCGATGCGTTTCCCGATGCGCGCGCCACCGTCGCGAAGCTGAAAGCCAGCGGCGCCAGGGTCGCAATCCTGTCCAACGGCTCGCCGCCGATGCTTGACGCCGCGGTGAAAGCCTCCGGCATGACGGAATCGTTCGACGCCTTGTTCTCGGTTGAAAGCGTGCGGGCCTATAAGCCGCGGCCGGAAGTCTATGCGCTGGTTACCGACGGCTTCGCGATCAAGCCGCAGGAGGTCGTCTTCGTGTCGTCCAACCGCTGGGACGTCATGGGCGCGGCCGCCTTCGGCTTCCGGCCATTCTGGGTCAATCGCGCCAAGATGCCGGACGAATATGCCGACACGCCGCCGCAGCGCGTCATTGCCGATCTCTCGGCGCTGGCGTCGCTCGTTTAGCTGAGAGCTTTAAGCGTTCACCGCGACCGGCCGGTGGGCCGGCTCTTGCGCCACCGGCGGCAGGAGTTTCGGCGGCGTGAAACGGCCTTGCTCCAGATCCTCAATCTGGCGATCGATCTGCTTCATGACGTAGCGCGAATACGGCCCGACATGGAGGTAGAACGCCATCAGGGTGACGATGCCGCGCACCGAATTCGGATTGATCGACATGCAGGTGGTGAAGGCCTTCCAGAAGCGCTCGCGGCCTTCCGGCAGGCGAGTCATCAGATCGTGCACCAGCTTGATCGTCGACACGCGGCCGCGGATGTCGCCTTCCGGCAGTTCCTTGCGGCGGTCGGAGCAGTCGAGCATGGCGGCGAGCCGTTCGAGCCGGCCGCAGAACTGGTCCGGATCGTAGATACGATCGAGAATCTTGCGATAGTCGCGCAGGATGTCGAGGCGCGAACGCTTGGTCTCGAAATTCACGCCGGCGGTGCACTGGTCGCCCTTGCCGGCCGGCGCCGCGTCGTGATCGAAATGCAGCCGGCCCTCGCGGGCCAAACGCCGCGTCAGTTGCGTGTTCGGCAGCGCATAAAGCAGCCCGACCATGGCGATCGGGATATTGGCATCCTCGATCAGATCGATCATCGGCTGGGCGACCGAGCCCCTCTCGGTGTCGAAGCCGACGATGAAGCCCGCCGTCACCGACATGCCGGCCTCATAGATCTTGTGCACGCTTTCGGAGATGCTGCGCCGCGTGTTCTGCTTCTTGCGCGCGGCCGCCAGCGTCTCTTCGTCCGGGCTCTCGATGCCGACGAAGATGGCAAAGAAGTTCGAGCGCCGCAGCATGCCGAGCAATTCGCCGTCGTCGGCGAGATTGAGCGACGCTTCGGTCGTGAACTCAAACGGATAATCGCGTTCCTTGATCCAATTCTCGAGCACCGGCAGGAAGGCCTTGATCGCCTTCTTGTTGCCAATGAGATTGTCATCGACGAAATCGACGTGACCGCGATAGCCGAGCTTATGCAGCGCATCGAGTTCGGCCAGCATCTGCGCATGCGACTTGGTGCGCGGCGAACGGCCGTAGAGTTCGATAATGTCACAGAATTCGCAGGTGAACGGACAGCCGCGCGAGAACTGCACCCCAATATAGAGATACTGCTCGAACTTGAGCAGATCGAAGCGCGGGATCGGCGTCTTGGTCACATCGACCTGGAATTTTTCCGCTTCGAACAGGCCCTCCCGGTCGCCCCGCTCCCAGGCGGCGATGAAGTCCTTGATGATGTCCTCGGCCTCGCCGACGACGCGGAAATTTGCCGTCGCATAGCGATGCGGGCTTGAGCTGACGTCAGGCCCGCCGACCACGACCGGTAGACCGCGCGCGCGGCACATATCGATGATTTCGAGGGTATCGGCCTGCTGGAACAGCATGCCGCCGGTCATCACCATGGTGGCCCAGGCCAGATCGGTCTCGGTCAGCTCCTCGGTGTTGCGGTTGACCAGCCGCACATTCCAGGATTTCGGCAACAGCGCCGCAACCGTGATCAGCCCGAGCGGAATGGCCGGATAGCGCGCACCAACGAGCTCGCAGGCCTCCGAGAAATTCCAGAAGGAATCCGCCATGAACTGCGGATAGATCATCAGCACGTTGCAGGAATTCGACCGAAACGAGCTGACGGCGCCTCCGGCGCTTTCTTGACGCTGCTGTTCCAAGAAACCTCGACCCCGCGGCCCATCCGCTTGTTGCCGCGCAGTATGGCTGAATTGCCCGATAATTCAAGGACAAAGCCTGTTCGGCGCAGACGCCAAGGGAACCCGAAAATGAGCGCGCGAACATGGCCTTACGAACACGGCTTGATCACCGGCTCAAGGCGCGCAGTCTCTGCCCCAAAGTTGCCCACAGGCTGACCTGTGACGCCAAGTCCGCTAGTTTCAAAGCCCTCACCGGCGGCCACAATTGCAAGGATACGAAAATGCGCGCGGCTTTCTACGAGGCGAACGGTCCGGCTCGCGAGGTAATCAAGGTCGGCGAGGCCGACACGCCGCGCCCCGATTCAGGCGAGGTTCGGGTCAAGCTTGCGGCCTCCGGCGTCAATCCATCCGACGTCAAGGCGCGGATCGGCTCCACGCGCAAGATCGCTTTCCCTCGCGTCATTCCCCACAGCGACGGTGCGGGCACCATCGATATGGTCGGCAGCGGCGTCCCGGCCGCGCGCGTCGGCGAACGGGTCTGGACCTGGAACGCGCAATGGCTGCGTCCTTTCGGCACCTGCGCGGAATACGTCACGCTGCCGTCGGAAATGGCCGTCCGCCTCCCCGAAAGCACGAGCTTCGAGGCCGGTGCCTGTCTTGGCATTCCGGCCATGACCGCCTATCACGCTGTCGCCGTTGCTGAGGCTAAGCCCGGCATGACGTTGTTGGTGTCGGGCGGTGCCGGCGCGGTCGGCCACTACGCCATCCAGTTTGCCAAGATGGCGGGCGCGAACGTCATCACCACCATTAGTTCGCCAGAGAAGGCAAAACTGGCGCAGGCCGCGGGCGCCGACCACACGATTGACTACAGGCGGGAGAATGCCGGCGAGCGCGTCATGGCGCTCACCGGCAAGAAAGGCGTCGACGCGGTCATCGAACTCGACATCGCCGCCAATGCCAAGCTGATGCCGCAAGTGTTGCGCCCCCGCGGCACGGTCGTCGTCTATGGCACCGGCGCGCCGGAAGCCGAGGTGCCGCTGTTCTTCTTTCTGCGCAACGCCATCGCGCTGAAATTCATTTATGTCTATGAGCTCACGCCTGCCGAACGCGCGGCCGCGCTCGGCGCAATCTCACGTGCGCTCGAGGCGGGCGCGCTGATCAACAATGTCGCGGTGACCTTCCCGCTCGCCGAAAGCGTCGCCGCGCACGAAGCCGTCGAACAGGCCAAAGTGCTCGGCAATGTCGTGGTGACGATCTGACGCGAGCGATGAGAGAACGTTACGCCGCGTGATCGCGGCCGTGATCGGCGCTTTTGCCGGCTTCCGGATGCGTCAGCGTCGCGGCGATCTGCTGCTTGTTGAGCCGCGTGCCGTCGTCGCCCTCAATCAACAGCGCGACACGGCCGCCCTCGTTGAGGTGCCGCGCCCAGCCGAGCGCTTCATCGAGCATGCTGAATTCCTTGAACAGATAGCGATCCTTGTCCAGCGGCGAGATCACTTGCGAGCCGCGCGGACCGGAATAGACGCGATAGGTCATGGTTTGGTCTCCTGTTGCGAAGCCCACCCTGCTCCCAAACCTGATATTGGCAGCAAATATGCCTTCCGTGTGTTTGCTGCACCGCCGCGTCATGTTGACGCGAATGGAACTTCGCTTCTAGCGTGACGAAAAAACATGCCGAACATCCATGCGCCCATTCTTTGCGCTTATTTTCGGCATGGCATTTTTTGCGGCAACGCTCCCGGTTCCGGCGCGCGCGCAGGCCGATGCGATCAATTTGGCCACTTATGTCGATCCGATCCATCCGATGCGACATCCGCACCGTCGAGAACGACGCAGGCGCTCGCGCGCTACCGCGAAGCAAGCCGCAAGGAAGCCGCAAGGAAGCCGTCAATCTGCGCTTTGACGTGCTGGCCGAGTTCGGCAGGCGTAATCGTCACGCAATCATCGAAGCCTGGCGCGATGCCTCGAGCTTCGACGCGCATGACAAAGCCGAGGGCACCGCGAACTATCATCAGCTGCGCTCAATGCGCGACGATCCGCACCTGAGAACCGGCGTCCATTTGTCGGGACACGCGCTGACTATTTCTGGGGCACGAAATTCTGATCGCTGTAAGGCAGCATATTCGGGCGCTGGATCGAGATGAAGCCATGGTCCAGCGACTTGTGGCAGGCATTGCACCCGGCGGAAAGATTATCGAAGGCCGTGACGAAAGCTTTGCGATCCTTGCCGTCGATCGCCTTGTGCAGGGCTTCGACCGGTTTGCCGACATGCTGATCGACAATGTCATCGCCGAGAAGCTTGCGCACATCCTCGAAACCGTCGCCGAGTTCGCCGAGTTCGTAATCGGCGAGCGGCCAGTTGGCGGCATTGCCGGCGAACCACAGCTTGATGTGGCGCATCTGCTGGCGCGCCATGATGTCGCTGAGCCCCGGCTGATAGGGCTCTTCAGCTTCCGCCGCCGCAGCGCTCGCCGGCGCGGGCTTATCCTGTGCGTGGATCACTTGAGGCGCGAACAAGGCGGCGACCAGCGCGGCGACGATCGGCTTCATCGGTCTTCTCCATGCGCGGAGCCGCCGTCCCCGCTGGTTTGCTGTTGCTCATAACGCGAAGTTCAGCTGATCGGTACAAGCTGGTCGCTGCACGCCTTGGGGTAAGCCGCTTGGCAGGCCTGGTAGACCACCCGGCACGATTTGGCCGCGTTCAAGGCCGAGCCGATGGCGGCGTTGACCGCCGGCATGTCTTCGTTCGGGGCCTTGAACTGATCGCCCGCCGCGCGAGCCTGATCGGCATAAATCAGCACGGCGTCGAGACGTTCAATGCCACGGTCGGTCATCAAAAAGCGTTCGGCCGCGGCGTAATAGACGGTTGCCGTATTGATCGCCTCGTTGAGCTTTCTCGTGACTTCATTGTTGAGCGTCGGATCGGGCTTGACCGCGCGCGCGCGCACCGCGATGTCGGTGTAGAGAACATTGAGCTTGAAAAAGATGCCGCCGCATTGCGCCAGCGCCAGCCAATAGGGCTTGCCCACGGATGGGCCCGGCGTCTTCACCACGGCGTCGCGCTTGTCGACCGCGACAGGAGCAGCCGACCGGCTATTGTCCGGCGACAGGCGCTCATGCCGGCGATGTGTCTGCGCCTGCGCGGCTGTTGCCGCCGCAAGCAAGGCGGCCAGCAGAGCCGCCTTCGGCACCATGTTCGCATTTGATGTCGTCATGATGCCGTTATAGGCGGACCACGGTCAGGATGCCAAAGCTTTTCGGCTGATTAGAATCTCTCCAGCCGTCAAGCCTTGACCGGCATCAGAACCTTTCGACCAAGAGAATCTTCTCGGCCCTTAAAAACTTCTCCACCCTTAAAACCTCTCGACCCATGGCCGCAACTCGATCTCCCAGGCCCAGGCGCTGCGATGCTGCTGCAACAGATGCAGATAGCTCTGTGCGATGGCGTCAGGATCGAGGAAGCTGTCGGGCCTGTCCGCCGGATCCGGCCGCCGCTCGCTGCGAATGCCGCCGTCGATGACGACATGGGCGACATGAATGCCCTGCGGCTGCAATTCGCGCGCCAGGCTTTGCGCCAGCCCGCGCAGCGCGAACTTGCCCATCGCGAACGGTGCCGACTGGGCATAACCCTTCACGCTGGCCGAAGCGCCGGTGAAAATGATCGCGCCATGACCCGCAGCATGACCCGCATCCCGCCCCGCACCCTGCCCTTTCGGCAGCATGCGCTTCACCGCTTCCTGCGCCACCAGGAAGCCGCCGAAGGCCGACACGGCGATCGACTTCGCCACCTCTTCGGGGTTGAGTTCCGCGAACGGACCGCGGGTGCGATAGCTTGCATTGTAGACAACGACGTCGGGCGCGCCGAAGGCGGCCTCGACATCGGCGAACAGCTTTGCCACCTCCTTCGTATCGGCGGCATTGCAGGCAAAGGCCTTGCCGCCGACCTCTTTGGCCAGCGCGCCAAGACCGTCGGCGCGGCGGGCGCCGAGCGCGACTTTCATTCCGTTTTTGCTGAACAGGCGGGCGAGCGAAGCGGACAGGCCTGAACCCACGCCGACAATGAGAGCGGTGCGATAAGGTGTTTCGGTCATCGGAAACTCCGGATTGCCAGGAAAGATCGGAACAGAGCGTTAAACGACGAGACTTGATGGCTTGCAGCGCAGTCCCCACTTGCGCACCGAGGTCACGGTGGACATGCAGCGCTTCCTGATCGGGCTTGGGCTTGTGATTTTGCTGGCCGGGATCGCGTGGCCGATTCTGTCGCGGATCGGCATCGGCCGATTGCCCGGTGACATATTCATCCAGCGCGGCGGCACCAGCTTCTATTTTCCGATTGTCACCTGCATTGTCTTGAGCATCGTGCTCAGTGCCCTGATGTGGCTATTCAATCGCTGACCGTCCAGTGTTCCCCCGCGGTTTGCGGAGAACGGCCTTCTCCTCGGACACCCACGCCGCAGCAGGCCTTTCCGCAACGCGCTGGATTTGGATTTGGCGCGTGTCCTTGTTTCGCGCATGTCCTTGCCGGAAAACCGGTGCGCCCTTTTCCGGGGCATGCGCTAATCGATCACCGCGACCGCATTGATCTCGACCAGGCAGCGCGGATCGGTGGCGAGCCGAACCACCTGCACCGTCGTGGTCGTCGGCTTGTTGTCGCCGAAATATTCGCCCCACACCCGGTTGAGCGCATCCTGGTCGCTCAAGTCGGTGACGAAGCGGTCGGCGGTGACGATGTCGGCAAAGGTCGCACCGACCGCCTGCAAGCCGCGCTTGAGATTTTCCAAGGCTGCCCGCGTCTGCCCCGCCATATCACGCGGCATGGAGTCGAATTCCTCCGGCCGGTGCGGATGATGGTGATAGACCGGCGCCGCCGTGACGCCGGCAAGATAGACCGTGGTGCCGCCTTTGACCTTGATCGCCGGCGCATACGGCATCCACAGGTCCGGCGCGTCGGGCCAATGCACGTGTTCGATGGTTTTTGCCATTATTCCGTCTCCCGCGATTAGATGTCGGCGAGCCGCTACATCCGAAACACCCCGAACCGCGTTCGCGGAATCGGCGCATTCAGTGCGGCGGCAAAGCACAGTCCGAGCACCCGCCGCGTTTCGGAAGGCGCGATGATGCCGTCGTCCCACAACCGCGCGGTGGCGTAATAGGGATTGCCTTCGGCCTCGTATTGCTCGCGGATCGGCTGCTTGAACTCTTCTTCCTCGACCTGCGACCACGTCTTGCCTTCGGCTTCGAGATTGTCGCGCCGCACCGTGGCAAGCACCGAAGCCGCCTGCTCGCCGCCCATCACCGAGATTCGTGCATTCGGCCAGGTGAACAAAAAGCGCGGGCCGTAAGCGCGGCCGCACATGCCGTAATTGCCGGCGCCATAGGAGCCGCCGATGACCACGGTGACTTTCGGCACCTGCGCGCAGGCGACCGCGGTGACCATCTTGGCGCCGTCCTTGGCGATGCCGCCGGCTTCGTAGTCGCGTCCGACCATGAAGCCGGAGATGTTTTGCAGAAACAGCAGCGGCACCCGGCGCTGGCAGCACAGTTCGATGAAATGCGCGGCTTTCAGCGCACTTTCGGAGAACAGGATGCCGTTATTGCCGAGAATGCCGACCGGGATACCGTGGATATGGGCGAAGCCGGTGACCAGGGTCGTGCCGTACAGCGCCTTGAACTCGTCGAATTCGGAGGCGTCGGCCAGCCGCGCGATCACCTCGCGCACGTCGTACTGCTTTTTCAGATCGGCCGGCACGACGCCGTCGAGCTCGGCGGTGTCGTATTTCGGGTTGCGCGGTTTGGCCAGCGCGATGTCGATCGAGGACCTGGTGTTCAGATTGCCGACGATGCGCCGGCATAGTTCCAGCGCATGGCGATCATTTTCAGCCATATAATCGGCGACGCCGGACTTCCTGGTGTGCACCTCGGCGCCGCCGAGTTCTTCGGCGCTGACCACCTCGCCGGTCGCGGCCTTCACCAACGGCGGGCCACCGAGAAAAATGGTGCCCTGGTTGCGCACGATCACGGTCTCGTCCGACATCGCCGGCACATAGGCGCCGCCCGCGGTGCACGAGCCCATCACCACCGCGATCTGGGCGACACCCGAGGCTGACATCGTCGCCTGGTTATAGAAGATGCGGCCGAAATGCTCGCGGTCGGGGAACACTTCGGTCTGATGCGGCAGATTGGCGCCGCCGGAGTCCACCAAATAAATGCAAGGCAGCCGATTCTCGCGCGCGATCTCCTGCGCGCGCAGATGCTTCTTCACCGTCATCGGATAATAGGTGCCGCCCTTGATCGTGGAATCGTTGCAGACGATCGCGCATTGGCGGCCCGCCACGCGGCCGATGCCGGTAATGATGCCGGCGGCGTGGATGGCATCGTCATACATGCCGTTGGCGGCGAGCGGCGAAAGTTCAAGAAACGGCGTGCCGGAGTCGATCAAGGTCATCACCCGCTCGCGCGGCAGCAGCTTGCCGCGGGCCAGGTGCCGCTCGCGCGCGCGCGCCGGCCCGCCGGCGGCGGCCTCGGCGCGGCGGTTTTCGAGCTCGGCGACGAGCGCGCGCATCGCCGCCTGATTGGCGCGGAATTCCTTGGATGCCGTATCGACGCTGGTTGGGATGGCGGCCACGAATCCCCCCTTGACCGAGGGGATTTCACTATGACGGCGGCTTAAGCGCAATGCGCCCCGCAGACCGTGCGGGGCGCATCATGGATTTCGCGAAATCCAGGAAGTCGGCCTGGAGTCTCGCTAGGCCCTGACTTCCTGGCGCTGGAAGATCACATAGCCGATGACAAACAAGAACATCGCGGTCGCGATCATCGCCACCATCTGCGGCCAGGCGATCAGGATGCTTGCGCCGAGCGGCAGCGGCGCACCAAGAACGGCGCCCTGGAGCTGGCTCAGATAGATCGGCCCGAGCGCCCGCGTGGTCGGGTCAAGCAGCGCCACCACGACCTCGGCATAGAGCGTTGACGGCGAGAGCCGCGCCAGGATCTGCTCGAGTTCCACCGTTCCCGGCGTCTGCAACCCGAGCGCCATATAGCGCGGATCCGGCGGCACGAAAGCTTGCGCCACGGCTCCCGCCAGCACCGGCCATATGAACGTGATGAACAGCCACAGGCCGAGCGTCACCAAAGCCGCCGTCGCCGCCGACCGCGTCATGATCGAGAGTAACAATGCCAGTGCCAGCCAGACGCCGGCATAGACGATCGTCACCAGGAGGAACACAAAGCTTCGGGCGATCTCCTCGCCGCCCGGCGGAATGCCGATCAGCAGGAGGCCGAGGCCTACGACCAGAAGCCACAGCGTCAGCAGGCTGATCGACAGCGTGATCAGGCCGGCAAGGAATTTGCCGAACAGCAGAGCGTCGCGATAGATCGGCTGCGACAGGATGCGCGACAAGGTGCGGCGATTATGCTCGCCGTTGACGGCATCGAAGCCGAGCCCGATCGCCATCAGCGGCACCAGGAACGACAAGAAGGAGACGAACGACGGCAGCGGGTCGCGCGACGTCGTGAACAGGCGCAGGAACAGGAACGGATCCTCCGCCGTCGTATCCTTGATCTGCTGGATGGCGCCGTAGAGCGCGGCGAGCGCTACCAGAACGACCAGCCATTCCAGCACGCGCATGCGCATGCTGGTCAGGTGGTCGGACAGTTCCTTGAGCATGACCACGCCGAGACCGGAAAAGGCTGAGCCCTCACGCTGCATGGCGGGCTCCTTCCGGCGGCCGCGGCGCTTCGGACTTGGTCTCGAAGTAGCGCGTATAGATCGCTTCCAGACTCGGCTCCTGCACGCCGAGGAATTTCAGCCGGCCCTGCATGGCAACGACCTCGGCGGCGGCCTCCGGCCGGACGTCGCGGTCGGCATGCAGCCGCAGCTTGCCGATGCCGGTCTTCTCGACGCCGCTGACGCCCGGAATGAGCGCCAGGCGTTCGGCAAGGCCGGCGCCGTCAGCTTCGATGTCGACGGTGTAGCCGCCGCCGAGCACCTGACGGCCGAGATCGGGCACCGTGCCCATCAGGGCGATCTTGCCGGCGCTGAACAGCGCAACGCGATCGCAGACGACTTGCACGCGCTCGAGCAAATGCGACGACAACAGGACCGACACGCCTTCAGACTTGAAGCCGCGGATGATGCCGAGCAGTTCGGCCGTGGCCTGCGGATCGAGGCCCGATGTCGGCTCGTCGAGGATCGCGATCTGCGCCCCTTTCATCAGGATTTCGGCAAGCCCAAGCCGCTGCCGCATGCCGCGCGAGAAGGTGCCGACGAGGTTCTCGGCGACGTCGGACAGGCCGACGCGCGCGAGCGCTTCGGCAATCCGCTTTTCCCGCTCGGCGCGCGCAAATCCGATCAGGCGCGCGGTGTAGCGCATGTTGTCGGCGGCGCTCAGATAGTCGTAGAAGCCGACCGTGTCGGGCAGATAGCCGACCCGCCGCTTCACCGACAGCGGCTCGCGCGCCGGATTGAAGCCGAGCACGCTCACCTCACCTGCTGAAATATCGGTGAGCCCGAGCATCATCAGGATGGTCGTGGTCTTGCCGGCGCCGTTCGGCCCCAAGAGGCCGAAAATCTCGCCGCGGCCGACCTTGAACGAGATGTGGTCGACGGCGATGGCGCCGTCATAGGTCTTGGTGAGGCCGTCGGCGACGATCACATTGTCTGTTGCACTCCCGTGCATGCCGCTCTGCCCCGTGTGGTCCATTGTTGGCCGGTTCATGACTGCCTTGCTTGTTTCAGCGGCGGCCGAAGCGGGCAACCGCGCCGACCATGACCAGGAGCGCGACGCCGATAATGCCCACGCCGGCGATGCCCCACATGGTGGAGGTCGTCACCGTCACGCGGAAATTGGTCGAGGCCGATTCGCCGCGCGCCGCGGCGCGGATCGTGGTGACATAGTCGCCGGCGATCGCCTTGTCGGTCGGCGTGATCTGCGCCTGCACTTCCTTGTTGTCGTTCGGCGCGATGCGGTCGACCGTCTTCGGATTGAAGTCGATCTTCCAGCCGCTCGGCGCCGAGCCGGAGAGCTGAATGTCCTCGGCGGGCGCGGTGCCGGTATTGGTGATGACAACCGGGACTGTGGTTTCCTTGCCGGCCGAGGCGCGCGTCGACACCAGGCCCTCGCGGCCGGAAATGTCGAGCCTGGGCTGGCCGGTAATGGTCATGCCGAGATCGGCGGTCGCCGATGCATCTTCGGCCCCGACACGCGCCGTGACCTTATAGTTGCCGGCGGCGGCCGTGTTCGGCGGCGTCACTTTGAGCTTCACGTCCTTGGTCTGCCCGGCATCGACCGGCACCGCATTGAGCTCCTGGGTGCCGTATTGCTCGGTGAAGGTGGCGTCGAAGTTCTGCGGCGCTTGCGCCGACAGGCTCACCACCAGTTTCTTGCCGCTGTCGTTCTTGATGCCGAGCTGATATTCGAAGCTCGACTTCGAGGTGCCGCGCAATTCCGGCAGCTGCGGGGTAAGCGTCAGCTTGGCCGGAAGATCCTTGGCGAGCGTCACCGCGACCGGCAGCGTCAGATTCGACGTCGCGCCCTGTGCGGCCACAGTGATGGTCTGCGTGCCGGTCGGTGCATTCTTCGGCACGTCGAGGCGGAGCTCGAGCGAGACGCTGGAATTGGTCGCCGGCATCGCCGCCGCCACCGGCTGGCCGCCGCCCATCAAGGTCGCGGTCCAGCCCGTCGGCACGCCCGACACCGACAGCGCCAGGCGTTCCGGCGTCATGTCGTAATTCTGCAATCGAAGATTGACCGTCGAAGTCTCGCCCGGGCGCACGGTCACCGCCGGGAAGTCGCTCATCAGAAACAGGCCTTTGACGTCCTTCGGCGCATCATCGGCGAAGGCTTTCGGAGCGACAGTGACGGCAGGCGCAACAAGCAGCGCAACAGCCGCGCATGCGGCGATAAAACCATATCGCATTGGCAGTAACTCCCGTGCAGCAATTGGATCGGTTCGCCCCCTCTCACAACTTGCTCTCACGAGCTCCAGTGAGCGGCGGGCATTGTGGGCGTAATCGTGACAAAATCATGCAGACAGGGGTCTATTTGGCAAGACCTGTACGAAATGTCCTGCGGTCGGTCGCCGCAGCCTATAGCGGACCTTCGCATGTCCCGCACCTCAAAACCCTCTCCCTCCCCCCGCGAGCCTGAAATCAGCGCAGGTCTGTTGGTATTCCGTCGTGTTAACGAAACGGAAGTGCTACTTGGCCATCCCGGCGGGCCGTTCTGGGCGAAAAAGGACGATGGCGCCTGGACGATCCCCAAGGGCCTGGTCGAGCCCGGCGACGACCTTCTCGCCACCGCCCGGCGCGAATTCGCCGAGGAAACGAATTTGGTTGCGCAAGGCGACTTTCTGGCGTTGGCACCCGTTAAGCAAAGCAGCGGAAAAACCGTGTACGCGTTCGCGCTTCACGCCGATCTCGACCTTTCATCCTTTGCCAGCAACACATTCGAGATCGAGTGGCCGCCGCGATCCGGCCGGCGCAAAAGCTTTCCGGAAATCGACCGCATCGCCTATGTCGCGCTGCCGGCCGCGATGACAAAAATCATCGCCTATCAAAAACCGTTGCTGATCGAATTGGCGGAGCGCTTGGCGGCGTAACCGCGCCGCCTATGCTCCATCCCATCCGGCCTATCTAGGCGCTCTCCTTCAGCACATCCGGCCAATCGACCTCGTCGTGCGGCAATATCCAGGGCTCCTGCAGCGCCGCCTCCCGCCACTCGCGCCAAGCCGGCAGCGCCATCACGGCATTCATGTAGGAGCGCGCCGCAGCGCTCACCTCGACCGCATAAGTGTGAAAGCGCGACACGACCGGCGCGTACATGGCGTCCGCCGCGCCGAACGCGCCGAAAAGAAACGGGCCGTCATATTTCGTCAGGCACTCGCGGAAGATCTCGTTGATCCGGGCGACATTCGCCAAAGCCTCGGCATCGAGCGTCCGCGCTTTCACCGGACGCCACATATTCATCGGCAGCTGCCGGCGCAGCGGCTGAAAACCCGCGTGCATTTCCGATGCCACGGCACGCGCATGGGCGCGTGCGGCAGCAGTCTCCGGCCACAGCCGCGCCGCGGGAAATGTCTCGGCGACATATTCGAGGATCGCGAGCGATTCCCACACCCGCACCTCGCCGTCGCGCAGCACCGGCACTTTCCCCGCCCCGCTCAGCGCCGTGATCCGCGTCTTGAAGTCTTTGGCTTCGAGCGAGATCACCGTCTCCTCGAATGCGAGGCCGGCGGTCTTCATGCCGATCCACGGCCGGAACGACCAGGAGGAATAGTTCTTGTTGCCGATGATGAGATGCAAAGCCATGAATCCTCTTCCGAGAATTACTGTTCTCCCGAGAATTTATTTCTTGTAGCGCGGATTTCGTCAGCGTGAAATCCGCGCTACACAGTAGCGGCAGATCCGAAGACCCTCACCGAGCAACGAGCACCGGTCCCCCGACGCCCATCATGCCGCCCTTCTCCGCTCTCGATCTGGTCGCGCTGGCATGGTTCATCGTCGCCTGGCTCGGCTACGCGCTGGTGCTTGAACTGACACCCTACGGCAAACGCGGCCTCAACGGGCTGATGCACCGCTATCGCAGCCTGTGGATGGAGCGCATGATGGCGCGCGAAGCGCGCATGGTGGACGGTCAGGTCATCGCGGGGCTGCAGAACGGCACCGCGTTTTTCGCCTCGACCTCGCTGATCGCGCTCGGCGGCTCGATCACGCTTCTGCACTCGACCGAAGACATGCTGACGATCATCGGCGCGCTGCCGTTCGGCGCGACGGCGACCCACGCGCAATGGGAAATCAAAGTCGTCGGCCTGATGATCATCTTCATCTATGCGTTCTTCAAGTTCGCCTGGTCCTATCGGCTGTACAATTACGTGGGGATCATGGTCGGCGCGGCGCCGCCCGCATCCGAGCGCGACGAGCCGGAAGCCAAGGCCTTTGCGCAATCCACGGCGATGGTGATCACCGATGCCGGCCGCCATTTCAATCGCGGCCAGCGTGCGTTCTTCTTCGCGCTCGGCTATCTCGGCTGGTTTTTAGGTCCGCTGCCGCTGATCGTGACGACGGCCGCGATCCTCGCCGTCATGTGGCGGCGGCAATTCAACTCGCGGTCATATCGCGCTATCCGCGCGAACTGAGACCTAACCCGGCATTTCAGACGAGGCCGGCGACCACCGCAACGAACGACACGAACAGAACGGCCGTGGCGGCAAACAGCACAGCGAGCGCAGTCTCGGCCCATCGGCCCTTGGCGGCCTGGGCTTCGACGA
Source organism: Xanthobacteraceae bacterium (assembly GCA_035509535.1). Lineage (GTDB taxonomy): Bacteria > Pseudomonadota > Alphaproteobacteria > Rhizobiales > Xanthobacteraceae > BOG-931. Next base: position 9,407 of record DATJLN010000093.1, on the reverse strand, counting down.
TTGCCTCTGCCGCGTGATCGGTGAAATCGGCAGGCAGGTCGGCCGTCGACATGGCAAGCCCCCTCGAACATGGTCCGGAAAAGTGGAAACCGGATTTCCGAAGCACCATGCTCGACCAAAATGCCGGAGCCATCGGCTCCAGCGGACGAAGCGCATCGGCCAACGATTCCATGAGAGAGGTGAAGGACCGGTAAAGAAACGCCCTCGCTAGGGCGAGGGGAAGAATTCTTCGGTCTTGCCGGTCAGCCGATAGGCGATAAGGCCGGCCCATTCGTGCGTCGCAACATCGGTCTGCACGAGGCCGAAGGCCACAGACGGAAACAGCCGCCTCACATCGCCAGGTCCGCGGGTACGGTAATCGACCGGGTAGGCCTCGACCGGAAAGCCAGCGGCGCGGAACACGCCGATCGCACGCGGCATGTGGAAGGCCGAGGTCACCAGCAGCCAGCGCTCGCCGGGCTTGGGCTGAGCGATCAGGCGCGAGAACACCGCGTTCTCGACGGTGTTGCGCGACTGATCTTCTGCGGTGATGCGGTCCGGCGCGACGCCGAGCGCGACCAAGAGGCGATAGGCGACGGCCGCCTCCGGCTCCACGTTCTCGAACAGCGCGGCATTGCCGCCGGTGAAGATGATGCGCGCGTTCGGATATCTGCGCGCGAGTTCGACGGTTGCGGTGATGCGTTCGGCCGCCTCGTTGAGACCGGAATCGTCGCCGCGCGCTGTCGCGATGTCGGGAATGATCGAACCGCCGAGCACGACGATGCCGTCCGGTGCGCCGTGCGAGGGGTCCCAGGGCGGAAAGCGCTGTTCGAGCGGCAGGATCAGGACATTGCCGAGCGGCGAGAGGCCGGCGAGCGCGGTCAGCACCACGCTGGTCACGATCAGCCAGCTTGCCAGCCGCCGAAAGCGCATCAGCAACAGGACGATGCCGAGAAGGCCGATACCGACCAGGAAATTCGACGGTATGACCAGAAGGCCGAGAAGCTTGGAGAGGACGAAGAACATGGCCGCTTCCCCGCCGGACGATGACCTGGGCATTTTCCCGGAAAGCGGACGCCGGTTTTCCGCAAGAAAATGCGACAACACGTAAAGCTAGAGCATTTCCCGATACGCTAGAGCGTTTCCCGATTCCGGTGAATTGGAAGAATTGGAAGACGCTCCAGCCGCGCGACGCTAGCCGCGCGATTTGCGCCACTCCGCATAGCGCGCCTTGGCCTCGTCGTTCGGCGGGTAGAGGCCGGGCAGCTTCACGCCCTTTTCCACCTCGGTGAACACCCAGCTTTCGTAGAGCTCATGCTCGGCGCCCTCATGCGCTACGAATTCGACCAGAGCCTGCGGGATCACGACCGCGCCGTCATCGTCGACGACGATCACGTCATTGGGGAAGATCGCGCAACCGCCGCAGGCGATCGGCTCCTGCCAGCCGACAAACGTGAGCCCGTTGACCGACGCGGGCGCGGCGACGCCCGAGCACCAGACCGGCAGCCTGCTCGCCAGCACACCGGTGAGGTCGCGCATCACGCCGTCGGTGACCAGCGCCGTGACGTTGCGCTTATGCATGCGGGCACAAAGAATGTCGCCGAATATGCCGGCGCTCTGCACGCCCATGGCGTCGGCGACGGCGATGACGCCTTCCGGCATGGCTTCGATCGCGGCACGGGTCGAAATCGGGCTCGCCCAGCTCTCCGGCGTCGCGAGATCCTCGCGCACCGGCACGAAGCGCAGTGTGAAGGCCGGGCCGACCAGGCGCTCGCCGCCGGGGACCAGCGGCTTGGCGCCGTCCATCCAGCAGCGCCGGATGCCCTTCTTCAGCAGCATCGTGGTGATGGTGGCCGTCGTCACCTTGCGCAGGACGTCATAGAGAGCGTTGCTCATCGGCTGCCTCGTCAAAGAATGTTGCCTCGTTCAGCGAAACTATGCCGGCGTGATGCCGAGCCGTTCGTCGCGGCGGCGCAGCCAGGCCACGAACGGAATCGACAGCAGCACCATCCAGGATTTGCCGACCACCTGCCCGGCCAGGAAATCGAGCGAGCCGAAAGCAAGCCAGAGAAACACGATCGAGTCGACCACGAGGCCGACCAGGCTCGAGGCGACGACGGCGGCGACGAGGCGGCGGCGCGCCAGAGGCGTATAGACGGCGAGGTCGGCAACCTCGGACAGCAGGAACGCGGTCGCCGAAGCGACGACGAGCGAAGCCGGCGCCAGCAGCGCCGACAGCGCGCTGCCGAACAGAATGGCCAGCGCAGAGAGAACCGTCCCGAGCCGCCGCTGCACCAGATCGCGCAAGACCAGCGCCACGCCGACCAGCATCACGCCCGACGGCGCCAACAGGCCCGGCGCGACCGGCACGACGCAAGGGCCCTGCGGCGTCACGCAGGACACCCCGACATGGCCGATCAGCCAATTGGCCGCCGGAATGGTGAGCGCGAACAACAGCAGGAACAGCGCGCCTTCCTGCTTGCGCTGCCGGTCGAGGGAAGATGTCACGACTGTCCCTTCCATCTGGCAAAACCTTCGGCGCGCAACCGGCACGCCGGACACTCGCCGCAGCCGAAACCCCAGGCGTGGCGATGGCCCCGGTCGCCGAGATAGCAGGTGTGGGTCTCGCCGAGAAGGAGATCGACCAGCGGCTCCCGGCCGATGTCATGGGCCATCGCGAAGGTCGCCGCCTTGTCGATCCACATCAGCGGCGTGTGGATGACGAAGGGCCGGTCCATGCCGAGCCCGAGCGCCGTCTGCATGGCCTTGATCGTGTCGTCGCGGCAATCCGGATAGCCGGAATAATCGGTCTCGCACATGCCGGCGACGAGATGCGCGATGCCGCGCCGATAGGCCAGCGCGCCGGCAAAGGTGAGAAACACCAGATTGCGTCCGGGCACGAACGTGGTCGGCAAACCCGACTCCGCGATCTCGATGGCGACGTTGCGGGTGAGCGCCGTGTCCGAGATGGCCGCGAGCGCGTCGAGGCGCACCATGTGATCCTCGCCAAGGCGCGCGCGCCATTCTTTCGACAAGGCCTTGAGCCCCTCGCGGATGCGCGGCCGCACCTCGAGCTCGACGGCATGACGTTGTCCATAATCGAAACCGACGGTTTCGACGCGGCCGAAGCGCTCCAGCGCCCAGGCGAGGCACACCGTCGAATCCTGCCCGCCGGAAAACAGCACGAGAGCACTGTCGCCAAAACTCGCCGTGCTCACCGCGGACCGTCCTTCAGCCAGGCGCCGATCCGCGCCACGGCCTCGTGCATGTCTGCGCGCGATCCGGCGTAGCACAGCCGCAGGAATTGCCGGCCATGGATGGGATCGAAGTCGACGCCGGGAGTCGTCGCCACTCCCGCCTCTTCCAGCATGCGCTTGGCGAACGCGTGGCTGTCGTTGGAGAAGCGCGAAATGTCGGCGTACAGATAGAACGCGCCGTCGGCCGGCAGAAACGACGTGAGGCCCGCGCCGGGCAGGCCCTCGACCAGAATGCGGCGATTGTCCTCGTAGCCGCGCTTGATCGCTTCGAGCTCGTCGCGGCTGTCGAACGCCGCTTCGGCCGCGATCTGCGACAAGGTCGGCACCGAGATCGCCAGATTCTGCTGCAGCCGCTCGATGGCGCGCACCAGAGCCGGCGGCACCACCATCCAGCCGATGCGCCAACCGGTCATGCAGAAATATTTGGAGAACGAATTGATGACGATCGTCTCCTGCGAAAAGCGCGCCGCGCTTTCCGCCGTAAAGGCATAGTCGAGCCCATGATAGATCTCGTCGGAGATGACGACGATGCCGGCATCCTCGGCGCAGCGGATGAGGTCGCGCAGCGCGTCGCCGGTCATCATCGTTCCGGTCGGATTGGCGGGCGACGCGGCGATCACGCCCTTGAGCGGCTTGATGCGATGCTGAGCCAGAAGGCTCTCGCCGGTGATGGACCAGCGGCTGTCGGCATTGGTGTCGATCGCGACCGCCTCGCAGCCGAGCGCGGAGAGAATATGCCGGTATGGCGGATAACCGGGCAGCGCCACCGCGACCCGGTCTCCCGCCGCGAAGGCCGCGAGAAAGGCCAGCATGAAGCCCGCCGACGATCCCGTGGTGACGACGATGCGTTCCGGCTCGATGTCGAGGCCGTGCCACTGCGCATAGGCGCGCGCGATACGCCGCCGCAGCGAGGCGATGCCCAGCGTCTCGGTATAGCCGTGCGCGCCGTTGCCTAGCGCCGCCCGCACCGCTGCGATCGCGCTTGAAGGCGCCCCTACCGCCGGCTGCCCGACCTCCATATGGACGATCCGGCGGCCCTGCGCCTCGAGCCGCGCCGCCGCCGCCATGACGTCCATGACCATGAACGGCGGCACGCCGCTCCGCCCGGACGGCTGAACCAAACTTTGGCGCAGGAGGCCTGTGGCCTTTTCGAGCATCCGTAGAACCCCGATTTGCGAGCTCAAGTTTCCGTCATGATACCGATCACAAATGCGCGCGCAGATGCGGCTCCACAGCCTCTGATTCCGCCCCGCTGATGCCGTATTCAGCGGTTTTCTTGCCCGTCGGCTGGTCGCCTGGAACGCGCCGCCGGCATGTTGACCGAAACTTTATCGATCCATAGCTTGCGGACCGGCGCAGGGACCGGACAGTTCGCCTCACATGATTGCTGCTCGAACTCCTAGCAAGGTGCGGTCGACGAGGCCAGCTTCGCGCGCCATTGCCGCCGTGACCGCGGCGGGGTTGGCACTGACCAGCATTCCGGCGAGCGTCCCGGTCTACGCGCAGACCGGATCGTCCGCCGGCATTCCGGAAATCCGCGATGCCGAGATCGAGCAGCTGTTGCGCGACTATACGGCGCCGATCTTCAAAGTCGCGGGCTTGAGCAATCAGAACATCAAGGTCGTCATCATCAACGACGATTCGTTCAACGCCTTCGTCATGGACGCGCACCGCGTTTTCATCAATACCGGCGCGCTCAAACAATCGACGACGCCGAACCAGATCATCGGCGTCTTTGCACACGAGACCGGCCATATCGTCGGCGGCCATCTCTCCAAGATGCGCCAGGAACTGTCCAATGTGCAGACGGCGATGATCGTCGCGATGCTGCTCGGCGGTGCCGCCATGGCCCTCGGCCACGGCAATACCGACATGGGCAATGCCGGCGCCGCGATCTTCACCGCGCCGCAAGCGCTGGGAATGAACTCGCTATTGTCCTACCAGCGCGCCCAGGAAGAAGCGGCCGACCGCGCCGGCGTGCGTTTCCTGACCATGTCCGGCCAGTCCGCCAAGGGCATGTACGACACCTTCAAGAGGTTCGCCGACGATTCGTTGTTCTCGGCGCATGGCGCCAATCCCTACGCGCAGAACCATCCGATGCCGCAGGAGCGCATGGATGCTTTGGCGACGCTGGTGCACAACCAGTATTGGGACAAGAAGGACCCGCCGGAACTGCAATTCCGCCACGACCTGATGCGGGCGAAGCTTTACGGCTTCACCGAGCGCCCGAACGTGGTGCTGACGCATTATCCGATGAGCGACACCAGCCTCCCGGCGCGCTACGCGCGCGCGATCTCAGCCTACCGGTTCCTGGGCCTGCAGAGTTCCATTCCACAGATCGACGGCTTGATCGCGGCAATGCCGAACTATCCGTATTTCTACGAGCTCAAGGGCCAGGCGCTGCTCGAGGGCGGGCGTCCCGCCGATGCGATCGCGCCGCTGCGCCGCGCGGTGCAGCTTGCGCCGGATCCGGCGCTGATCCAGATCTTGCTGGCGCAGGCGCTCGTCGCCACCAACAACCCCAAAATGGCCGAAGAAGCGATCCCGATCCTGCGCGCGGCCCTGCTCAAGGAACCGGAAGCCGCCGACGCCTATACGACGCTCGCCATGGCCTTTGGTCGCAAGAACGACCTCGCCGATGCCGATCTCGCCTCGGCCCAGGCCGCCTTCGCCCGCGGCGACAACAAGACCGCGCGCGAACTGGCCGATCGGGCGAAGCTGCGCTTTCCGGTCGGCTCGCCCGGCTGGGTGCGCGCCGACGACATTGTCGCCTACAATAGGAACCAGCACAGCAACCCGCTCTTCAAGTTTCAAGTGAACTCGACGAATTCATCAGCAGGACAGTCACAATGAGGAATCTGATCTCGGCGCCCCGTCATACCGTGTTTCTGACCGGCCTCGCTGCGGCGGCAGCGTTGCTCGTCCAGCCGGTCGTCCGGCCGGCCTTGGCCGAAACCACCGCTGCGCCGGCGGCGACGGCAACGCCCGCGGCGATGGCAGCCCCGGCGGCAACGCCCGTCGCCGACAGCCCCGCGCTCAAGGCCTTCACGCCCGAGCAGCAGCAGGCGATCGGCGTGCTGGTCAAGGCATACATCGCCGCGCATCCCGAAATCGTTCAGGACGCGCTCGATGCGCTCGACAAGCGCCAGAAGGAAGCCGACGCCGAAAAGGCGCGTATGACGATCAAGGACAACAAGGCGACCCTGTTCAATTCGCCGCATGAGGTCGTGCTCGGCAATCCGCAGGGCAATGTCACCATGGTCGAGTTTTTCGACTACAATTGCGCGTTCTGTAAGCGCGCGCTGCCCGACATGATGAGCCTGTTGAACAGCAATCCGAATCTGCGCTTCGTGCTCAAGGAATTCCCGGTGCTCGGCGACGGCTCGGTCGAAGCGGCGCATGTCGCGGTCGCCGCCCGCATGCAGGATCCGACCGGCAAGAAATACATCGAATTCCACCAGAAGCTGCTCGGCGGCCGCGGCGCCGCCGACAAGACGCGCGCGCTCGCCGTCGCCAAGGAAGTCGGCTTCGACATGACCCGCATCGAAAAGGACATGAACAGCCCCGAGGTGAAGACCACCATCGACGAAGACATGAAGCTTGCCGACCTGCTCGGGGTCAGCGGCACCCCGACCTATGTGGTCGGCGATGAAGTCGTCGTCGGCGCGGTCGGCCTCGACGAACTGAAGAAGAAGCTCAATCCCGACGCGGCCGCCGGCCAGAGCCCCGGCAAAGCCGCCGCCGACCAGAAATAGCCGGCCGCCGGATCGGAAGAACCGAGCCAAGCCGGCATTGGGAAAATCCCGCCGGCTGGTTTCGCCCTTTTGGGCGTTCCGGCTTCCCCTTTGCGAGAGCCTTCCCTATAAACGCAGCCGGCCTGGGCCATCCGCCCGCGCCGTGAGCCGGTTCAGCCCTCGCCGATGTCGAAGACCGTTTACGTCCTCAACGGACCCAATCTCAATCTGCTCGGCACGCGCGAGCCGCACATCTATGGCCATGCGACGCTCGCCGATGTCGAGAAACTGTGCCAAGCGACGGCGCAGCGGCACGGCCTTGCCGTCGTGTTCCGGCAATCCAATCACGAGGGCCAGATCGTCGACTGGATCCAGGAGGCGCACGCCGAAAAGGCCTCAGGCCTCCTCCTCAATCCGGCGGGCTTCACCACCACGTCGATTGCCATCTTCGATGCGCTGATGATCATGGAAACGCCGGTGATCGAGGTCCATATCAGCAATATCCACAAGCGCGAGGAATTCCGGCACAATTCCTATGTGTCCAAAGTCGCGCGCGCCGTCATCTGCGGCTTCGGCATCGAAGGCTATGCGCTCGCCATCGACGGGCTCGCCCGCCTGATCAGTGCGAAGAAGTGATCGAGCAGACCAAGGAGTAGTCGTGGCGCGCAAGCCCGGGACCCATACTGATTCGGATTCGCCCGCCGTCGATCACGATGTGATCCGCGAACTGGCGAAGCTGCTCGACGAAACCGGCCTTACCGAGATCGAGTATCAGCGCGACGGCACCTCGATACGCGTCGCGCGCCATGCCGCCGTCCCCGCCGGACGCGCCTGGGCTGCGGAAGCGCCGGCCGCGCCGGCGCCGGGCGCACCCGCGGCCAGCGCCGATCCGGCGCAGCATCCGGGCGCGGTCACCTCGCCGATGGTCGGCACCGCCTATCTCGCGCCGGCGCCGGGTGCAAAACCCTTCGCCGATGTCGGCAGCCAAGTGAAGGCCGGCGACACGCTCCTCATCATCGAGGCCATGAAGACGATGAATCAGATTCCGGCGCCGCGCTCCGGCACGGTGACGCAGATCCTCGTCGAAAACGGCCAGCCGGTCGAGTTTGGCGAACCCTTGATGATCATCGAATAATGCGGCGCCGCTCGCGATGTTCGACAAAATTCTGATCGCCAACCGGGGAGAGATCGCATTGCGGGTGCTGCGCGCCTGCAAGGAGCTCGGCATCGCCACCGTTGCCGTGCACTCGACCGCCGATGAAGCGGCAATGCATGTGCGGCTCGCCGACGAAAGCGTCTGCATCGGGCCGCCGCCGGCGAAAGACAGCTACCTCAATATCCCCGCGCTGCTCGCAGCCTGCGAGATCACCGGCGCCGATGCCGTGCATCCCGGCTATGGCTTCCTGTCGGAGAATGCGCGCTTTGCCGAGATCCTCGGCGAGCACAACCTGCACTTCATCGGGCCGCGGCCCGAACACATCCGCCTGATGGGCGACAAAATCGCCGCCAAGCGCGCCGCCAAGGAGCTTGGCATTCCGGTGGTGCCGGGCTCCGACGGCGGGCTGACCTCCGACGCGCAGGCGCAGGAACTGGCGGGCGACATCGGCTATCCGGTGATCTTCAAGGCGGCGGCCGGCGGCGGCGGCCGCGGCATGCGCGTCGTGCGCAGCGAAGCCGAAGCCGGCCCGGCGCTGGCCGCGGCGCGCGCCGAGGCCGGCGCGGCTTTCGGCGACGACACCATCTATGTCGAGAAATATCTCGAGCGGCCGCGCCACATCGAGATTCAGGTGCTCGGCGACGGCAAGGGCCGCGCCATCCATCTCGGCGAGCGCGACTGTTCCTTGCAGCGGCGGCATCAGAAAGTATGGGAGGAAAGCCCCTCGCCCGCGCTGAACGTGCAAATGCGCAACGAAATCGGCGAGGTCGTTGCCGCCGCCATGCGCAAGATCAAATATCTCGGCGTCGGCACCGTCGAATTCCTCTACGAAAACGGCCAATTCTATTTCATCGAGATGAATACCCGGATTCAGGTCGAGCATCCGGTGACCGAGATGATCACCGATATCGACCTGATACTCGAACAGATCCGCGTCGCCGCCGGCAACGATCTCGGCCTCACCCAGAGCGACGTGAAATTCCACGGCCACGCCATCGAATGCCGCATCAACGCCGAGAATCCGGTGTCGTTCCGGCCCTCGCCCGGCAAGATCGTGCACTATCACCCGCCCGGCGGCCTTGGCGTGCGCATCGATTCCGCCGTCTATCACGGCTATACGATCCCGCCCTATTACGATTCACTCGTCGGCAAGCTCATCGTCCACGGCAAGACGCGCGGCGAATGCCTGATGCGGCTCAAGCGCGCGCTCGATGAATTCGTCGTCGACGGCATCGACACCACGCTGCCGCTGTTCCGCGCGCTGGTGCGCGACAAGGACAT
>DATJLN010000092.1:0-52295 GCA_035509535.1 Xanthobacteraceae bacterium | reverse complement strand
CATACCTTTCTCGAGGATCTCCTCGAGGATGAGCCGCGCGCCCACGGCGTCCTGCGAGGAGAGCTCGATCAGCACGTACCAGTCGTACTTTTCGGCCAGCGGATCACGGCTCACTGAGTCGTTGGCGAGCACCAGCTCGATGCCGCTCCGGGTCATGATCTCGAAGCTGGTAATGTCGTTGCCCGCGCGTGTTTGCGCGAGCATCAACAGCTTAAGCGCCGCCTCCGGCGAGGCGACGCCGATGAAGGCGGTCTCGATCGCGCGCGGCCGCGGCACGAGGCGCAGCACGGCGGCGGTGATGATGCCGAGCGTGCCTTCGGCGCCGATGAACAGGTTCTTCAGGTCGTAGCCGGTATTGTCCTTTTTCAGCTTGTTGAGATTGTTGAGCACGCGGCCATCGGCGAGCACAACTTCGAGCCCGAGCGCGTGCGAGCGCGCGATGCCGTGCGCCAGCGCCGCCGTGCCTCCCGCATTGGTCGAAAGGTTGCCGCCGATGGTGCAGGTGCCTTCAGACGGCAGCAATTGCGGATAGAGCCGGTCGGCCTCGGCCGCGGCCTCGCGCGTGCGCTGCAGGGTGACGCCGGCTTCCACCGTGATGGTGTTCGAGGTCGGATCGACTTCGCGGATACGGTCGAGCCGGTTCACCGACAGCACGATCTCGTTGTGATGCGGAATCTGTCCGCCGACGAGGCCGGTATTGCCGCCCTGCGGCACGATCGCGGTCTTGGTCTCGTTGGCGAGCTTGAGGATCGCCGCGACTTCGGCGACCGAGCCCGGCCGCAGCACGACGGGCGTATGGCCGCGGAACAGGTCGCGCATCTCGACAAGATAGGGCGCCTGCGCCTCTCGATCGGTGATGGCGAATTTCTCGCCGACGATCGCCGCGAAGCGGGCGAGCAGTTCGGGGCTGATGGTTTTCGCGGGCGTGTTGTCCGGCCTGTCGAGCATGGGGCGTTTCCGTTTGCGGATTTGCTTTCAGAGCATGATCCCGAAAAGCGGGAACCGGTTTTCGGAAAAGATCATGCTCCCACGAATAAGCATGATCCCGAAACGCGGGAACCGGTTTTCGAAAAGATCATGCTCCCACGGACAAGAATGTAGTCGATCAATTCGGCTTCAGGAAGGCGACATAATCGGCGCGGCATCCGTCAGCGTGGAGCCGCGGCGCGCTGCAGGCGGTCATTGATCGCTTCACCCAGGCCGTCCTGCGGCAGCGGCATCACTGCGATCATCGCCGCCTTGGCCGCATCCAGCGCCCGCAGATGCGAGAACAGGTTGGCCGCCGCCTCGATGAGGTCGCCGCGCGCGGAGAGATTCAATATCTTCACTGCATTCTGCGCGCCCTTCACCGAGACAGGCCCGAATGCGAGCAGCGCTTCGCCCGCCTCGAGGTTCCGCGCATTGAGCCGCATGCGGGTATGCGGCGCGTAATGCGAGGCGAGCATGCCCGGCGCCAGCGGCGCATCCTCGACCGCGATCCCGGCTGCGGCTTCCGCGAGCGGACGCTCCAGCACCCGCTCGATGTCGTCGCGCGGCACGCCGCCGGGGCGCAGCAGCGACGGCTCGCCAAAAGACCCGTCAAGACAGGCGACGATGGTGGATTCGACGCCGACCGCGGTGGCGCCGCCGTCGACAATGAGATCGATGCGGCCGGACAGGTCGGCAAGCACATGCGCCGCCGTGGTCGGCGAGACATGTCCCGAACGGTTTGCCGATGGCGCGACGATCGGCCGGCCGAACGCGTTCAGCAGATCCTGCGCCACGGCATGGCGCGGCACCCGCACCGCGATCGTATCGAGGCCCGCGGTCGCAAGCTCGCTCACGGTGCAGCCGTCCGCCTTCGGCAGCACCAGGGTCAGCGGCCCCGGCCAGAACGCGTCCGCGAGCCGCGCCGCATCGGCGCCGAAACGCGCGAGCCGCCGCGCCGCTGCCGCATCCGTCACGTGAGCAATCAATGGATTGAACGACGGCCGGCCCTTGGCCTCGTAAAGCCGCGCCACCGCGGCGCCGTTGGTGGCATCGGCGCCGAGCCCATAGACGGTCTCGGTCGGGAAGGCGACAAGCCCGCCGGCCGCCAAAATACGCGCCGCTTCCGCGGTCGTGGCGGCGCAGGGCGGCGCCAGGCGTGGTATCAAAGGGGCTGTCCCGGGGGCTGTCATGGGGGCTGTCATGGGGCCGAAACAGTGCCTAAATAACGAGCCGGCGCAAGCGGATAGAGCATGATCCCGAAAAGCGGGATCCAGTTTCCGGAAAAGATCATGCTCGAGCAATATAGGCATCAGCCTATGCTTGCAGCCCCGGAAAGGGCTCGGTATAAGCCGCGCCTGTCGTGCGAGCATGATCCCGAAGAGCCCTCGGACGTGATCCGAGAGCGATCCCGGTTCGGAAACAGATCATGCTCCAAGGGGCAGTGTCGGAGTGTGGCTCAGCCTGGTAGAGCACCTCGTTCGGGACGAGGGGGTCGCAGGTTCAAATCCTGCCACTCCGACCAGCCCCTCCAAGGGCGTGCGGAAATACCGCGCCTTTCTGCAGACGCTCATCAATTAAGAAGCCGCCAAGTACACAAGGCGACCCACAAGCGCGTTTTGCGGATGGTCACGTTACGTCGGGATAGCCGGGGCAACTACAGTGCGCGGAAGCGTCTGCCCCATGACGTCCGCAAGGAAGTCTGCCCGATGACGTCCGTAAGGAATATGGCCGACAGTATGGCGCACACCATGAGGCCAAGTTCTCCGCTCCAGCAAGCACAGGCCGCCGCACTGCAGAACAGATGTTTCGCGAATAAGCGCAGAAGCGGCGCGTCCCGTCTGGTCTGGTCACGAATGACGACGTGATGATCGCGCTCATCGATCTGCCGCCACTTCTTGTGCGAACGATCCGCTGACCTGTTCAAATTTGCCAGGCGGAACATTGGCGGCGGCCAGTCGCACCTATTGTCGTCGTCTCATCGTGTTCCCGGTTCATGCACATCGCCGCCTTCACCGGTTCGATTTCGGCAGGGACCAGGGAAACAGCCACGCCTGGACCGCTTTCGGGACGCAGAAAAACAGCATGCTGAGCGTCACGAGCACGACGAGGCCGGCAAAGGCCTTCGGCATCTCGAACAGCGAGGTCGAGAACATGATGTAGAATCCGAGGCCGCGTTCTGCCGCCACAAATTCGGCAATGACGGCGCCGATTACGGAAAGGGTCGTCGCAATTTTCAAAGAGCTGAAGATGTACGGCACCGCGTAAGGCAGGCGGATGTGCAGCATCTCGCGCACGCGACCCGCCTTGAGCGAACGCGACAATTCGATCAGTTCGGGCGGCGTCGCTTCAAGGCCCGTCGCGGTCGAAACGACAATGGGGAAAAACGTGATCAGAAACGTGATGACGACGCGAGGCAGGTCCGACGATCCAAGCGTGACCACGATGATCGGCGCGATCGCGACGATCGGCGTGGTCTGGATGACCACAAGCGCCGGATAGAGCGTGCGCGAGAGAAAACGGTAGGACACGAGCGCGACAGCAAGCGGAATCGAGACGGCGATGGCCACGACATAGCCCGCGATTGCCACGCGCAGCGTCGCCCAGATATTGCCGAGCCATATGCCGGCTTGTTGATCGAAAGCCGCATTGACGATGACGCTCGGCGCCGGCAGCAGGAAGACCGGTATCCTGAAAACGCGGCAGGCGATCTCCCAGACCGCGATGACCGCCACGAAGGTGAGAGCAGGCGTCAACTTATCCATAAACGACAGGACGCGCCGCCAGACGGAATTGGAGGCGCTAGAAGGCATTGATTTCGAGCAGCTGACTGCGGAGATGGTTCGACATGGCGGCGAAATGCGGGTCCGACAGCGTCGCCACGGTGCGCGGGCGCGGCAGATCGACGTCTTTGATTTCCCGCACGCTGCCGGGACGTTTCGACATGATGATGGCTCGATCGGACAACAGCAGCGCCTCCTGGATTGAATGCGTGATGAAAATCACCGTCTTGGGCCTCTCGCTCCAGATCCGCAGCAGATCGAAGCTCATCTGGTCGCGCGTCAGCGCGTCGAGCGCCGAGAACGGCTCGTCCATCAGAAGAATGTCGGGGTCGTGCAGCAACGCGCGGGCGATCGCCACGCGTTGCTGCATGCCGCCGGACAGCTCGTCGACGCGGTTATGCGCGAAGTCGGCGAGACCGACGAGGCTCAACAGGTCCTTCGCCTGCTCGCGCTCGCTCTCGGATACGCGACCATATTTATGGCGCAGCGGAAACGTGACGTTGCCGAGAACGTCGAACCAGGGCAGCAGCGTCGGACGCTGGAAGACGATGCCGATTTCGTCACGCGGTTCGGTCACCGGCATGCCGTAGATTTCGACGTTGCCCGATGTCGGCTTGACCAGGCCGGCGATCAACCGCAGCAATGTCGACTTGCCGCATCCCGACGGGCCGACGATGGCGACAAATTCATGCCGGCCGATTTCGAAACTGACACCGGCGAGGGCCGTGACGGCGCCGTTATGCTTTCCGAAAACCTGGGAAACATCGTTCAGTCGGATGACGGGGCCGGTCATATACACCATCTGAGGAACGACGCCGTCAGGCGCGCACCGCTCACGCTCACCGCGGGTCGTTTCGTCTATTGCGGATAAAACGAGCGATCCACGGCATTTTCCGGGTCAATCTTGTCCAACGGCAGGTTCTGCGACTTGGCCGTCCATTCCCAGGTTTTGGCGAGGAGCGCGTTGTCGAAATGGCCCAAGCCGTCTTTTTTGCTGATCTCGTTGAAGGTCAAAGGCAGTGTCGCCGCGAACTGCTGTTCCGCCACGTCGGCGTTCAGTTCCGGCACCATCGCCTTGATCGACGTCGCCGCGATCTTGGGATCCTTGGCCGCCATCTCTGCGGCCTCGACGTAGGCCTTCAGGAATTTCCGCAGAACCTCCGGCCGTTCCTTGATCGTCTTATCCGAGGCGAAGATGGAAAGACCGTAACCTTCGAAGCCGTATTTTGACCAGGGCAGGATGACCAGCTTCTTGCTGCTTTCCGACAGCGCTTTGTCGAAGAGAGGAGCGACCGTCGACCAATTGATGGTGGCGTCCGCTTTGCCGGTGGCCAGCATCGGCGCGAGCGCGCCCGGATCGACTTTGGTGAGGGTGATCTTGTCGGGGTCGATGCCGTTTTTCTTCAGGATCAGCGGCCACACCACGTTCGAAGAGGTGAAGGTTGCGGTTGCGACCTGCTTGCCGACCAGATCCTGCAACGATTTGATGCCAGATCCTTCGGTCGTGAAGATCGAGTCAGGCTGCTTGGTGAAGATCGACATGACCGCCTTCACCGGAACGTCGGACTTGGCGCGCGCCTGGAGCAGACCCGCGAGGCCGCCTTCGCCGATATCCGCGACGCCGCTCGCGAGCTTGGTCACGACGTCGGAAGAACCTCTCGCACTCATGATGGTGACGTCCAGCCCCTCCGCGGCGAACAAACCTTTCTGCGCGGCGACATAGGCCAGCGCTTCATCGCCGCCCGGCAGCCAGCTGACCAGGAAGGTCACCTTCTCGGCGGAAAAGGCCGCCGTCGGCGCGACAAGCGTGGCGGCGGCGACAAACGCTGCAGCAGCGGTGCCGCGCCAGAAGGTGTTCAGGGACATTTTGAATCTCCGTTTCCGATGATGGAAGCGCGTGTCGTTGGTGGGGTTTCGAAAGGGGCGCGACCGGTTCGCATCCATGCCGCTGCGAGACGATGTTTCGGCGCTGTTGCAAGGACACTCACATCGTCACCGGGAACAGGTTATGCGGTTTTGGCGTAAGTCTTGGCGTACATGGACCGGAAGTGCTCCTCGACCGTGATCGGTGGATATTTCGGCGTCTCGCCGGGCGCCAGGCACGACGGAATGCACGCGACGAGGTGCGCATAGTTGCCGCTGAAAAAGAACGGCACCGAATAGCGCTCGCGGCCGGAAGCGTTGATGACGCGATGGCGGGTGGATCGATAAAGACCGTTGGTCCAGCGCGCCATCATGTCTCCGAGATTGACGACATAGCTCTCGGGAACGGGGTCGGCATGAAGCCAGCCGTCGCGCGAGTTGTCCCACACCTGCAGCCCACCGACATCGCTCTGCTTCAGAAGGGTGATCCCCCCAAAGTCAGTATGCGCGCCCGCACCTTTTTGTCCTGCTGGTCCGCTTGCTGGCTGGGGCGGGTAATGCAGCAGACGTAGCTGCGCCATAGGGTCGTAACAATACCTATCGAAATAGTCCTCAGCGACGTTGAGGGACAGCGCCATGCCGCGCATCAGCCGCACCCCGAGCGAACGCATCGCGCTGTAATAGTCTTCCATCGTCTTGCGGAAGCTCGGCAGGCTGGCGGGCCACTGGTTCGGCCCGTGATTGAACATGCCGCGCAGGACGCGGGGGTCGTCCGGTTTATGCTCGGGGCCGATATAGAAGCCCTCTTTGAGATCAGGCGGCGAGCCGGGCTCCAGGGTCTGCGCCTTGAGCGGCTCGTAACCGCGATTGGCCTTCGACTTGGCCATGGCGATGTCGAGCTTTTCGGTCTCACTTAAAGCGAAGAAGATTTCGGCCTCGCGGAAAACCGACGCCATCAATGCCGGCTCGATGCCGTGGTTGACGATGTAGAAGAAGCCCTTGTCGCGACACGCCGCGTTCAGCTTTTCGGCGACGGCTTTCCGGTCCGCGAGGTCGCTGCTGGAGAGGCCGCCAATGTCGATGATGGGGAGCTTGTCCGGCGAAATGCGTGCGACTTCCTGAGACAAATCCTTCTCCTGCCAATATGCCCGTGACCTCCGCCGACAGGTTCGTCAAAATCAGGATGCCAAACGCACTATCGATGCGATAGCGGCAATTTGCGCCCATGGTGTTGCCTTAATAGCAACAAATCTGCTGCACATTCTGATATGGACGCTCGATGGCGCACAAACGCGCGCGTTTCTGGAGCATTCCTGAGCAAGGACATCGCGCGGGGCGCGGATGACGCTGCAACGACTAGGGCTAGTATCGACGCGTCTGCACTACTTTCAGATGGTGGCGCGGTTCGGTTCAATTCGGCGCGCGGCGCAAGCGCTCAACACCGCGCCGTCGGCGATCAGCCGCACCATTCAGCACCTGGAGGATGAGCTCGGCGCGCCCCTGTTCGAACGCGCCAAGCAGCGGCTGAAGCTAACGAGCGCCGGCGAAATCCTCGTCTATCATGCCGGCACCAGCGTATCCGAACTCGAGCGCGCAAAAGCCTTCATCGACGATCTCAAAGGTCTGCGCCGGGGCGCGGTGCGGATTGCCGCCGTGGAAAGCATTGCACGGGGCCTGCTGCCGGATGTCGCTGCGAAATTCTGGAAGCTGCATCCGGACATCACGATCGCGATATCGATAACGGACTCGCGGGCTGCCTTCGACACCGTCGCACGCGCCGAATGCGACGTGGCCGTGGGCTTCGACGGGCCGGTGCCGAAAGCGGTGCGGCGGCAGGCAAGCGCCACCGTCAACCTGGGCGCAGTGGTCAATCCGGCACATCCCATGGCCGGCAAACGTACCGCGCGGTTGGCGGATTTTGCGAGCGACCGGGTCATCCTGTCGGACGGCAGCCTGACGCTCGGGTCGTCGCTTGAAGCCGCGCTGGCGCAGGGGTCGACGCAACTGCGGCCTGCGTCGACGACCAACTCCATTCAACTGATGGCCGAATTCGCCGCGCGCGGGCTCGGCGTGAGCTTCCAGACGCGGGTCGGCGTGCAGGTCGAGGTCGAACGAAAAAAGCTGGTCTTCGTGCCGCTGACCGATCCCCTGTTGCGCGCACGTAAATTGCTTGTGGTCACGCGCGCCAAGGCGCATTTGCCGGCGGCGCCGGCAGCTTTCTCCGCTATGCTCGCGAATGCCATCCTGGCCCTGGACGGGCAATAGCCGTCCGAACCGACCGAAGCTTGTTGCCGGGACGGCAACAAGCCAATCTCAAATCAGCCACTGTGCGCATCCCGCGTCCTCTGCCAAATATGGCGCCGGTCGACCGACGAAGGGCGGCTCTGTCCCTGTACCCGGCGGGATCCTCGCTCAAGCAATGGAGCTACAAATGTCAGCTCAACACGAAGCCTTCATGCGGATAGCCATTGACGAGGCGAAGGCGGGCGCCGCGCTCGGCGAGCAGCCTTTTGGGGCCGCAGTCGTCGTCGACGGCAAAGTGGTCGTGAGCACCCGAAGCCTGAAGGTCGGCCTGTGCAACACGACGGCGCACTCCGAGACATTGGCTATCGGCCTGGCGACACAGAAGCTCGGGCGCCGTTATATCCCGGAAGCCGTATTCTACTGCACCTGCGAGCCGTGCCCGATGTGCTGCGGGGCCGTTCTCAATTCCGGCATCAAGACGATGGTCATCGGCGCCCGCAACAAGGACATCAACAAGACCGCGAAGCTCGCCTTCAACTTCAAGGACTATACGGTCGAGAAATTCGCGGAAATGGTCGGCTGGGACCTTCAGGTGATCGATGGTGTGCTGGGGCCGGAGTGCATTTCGCTATACACCACCGCCGCCGTCGAGCTGACCCGTTAGGCCATCGAGGTTCACATGAAGCAAGAAGCGGTTGATGCGGTCATCGCGGCGCTGAAGTCGGCCGGGGTCAGCGTCGTGTGCTACCTGCCGGACTCCTTGTTCAAGGAGCTGTACCCCGCGCTCGATGCCGATTCGGATCTGCGCACCATCCGCGTGACCAACGAGGGCGAAGGGGCTGCGATATGCGGTGGCCTCTTTCTGTCGGGCAAGCGCGCCGTGCTGGTGATGGAGAACTCCGGCCTGCGCGCCGCTATAGAACCGCTTGCCCGCATGGGCATGGGCGCCGGCATCCCTGTTGTGATGTTGATGAGCTATCGCGGCGACTTCGGCGAGAACAACTGGTGGGCCGTGCCGCACGCCATGACCATGGAGCCCTTGTTGCAGGCGATGCGTGTTCCCTACCGCGTGGTTGACGAAACGAAAAAAATCAATGAGGCCATCGCGGGCGCGTTTTCGCTGTCCTATGCCTCTTATTATCACTCCGCCGTCGCGCTGACAGGCAACTTGGTGCGCTGATGACCCGCTTCGAGTGCATGCAGGCTTTTGCCAGGAAACTCAAGAACGAGTTGGTCATCCTCTCGCTCGGGGCCAGCGTCGACGAATGGTACAACGCCGCGCCCCACATGCGCGAGGCGAGCCTGTTCCAGCAGCAGCTCGGCTGCGTGACGCCGCAGGCGTTCGGCCTCGCCGTCGGCCTGCCGCATCGCCGCGTCGTATCGTTGGATACCGACGGCGGCATGATGTTCAACCTCGGCATTATGGCGACGCTTGCGAACGAGCAGCCCAAGAACCTTCTGGTCGTGATCTGGGACAATCAATGCTATCAATCGATCGGCGGCCCGCCGACCCATACCGCGGGCCGCGTCGATCTCGAAAAAATTGCCCGCGGCGCGGGCATCGATTGCGCTTTTACCGCGCGCACACTGGAACAATTCGACGCGCTCTGCCAGCGGGGTCTTGCCGCGGATGAGCCTTTCATCATTGTTGCCAAAGTCGATGCATCGAGCCGCCGCGACGTCAAGCGCAAGCATTCCGACGGCCGCGAAGACAAATATGTTTTCGTCCGGCACATCGAGGCGACCGAGGGCATCGTGATCATGGGTCCCAGCGAGCACAATTGATCCGATTAGAGGCGGTCCCGCTATCGGCCGCCGCTCGCGGGACTACCTTTGAAAAATGCTGATCGTGTGATCGGCGCAACGTCTCATTCAAAATATGCGCGGGGGCTCTTGCATGAAGGCGCCGGCGAGAGAAAACTTGAGATTGGCGCCGCCTTTCATCTGAACGTCTCGCCGGTCGGTGACGGCGACAGCAGGCGCGGCGGCCGTTTTGGCGATCACGATCATGATATTTGCACGACGTTGCGGCCCCAGCCGGGCACGCCTACCGGGCGGCCGTCAATTGCAACAGTGCGGCCGCGCACGATCGTTCTGACAGGCGAGCCGACAGTGACGAAGCCCTCGAAAGGGGTCGCATTACCGATCGAGTGCAAATCTGCGCAGCGTATGATTCCGCGTTGTTGCATGTCGATCAGCACGATGTCGGCATCGGCATCGACAGCCAACGTACCCTTGCGCGGATAGAGGCCGAAAGCTTTTGCCGGCATAAAACATGCCATTCGCACGTAATCGCAGAGGGTCATGCGCCCGCACGCTATCTGCGTCAGCATCAGTCGCATTGAAGTCTCGACACCGGGGAAGCCGGGTGCGCAATCCCAAATTTTTTCGCTACTTTTCTCTTTCGGCAAATGCGGAGCGTGGTCCGTCGAGATGATATCGATGGTTCCGTCCATCAACGCGTCCCATAGCGCCTTTTGATGGCCAGGTTCGCGCACCGGAGGTTTCACGCGGAGAAAGTTATCGCCCAATCGTTTCCCGTCATCCGTTGTCAGCAACAAATAGTGGGGACAGGTCTCGACGGTCATGTCCACGCCGCGGCTTTTGGCGAAGCGAATGTGCGGAAGTGAATAACGTGTGCTTTCGTGCGCAATGTGTACTTTGCAGCCGGTCCACTCCGCAAAAATGCCCGTCCGGCTTACCGCCTCGACGGCAGCGATGTCGCTGTGTTGTTCGAGGTGCGCTGCGGCATCAGTCCGGCCAGAGCGCATCAGCTTCGCGCCGCGCCAGGTCAAGATCGGCGTGCTCTCCGCATGCACGGTGCAACGAAGACCGAGATCCGCGAGAATGTCGAACGCTTCCAGAATTGCGCCGTCGTGCGGGCAGGGAACAAGCGGGTTTTCGCTTCCCATATAGAGCTTGAACGAGACCGCGCCGGCATCTTTCATGGCGCGCAGCTGATCAAGATTGTGATCGGCGAGAACGCCATACACACCGAAATCGACGATCGCCTGCCGCGCGGCGATTGCAAGTTTTTGTTCGACTGCCGAGACGCTGGCTGTCGGCGGATTGGTATTGGGCATGTCGAAGACGGTCGTGATGCCGCCGACAGCGGCCGCCTGAGTGGCGGTCGCCCATGTCTCCTTGTGCGCGAAGCCCGGCTCGCGAAAATGCACATGCACATCTATGGCGCCCGGAATCACGTGCAGACCGGACGCGTCGACGGTCTCGCGCGCGGGCGGCATTTCGGAGTCGTCGCCAACCGCGACGATGCGGCCTTGATCGACCGCGATCGATTCGTCCTGAATTTGCCGCGGAGAGACGACGGCGCCGCCCCTAATGACGAGATCGACGGTTTTCGGCATCGCCCACCTCTCGTTCATATTTCGGGATTCTGCGCATCAGATCCGATAGCCGAAAATATCGGCGCCGGTGAGACTCTCGAGATGGCGGCCAAAGCGGAATTTCAGCTCGGGACCGTCGAACGGCGGCGATTCGAGTTGTTGCTGATCTTGCTCCGAAAACGGCTCGACCTCGAGGACGACAAAGGTATGTCCCGGCGCATTGGAAGCCTTCAGCGCCGGAAAATCACGCTCCAGCGCTTCAATCGTCGAGAACTCGAAGATCCGTTCGAGTCCCATGGAACGCGCGAGCGCGGCGTAATCGATATCCCCTCGGTTAGGCAGGTCGGCGTTCGAGGTGCCACCGTAAGCGCGGTTCGAAACCACAAAATGCGTGAGGTTTTGCAGGTTCATCTGCCGCTCCACCATTAACATTCCGGGATTCATGACGAAGGCGCCGTCGCCCATGAAGGCCCAGAATTTCAGGCCGGGCTGCGCCAGCGCGAGGCCCGAGGCAAACATCGTGGAGAGCGACATCGAGGCATCGAGATAGAAACTTGCATCAATGTCGTGCGTTGCCGCCCACCAGGCCTGGCACGAATTGCCCGCCGATGCGACCACGATCTCATTCGTGCGATGTCGTGCCAGCGCGCGGAAGCATTCGACATATTGCATCAGTGCGCCCCCCGCAGCAGATCCCGTGTGAACAGGACGGTCATCGGCCGCGCATAGGTTCGCGTGTGGCGGTACGATCGCGAAATGAGGTCGATCTCTTCGGGCTTGTCTATGATCTGATACGGCATGTTGATCGCGTTCAACACCGGCAGCAAATAAAGTCCGTTAGAGACGTGGTGCTTGTGGTGGTCGCCCGCCTGGCCGCGCAAGGTCGCCATCAGGAATAGCGGAATTTCGTAGGTGTAGTTGATCTTGGTCACGGCGTAGATGATGGTCATGAGGCCCGACGCGCCCATCAGCGCGGCCGATCCCATCGCGCCCATATAGGCGCCGGAACAGAGCCCGATCGCGGATTCTTCGCGATTGACGGCGACGTGGACGAAGCGATCGTCCTGGTCGATCGTCTTGATGACGTCCATCACCCAGTTGTCGGGAAGGCTGGCGACGAGCCGGACACCGCATGATGCAAGCTGATCGGCGATGCGCGCGGCTGTTGTTGTGCTTTTGGCGGACACTCTCAGGCAATCTCCTCTGCGGGTATGACGATCATGTCGCACTCGCTCGCGTCGTGAAGATCGCGCCGGCGAGTGGATTTCGGATTTGCGGCCGACAATGGCGACCACGAAATGCGCGGCCCGGAGGTTTGCATTGTCTTCCCGATAAAACTTGCGATATTCGAGTCCGGTGATCCGGATAATTCTTTGAACGAAGGGACGCATGAGAATCAAGATTTCGGCCGCAATCGTCGTGACCGCCAATGGCCGCATGGATGTGTGGCAGCCCGGCTATCTGATCGTCCAGGACGGAGCGATTGTCGAAGCCGGTCCGGGCCGCGGACCGGACGGCAGTTTCGATGAGACGCGGGCATTTCCGCGTGGCATCGTCATGCCCGGCCTGGTCAACGGCCACGCGCATTCGCCGTCGAACCTGCTCAAGGGCCTGTGGGCGCAATTGCCGCTGGAAATCTGGCGCCAATATATCCGCGCCGGCTGGCGCGAATATTCCGATGAAGCCGTCTATGTGAGCGCGCAGCTTGGCGTCATCGAAATGATCCGCACCGGTTGCACCGGCGTGATGGACCATTTTTACACTGGCTCGCCGAGTCCGCATATGGGCGCGCTGCAGGCCGTGAGCGCGATGGCGGATGCCGGCATGCGCGGCGGGCTGGCGCTGACGCTGTCGGACCAGCAATACGACACGACGGTCGGCCTCGACACCAATACCTTGTCGCCAAGCGCGCGCGAGGAGGTCGCGCGCATCAGCGCGCTCGAAGGCAAGGAATCGCTCGACGACTTCGTCGCTTTTGCCGCTGCCGTGCGTCAGCGCACGCATCTGGTTACGCCGATCGTCGGCCCGTCGGCGCCGCACCGCTGCTCGGTGGCCCAGCTTCAGCGCTGTGCCGAACTGGCCCGCGAGCTCGATATCATGGTGCACATGCATGTATGCGAAACCAAGGGCCAGTTCCTGCAAGGCCACAAGCTCTTCGGCTGTTCTCCCGTCGCCCACCTCGACCGCATCGGCGCGCTCAATGAGCGGCTGTCGATGGCGCATTGCGTCTGGCTCACCGACGAGGACATCGGCCGTGTCGCCGACAGGGGCGCCATCGTGATCCACAACCCGGTGAGCAACGGCAAGCTCGGCTCGGGGCGCATGCGCTTCGACGACATGCTGCGCCGCGGCGTCTGCGTCGGCCTCGGCACCGACGGCAATGGCAGCAACGACACTCAGAACATGTTTGAGACGATGCGCGTCGCCGGCGTTTTGCACAACCGCAGCGACCGCGACTACGAATCCTGGCCGTCGCCGCAGCAGATCCTGCATGCGGCGACGTCGCAAAGCGCCCGTGCGCTGGGGCTGGCCGGCAAGCTTGGCGCCATTGAGGCCGGCCAAGCCGCCGATCTCGCTTTCCTGAATATGGACTCTTATCCCTTCGTGCCGCTCAACGATGTGATCAAGCAACTCGTCTATTGCGAGAACGGCGTATCGCTGACCGATGTGATGATCGACGGCCGATGGGTGCTGCAGCACGGCAGGCTTGTCACGATCGACGAGGACGTCGTCTATGCCAAGGCGAACCGGATTCGCGAAGAAATGGACGCGCGCGTCAGGAGGCAATTCCAGAACACGGCCGAGCTCGAGCCGGCCTTGAGGGTTTCCTATCTGCGCACGGCAGAAACGCCATGGTCGGAGCGCGAGAGCGGGTGAGTGTCGTGATATGCACAGCCGCGGCAAGCCCAGCATCTTCATCTCACGGCAGTGTCGTTGTTATTTTGTCAGCGATCGTAAAAAGGTCGCTATTGCGCCGGCGTAGCGACGCCGCCATGGCCTTCACTTCGCGTGCCATTACGTCGACATCGAAGGTCTTGATGGCGCCGCCGTCCATAATGAGCTTGCCGTCGACGATGACCGTATCGACGCTTGCCCCGGTCTCGGCGAAGACGAGCTGGCAGACGATGTCGTTGATCGGCAGCCACCAAGGTTTGTCCAGCCGGTAGATCGTGACGTCGGCGAATTGTCCCGCGGCGATCGTGCCGAGATCCGTCAGCCGCATGGCGCGCGCGCCGCCGGTGGTCGCCATGCGCAGTGTCTCGCGCGCACCGATCCAGGTCGAACGGTCCGGTTCTTGTGCGCGATGAGCCATGGCGACCGCGCGCATCGCTTCGTGCAGCACCAGATTGTCGTTGGCGCTGGCGCCGTCGCTGCCGAGCGCAAGCGGTACGCCGGCGCGGAGCAGCGCCGGAATATCGGCAAGCCCGGTTCCCAGCCGCGCGTTACTCTCGGGATTGAGCACGGCCGTGACCTGCTTCTCGGCCATTAAGGCGATGTCGGCTTCGGTCAGCCAGATGCTGTGCGCGCATGACCAGCGATCGCTGAGCAAGCCCATTTTTGCCAGTTGCTGCACGATCGTCGTGCCGAAGCGCTGCTGCGCAAGGTCAGCTTGCTTGCGTGTCTCAAGGAGGTGGGTGTGTATGCCGGTGTCGAAGCGCTCGGCGAGTTCCGCACACAACGCCAAAGCCGCCTTGGTGCACCGCTCGGGGTTCGACGGAGCGGGAAACACCGACAGACGCGGCTTGCCGTCCCAGACAGTAATAATGTCGACGAGCAGGTCCCTGAGCTCATCGAGCTGCTGCGGCTTCAGCAAATCCTCGGCGTGCACGGCGACATCGTCCGGAAACGGCGCTGGCGGAAAGATGTCGGCGAAAGTGCCGTCAAAGAAGCGCGCACCAAGCACGACCCGCATGCCGGTTTCCTGCCAGGCCGTCAGCACGGCCTCCATGTCGGCGCGGGTGAAACGCTGGCCGGGAAAGTGGTCGATGATCGCGGTCGTGCCGCTGGTAATCGCCCCATAGGCGGTGAGCAGCACGGCAAGCCGGATTTCATCCGGCGTCCGGCGCGATGTATGGGCCTGCGTCAACCACATGAAGGCGGGATGGCTCAGCTTGTCGCCGAAGCCCGCCATGGTGCTCGACTGCGAATGAGCATGCGCGTTGACGAGGCCGGGCGCGATCAGCCGGTTGCGGCAGTCGATGCGCCGTTCCGGTGCTTCGCCGCGCCACGGACCGGCGTCGACCGCGACGATCCGGTTGTCGCGAACGAAGACATGGCCGTTGTCGATGATGCGCTCATCCCGATCGAGCGTCAGGATCGTGCCGTTCTCGAGGAGGAGCGTGCTCATGACACCGCCGACTGCATGGCGGTACGCGCAGAAATCTCTCCCGTGACCGGGTCGAAATCGTGGCCGACGCCGCGCTCCAGCGCGCGTTGGTAGAGCGCGTATGCCAGCGCGATGTCCTGTGCGATGATGCCGATCGATTTGAAGACGGTAATGTCGTTCGCCGGGCGCGTCGGCGCGGCGGCGCAGAAGACCAACCCGATCTCGCCCGCGATCTGTTCGGGCTTGAGCACGCCGGAGGCCAGAGGAATCGCGAGATCGCCGGCGCGCGTCAGACAGCCGTCGCGGTGGTCGACATGGATCGTGCTGCGGGCGATCAGCGCATCGTCGGCCTCGCGCGCCCGCGGTGTGTTGGCGCCGGCGAGAACGACAAACGCGCCGCGCTTGACGTCACGGCCGGAAAAGACCGGCTCATGGGCGGAGGTGAGCGTCACGATGATATCCGCGGCACGCGTCGCCTCTGCGGTGTTGCTTCCGGCGCCAATGTCGACCTGCGCAAGCGCAGGCTCGCGCTTCAGTGTTTCCGCAAGAGCGGTTGCGCGCGCAGGGCCGCGGCCGATGATCAGGATGCGTTCGAATGGACGCACGGCGTGCAAATAGCGGATCGCGGCGGGAGCGATCTTGCCGGCGCCGAAAATTGTAAGCGTCTTTGCTGCCGGGGAGGCAAGTTTGTCGGCGGCGGCGGCGAGCCCCGCGGCCGTGCGGTGATTATTGAATCCATTGCTCGCAAGCAACGCGAGCGGCTGGCACCGGATCGTATCCCACAGCGCCAGCACGCTCGAAGCGTTGCGCTGGCGGGATTCGGCATCCGGATAGACGTGTACATTATTCTTCGAACAGAACAGACCGTCGGGTCCATGGCCGGCGAGCACCAGCACGCTGCCGGTCGGCGCCTGCCGCGACAGATCGAGCCGGCCAGGGGGCGGTTGCGCGCCGCTCGACTGCCGCCGATAGGCCTCGGCGGCGCTGGCGACAGCCAAAGCCGGATCGACCAGCCGCTCGACGTCCTGTTCGCTGAGAAGGCGCATGGGCTGTCGCTCGTCAGGCCTTCCAGCGCAGCAACCGTTGCTCGACCGCCGATGTCGACCAGAAGATGCATAACCCGAGGACGACGGAAGTGAGCACGGTTGCCCAAAGCAGCTCGGTCTCCCGCATCTCGCTGTTGTCGAGGATCATCTTGCCTAAACCTTCCGAGCCGGTGATCCATTCCGACAGCATGGCGCCGAGCAGTGCGCTCGAGCCTGAAATTCGAAGCCCGGTGAACAGATAGGGCAGCGCGAAGCGCAAACGTACGAGCCGCATCTGTTGCAGCGGCGTTGCGCCATAGACATGCAGCAGCTCGGCGGCGTTTGGATCGGTCGCCGCGATGCCGCGCGAAAGATTCACCAGGATCGGGAAGAACGAAATAATGGTGACGACCGCGATACTCGTGCCGATGCCGCGTCCGATAACGAGTGTCATGATGGGCGCGACGGCGGCGACCGGCGTCGAGCGGAAGATCAGCACGAGCGGCATGGAAGCCTGCTCCAATGTCGGCCTGAGCGAGAAGCCGATCGCGATCGCCGTGGCCAACAGGCTGCTCGACAGGAGTCCGAGCGCTGCGGCGCTCAGCGTGAAGCCGGCATGCCGCGCGATACGCCACCAGCCGTTGGCGAAAGCATCGAGAACAGCCACCGGCCGCGGCACGATATAGGGCGGGATGCCGAAGCCCGTAACGGCGATCTGCCAAAACAAGCCGAGCGCGGCAACGACCGCGGCGATGATGATAACGCGTCTGGCGAACACGGTGGCGACCGGTCTGCTCATCTCAGTCCGCCAGCTCCACTTCGCGTCCGTGACGGACGACGAGCCTTTCGGCCAATGCGACGATGCCATAGCCGCCGGCCGCGAGCAGGCAAGTGAGCAATACGGAAAGCCAGACTTTCGGCGTGTCGTAGGAAAACAGCGCGTAGAGCATCATCGCGCCGAGCCCGCGCTCGGCGCCGGCCCATTCCGCAGTGACGGCGCCGAGGACGGCCGCGGGTGCGGCGATCTTGAAGCCGGCGAAAAGATACGGAATGGCGCTTGGTAGCAGCAGGTAACGCAGCGTCTGGAATTGTGAGGCGGAGAGCACATGCATCAGCTCGCGTTGCCGGGCATCAGTTGCCCGCAGCCCCTGCACGGTGCCGACCAGCATGGAGAATTGGCAGGCGAGGGTCGCGATCACGATTTGCACCTGCGGGCCGGTGCCGATCCAGAGCGCCAGCAGCGGCGCCGTGGCGATGATCGGAATGCTGTTGAGAGTGACGCTGGTATTATAGATTGGCGCATAAGCTCCGCGCAGCAGCACGGCGAGCGAGCCGGCGCTCACCGAAATGCCCATCGCGATAAAAAAGCCGACGGTCGCCTTGAAAGCGGTGGGCCCGAGATTGGCCGTGACGAGGCGCGGCGAAGCGATAATCTCGTTGAACACTTGCGAGGGCGCCGGCACGAAAACCGGCAGCAGGCCGCCGCGCTTGAGCAGTTCGAGACCGACCAACAACGCGATCAACGTGGCGGTCGGGCGCGCCACGGCGGCGAGCCTGCTGCCGATACTGGGCATGGCGGCCGGCATTAATAGGCCTCGGCCGCTTGCGGCCGGCTCATCGCGCTGGTGCTTTCCTCTTTGCCGAAAAGGCCGTCGCGCACACGGTTGACACAGTCGAAGAACACGTGGCTGCGCATCATATCCAGCGTTCGCGGCCGCGGCAGCGGCACGTCAACAACCGAGACGATGCGGCCGGGGCGGGCGCTCATCACATAGACTTGGTCGGACATGAAGATCGCTTCGCCGATCGAGTGGGTGACAAGCAGAGCTGTCGTTCCGGATTCCGCCCAGATGCGGAGCATTTCGATGTTCATGCGCTGGCGGGTGATTTCGTCGAGCGCGCCGAAAGGCTCGTCGAGCAGCAGCACGTCCGGCGTCAGCACCAGCGCCCGGGCAATTGCGACGCGTTGCTGCATGCCGCCGGAGAGCTGATGCGGCAGGGCTTTCTCGAAACCCTTCAGTCCGACAAGCTCGATCAGCTCGTCGGTGGAGCGCGCCGAACGCCGCGTGCTGTCGCGGCCGGCGACATCGAGCGGCAGCTCCACATTCTGGCGGACGGTGCGCCATGGCAACAATGTCGGGCTCTGGAATACGAAGCCCAGCGCATGGTCGTGGCGCGCGGCACGCGGCGTATCGCTTCCCAGCGTCACTTGACCCGAATGCGGTTGCAGGATGTCGGCGATCAGCCGCAGCAGCGTCGACTTTCCACAACCGCTCGGTCCGATGATGGACGCGAACTGCCCCGTGGGCACATGCATATTGACTCGTTCGAGCGCAATAACGCTGTCGCCATGGCTGTGGTAGACCATGGTGACGTCCTGGACCCGGATATCGCGCGACACGCGGGGATCGAGCATCGAATCAGGCGCTGAGTGCCGTGTCGATGAAGGTCGGATCGCACAGCTCTTCCGCCGTCATGGCTGATTTGACGAGCCCGGCCTTGCGATAGACATCGATGATCCTGCCATAGAGCGCCACGTCGATGGCGAGGAGACCCTTGGTCTTGCCGGCGCCTGCGTCGATATAGGGCTTGCTGGCCTTGATTTCGGTGAGCTGCGCCTGGTAGTTCAGCCCCGGCGCGCCGTATTTATCGACCATCAGCTTGGCCGTCGGCTCCGGATTATCAAGCGCCCAGCGCCACCCCTGTATCGCACCTTTGAGAAAATTGACGACGACGTCCTTGTTGTTCTGGAGGAAGTCTTCGCGGGCGTAGATTGTGCCGGTTGTTTCCGGGATGCCGAGGTCCTGAGCGTTGAGCGCATAGATCTTGACGCCGCGGGTTTCGAGCATGACGCCCTGGTTGGTGACGTAGCCGCAATAGCCGTCGATCTGACCGGACACGAGTGCAGCCGGATCTGGCGATGCGGGAACCATTTTGACGTCGTCGGGCGACAGTCCGGCATCGGCAATCATGTGGCGCACCAACGTCACGCCCGATGTCGAAACCGCAATCGTCTTGCCTTTGAGTTCCTGCGCCGTCTTGATCGGCTTTTCGGCGAGGCTGATCACGGCATATGGGCTTTTCTGAAATACCGTGCCGATCACCTTGATGGGGATGCCTTTTTCGCGCGCGATCAACAGCGAGCCGATCGGACGGTCGCCGAGCTGCGACTGGCCGCTCGCGACATTGCCGATGGGATCGATGTTCGGACCGCCGGATACGAAGGTCGGCTCGATGCCGAACTTGCTGAAGCTGCCGTTCTCAATGCCGGCGAAATAGCCGCCGTATTGGATGCTTTTGATCCACGAGAGTTGGAAGGACAGCGGCTTGGCTCCTGCGGCAAGGACGGCCGGAGCGGAAAGAAGCACTGGGCCGCCAACCACGGCGGAGGCTGCGGCTGTCGCGCCGAGCTTCAGAAACTGGCGGCGGTTGTGATCGGTCATGCGGCTCATGGTCGTGATCCTTGTCCGTAAGTGTGCCCGGCTGGCTGGTCATTTGCGTGCAATCGCTATGCCAGATCGCCTGCGCGCATTGTCACGCGCTTCGAAGCGGCCGGTTGCAAACAATTGGGTGATTTGCGCCGCGCTGTCGCGCACATGCCCGGCCATCAGTTTGAGCGCGCGTTCGATGTCGCGCGCCAGCGCCGCCTTGACGATTGCGCCATGGACAGCCTTGGGCCGCGGATGGCGACCTGCGGCGAGAACGGCCAAACGGCGATAACGGTCGAAATTGTCGGTCAGCGCTTCATAGAATTCGAGCAAGCGAGGCGAGCCGCAAGCGCAGATCAGCGACACATGATAGGCGCGATGCAGCTTTTCCCAGAGCGGATCGACGAGCAGGTCGTTGCTCCGCGGCCGGCGCTCAAGCCGATGATGGGCCGCAAGAATTCCGGCCTCCCATTCGTCGCCGCCGCGCTCGATCGACAGCCGCAACGTGAGTGTTTCGATGTGCACGCGCGTTTCGACAATGTCATGGAGATCTTGCGGGGTTGCGGCAGCCACGCGGAAGCCACGCTGGCCGTCCTGCGCGACCAGCCCGCGGCCGGCGAGCGCGGAAAGGGCCTCACGCAGCGGGCTCATGCTGACATCGTAGGTTTCGCACAGGGTCTGGAGGCGCAGCCGGATGCCGGGCTTCAGCTGGCCGCAGAGGATGTCTTCGGCGATCTGGGCCTGAACCGCCTGGGCGAAGGTGCGTGCCTCGTCGTCATCGGGAAGGTCCCTGGTCATCGGCTTCATGCCCGGCTGGCTCCTGCCGAAGGCGTGGGCAGAGCCGTGTGCAAGCTGCCTAAATTTGTGCATTCGGTTGGAATTTCGAAATTCGGCCCGATGGTCATCCGACCAGTTCCTCCAGTCGCATTGTCCATTCCTGCAAGGCGCGGTTGCGCGCGCGCAGCCGCGGCATGAGCTCGCGCACGGCGGCGACGACGGGGGCAATATCGAAGCTTGCGATATGCCGGTCCTCGACCAGCACCCGGCCGCTGATAATCACGGTATCCACCGTGCCGCCGGAGGCCGCGAAAGCAAGTTGCGTGATGACATCGTTGAGCGGAATCCACGAAATGCTCGACAGATCGTGCAACGTGAAATCCGCCGGTGCGCCGACGACGAGGCGGCCGAGATCGGCGACGCGCATTGCGCGGCCGCCATTGATCGTCGCCATGCGGAGCGCATCGTGCGCAGTCGGCCACTTCTGGCGATCGGGCTCGCCGGGCCGCTGCAGCATTATCGCAAGCCGCATGACGTCGTGCAGGTCGAGATTGTCGTTGGTGCTCGCGCCATCGGTGCCAAGCGCGACATTGACACCGGCGCGCAGCATCTTGGCGACGGGAGAAATGCCGGCGCCAAGCTTCAGGTTGCTTTCGGGATTGTGCACCGGCACCGCGCCGCGCTCGGCCATCAGCGCAATATCGGCGTCGTCGAGCCAGATCGTATGGGCGGTCGACAGGCGCGGGCCGAGCAGGCCGACCTCGTCGAGGTGTTTCACCATCGAGCTGCCGTACCGCTGCCGTGCGATTTTCGCCTGAACTGCCGTTTCCAGCAGATGCATGTGGACAGGCGTATCGTGGCGTTCGGCCATGTCGCGCACGCCTTCAAGCAAGGCGTCGCTGCAGCGCATCGGATTGGATGGCGCAGGGCAGACCCGGATGCGGCCGTCCGCGGCACCGTCGAACCTGCGGATTGCCTCCTCGACCAGAGCGAGGCTCTCGCCAAGGGGCGGCGGCGCGAGCGGATTGGCGATCGCGAGTTTCGGCAAGCCGCCGGCAGGCTCGATGTCGGTATAGGGCTCGTCGAAAATGCGCAACGCGATAATGGCGCGCATGCCGGCAGTCCGATAAGCGTCAACGACCGCTTCGACGCAATCGATGTCGAAACCTTGTTCGGGGAAATGGTCGATGACGGCCGTCGTCCCGTTCAACAGATGCTCTATGCAGCCGAACAGCGCACAGAGTCTGATTTCATCCGGCATGCGTCCGGCGGTGTCGGCCTGGTTCCGCCACATGAAGGCGGGGTGGCTGAGCACGTCGCCGGTGCCCTTCAGAATGTTCAGAGGCGAGTGCATATGCGCGTTGACGAGCCCCGGCAGCAGGAGGCGGTCTCGCCCGTCGATGATCTTTGCCGCAGCGGTTCCGGCCATTCCGCTCGCGGCGATCTCCGCAATCCGCCCCTCGGCGACGACGATGTCTTTGCGCACCGTCGCGGTCGTGTTTTCCGGATCGGCCACGAGCACGTCGCGGATGAGCAGGTTGACGGACATGAAGGGGCCCCGGAGGTCGTTGTCCCGGGAGTAGCAACAGTCGTGCCAGCCGGTGCGGCACGTCTTTTGCTAATCCGGCGGCACCGGCAGGTAATCGCGTCCAAGGATCAGATGAATGGCAGGCACACCGCTTCCGCTCGGCACGACCATCTTGATCAAGGGAGGTCGCGCGCTCCTGCCCGATGCCGACTGGAATAACCCGAACCGCAGCGATATCGCGATCGGCGGCGACCGCATCTTAGGTCTCGCGCCGGATTACGACGGGGGCGCGGGGACGGTCGAGATCATCGAAGCGCGGGACAATCTCGTGCTGCCGGGTTTCGTCAATGCGCATTATCACTCCCATGACGTGCTGGCGAAGGGCACGCTTGAAGAAGTTCCGCTGGAAACTTGGCGGCTCTATGCGCTGCCGCCGCAATATCCGCCGCGCTCGGTCGAAGAAGTGTATGCGCGCACGATGCTCGGCGCGCTCGAATGTCTGCGTTCCGGCATGACCACCATTCAGGACATGCTGACGCTCTATCCTTACGAGGACCGGCACTTCGAAGCCGTGATGGCAGCCTATGAGAAGATCGGCATCCGCGTCGTCTTCGCGCTTCAATATGCCGACCGCAAAGGGCTCGACACGCTGCCGTTCTGGCGAGAAATCTTTCCGCCGGAGATGCATTCGCTGCTGTCGACGGCCGCGGAGCCGGAGCGTCAGCTCGACCTTATCGGTCATTTCGAGGACATGTGTCTGAAGGCGCCGTTGCGGGACCGCGTCTCTTGGGCGTTGGGCCCGTCGGCGCCGGAGCGTTGTTCGACCAAGGTCATGCAGCGGACCATCGAGATCGCGCGCCGATACGACATACCGGTCTATTCGCACATCTATGAATCGCGGGGCATGGCATTGCAGGCGCGGCTGACGCTGCCGGAATTCAGGGGCCGCCTGATCGAACGGCTCGCGGCCGAAGAGGTGCTCGACGAGCGGCTGAATCTGGCTCACTCGGTGTGGCTGGCGCCGGACGAGATCGAATTGTTGGCCGGCAGCGGCACCGGCGTCGTGCTCAATCCGCAGGGCAATTTGAAGATGAAATGCGGGCTGCCGCCGATCCGCTTGCTGCAGCGGGCCGGTGTGCGGATCGGCCTTGGTTGCGATAACTGTAGCTGCTCCGACGCACAGAACATGTTCGTGGCAATGAAGCTGTATGCGCTGCTCGCGGCGGTAAGCGATCCCATGCCGGGGCCGGCGCAGGCGGTCCCGGCACTGCGCTCGGCGACCGAAGCGGGCGCGGATGGCGCGCGCCTCGGCCATCTGATCGGCCGTATCGCCATCGGTTACAAAGCGGACCTGACCTTGATCGACACCCGCGATCCAAGCTGGTCGCCGCTCAACGGCGCCGCCCGCCAGCTCGTCCATGTGGAAGCGGGCCGCGGGGTGCAACATGTGCTGGTCGATGGTAAGGTAGTGGTGCGGGATCGCCGGCTCGCCACGATCGACGAAGACACAATCTACGACGCGATCGAGGCTGTGATGCCCGAGTTCAGGAAGGATTTCCGTACCATCACCGAGCGCGTCGCGAAGCTGCAGCCTTGGCTCGACAAGGCGCATCAGCGGATCATGACGTCGCCTATCGACATCGATCGGCTGCCTTAGTGATGTGCTCGACGTCGGTCGGACAGGTTGTCGAGCTTGGCCTGCATTTTGCCTTCTTGAAGCGCCGAAACTGCATTCGATCCAGGAGCTGTGGCGTGGTTCTGCGACAAGCGTTTGTGGCTGTGTGTCGGCGATCGCGCGCGATGAACAGATGACCTTCCGATTGCTCGTTGCCGATCTCGATTCGCCGTCATATTTCGTGGCCACGGCCGCGGCCGAACTTGGTTGCTTTGCGCAAGAGGGTATTGAGATCGAGCTCGTGCGCGACTACGGCGCCGAAAAGGGACCTGCGCTGTTGCGTGCCGGAACGGTGCATTTCCTCGGTGGTCCGGCCTATATCGCCAGCCAGGAATTTCCGGACTGCAAGGGCGTCAAGCTTATCTGCGCACTTTCGCAATATTCTTACTGGTTCTTGGCGGTGCGCGCCGATCTCGACATCGAGCGCGGCGACATGAACGGGCTTAGGGGTTTGCGGATATCGGCGTCACAGCCTTGGCCCGAATTGGGCTTGAAATACCTGTTGGCGGATTCCGGTATCGATCTCGTCCGCGACAACATTCAGATCGTGCCGCCGCCGAAAAGCATCGACCCGCGGTGGAAAGGGCGCGCCGGCATCGAGGCCATCGAGCAAAAAATCGCCGATGCCTATTGGGGCAATGGCATGCGGGCTGCACTTGGCGAACACGAGGGCATTGCCAAGCTGCATCTCGATCTTCGCCGCGGCGACGGCCCGCCCGGAGCCCGATGGTACAACTTTGCAGCCTTGACCGTGACCGACGCGCTCATTGCCGAGCACCCGGAAATCGTGGCCGCGGCGGTGCGTGCGATTGTTCGGGCGCAGAAGGCGCTCCAGGCAAATCCGGGGCTTTCGACGGCGATCGCGAAGCGGCTGTTTCATCCCGAAGAAGTGCCGCTGATTGCCGGACTGATCGAGCGTGACGCGCCGTTCTACGACGCGCATATTTCGCCGGAAGCGATCGACGGTCTGAATAGATTCGCTCACGGTATCGGGCTGATTTCCGCGCCGATCCCCTACGAGCATCTTGTGGCTTCTCAGTTCAGCCGATTTTGGGCGTGATCGTCGGCCAACACTTGGCGCACCTTCATTCACCTTCCTAGATCGCCGGATCGGCGTTCCTGACTTCGCTGGCGAGATAGGGGTTCATCGTGGCCGGCCAGGCGGCGAGCGCCGCGCAGGCGCCGGCATTCAGGAAGGCGCGCACGCGCTCGGGACTCGACGCGCCGCCGACCGCGACGACTTTCAGATCAAGTTGCTTGTCGTTGATGATGGCCGCGGCGTTGCGGACATTGGCGAGCGCGACATCGAAAATGGCGCTGCCGACCATGCCGGCGCGGCGCCGCGCCGGGCCGAAGGCATCGGCGCCGGTTGGCGTCGCGACCGCCCGGCTCAGTCCGTTGATCATCACCACGCCGCCGGCATAGCCGTTGATCGCAACCAGGAAGTTGGCGAGCGTCGCGGCATCGCGAAACTCGCCGGTCTTCAGCAGCACCGGAGCGCCGTTGGCGCCGCGCCTGACTGCGGCGGCGATTCGCGCGCTCAGCCGCGCGTTTTGATAGACCTCGCCTTCGCTCTTGTCGACGTTGGGACAAGAGAGGTTGGCCTCGACAATATCGGCGCCGGCCTCGCGCACGGCCGCCGCCAGTTCTTCGAACTCGGCGACGAAGGCTTCCGGGGACATGCCCGGCTGCGATGTCGCGACAATCGACACGATCAGAACCTGGCCCGGAGCAAGACGCGCGCGGCTTTTGCGAATGTCGTCGCGCCAGAATTGCGGATCCGTCGACGGCATGCCGACCGATCCCGCCGAGGGCGCATGGCCGGGATCGGCGGGCTGACCTTCGGCGACAACCTGAACGACATCCGGATCGAGCGGCTTGCCGTCTTTTAGAAAAAAGAAATTGGGCCACGGATGCGCCAGCCGCTCGTATTTGCGGACGGTCTTGTAGGTGAGGATGTCAAATCCGAGCTCGCTGTAGAGCCCGATCCAGTTCGCACTCACGCCGACGCTGGCGGCGAGCCCAAAGCGCGAATTGACGGCGTAACCGAAAAAATCTTTCGCGGCCGACTTCGGCAGCGCCGGAAAATCCCCGGAAAAGTTCGGGCCGCTTTGCGCATTCCACTCGAAGCTCTTGTCGAGGCGATAGGTCGGTGCGGCATGCGGCTCGCTCAGTTTGGCCGGCTTGGTCGGTTCGGCCATGAGGTGGCGCCTCCATCGGTTTTCCGCTCCGGCGGTTGCCCGGCCTTGTCCCGCGCTCGAGATGCCTCGACGTAAAAATCTTATTCGGTTTAGAAGTGAAGTCCAAATATTTCTGTTGAATTTGCAAGAATTACTTCGAGGCGCGCGCCGGCAGAACCCGTCGCGCATCGGCGCCGGGAGAGCGTTGCTGCGGCCGATTAGCGCAAGCTCTGCCAGCCAATTGCCCACCGGAAACTCGGACCGGCCGGCGGCATGGCCGCAGTCATGCTCGAACTTTAAGCTTGCAAAACCGAATAAGGTTCGGTTTAGTTATCGTGCCGGTGCCGTGCGGGTCGCAACGTGCGAAACTGCCGTCATCCGCGCCGACCACGCGCTCGGAGGTTCTACGCGGAGGTTCTATACCCGGAGGTTCTACTCGGAGGTTCTCATGGCCAAGCTCAGGCATGTTGCTATTCAGGTTCCCGATCTCGAAAAGGCTGCCGCCTTCTATGAAAGCGTGTTCGAACTCAAGCGGGTCGGCAAGGTCGAAGCCCCGATCGGCAATGCGATTTCGCTGTCCGACGGCGTCGTCAACCTGACGCTGCTGCATTTCCCCGAGGGCACCAAAGGCGGCAAAGGCGGGCCGGATTGGGCCGGGCTCCATCACATCGGCTTCGTCGTCGAGGACGAGAAGGCGACCGAAGCCAAGATCAAGACCCACGGCGGCGAATTCTTCATGCAGCTGCCGAGCTATCCCGGCGTCGACGCCGAAAAGAAGTTCAAGGACATCAACGGCATCGTCTTCGACGTGGCCGAGCACGATTGGCGCCAAGCCAAGGAAGCTGCCAAGGAAGCTGCCAAGGAATCCGTGAAGACCACTGCCAAGACCGCCTAGCGAGAGCGGTTGATGCGCGTCGTCGCGGTCAAGGAAGAGACCATCCGGATCGGCGCGCCGACGCGCACGGCGAGCATCGGCTTCGACACCATGACCGCGAGCGCGCTGGCCGTGCACACCGACATCACGAAGAACGGCAAGCCCGTCGTCGGTCTCGCCTTCGACTCGATCGGCCGCTACGGCCACGGTGCCTTGCTGCGCGAGCGCTTCATCCCGCGCCTCGTTGCCGCCGATCCCGATGCCTACGCCGACGGCGATGGCGGCATCGATCCGCACCGAGCGTGGCACGTCGTGATGACCGACGAGAAGCAGGGCGGCCATGGCGATCGCTGCGGCGCCGTCGGGCTGATCGATGCGGCGCTATGGGACCTCGCGGCGAAAATCGCCGATGTGCCGCTGTGGCATTTGTTGTCGCGCAATGCCGGCGCCGCGGCGCCCGCGGCCGGCGCCAAGGTTTCGGTCTATGCCAGCGGCGGGCATTATCGCCGGGTGGACGACGTCGCCGGCGTTTGCGACGATGTGCGCCGCGCCATCGGGCAGGGGCATCGCCGCTTCAAGATCAAGATCGGCGGCGCCGCGCTCAAGGATGATGTGCGGCGCGTCGAGGCCGTGCTCGCGGTGCTCGAGCCCGGCATGAGTCTCGCGGTCGACGGCAATGGCGGCTTCGATCGCCGCACCGCCGTCGATTATCTCGGCAAGCTCGCGCCCTATTCGCTGGCCTGGATCGAGGAACCGGTCGCGCCGCTCGACTATGCGCTGCTGCGCGAGGTCGCCGAGATCTCGTCCCTGCCGATTGCGACCGGCGAAAACCTGTTCTCCTGCGATGACGCCCGCAACCTGCTGCGCCACGGCGGGCTGCGCAAGGATCGCGACATGCTGCAGTTCGACATCTCGCTCAGCTACGGCATCGTCGAATATCAGCGCATTCTCGCCGCGCTCGGCGACCACGGCTGGCGGCGCGAGCGCTGCGCGCCGCATGCCGGGCATCTGTTGGCGATGAACGCGGTGGCGGGCCTCGGCTTGGGACTCGCCGAGGTCGCGATGGATACCGGCACGCTGTTCGGCAAGATCACGGCCGGCGTTGCGGTCGATGACGGCGAAGCGCTGCTCTCGGATGCGCCGGGCGCGGGTTTCGAAGACACGCCGGTCTTCGCCGAGCTTTTCAGCCGTGTTTTGAACTGAGGACAAACGCATGGATCACCGCATCGATCAGGGAGTCGATCACGGCATGGATCACGGTGTCGATCATTCGGCCGTGTCGTTGACGGCGGACGACATCCGCAGCCTGGTTCGTCCCGATCACGTTCACCGCCGCGCTTATGCCGACGAAGCCGTGTTTCAGCTCGAACAGGAACGCATCTTCGGCCGGCTGTGGATCTATGTCGCGCACGAAAGCCAGCTGAAGAAGCCGGGCGATTTCATCCGCACCCGGCTGGCGCATCACGAGATCCTTGTCACCCGCCACAATGACGGCAGGATTTACGTGCTGCAGAACCGCTGCCCGCATCGCGGCGCCCGCCTGTGCATGGTGGATCAAGGCAGCAGCCGGCTGTTCAGTTGCCCCTATCACGCCTGGGTGTTCCGGCCGGACGGCTCGCTGTCGACCGTGCCGCATCGCAAGAGCTATCCGGACAGCTTCAGCGTCGACGATCCGCAACATCACATGATGCGGATCGACAAGGTTGAGAGCTATCGCGGCTTCGTCTTTGCCACGCTCAATCCCGATCCGGAGCCGCTCGCCGCCCAGCTCGGGCCGATGACGGACATCATCGATAATCTCGTCGACCGCGCGCCCGACGGCGAGGTCGAGATCGCCGATTCAAGCTTCACGCTCGAATATCGCGGCAACTGGAAGCTTCATCTGGAAAATGCCGCGGACGTTTTTCACCCGAGTTTCGTCCACAGCTCTTCGGTCGGACCGGCCAGGCGCGCGCCCGCCAATGCTTCGATTCTCGACAGCGACCAGACGCGCGAAATGCTGATGGCGAACGGCTTCAGCGTTGACGACTGGGAACGCATCCAACTCACCGGCCTCGCCGGCGGGCACACGTTCATGACCAATATCTACACCGCGGGCGCGCTGGTGAACGATGACACCGACCCGGTTGCGGCCCGCTACAAGGCCGCGCTTGCCGCCAGGCTCGGTGCGGAGCGCGCCGCGAGCGTGCTCGGCATGAATCGCTTCAACAACATTATTTATCCGAATCTCGTCCTCAATGCGCAGCACCAGCAGATGCGTGTCACCATTCCGGTCGCGGTCGACCGCACCATCGTGCGCGTGCATTGCTTCAGGCTGAAGGGGGCGCCGGACGAGATGTTCCATCGCGCCGTGCGCTTCTTGTCGACGCTGGGCTCGCCGGCCTCGATGATCTTCTCCGACGACGTCGAAATGCTGGAGCGCTGCCAGCAAGGCATGGCCCAAAACGGCGGCAGGGACGGCGAGATGTGGGTCGATTTCTCGCGCGGCTTCGATGCCGACCGGCACGCAAAGAGCGGCGAGGTGTCCGGCGCCGCCAGCGAAATGCCGATGCGCAATCAGTTCCGGGCCTGGGTCGACTATATGACAGCGGAAACCGCATGATGCTTGATCACGACACGCGGCGGAAGATCGAGTCGTTCCTGTTCGCAGAAGCGCGCCTTCTCGATGCGGGCGATTTCGAAGGCTGGCTCGATCTCTACAAGCCGCAAGGCATCTACTGGATGCCGAGCCAGCCCGGCCAGACCGATCCTTTGAACGTCGCTTCCATCATCTACGAGGATCACGCCATCCTTTCGATTCGCGTGCAGCGGCTGCTCGAAGCGCGCGCGCTGGTGCTGACTCCCATGCCGAAGACGACGCATGTCCTCGGCAATATCGAAGCGACCGACAGCGGGACGGACGGCATCACGGTCGAAGCCGCCTTCATCTGCGTCGAGCATCGGGCCGAGAATCAGAAACTCTATTCCGGCCGCCATACTTATCAGCTCGTGCCCGACGACGACTCGTTCCGGATCAAGATGAAGCGCGTCGACCTGGTGGGCACGGGCGGGGCGCATACGCCCATGAGCATCTTGCTTTAGAGCATGACCGGGAAGGCGGATGCCGGTTCTGAATAAGATCATGCTCCGATAAAAATCCAGCGCGGGGTTTGTCGTGGTCCAGGTCAAGAAAAAATTCGTCGAACAGGCGATCCTGGACAGCGCCTTCGAATTGTTTTCCGAGCGCGGCTATCACGCCACCACATTGCAGGACATCGCCGCGCGCGCCGGCATCGGCGTCAGCACCGTCTATTCCTACGTGCCGTCGAAGATTCATCTGCTCTATGCGGTCGTCGAGCCGTGGCAAAAGGACGCCATGGAGCGGCTGGAAAAGCGGGTGCTGAAGATCAAATCGCCGCGCGAGCGGCTGCGCGCCATTCTGCTCGGAGTCTGGCGCGACATTCCGGTGGAAAATATCGGGCTCGCCAATAGTCTGATGGAAGCGCTCGCCTCGGCGGATCCTGCGGAGGGCAAGCCGTCGCCGCTCTTGCTGTGGGTGGAGAACAAGCTGACGGCGATGTTGGACACCGTACTGCCGGAAAAAAGCGCCCGACGGGTCGACTATGACGTGCTGCCCAATCTCCTGACCATGGCCTACGACGGCTTTGTCATCAATCGCCGCCTCAATGATGTGCGCGACATCGAGCGGCTGTGCAACACGATGTGCAATCTCGTTCTCGGGCCGGAGGGGCGGTGAGCGGCCGGCAGCGGAGGGCTTTCGCGCGGGCTTCACTCCAGTCATTATCCAGACCAAACCGATCTAATGCGGGTTGTTCGCCCCTTGCGGGCCTTTATCGCCAACCGGGTGGCCCGTTATGCCGTTTCCGATCGACCTCACGCTCTTGCGTCGCGGCGCCTTGTTCTTCGCCGCGATCGGCGTGCCGGTGATCGTCGCGGTCCTCCGCGACGAGCCGCAGGCGGCGCAGCTTGGTGCGGTGCTGGGCTTGACGCTCGCCTTTGCCGACAACGACAAGAATCTCCCGCGCCGCTTGCGGCTGTTGCTCGTCGACGGCGTGGCCATCGGCGTCGGCGCGGTCGCCGGCTTTCTGGTGCGCGGCTCGCCCTATGTGCTGTGGCCGCTGTTCGTCGCGATCGCCTTCGCCACCGGCCTGTCGGCGCGGCGCGGCCGCGAGACGCTGATCGCGGTGCGCCACCTCGCCATGGCCTTTGCCGTCGGCGGCACCGTCCTCAGCTTCGACCCGCACGAAATCTGGTATTCGCTCGGCGTGCTGGCGGTGAACGCGATCG
Source organism: Xanthobacteraceae bacterium (assembly GCA_035509535.1). GTDB lineage: Bacteria > Pseudomonadota > Alphaproteobacteria > Rhizobiales > Xanthobacteraceae > BOG-931. Next base: position 20,994 of record DATJLN010000092.1, on the reverse strand, counting down.
CGCGGACGCTCGACTCCTGGTTCTTCGGGCCGTTGCCGCTGATCACCATCGCGCCGCTGCAGCGCCCATCAGGGTATGGCGGCTGGCTGCGTTTCGCCTGCGCCTACGCCGTCGCCTCCACCATGGGCATGTGGATCGGCAATTCGCTCGATCCGACGCGTCTGTCCTGGATCGTCATCACTACGCTGGTCGTCATGCTGCCCGACGCCAATGCCAGCTATCGCCGCATCGTCGAGCGCATCACCGGCACCTTCGCCGGCGTCGTCGCGGCCTGGGCGATCACGTTCACGACGCATTCGCCCGTTGCGCTCAGCTTCATCATCCTCCTGATCGCGCCGTTCATCCCGCATCACCTCGGCGCCCGTTATTGGCTGCACACCGCCTTGATCGCGCTGCTCGTGCTGCTCGCCTACGACCTCACCGAGCTCTCTACGCAGGGCGTCAATACCGAAGCGATGGGCGATCTGCTGATGGAGCGGATGAAGGACATCCTGCTCGGCTGCGCCATGGCGCTGGTCGGCACCGTGGCGGCATTCCCGCGCGACCCCGCGATCGGCGGCAGCGGCGTGCCGCCAGGGCAGCAGTGACAACAGCAGTAACAGCAGCAATAAACGCTGTAACACCCGGTTGTTGCGCGCGATTTTGTCGCGGCTGATATTCGGCCGCGAATTGCGGGCCGTTCTTTGCTATGGTGGGATACGCTGGGCCCCGGGGAAGGCCTGCCAAGAAAACTACGGCACCAACCGCCGACACATCGTGGCGCGCCCGTCAGCGGCTGCGCACAGGGAGGATCGCATGAAACGGCTCTGCTTATTGGCAGCCGCCGCGACGTTGTTCGCCGCGCCGGCTTTTGCCGAAGACACCATCACCGTTGGCTTTACCAGTTCGCTGACCGGCCCGCTCAACGTCGACTCGCTCGGCCAGCAGCGCGGCTACGAATTCTGGCGCGACCAGGTCAATGCCGCCGGCGGCATCAAGGCCGGCGGCAAGACCTACAAGGTGAAATTCGTCAGCTACGACGACCAGTCCGTCGGCGGCCGCGTGCAGCAGCTCTACACGCGCCTTGTCAACCAGGACAAGGCGCAATTCCTGTTCAGCCCTTATTCGTCGGGGCTGACGGCGCCGGCGGCCGTGATCTCCGAGCAGTACGGCAAGATCATGATCGACAGCGGCGGCGCCGAGGAAAAGCCGTTCGAACTCGGCAACAAATATCTGTTCATGGTGATCACTTCGGCCACCCATTACATGTCGGGGGCGATCGCCGCGCTCAAGGAGAAGAACCCGCACGCCAAGATCGCGATGGTCTATTCCGACGATCCGTTTTCCAAGGACGTGATGAGCGCGGCCAAGAAGGAAGCGCAGGCCGACGGGCTCGACGTCGTGATGGATGAATCCTACGCGCCCTCGACCACCGATTTCGGGCCAATCGTCAACAAGATCGTCTCATCGAACGCCGACGCCTTCATGGGCGGCGGTCACTACTCGGACGGCGCCACGCTGGCCCGGCAGATGTACGATCAGAAGGCCAACATGAAATGGGTCTCGATCCTGGTGGCGCCGGCCGACGACAAGTTCGGCGAGCTGGGTCCGGCCGCCTTGGGCGTGACGGTGCCGTCGCAATGGGAGGTCCAGGTTTCCTACAAGCCGCAATTCGGGCCGACCACGCCGGAATTCGCCAAGGCCTACCAGGCGAAGTTCAACGCCCCGGCCGACTATCATGCAGCGTCCGGCTATACCAGCGGCGCCATTTTGCAGCACGCCATCGAACAGGCCAATTCGATCGATCCGGACAAGGTGGCGGCGGCGCTGAATGCGACCGACGTCACCACCTTCTTCGGCCACATCAAGTTCGCCACCGATCCCGGCCATCACGGCTTGCAGGTGGCGCATGAGATGGTGCTGGCGCAGTGGCAGAAGATCAACGGCAAGCCGGGCCGGCAGGTGGTCTGGCCGGCCGCGGCTGCGTCCGGATCCATGATCTATCCGATCTCGGCCAGCCAGTAAGCGAGACCTGAAACTAAACCTGAGGCCGGCGCGTTCGCCGCCGGCCCCGACCTCAGCAACCGCTCATGCTCGGCATCATCGCTTCGCTCATTGACGGCGTGCTGGTGGGGCTCGTCTATGGCCTCGCCGCCATGGGCCTGACGCTCATCTGGGGCGTCATGGACGTCATCAACCTCACCCATGGCACCATGATCGTCGCCGGGATGATGGCTCTATATCTGTTGGCCACATCGCTCGGCATCTCGCCCTATCTCGCTTTGCCGCCGGTCCTGATCGGCGGTTTTTTCGTCGGCATCGCGCTCTATTGGGTCGCCGTGCACCGCATGATCGGCCGGCCGGCGCTGATGAGCCTGCTGTCGACCTTCGCCGTGAACCTGATCCTGATCGGCGTCGGCACCGCGGTCTGGGGCACCGCGTTGTTCAATGTCGAGGTGTCGCTGCCGGGCGTCAGCCTCGGCCGCTACACCTTCCCCGGCGCGCATATTCTTGCTGCGGTGCTCGCCGCATTGATCGCAGCCGGACTTTATATATTTCTGCACAATACCCGCACCGGCAAGGCGGTGCGGGCGGTCGCCAACAATCGCGAGGCCGCCGAGCTCGTCGGCATCCCGACGACGCGGCTCCTCGCCATTTCCGTCGGCCTCGGCGTCGCGCTCGCCGGCGTGTCGGGCATGCTGATCGGCACGCTGTTTCCGTTCACCGTGCTCTCGGGCGACAGTTATCAGCTCAAAGGCTTCATCGTCACGGTGCTCGGCGGCTTCGGCAATCCGGTCGGCGCGCTGCTGGGCGGTGTCGCGCTCGGTTTGCTTGAAGGCGCGGTGACGCCCTTCGTGCCGGTAAGCTGGACGCTGGTGATCGAATTCGTGCTGTTCGTTCTGGTGCTGATCGCGTTTCCCAACGGGATATTTTCCACACGGCGGGGGGCGCTGTGACGGACAGCCTCGTTACGCACGACAGGACCGGCGCGCGCGCCGCGACGCGAGCACCATCGCTGCGCGGCGCCGCGATATGGCGGCGGCCGTTCTTCTGGATCATTGCGCTGGTGATCGCCGTTTTCGCCGCGGTGCCGGCCGTCGGCGACAATGTCGAACTGCGCGAGAGCCTGGCGCTGGCCGCCGTCTACATCACGCTCGCCAGCAATCTCAACCTGATGCTCGGCTATGCCGGCTACATCAATTTCGGCAGCATCGTCTTCTTCGGGCTGGGCGGCTATATCTGCATCTGGCTGGTCAGTTCCTACGGCTGGTCGTTGTGGCCCGCGCTGCTCGCGGCCGGCGCCGGCGTCAGCGTGCTGTCGTTCATTTTCGGCATCGGCATCTTGCGGCTGCGCGGACCGTTCTTCGCGCTGTCGACCATCGGCATCATCGAAGGCGTGCAGGCCTTCGTGCAGAACTTCACGCCCTGGGGCGGCTCGTCAGGCATCTACATCTCGCCCCAGGTGTTTGCGCCGCTTGGCGGGCCGGCGCGGGCGCTTTGGGTGATCTATTTCGCCTTCGTCGCCGTGATGGGGCTTTCGCTCTATCTCAGCTATGCGATCAAGACCTCGAAATTCGGCCTGGGCCTGCTCGCCATCGGCCAGAACGAAGACGCGGCAGCCATCCTCGGCGTGCCGACCCGGCGCTACAAGGCGCTTGCCTATACCGCGTCGGCGTTTCTGCCGGCGATCACCGGCGGCCTCTATTTCTTCAAAGGCGCCTTCATCCAGCCGTCCGACGCCTTCGATCTCACGCTGTCGACCGAGGCCATCGTCATCTGCATGCTGGGCGGGCAGGGCACGGTCACCGGCGTCGCGCTCGGGGCCTATCTGTACGAGGAACTGCGTGGTTATCTGCTAACCTCGTCGACCTTCGCGAATTTCCAGCTCACGATCGCCGGCGCGCTGCTGCTTCTGATCGTGCTGTTCTTTCCCGGCGGCCTGATGGGCTTCGTCTATAGCCGCTTTCCGCGCCTGCAGAAGGTGCTCGAATGACGGCGCTGCTCGCCCTCGACAAGGTGAGCAAGCGCTTCGGCGGTCTGCAGGCCGTGCGCGATCTCAGCTTCGAGATGAAGACAGGCGAGATCCTCGGCCTGATCGGCCCCAACGGCGCCGGCAAGTCGACGCTGTTCAACCTGATCAACGGCGTCTTTGCGCCGAGCGCCGGCCGCATCGTCTTCAACGGCGCCGACATCACCGGCGAGAGGCCCGACATGATCGCGCGCCGCGGTCTCGCCCGCACCCACCAGATCGTGCAGCCGCTCGCCAATATGACGGTGCTGGAGAACTGCACCGTCGGCGCCTGTTTCGGCCGCGAGAACCTGCCGCTCGGCCGTGCGCGTGACGCGGCGGCGGAGGCGATGGTCATGACCGGCCTCGATGATCGTTCGGCGATGCTCGCCGTGCATCTGACCATTGCCGGCAAGAAGCGGCTCGAGCTCGCGCGTGCGCTTGCCGCGCAGCCGACGCTGCTCCTGCTTGACGAGGTCCTGGCCGGCCTCAACCCGACCGAGGTCGAGCATATGATCGGCGTCATCCGCCGCATCCGCGACCGCGGCATCAGCATCCTGATCATCGAGCATCTGATGCAGGCGATCATGAGCCTGTCCGACCGCATCGTCGTGCTCAATTACGGCGAGAAGCTCGCCGAGGGCCTGCCGGCCGAGGTGGCGCAAAATCCGCAAGTCATCGAGGCCTATCTCGGCGATCCGAAACTCGCCGCGGCCTTGCATGGCGAAGCGGCCAGCGGGAGTGCGGCGTGATGTCGGACGCGCTTCTCGAAGTCGAAGCTCTCGAAGCCGGCTATGGCGAAGTGCAGGTGCTGTGGGGCCTGTCGCTGAAGGCGCGGCGCGGCAAGCTCACCGCGATTGTCGGCGCCAACGGCGCCGGCAAGACGACGACGCTGCGCGCCATTGCCGGCACCATCGCGCCCTGGCGCGGCCAGGTCGCGCTGGCCGGCCAAAACGTCACGCGCCTGCCGACGCACGAGAAGGCGGCGCGCGGCCTGGCGCTGGTGCCGGAAGGCCGGCAATTGTTCACGATGATGAGCGTCGCCGAGAATCTCGAGCTCGGCGCTTTTTCCAAGCATTCGCCGCGCGCCTATGCGGCGCGGCTGGATCAGGTCTTCAGCCTGTTCCCGCGGCTCGCCGAACGCCGCGATCAGCGCGCCGGCACGTTGTCCGGCGGCGAGCAGCAGATGGTCGCCATCGCACGCGGACTGATGTCGGACCCCGACATTCTCATCATCGATGAATTGTCGCTGGGTCTCGCCCCCGTCGTCGTTTATCAGCTGCTGGCGACCTTGAAGCGGCTCAAGGAGGCCGGCCTCACCATCCTTCTGGTCGAACAGAACGTGCATCTGGCGCTGGCGCTGTCCGACTACGCCTATGTCATCGCCGAGGGCAAAATCTTCACCGAGGGCTTGCCGGCGCAACTGGCGGCGATGCCGGAAATCAGGCGGGCTTATCTCGGCTTGTAGCGCCGTTCCACATGTCGCGGCGGCAGATTTCAGCAAGAACACGCCGTATCGCGCCGGCCGCAAGCCGTTCACGCGAGCGGCGCCGGCGCTCCACGTTCGCAAAGAGTCATTTTTTGGTCAAAAACAGAGGTCCCGCTTGACATGTATACACTTAGATAACGGATGAGTAACGGATTGAATTATCAACAGAACTCGACGTGACCGCGTTCGCTTTGTCGCGGCTTCTGAAATTATTCATTTAACTTACGTTGTTAGAATTGGTCACGTGACGCGCGAACTGTCGCGTCGGATCGGAGGCCACGGTGCATACGGACGCTGCTTTGGGGGGTGCGCCAGACGCCGCTCATCAAAGCGGTATATTGGAAGCGCCGGCGGAAAAGTCGTTTGACCGCATGCTCCGGCTCGCCGAGACGGCGTTGTGCGCGCCCGTCTTTTTGATGTCCTTCGGTGGTCGTCATCATCAATGGCTCCGCTCGAGCAAGCGGCTCGATCCCGTGACCGATCCCAGATTGATGTTGCTGTGCGACTATACGTTCGAGAAAAACGACTTTTGCGTCGTATCGAACACGCTTGAACATCCGGCCTTTCAGGACAATCCCGTTGTCGTCGGTGAGCCGAATATTCGTTCGTATGCCGGCGTCCCTTTGCGGCGGCGGAACGGCCACAAGGTCGGCGCCATTTGTGCCGCCGACCACAAGGAACGCGACTTTACGCAGGATCAGCTCGAACTGCTCGGCGATCTTGCGCAGCTCATGGCCGAACAGATCGAGCTTCGTCAAATCGCGACGACCGACAGCCTCACCGGCGCGCTGACGCGACGGGCGTTCGAAGTCGAGGTGACCCGGGAGTATCGACGAAACAGCCGCTATCAGCATGGCCTGAGCGTGATCGTGGTGGACGTGGATCACTTCAAGAAGATCAACGACAATTACGGCCACGCAGCGGGCGATCTGGTGCTCAAGAACGTCGTCTTGCAACTCAAGCAGAGCTTGAGGGAGGTGGATTTCCTCGGTCGCATGGGCGGAGAAGAGTTCGTCGTCGGTCTGCCGGAAACCGACGTCGACAGCGCGACGATAGTGGCTGAGCGGTTGCGTGAAACGATCGCCGGCGTGGCGGTTGTCTCGGATGGCGATACGATCAATGTGACGGCAAGTTTTGGCGTTGCCGGTTTAAACCGGGCGGATCGCGACTGGAAACAGATGCTGGGCAGGGCCGACGTGGCGCTATATCGAGCAAAGCAAGAGGGCCGCAATCGTTGCGTCTGCCACGAGCCCGAGCTGGAGCTCTTCTGAAAGCAACTCATGGCCATCGAAGGCCCGACGGGAATGCGGCGGTCTCGCTCAACCGCATCGTGTCGCCGGCTACGGTGGAATGTTCTCCTGGCGCATCGGGCGAACGCTTCGCGGGGCGGCGCCGACAGCCACCGTCGCGCCTGGGCCGCGTCTGAGCGGAACCCGTCGAGAGAAATCAAATCGGTGCTGAACCGGTCCGGGGTTTCAGGTATTCTGATGCGCGCCTTTGCACCGCTCTTATGAAATGGAGCATCCCCATGGACGAATCCGGCGTCACTTCGGTCAAACTCGATCAGACTGACCAGGGCTTCCTGGCCCACGAGGTTCCCGACGAGATCTTGGAAGCTGCAGCGGAGGCCCTCAGCGCTTGCCGCATGACCTTCGGCGGCTGGCCATCAACGACCGTCGCATGCTGCAATCCGGGATGACGGCGCACAAGTCGCGCAGTTGATGCAGGCCTGCGATTGGCACGCCGGGTGGCTATATTTGCCGCGATCCGAGCGTACTGCAGCGCTCGGCCGCAAGTGGCAACACGCAAGACACCACTCGCTGTTACGACGCGCTTAAACAGGCGCGCGGATAGGATTTTGCCTCGGCTAGAACAAGCCCCACTTCCACGCCAAGATTGGAATGACGATGATTATTCCAAGCACGATTCCCAACAGCTTGAGCTTCATAACGCGCTTGGCATCCGCCTGATCTGAACTCATCTTGCCCCCGCTCCCTTTGGATTGACGACCTTAGCACACACCAAAACCTCATGGGGATGATCAGGCCTGTTCGGTTTTGTCACGCGTGCCGAGCCTGCCGGAGCCGCTCAAAATCCCCTTTGTCCGTACTTGAATACCGCATATCACTTGCGAGTTTGCTGGCATGGCTTCGATGCGGCGGGCTAGAATGCCGATTGTCGATATTGCCGACGTGTTTCTGGAATCAAAAAATTACGCCATAAGTTCGTGTCGTCGGAGGGGCGCCGATGAAAGGACTGCTGCAAGCGTTTTTTTATGCGAAACTTCTTGCCCGCGCGCAAAAGCGCCCGAGCAAGCAGAGTGGTTCGCGAGGGAGCTTCACTGTCGTCGGGTTGATCTATGATGAGATCAACACTGCACTGTGGGCCGTCGGCGTGCGTTCGCGCTCTATGTCGTCGTCGTCGTCTTGCCCAAACTCCCGGAACTGCGAAACCGCGCCGAGGTCCTGCGCATCCAGGAGATCAACGGCGAGAACGAACATTATTGCTGGAAGCTGCACATGGGGTCCGGAACGCCAATGCATGATGAGTGTATTTTGACCATTGTGCAGCTGCGCAACGACGTCGAAAAGCGCATCGCCGGGGAGAACGAGTTTTAAGCCGATTGACGGATCGCTCGGCAGCGAGCAAAAATCGAAAAATTTTCGCAACTATGGGGGGACACACAATGGCTGCTCGATCATCTCATTCGCTGTTGTCTTGTACGGACGGAGTCGCCACGGGCATGAGCGACCTCTGGCTGCTCATCGGTCGCGTGCTGATCGCCGTCTTGTTCTTGATGACTGTATGGACCGGCGGTCCCGCGGCTGCATACCTCAAGTCTCTGAACTACCCCGCGCCCGATTTGATGAGCACCTTGGCCCATATCGTTGAATGGGTCGTTGTGGTGTCGCTGGTTTTCGGCATCGGTACGCGTTATGGGGCGTTGTTGGGGCTTGTCTTCGTGGTCATCGCCTTTGCGACCGCACATCGTTACTGGGAGTTTCCCGAAGCCTCGCAAAATCTGCAGTACACCCTGCTCAGCAAGGACCTCGCGATCACCGGCAGTCTTCTTCTGCTGTTTGTGACCGGAGCCGGCCGCTTGAGCGTCGACAACGCTTTATCTTCCTCTTAGCGAGGCGGGCCTCTGGTTCGCCGGGAATTTTAGTGTCATCTCGGTGTTTGCTGGGCCGGATACTGACGGCAGCGATCGCCGGGGAACGAGCTACAATGACCATCTCCACCACGCCCGAACAGGGCGGCAAGGCGGAGCCAAGGCCGGTCATCCCGGCCTTGGCGCCGTTCTACGCCAACTTTGCGCGCGAAATATCATACCCGCTGATCCGCTTTGCGGTAGGCGGGACGCTCCTTGTCCACGGCATCAACAGGGCAACGATTCCCCTCTCGCGCGCCGCGGAAGAGATGGCAAAGTCGGGGCACGAACCGGCTCTCTTGTTCGCGATCATTGCCCTCATCAACGAAACCGTCGGCGCCGTTTGTGTCGCGTTGGGCCTTTTCACCCGTTTGTTCGCCGCCTCGATCGCCATCGAACTGGCGATGATCAGCATCCAATTTTTCCCTAACGGCTACGCCTGGGCCCGTCATGGATGGGAATTCGTTTTCCTGTGGGGGCTGATCTTCTTCGCCATCGCGTTGCGCGGCGGTGGGCCGTATTCGCTGGATCGCAAGATAGGCTGGGAGCTTTAGCGGCCGCGCGGACGGTCGCGGCCGGCCGCCGGATGCGCTGCTCAAGATCGATCCGGCACAACTGCGCCTTACACGCGACAAGCGCAAGCCGATCCGCGCTTGGTGACGGCGCCTATCGGCACGCAACGGACGTTCCGACACATTAAATTGGCGTAAACAGGAGTCCGTTATCGGCGACGATGCGGAGACCGCAGCCGCGATTGATAACCGCCAGAGACTTCGCCGCCTTTGGCCGAGGTCCTCGAGGGTATCATAGCTGGCACCCAAGAGTGGAGGGGCTCGAATCTCCGGCCGGCTGATATTAGACGCAAGATGAACGTTCATTATGAAGCGGCCGACGGTATTTTGCGTGCTCGCGGGGAGCGTCGGCCTGTGCATCGCGGATTGGTCTTCGCGATCGTCGCGCTTGCGTTGCTGATGATGTCGATCGATTCGACAATAGTCGCGACGGCATTGCACTCCTTGCAAAGCGAGTTGCAGACATCCATCGAGTGGGCCGGGTGGACCATCACGGCATACTCGCTGGGATTTGTGGTTGTCCTTCCGGTCAGCGGAAAACTCAGCGAGCAGTTCGGCAGCCGCAGGGTATTCCTCGGCTCCGTGGCCGCTTTCACCGTGGCGTCGCTGTGCTGCGGGCTGGCCGACAATGTTTATGTGCTCATTATCTTGCGGGGGCTGCAGGCGGCCGGCGGAGCGGGCTTCACGCCCTCCGCCACCAAGATCATCGTGGATCATTTCGGCGGCGCGCGCGATCGCGCAGTCAGCTTGTTCGGCAGCATCTTCTCGATTGGAACGATGATCGGACCGATATTCGGCGGGCTGTTCGTGACCTACTGGACTTGGCGCGGCATCTTTTTGGTCAACGTGCCAATCGGCGCGGCGGTTATTGTGCTGGCCCTGCGCTACGTGCCCCGGGATCGATTGCAGACGGAGCGAACCCGTCCGAAGATGGACGCCGCCGGCATGGCGCTGCTCGGGTGTGGCCTGCTCTCCGGCATGCTCGCCGTCACGCATTTGGCCGAAAGGGGCGTGCGCGCATGGTCGCCGTCGTTCGTGATTCCGTTGGCCATCGCGATTGTCGCGCTCTGGATGTTCTTTCGTCACATCAATCGTTCGACCTACCCGTTCATCGCGCCGCGCCTGATCAGCGGCTTGGGCTTCGGCGCCGTCAACCTGCTCAATGGACTCTACGGCGGCGTCACCTCGGGCGTCATAGCGCTCGTGCCGCTCTACGCAACGAACCGCTACGGCATCGACGCGCTCGACTCCGGTGCATTGCTTGTCGCCCAAGGGGCTGCCGCAATCACATTGTCAACCATTGCCGCGTTCGCCTTGCGGCGCACGGGGTACCGGCCGCCGCTGTATGTTGGGGGCACGGTCATCGCAATCGGGATGCTGCTGCTGCACTTCCGCCCTGTCGCTGGTATCTCGCCGTATGTGTGGCTCTCCGGCGCCACCTTCCTTATCGGAGCCGGCCGCGGCGCGAACAACCCGGCCAGCCGCAACGCGGGACTGCAACTGGCACCCGAGCACTCCTCGACCCTCGCCGCGCTACGGACGATGTGCATGCAAATCGGGACAATCATCACAATCTCGATAGACACGGCGATTCTCTCCACTTCCCATGACCCCGGCCACATCCAAGCCTGGCTCTTCGCCGGGGCAGGCGCGCTGCTCATCGCGATGCTCCCGTTGATCACCCGCGTGCCAGAGCACCGTGGCTCGTGGTGACGGCAAGATCCCCGATCTCAGCGGCACAATCGAGATCTGACGCCGCGCAGTGACCTTTGGAGGACATGCGCTCCTTCCGCAATCCGGCTAAAATGCGCGTCCGCAGAAATGGAGCCGCCGCGACCTGCGACGGCCCAAACAGGGAGGAGAAATATGAGATCCGCCATCGTCGGCATGAACCGTCGCGCTCTCCTCGCGTCTCTTACGCTGCTTCCCATGCCGGCGGTGCTGCGCACTGCATCCGCGCTGGCGCAAGACGCGGCGAGCCCACTCGCTTCGTGGAATGACGGTCCCGCCAAGCGGTCGATCGTCGACTTCGTTCACACCACGACCGACCCCTCAAGCGCGAAATTCGTTGCGCCGGCAGAACGTGTCGCCACTTTCGATCAGGACGGAACGTTGTGGGTTGAGCATCCGATATACACCCAAGTGGTCTATTGCCTGGATCGCGTTCCGGCGGCAGTAGCGATGAAGCCGGGCCTGAAGAACGTCGAACCGTTCAAGACCGTCCTAGCCGGCGATCGGGAAGCGATTGCCAAGCTCTCCCTGAAGGACCTTGAGGAGATTCTGGCCGCGACGCTGAGCGGCATGTCGGTAGAGGAATTCGAAGCCGAAACAAGGAAATGGATTGAGACCGCCAAACATCCGCGATGGAAGCGTCTCTATACTGACCTTACTTATCAGCCGATGCTTGAAGTCCTGCAATATCTGCGCGCCAACGGGTACAAGACCTACATCGTCACCGGCGGCGGCCAGGATTTCGTGCGCGTCTATTCGGAAAAAATATACGGCATCCCGCCCGAGCAAGTGGTCGGGACCGCCGGCGGCACGAAATACGGCTACGATAAGAACGGCAGGCCGTTCCTGACCAAGGAGCCCAAGCTTCTCCTCAACGACAACAATGCCGGCAAACCGGAAGGCATTCACCTGGAGATCGGCCGGCGCCCGCTGGCGGCATTTGGCAACTCGACCGGCGACCGGCAAATGTTGGAGTACACCGGGGCAGGCGACGGCGCACGGCTGATGATGCTGGTGCTGCACGACGATGCGCAGCGCGAATATGCCTACGGCCCGGCGCAAGGGCTTCCCGGCACCAAGGTCGGCGCCTTCACGCAGGCGCTTTACGACGAGGCAAGGAAGGACGGCTGGACCGTCATCAGCATGAAACGGGACTGGAAGCGCATCTTCGCTTTCGATTAGCCGGCGATTTCGCGTCCTGGCACATCGGCGGATCGGCGCGATGCTCAGCCGACGTCCGTCATTCGGGGCAGAGCGGTCTCGATCCGGCCAAGCTCGTTATATCGCTTGATGTCCGTCGGCGGCATGGCCGGGTATCGGCTCGGTGAGCCAAAACCAACGCTTCAATTGAATTGACGGGGCGCCGCCGGGCATGCTTGTTGCCTGCTGCATCGCTTCATAAGCCAAGCAGCTGCGCCCATGCCCAAACTCTACGAAGCCCTCGCGGAAGCGTTCCTTGCCGAGGGAATAGACACGCAGTTCGTCCTGATGGGCGACGGCAACATGCATTGGTCCACCGCCTTCGCCAAACTGCCGGGCGTGCATACCGTCCACGTCCGGCACGAGCACGTCACCGTCGCGGCGGCGACGGCCTACAACATCGCAACCGGCAAGCTTGCCGTGGCGTCCGTCACCTGCGGCCCCGGCGTGACCCAGCTGATGACGGCGCTGCCGGCCGCGGTTCGCGCCCGCCTGCCGATGGTGGTGTTCGCCGGCGAGTCGCCGATCAACGCCAAATTCTACAACCAGTATATCGACCAGGCGCCGCTGGTGACGGCGACCGGGGCGCATTACATCGCCGCGCACAGCGTGCCGCGCATGATGGACTACGTGCGCGAGGCCTTTCACATCGCCAAGTATGAGCGGCGCCCGGTGGTGCTGGGCATTCCCTACGACCTGCAAAAGGTCGAATACATGGCCAACCAGCCCTACGAGACCTCGGCGATGTACCAGCCCAAGGTCGGGCGCATGCAGCCCGATCCGGAAGTCGTTGCGGAGGCCGTCGAGCGGCTGGCCGCGGCGAAGCGCCCGATCATTCTCGGCGGCCGCGGCGTGCTGTGGTCCGGCGCGCGCGATGCGGTGATCAAGCTTGCCGATCGCTGCGGCGCACTGCTCTCCAATACGCTGCCGGCGCGCGGTCTGTTCCACGACCATCCGTTCGGGCTCGGCACCACCGGCAGCTACTTCACGTCGCTGGGCCGGGAAATGTATGAGTCCGCGGACGTCGTTCTCGCGGTCGGCACGAGCCTCTCCTATTATGTCGGCGGCGGGCATTATTTCGCCAAGGCCTGCAAGATCCAGCTGGACGATGCCCCGCGCGGCCTGCGCGACGGGCAGAAGGCTGCCGACATCTATGTCAGATCGGATGCGCGCGTCGGCGTCGAGGCGATCCTTGCCGGCCTCGACAAGAAACTGGGCGCCGGCAAGCCGACGGCGGCGGCGATCCGCTCGAAAGAGCTCGCGCATCGCATCGCGACCGAGCCGGCGGATGCGATGCCGTTCGACATCGCGCCTGGGCTGCTCGATCCCCGCGAGGTGATCAAAGCCATCGACGCGGTCGTGCCGAAGGATTGGGACATCGTCGGCGGCAGCGGCCATCAGGCCTATTTCCAGGCTCAGATGCACGGCAGGCCGGCGGAACGTTACACGACGGTCCGTGAATTCGGCGCCGTCGGCAACGGCCTGTCCTATGCGCTCGGCGTTGTGGCGGCGCGCCGGCAGGGCCGCGACGGCAAGATCGTGCTGTTCGAAGGCGACGGCGGGCTGTTGTTCCATATCCAGGAGCTCGAGACGCTCAAGCGCTGCGGATTTCGCATCCTGATCTGCGCGATGAACGACGGCGGCTATGGCTCGGAGTTTCACAAGCTGCGCGCCGACGGCCTCGACGACGGCCTGGCCGTATTCGGCCGGCCGGCGCTCGAGAACATCGCGCGCGGCTTCGGCCTGCGCGGCCACGAGATCCGCGACGTCTCGGTCATCCCGAAGCTGTTCGCCGACTTCGCCGCGCAGGGCGACAGCGAAATCTGGAACATCCAGATCTCGGATCAGGTCACGGCGCCGGTGATCCGCCAGACCATCAAGCGCGGCCACGGCAATATGTGAGCGCCGCTGGACCTCGATCCCAGTCGAGTGAATCGGATCAAGGTCGTTGCGCGTCTGCATTCAGGATGCGCACAAAGGGCGGTTCATCCTGCCCCTAGAATTTGCTGCTCAATTCAACAGTGCTGAATGCGCCCGTCCCAACGACGCTGTCATCGGCGTAGCCGGCGGCAAGATCGACATCGAGTTTGCCGAGCTTCAAATTGGAAATATGGGCGCCGACCCGCCACTGAGTGAACCGCAGGTCGCCCAAGAAGCTCGCCATTGGCCCGACATAGATCTTATTTTCGCTATCCGCGCTGCTATTGGTGATGTCGAAGCCGAACTTTTGCGAAAGATAAAAGGTGCTGAAGGCTGTCGAATACTCGGCTTCACCATACGTCATGGTCGTGGACGTCGGGGTGGTATAGGCGTCCATCCGAACTTTAAGTCCGCCTTGTGTGCCTTGGACTTTATTATCCGGATCGAATGGCGTGACCATGTCGTTGATGGCATTCAAGCCAGCCAAGACATTGATCGAATAGGTGTTGCCCTCGAAACCATAGCCGGCAAGCATTTCGCCGGTTTCATAGAGTCCCCTGAACAACGTACCTTGCGCTGCGTACTTATAGCCGCCGGCGCCGGCGGAGATCCAAACACGCGCGCCGGACGTGTCGAGATCGCTCCATGGCGCGATCATCGCGCCCATCCATCCATCCACGCTCCATTTCCCGACCCCTTCGACATCGATTCCAACCGCGAGATGCGGTGAGATCGCTACGGCGGCGAGCCGGTCGGTGTGGGATACGCTGAACTTCAAGTCCGGCAGGTTGTCGGCCACCGCCGGCTTGCCGTGCGCGACGGTCTTGAATCGCCAGGCGCCCGGCGCGATCTGATGGCCGGCCGCCCGGGACAGTCCAAGTCGCAACAGGATGCGGCTCGCGACCGCGCAGTGGCGCGTCGAGCTGTCGCCGATCCGGTCGAAAGTTGTCCAGTCTTCCGGTGTCAGGACCCGCAGGGAGGAATGCGCGCGCAGCAGTGAATCCGGATGCGCAAGCCAAATGTCGATATGGTCCAGCTGCTGCGCTTGTGGCGCTTCGGCTTCGGACGCTTGCGGCGTGATCGTCTTATGCCAGCTTTGGACGAATTTCGGCCGGTTCGGACCGCGGCGCTCGACCTGTCCGCCGCGCGTGCCGGCGCGTGCCGCCGCGCTGCGGCCGGTCCGCCGGTCGGCGTGTTCGGATGAAACGCGCTGCAACAAAGACATCGTAAGTGCCCTTCGACGGGTGGATGCAACTTACGCCGGCGATACTACCGATCGTTGCGTTCAATCAATCAAACCAAATCGATTCAAATTCAAAGGCGCCGCCGACCGATGCCAGCGAGTTCTTTTGACTCGCACGAGGCATCACCGCTGCGGATCGCTCGTCGCCGCATGCGGAACAAATGATCATGGTCCGCAGCCCGGCGCGGACGAAGTGCAGCCGCCTCAGCGGACGGCAAATCGTCACTTCTTGTACGCTTTGTCCATAATCACTTCGGACGCCGCCAGGACCGACATGGCCTTGTTTTCGGAACACAGCGTTTTGATCTGACGTTCCTGGTCCTGTATCTTGGCGACGTTAATGACAGTGGCGTCATCGGAGTAGGTGTAATAACCGGCCAACCAGAGCATTATGTCCTTGACGGTCGCGACATTGCTTCCAAGGAACTGGTCGCAGGTGAGCTTGTCCAGATCAGTTTCCTGCGCCGCCGCCGGCGCGATCAAAGCGAGGCCGATCGTCACCACGATAAGGGCCCTGGTCGACATCATTCCCTCCGGAATTCTGCTTACCTTAGAGACTTCGGCCTGTACGATGATATGTATCACGCCTGCGTCTCATCTCCACGGATGCGTGCATCGCGCGCCTTCGACACGCAGAATTTTTGTTAATGCCTCTTATAGGGAATCACTCAAATTGTTGATCGCGGCCCGCAGCGAGGCGTCTGAATAATCATGCGAGCCGCCAAACGGCTGATGGGTGATAAGCCATGTTGGAAACTGACAAGGTATTCGCCGGCTCGATTCCGGAAAATTACGACCGCTATATGGTGCCGTTGATTTTCGAGCCGTACGCCGCGGACATTGCACGACGTGCGGCGTCCATGTCACCGGGCGCCGTTCTGGAAACTGCCGCGGGCAGCGGGGTCGTCACCCGCGCCTTGGCGCCGAGACTGCCCCGGAGCGCAAGCTATATCGCAACCGACCTCAACCAGCCGATGGTCGACTACGCCGCGTCGCGACAACCTCCCGACGCCCGGATCAGATGGCGTCAAGCGGATGCTCTGGCGCTGCCGTTTGAAGATGCGGCCTTCGATCTCGTCTGTTGCCAGTTCGGCGCGATGTTCTTTCCCGACCGCATAGCGGGCTACCGCGAAGCAAGGCGGGTTTTGAAGCCCGGAGGACATTATTTATTCAACGTATGGGATCGCATCGAGGAAAACGTTTTCGCGGATGATGTGACGAATGCTCTCGCCAGGATTTTTCCGAACGATCCGCCGCGCTTTCTGGCCCGCACGCCGCACGGTTACCACGATACGGCCCTGATCCGCAGCGACCTGGAGAAGGCGGGCTTTTCCCGCGTGATTATCGAGACCAGAGCCGAACAAAGCCGCGCATCCTCGCCGCGCCTTCCTGCCGTTGCCTATTGTCAGGGAACGGTTCTTCGCAACGAAATCGAGGCCAGAGAAGCGGGAAAACTGGAAGCTGCAACCGACTTTGCCGCGTCCGCGATTGCGGACAAACACGGCCGCGGCGAGGTTGCCGCCAAAATTCAGGCGCACGTAATCGTGGCTGTCGCCTGAATGTCGCGGCTCGAGCACGAGCCCGCGACACGGCGCAATTGAGTTCGCCTGGGTGCGCTCTGCGAGCGAACCGTGGAATGGCTCAATAGTGAGTTCGTCCCGGGACGCGCCCCGTGGCTCCAGGCGGCGGGCGGTACCAGTTGTTCCGCTGGCAGAAGCCGCCGATGCCGCGCACATTCTCCATGCATTGTTCGAAGGTGACGAAGCCGCAATTCGTGGCGCCGCTCATGTCGCCGCTATAGATCGAGCACCAGGGGTAATTCTGCGCCTTCGCTTGGGTCACGAGCCCGATTGCGACGAGGCCAACAACGGCCGCGAACCAAAATTGCTTCATGCTCGCCTCCAGATACCGCCTCCCGGGAATAGCTAACAACGAACATCTATAAATTATTCCCGCTCGGTACAACACCGCGGTGCGATGCTCACTGAATTGCGGCTGTGTGACGGGAGGGCGTTGCTCGCCTTGCAAAACCGGCCGCGGACATTTTTTTCTACGAGGCCCTCGGCAAGTCGCGGCGCGCCGGAGCAAGAGTCGATCCGCCGCCAATGATCGACTTGTGCGGCGAAAAAAAACGCTGGAAATCCGAGACTCGATTTCCGGTTTCAGGGGGCAAGGCGGACATCGCCGTGACGAGCTGTAGCTTCGGTCTTTGGACCCGAAGCGGTCATGGAACCGTTCAGCGGCGGAGACGACAATTGCGCGTGTAGACGTCAGCACGGATTCGGGCAGTATCGGTCCCGGTCGATAGAGAAGTAGGGCCCTTTATGACGGAAAAGCGATCAGGCTTGCCGGTTCTTGGCTTCGCGGATCAAAGGTCGTTCGAAAGATGGCTCGCGGCTCAACCAGCTGATGCGGTTGGCGTTTGGATTAAGTTCGCCAAGAAGGCGGCGACAAGAGCGAAACTGACCAAAGCAGAAGCGGTTGACGCTGCACTCTGTCACGGATGGATCGATGGAAAACTGGAAAAGTATGACAATCAACACTGGCTTGTTCGCTTCACGCCACGGAAATCGCGCAGCAAGTGGTCGGCGCTGAACCGCAACAGAGCGCTGACGCTCATCAAGGAGGGTCGCATGAGACCTGCGGGCTTCGCGCAAATCGAAGCCGCTAAGGCAGATGGTCGGTGGGAGGGCGCCTACGCCCCGGCGAGTCGGGCCGAAGTATCCATCGACCTTCAGAAGGCCCTGGACAACAACCCAAAGGCGTCCGCATTCTTTGCAACATTGAACAGTCGAAATCGCTACGCAATCCTGTATCGAATCGGCAACGTCAAAAAAGCCGAGACGAGGGCGCGCAAGATTGCGGAATTCGTAGCCATGCTCGAGCGTGGCGAAACAATCCACGGGTAGGAAAGATGCTGATTATCGCGTGCCGACCCCGGCGAGCAACGCGGGCACTTGAGGGCAGTTGATGACCCACAACGGACCTAACGCGTCGGATTGGTTTGCAAGAGAAAACTGCCGACTCGCGGGCAGCAGAGGCCAAGATTCTCCGGCCCCTGCGCCGCGCGGGCTAAAGGCGGATCACACTCAGTAGCAAGGCGGATAAGGATAGTAGCCGCAAGCTGGCCGGCCGTAATAGTACGCGCCAGCAGCGGCTGCTCCTGCCGCCGCGCCATAGTACGCGCGTCGATGAACTCTTCGATTAACGCCGGCAACACTTCCGGGTGTGAGCGGCCGCCCTATTCTGGCTTCCGCTGTGCTGAGAGACACAGTTAGGTTTTTCGCAGGCGACCACTGGAGCGAGAATGGAGCCGCTGCGAGCAGCGCGGCACCAAGCGTGATACCAAGCAGGGTTAGCTTCTTCATGGCGTACTCCTGATCTATTTATCTATTTATTTGAAGGTCAAGAGACGTTATGCCGTCGTGGTGTCTCGTCATTGATCCAGATCAAAGCGGAACTTGCTTTTTGCCAATTTGATAGTGCATTCGTCCTTCGTGCCTCTTGAGACGAGCTTTGCGACACGCCTCGTTCAATGACGGGATCGAACGGACACTGTTGTTGGGCTTATCTGTCCATTCGACCAATTGATTGCAACTGCGGAAGCCGTAAGGGCTGTGGCACCGAAAACAAACCAATTAAGATCAGTCTTTCGAATCGAACTTTGATTTCGATCAAACATGCGATTGGTGGGAGTCGCGATGATTAAAAAACAATCTCGTCACTTAAACTCGACTTAGGCATGCCCAAGGACTCCATAATTTCGTTATTGAATCAGCCGCCCACATCCCGGGAAAACCGGTTAGCGCTCGTCGTTTCTGGCGTTCTGGTTGCGGTGTTTGGGATCATAGCTCCCTATGCCAACACGCCGCTGATGCGCCTTGAGGCTTACCTTCCATCCATCGAAGCGATGATGGTTCTATCGGACTTTATTACCTCGGTTTTCCTATTCGTACATTATTCGATTAACCGGTCGCGCGCGCTTTTGGCGCTGGCAAGCGGCTATCTCTATACAGCGTTGATCATCATCCCGCACCTTCTCAGCTTTCCAGGCGCGTTTTCGCCCACTGGATTGCTCGGGGCGGACCTGCAGACCACGGCTTGGCTCTACGATTTTTGGCATATCGGCTTCCCCTTAGCTCTAATAGTTTATGCCTTACTGCAGGACGAACACTCCTCTCAATCGGATCTGCACACTTCAGCCTTGCCTGCAATCAGTTGGAGCGCGGCAATCGTATTTGGTGTCGTATGCAGCCTTACTTTGTTTACTACGCAGGGACATGAATTTCTGCCGCGCCTTTTCGTGGACAGGACTAATCTCCTTCCGTTGGCCCATTACGTCGCCGCATTCATGTTGTTGGTTTGCGTGATTGCGTTGCTATCGTTGTGGGTTCGACGGCGCTCGGTACTTGATCAATGGCTTAAACTAGTCGCTTTAACATTGATTTTTGAACTGTTGTTAGTCGCCGTCCTCAGCGAATCGCGTTTCACGCTTGGGTCTTATACTGGGCGCATCTTTTCTCTAATCACGTCAACTTTAGTTCTCGTCGTATTGCTGGCAGAAACGACGTGGCTATACGCGCAGCTCGCTCGCGCAAACGAGATGCTGCAACGGGAGAAGAATAACAAACTAATGAACTTGGAAGCCGTCACGGCCTCAATCGCTCATGAAGTGAGGCAGCCTTTGGCATCGATTGTAATGGGTGGGGACGCGATCCTCCGATTCCTTGGGGAAACGCCACCGAAATTGGAGAAGGCGCGCTCAATCGCGGAACAAGTGATCGCTGCGGGTCATCGCGCCAGTCAAATACTCGACAACATTCGTAACTTGTTTGGAACGGCTCAGCGCGCGCAGGGCCCAGTTAATGTAAACGATTTGATTCTTGGCGCACTGCGTATTTTGGACAACGAGTTGAAGAGTCATAGTATCAAGGGACGCTTCGAGCTAGACTTGAAGTTGCCGGCGGCCATAGGTCACCGTGGTCAATTGCAGGAGGTTATCGTCAATTTGATCCAGAATGCAATTGACGCCATGGATGCGATCGAGAATGACCGGCGATTATTGACAGTGAGAACTAAATCCAAAGATAGCGACGCAGTTAGCATTGAAATAGAGGACACCGGGCACGGAATTGACCCCAAAAAAGCAACGAACATATTCGACGCTTTCTTTACAACAAAGCCGAACGGGATGGGATTGGGATTAGCTATTTGCCGAATGATCATCGAGCGTCATGGAGGGCAACTCGCCGCCTCTACGGCTAATCCGCACGGCGCGGTTTTTCGGATTTTACTGCCTCAAATCAAATTGCATCACTGATCGGTTCCTGCAAACGCAGCGAAGCCTGCCGTTTGCCGATGCGGCAACCGGCTTGGCCGCACCCACGACGCAATCGAATAATCACGCCAATGTCTCTTATTGGCACTTCTCGGACATCTGGGCATGCCGGCACGGAGTCCGCTGTGCGCGGCAAAATAGACCACGGCGGTTGGGGTGCAGAACCGAATTCATGCGGTCACTGAAATATTGACATTTGTCACCGGTTACGATACGTGATTGCGAATCGAATCTCGCTCATGAAGGACGCCTTTGGGAGGTAGACCTGAAGGCCGGAGCGAGTGCGGTGCCCGCGGGCGGAGTTACGATCCGCACCCGGGCGGCTTTGGGCATCAGCCGCCGGTAAGCGTGGCCGGCCGTGC
>DATJLN010000091.1:0-5749 GCA_035509535.1 Xanthobacteraceae bacterium | reverse complement strand
CGAGCGCAGACGCATTGCCTTCGCCGCTCGCCGCTTCGATGCCGCCGGCCTCGAAGAAGTTTTTGGCGAAGCTTGCGCGCGCGGTGAAGTCAGCTTGGCTGCCGAGACAAGCGAGAAAGATTTTCGGCCGGGTGCCGGCGGCGGCAAGCTGCCGGTCGGAGGCATCGCGCAGGACTTCGAACGGCTCGGCAAGCCGCATTCGGGGGAGCGCCGCAAAACTGATGGGCAGGTCGTCTTCTCTCGGCGGCGTCACTGGTGCGACGTCGAGGACCGCGGGCTTGCTTTCATGAATATCCGGAAACTCGTTGGTGCCGGTGAGAATATCCGTGCGGCTGGCGATGGCGCTGCGCCGTTTGGCGCATACCGCGGCGACCTCCTGCTGAATTTTTCCGGCTTCTAGTGCTGCCCACACGCCGCCGATCTTTTCCGTCTCTTGGAACATTGACCACGCCGCGTGACAGAGCTGATCGGTCATCGCTTCGAGCGCGCCGGAGCCTGCGGCGGGATCGGCGACGCGCGCCAGATTAGACTCTTCGAGCAAGATCAGCTGCGTGTTGCGCGCGATGCGGCGGGCGAACGGATCAGGCAAACCAAGTGCAGCAGTGTGCGGTAGCACCGTAATGGCGTCGGCGCCGCCGACGCCGGCGGCGGCGACGGCGATGGTCGTGCGCAGCATGTTCGCGTAAGCGTCGCGCTTGGTCATCATGCGCCATGCCGTCTCGGCGGTTACCACGGCCGGCTTCGGCGCAAGCCCGCAAGCGCCCTTGATCCGTGCCCACAGCTTTCGCACGGCGCGGAATTTGGCCGTGGTCAACATCTGCTCGGCATCCGCCGAAAGCCGGAAGTAGATCGCGTTGCTCGCAGCTTCGAGCGCCATGCCGCCTGCTTCGAGCGCGCGCAGATAGGCCACCGCGCTGGCCAGCGCGAAGGCAAGCTCTTGGGCTTGCGAGCCGCCGGCGTTGTGGATCGCACGGCCATCGGCGACGACGAATGGCCCGGGAAAGCCCGCGGCGGCGACTTTCGTGATGACACCGGCCAGATGCGGCGCCATCTGATCCCACGGAGCGGGTGCGCGGCCCGACGTCGCAACGGCGCCGATGGCGTTGAAACCGGGACGCAAATGCACGGTCGACGGTTCAAGCCCACGGCGCCTGATCAGGTCGGCGAGATCGCGGACGGCTTGGCGCGACTGCGCCGACAAGTCGAGCTCGATTGTCACGCCGGCATCGAGCTGCACGCCATCGAGCACGCGCGCGAGCGCGGCCGGCGCGGGATCGAGACCAAAACCATTGGCGCTTGCCGCACCGGCGAATACGAGGAGGAGGCCGGTCGCGCCATTGTCCAGATCTTCGAGCGCTTGCGCGTTGGCTGCGGCCGGATCGGGATGGTCGATCCGCGCCATCACGGTCCACGCAGCGCCGGGAGCGCGGCCGGCGATCGCGCGCGCGGTCGGAGCCCGTTCATAGAGCGGCGCGATGGTCAGGCCATCGTAGGTGCGGGTCTCAAGCCGCTCGAATGGGGTGCCCTTGAGCACGCCGTCGACAAGCTTGCGCCAGTCCGCGGGGGTGGCTGCGGGAAATTCGGCCGCGAGCGACAGGCTGTTTTCAGGCTCGGTCATCAGTTCAAAATGCCATGAGCACTGGCAAGGGCCAACTGGTCCTTGCCATGCAATTGGCGGGCCGCTGCCGCAAGGTCAGCGCGGCGGCAGTTTCTCAATCCCGCTCGCGTTCATGCGGGCCAGCGCGTCGCGCACGCGCACGCCGGAGATCAGCCGATCTGGCGCTATTTCGGCGAGCGGCGCCAGCACGAACGCGCGTTGGAACAGATGCGGGTGCGGCAGCGTCAGCTCCATGTCATGCACTTCAACGTCGTGCAGTTCAACGTCGTCATAGGCGAGGATGTCGATGTCGAGGGTGCGCGGTCCCCAGCGGCGCTCGCGGGTCCGGTCGCGGCCGAGTGCACGTTCGCAATCGAGCGCGCGCGACAACAGTTCGTGCGGGGAGAGGGCGGTCTCGACCGCAATGACCGCATTGATGAAGGCCGGCTGGTCGGTCACGCCCCAAGGCGGCGTGCGGTAGTCGGAGGAACGGGCGCGGAGCCGCACTGCTGATCCGTCGCAGATCAGCGCGACGGCGCGGTCGAAAGTCGAACGCACGTCGCCGACATTGCCGCCGAGCGCGAGAAACGCCTCGGCCATCGGCATCAGCCTCCCGCGGCGGCCGGCGTCATCATCGCACCCGCTCGACGGTGACACCGACATCGTCGAAGGTTGCGGCGATGGGGGCGTGCGGCTTGTGCACTGTGACGGCGACGGCGCGTACTTGCGCGAAGCTTTCGAGTATCGCCTGGGCGACGGCGCCGGCGGCGGCTTCGACCAGCCGATAGCGGCGCGCGCAGAATGCTTCGCTCGCCGTCTTCACCACCGTGTCGTAGGAGACCGTGTGTTTGAGCTTGTCGCTGCGCGAGGCTTCGGCAAGCTCGATGGTGAGCTTGAGATCGAGCTTGAAAGTCTGGCCGACCTTGGCCTCGTGCTGCATCACGCCGTGGTAGGCGTGCAGCACCAGCCCGCTGACGAAAATCGCGTCGCTCATCGCGCGTGCCTGATTGCCGCCGCGACGGCGAGCGCCTGCACCGTCGGCGCCACGTCGTGCGTACGGATGATTGCGGCGCCGTTTTCGACCGCGAAAAGATGCGCGGCGAGCGAGCCGCCGAGCCGCTCGCTCGGCGGCGAAGGCGAAACCGAGTCGATGAAGCGCTTTCGCGATGCGCCGACCAGCACGGGCAGGCCGAAGCTTTCGAATTCACGGAGCCGGGCGATGCAGGCCATGCTCTGCTCGGATGTCTTGCCGAAGCCGATGCCCGGATCGAGCACGATGCGATGGCGGTGGATGGCCGCGCTCCAAGCGATTTCCAGCGAGCGTGAGAAGAATTCGTCCACGTCCTTGATGATGTCGATGGTCGGATCGGCGGCGTCCCGATTGTGCATGATGATAACGGGAGCGCCGTGCTCGGCGACCACACGCGCCATGTCGGGGTCGCGCTGCAGGCCCCAGACGTCGTTGACGATGCTGGCTCCGGCCTCGAGCGCCCAGGCAGCGACGGCCGATTTGATGGTGTCGATCGAAACCGGGATGCCGAGCGCTACGACCGCCGGCAGCACCGGATCGAGCCGCCGGCGCTCTTCATCGAGGGGGACCGCGACCGCGCCGCCATAGGGCCGTGTCGATTCCGCGCCAACATCGAGGATGTCGGCGCCTTCGGCGACGAGGCGCTCTGCTTGCGCGATCGCCGCCCGCGGGTCGAGATAGCGCCCGCCGTCGGAAAACGAATCCGGCGTGAGGTTGAGCACGCCCATGACGAGCGGCCGGTTCTTGGCCAAAAGGCGCGCCAGCAGCCCTTCGCCGGGCGCCTCGGCCGAGCCCGCAGATGTCGGATGAACGAGGCCCGTAGCGGTGCTATCGGCCATGCGTAATGCCGTTAAACGTTGATCTGCTAGCCAGCCTTTGCGCGGCTCGTTTGCGGGTGTCAAGCACAAGCGCGGCAGCCGCGGCCGGCGGCCGGCGATCGCTGCCGGGCCATCAATAGCGGATCAGCGGCGGCAGCTTTTTGGCGTTCTCGATCCAGCGTTCAACCGTCTTCTCTTTCGGCAAAAGCAGGACGTGCTTGTCCCTGTTGGCCTTCTGCATTCTGTCGACCAGGTTGTGCGGATTACGGAAGCGCAGGTCGTTGACCGTCTTGACGCCGATGTCGCCCAAAAGTTTCGCGTACTCGGCACCGATGCCTTTGATGCGCATGCGGTCGCAGGCGGTGGCCCAGGTGAGGATCTGCTTGATGTCGATGCCGGTTTTGCCCGCCATCTTGATTCTCTGCTTTGGCGTATTCGCCGCACGCAGGAAGCCGATGGTCGTGCGAATGCCTTCCTCCTTGAGGATTGCGGCTACGTCCGTCGCCATGCCTGGAATTTCGTTGATGGAATAAGCCATCGATCCCTATTCCCCGACGCGCAATCCTTCTGCGACGGCGGCGTTCGCACTCACTCTAAAGGCATCCTGGCCGCGGCTCCGCGGAGCCTGGCCAAGAACTGGCAACTGTGTGGCTGGTCCGACCTCGACCAGACGGCCGAGGACAATCGACAGGTTGTGCGGCAGCCATTCCGTTCGCGTCGGCTGCGACGTCCGCTCTTCCGCCCATCATCCCCTCGCCCCGACCCACACTACCGGCGGGTTTTCGCCATAATGTACATTCGAACGCTGCATGACAAGAACATGTCAAGCAATCGGTCCGGCAGAGGAGTACCAGTACGGTCGAAAGGCGGCGAGGCGTTGCATTCTTGCAACGCTTGCCCGTGGCGCGACATGCGTGAAAATGACGAAAACGCCTGTGCTAGGATTGCGGTGGTAATCCCAGGACTACATTTTGCACGATATCCAAGACTGCATCCAAGAGTGCATCCAGGACTGCATCCATGACTGCATCCATGACTGCATCTACTCCATCCAATGCCTTGCCGGCCGTACTCGAACGCGTAGACCGCGATCTTGACGCCAGTCTGGAGCGGCTGTTTGCGCTCCTGCGCATCCAGTCGGTGTCGACTGATCCGGCCTATTCGACCCAGTGCCGCAGCGCGGCCGAACACGTCGCCGCCGACCTGCGCGGTCTCGGCTTCGAAACGAGTGTGCGTCCGACCGACGGCCATCCGGTGGTTGTGGGCAAGAGTTCGCCCTCTGAGGGTGCCAACGGCAAAGCGCCGCGCGTGCTGTTCTACGGCCATTACGACGTGCAGCCGGTCGATCCGCTCGACCTGTGGCGGACGCCGCCGTTCGAACCGCGCCTGGAGACGCTCGATGGCGGCCGCAAGATCATCGTCGCGCGCGGCGCCTGCGATGACAAAGGCCAGGCGATGACCTTCGTCGAGGCTTGCCGCGCGTTCAAGGCGGTGACCGGCAAGCTTCCGCTCGACATCACCATGCTGATCGAGGGCGAGGAGGAATGCGGCTCCAAGCATCTGTTCGGCTTCGTGCGCGATAATGCCGCCGAATTGCGCCGCGATCTGGCGCTGGTCTGCGACACCGGCATGTGGGATGCGCAGACGCCTTCGATCACCACCTCGCTGCGCGGTCTGGTCTACGAAGAAGTGCGCCTGACCTGCGCCGACCGCGACCTGCATTCGGGTCTGTTCGGCGGCGCCGCGCGCAACCCGATCCACGTGCTCGCGGACGTTCTCTCCGCCATGCACAAGCCGGACGGTTCGGTCGCCATTCCGGGCTTCTACGACGGCGTTCACGAATTGCCGGCCGACATCAAGGCCGATCTGTCCGGCCTGCAACTGACGCCGGAAAAATTCCTCGGCCCGATCGGACTGAAAATTCCGGCCGGCGAACAGGGCCGCATGCTGATCGAGCAAATCTCGACGCGGCCGACCGCCGAGGTCAACGGCATCATCGGCGGCTATACGGGGGAGGGCGCCAAGACCGTCATTCCCGGCAAGGCCATGGCCAAAGTTTCGTTCCGCCTGGTCGGCGCGCAGGACCCCGACAAGATCCGGGACAACTTCCGCGCCTTCGTGCGCGCGCGCTTGCCGGCGGATTGCCAGGTCGAGTTTGGCAATTTCACCAGCGCGCCCGCCTTCGACGTGGCGTTCGACAATCCGGCCTTGACCAAGGCGCGCGCGGCGCTCGCCGAAGAGTGGGGCAAGAAGGCGGTGACGGTCGGCGCCGGCGGCTCGATCCCGATCGTCGGCGACTTCAAG
>DATJLN010000090.1:0-15437 GCA_035509535.1 Xanthobacteraceae bacterium | reverse complement strand
GCTTTGGGCATCATGTCGCCGGTAATTCGTGGCCGGCCGTGCGGTGCGCACTGGACTGGGACAGGCAGGGGCGGGTAACGCCCGCCTAGCAGAATAATCGTGGCGGCCGCGTCCCAGGAAGCCTGGCCTGAAGCTGGACGGGGATGTTCCGACATCTCCAGCAAGAGCCGCGGTGGAACGCCGACAGGCGAGCGTGCTCCGCCGAGCACGCTGCCGCATCCGATGATGCGGACGGTCGGACTACGCGTCTGTCGGCGTTCCGCTTCCCGTTCTTTGGTTTGTTCTCTTCGTCATCGGCCGGCATGGCGGTTCAAGAATGGTGTCAATGGCGTCACTTCGTTCCGCCCAAGGTGCCACGATCCGGCAGTCCGTGCGGCAGCGAGACGGGACCGGACTACTTTCCGGCCCGCACTCCGCAAGCCGGCATGGATCACCGGAACAAGTCCGGCGACGACGAACGGAGGACGTTGCCATGCGACGCCGGGCCGGGCGTCGGGGTCAGGTTGCTCATGACCCTTATGCCTTCCCGTACCCTTTCCCTTCCCGTCGGGGCACGATAAAGCCTTGAAATCTAGATGGTTAATCGGGTCTTAACCTCGCCGCACCTATGGTATGCCGTGCTTGAAGCGGCGGGGCCCCGCTGTTTGCGATGTACAGGATGAGTATTCAGGACAGCTCCACGCCGTTTCGCGCACCGAATGCGCGCTCGCCCTTTGTGCGTTTGCGGGAACTGCTCGGCGACACGCCGCCGGGCAAGCCCGCGATCAGCCTTGCGGTGGGCGAGCCGCAGCACGCCATTCCGTCCTTCGTGGGACCGGTGATTGCCGCGCATGTCAACGAATTCGGCCGCTATCCGATGAACAAGGGGCTCGATGCCTTCGGCGAAGCCGTGGCCGCCTGGCTCAACAAGCGCTTCGTGCTCGAAAGCGCGGTCGATCCCGTGCACGAAGTGCTGGTGCTCAACGGCACGCGCGAAGGGCTTTTTCTCGCAGCCCTCGCCGCGAAGAACTATGTGCCGCCGCGCTCCGGCAAGCCCGCCGTGCTGATCCCCAATCCGTTCTATGCGGCCTATGCCGCGGGCGCGGTCGCCGCCGATTGCGAGCCGGTCTATTTGCCGGCGACCCGAGAGACAGCCTTTCTTCCCGATCTCGATGCGCTCACCGACGAACTCCTGTCGCGCACGGTCGCGGTCTATCTCGCGTCGCCGTCCAATCCGCAGGGCGCAGTCGCCGATCTTGCTTATCTGGAAAAGCTTGCCGCGCTGGCGCGCCGCTTCGGCTTCGTCATTCTCGCCGACGAATGCTATTGCGAGATCTATACCGAAGACGCGCCGCACGGCATGCTGGAGGCGGCCGGACGCGATTTCCAAAACGTCGTCGTCTTCCACTCGCTGTCGAAACGCTCGAACCTGCCCGGCCTGCGCATCGGCTTCGCCGCCGGCGACCGCAAGTTTCTGGCGAGCTTCCTCGAATTGCGCAACGTCGCGGCGCCGCAAGTGCCGACGCCAATGCAGCGCGTCGCCATCGCCGCCTATAACGACGAGACGCATGTCGAGGAGAACCGGCGGCTCTATCGCGAGAAATTCGATCTCGCCGATCAGATCATCGGCGACCGTTACGGCTATCGGCGGCCGGCCGGCGGATTTTTTCTCTGGCTCGACGTTTCCGCGCATGGCGGCAGCGAGAAGGCGACGCGGCTGTTGTGGCGCGAAGCCGGCCTGCGCGTCGTGCCGGGCCGTTATCTGGCGCGCGAGCAGGCCGACGGCAGCAATCCCGGCGCGGATTATATCCGCGTTGCCATGGTGCAGGACAACGAGACCACCGCCGAGGCGA
Source organism: Xanthobacteraceae bacterium (assembly GCA_035509535.1). Classification (GTDB taxonomy): domain Bacteria; phylum Pseudomonadota; class Alphaproteobacteria; order Rhizobiales; family Xanthobacteraceae; genus BOG-931. The sequence goes on along the minus strand of DATJLN010000090.1, from coordinate 13,605 downwards.
TGCATCGTCTCGTCGCGGTGCTGGGTTAGAGCAGATCGATGAAGTTCACGCGTCGTTGCCACGAGCGAAGCGATGAAGCCGTCCAGCGCGGTACCGCCGCGCCGGATTGCTTCGCTGCGCTCGCAATGACGATAAAGCGGTGGCGGCGATGTCGATGATCGACCGCAGCCTTGACGGCATGGCCGCCTTGTCCGGCCAGCTTGGCGTCATGATGCGCCGGCGGCTGCGCGAGCTTACCGGCATCGCGCTGATCAGCATCGCGATGATGGCGGCCCTGTCGCTGGCAAGCTGGTCGGTGCAGGACCCCTCGCTGAGCCACGCCACCGATGCGCCGGTGCACAATCTGCTCGGCGTGCCGGGCGCGATCGCTGCCGATCTGATGATGCAGCTTCTGGGGCTCGGCTCGCTGGCGCTGCTGCTGCCGGTCGCGACTTGGGGTTATCGGCTGCTTGGCCACCGCCGGCTCAGCCATGAGCGGCTGCGCCTGATGGTCTGGCTGTTCGGCGCGATCTTGAGCGCGGCCTTCGCCTCCTGCCTGCCGCGCAGCCCGCATTGGCCGCTGCCTTCGGGACTCGGCGGTGTGGTCGGCGATGCGATCCTGCGCCTGCCCACGGTGTTGCTGCACATGCAGCTTGCCGGCACCTCGCGGTTCGTCGCCGCGCTCGTGCTCGGCTTTGCCGCGCTGATGACGTTCGGCGTGGCGGCCGGAATCATTCTCGGCGGCGAGGCGCAGGATTACGACGACTACGACGAGGACGAAGACGAAGAAGCCGAGGACGATGAGGAAGACGAGGAGCGCGACAGCGCCTGGATCTCGCTCGGCTTCATCGAACATCACCTCTTGAGCTTCCGCGCCGCTTTTGCGCGGTTCCTCGGCCGGCTGTTGTTCCGCCGCGAGCGCACGCCGATGCCGTCGCATGACGGCATGGCGCGGCGCCGGATCGAGCCGCGCTTCGAAGGCTCCGCGTCCGGCGCCGATGTCGCGGACGAAGATGACGCCGAGGACGACGAGGAGGAGGACAGCGCGCCGCGGGCACGCAAGGCGCGCGCGCCGGCAAAGCCTGCGCGCCGTTCTTCGAGCGGCTTTCAGACGCCGTCGCTCAATCTTCTGGCCGCGCCGCGCGCCAACGAGCGTGCGACTTTGAGCACGGCTGAAATTCAGGAGAACGCCGGCCGGCTCGAAGGCGTGCTCGGCGATTTCGGCGTCCGCGGCGAGATCATCAACGCGCGGCCGGGCCCGGTGGTCACGCTCTACGAATTGGAGCCGGCGCCCGGCATCAAATCCTCGCGCGTGATCAGTCTCGCCGACGACATTGCGCGCTCGATGAGCGCGCTCTCGGCGCGTGTCGCCGTGGTCTCCGGCCGCAATGCCATCGGCATCGAATTGCCCAATCCGGTGCGCGAGAAGGTCTATCTGCGCGAGCTTCTGGCGTCACGCGACTATGCCGAGACGAGCTTCCGCCTGCCGCTGTGCCTGGGCAAGTCGATCGGCGGCGAGGCGGTCATGGTCGATCTCGCCCGCATGCCGCACCTGCTCATCGCCGGCACCACCGGCTCGGGCAAGTCGGTCGCCATCAACACCATGATCTTGAGCCTGCTCTACCGGCTGCATCCGGATCAGTGCCGGCTGATCATGGTCGATCCGAAAATGCTCGAACTTTCCGTCTACGACGGCATTCCGCATCTGCTCACGCCCGTCGTCACCGATCCGAAAAAGGCGGTGGTGGCGCTGAAATGGGCGGTGCGCGAAATGGAAGAGCGCTACAAGAAAATGTCGAAGCTCGGCGTGCGCAACATCGACGGCTACAATGCGCGCGTCGCCGAAGCGGCCAAGAAGGGCGAGAAGCTCAACCGCACCGTCCACACCGGCTACAACCGCGAGACCGGCGAAGCGATCTATGAGAACGAGGAGCTCGATCTCGAGCCGCTGCCCTATATCGTCGTCATCGTCGACGAAATGGCCGACCTGATGATGGTCGCCGGCAAGGACATCGAAGGCGCGGTGCAGCGGCTCGCGCAGATGGCGCGTGCCGCCGGTCTGCATGTGATCCTGGCGACGCAGCGGCCGTCGGTCGATGTCATCACCGGCACGATCAAGGCGAATTTCCCGACCCGAATTTCTTTTCAGGTCACGTCCAAGATCGACAGCCGCACCATTTTGGGCGAGCAGGGCGCCGAGCAACTGCTCGGCCAGGGCGACATGCTCTACATGGCGGGCGGCGGCCGCATCAGCCGCGTGCACGGGCCGTTCGTGTCGGACGAGGAAGTCGAGAAAGTCGTGCGCCATCTCAAGGCGCAGGGCGCGCCGGAATATCTCGAAGCCGTCACCGCCGAAGAGCCGACCGACGCCGACGGCAACCCTGTCTTCGATTCGACCGCCATGGGCGGCGCCGAAGGCGGCGATCTTTACGCGCAGGCGGTGGCCATCGTTACCCGCGACCGCAAGGCCTCGACGAGCTATATCCAGCGCCGGCTGCAGATCGGCTATAACCGTGCCGCCTCGCTGATGGAGCGGATGGAACAGGAGGGGGTCGTCGGCCAGCCCAATCACGCCGGCAAGCGTGAAATCCTGGTCGAAGGGCCGGAAGAAAATCCGTTCTGAGGCGGATCGTGCCGAGACGGCCGGCAAGGCCCGGCTCGCGCGACCGTCTCTCAAGTCCCGGCCTGTCTTGGCCTATTGAGAACTTGGCCTATTGAGAATCGGGCGTTTCGTCTTTAATTCTAGCCGCGAATTCGCCATACCGCTCCCGTAGCGGATTGGGTTGTTGCGGGCTTCGCTCGAGCACGATCCCGAAAAGCTTGCCGTCGGACCGGATCCGAGGGCGGAAACGAGTTTTCGGAAAATTCATGCTCAGACGAAAAATCAGCGTTTTTCAGCGGGAGAGGGATATGGCGGCCATCCGTGCTGCGAAGCTTCATAAGGCAATCGTTTTCGCGGCACTGGCTTATGGTGTTGCCGGCGGTTTCGCCTTCGCGCCGGCTCTTGCCGAAAACGTGCCGCTGCCGACGCCGGCGCCGCAGCAAAAGAGCGCTCCCGCTCCGGCCGCGGTCGGCGCGACGCCTGCCGCTTCCCCCGCCGCCGCCAGCGATACGCAGCAAAAACCGCCGGGCTTCTTTCCGTTCAGCCTGCCGTTCGGCAAGGATTCTAATTCCGGCTCGGGCGCGGCGAGTCAGCAGGCCACCGCTTTCGACGCCAAGCAGCGCGCGCTGCTCGACAAGGTCTCCGCCTATCTGACCAGCGTGCAGACCATGGTCGGCAATTTCGTGCAGATCGGGCCGGATGGCAGTCGCACCGAAGGCTCGTTCTACATTCAGAAGCCGGGCAAGGTGCGCTTCACCTACAATCCGCCGAGCCCGATCGACATCATCGCCGACGGCTCCTCCGTGGTCGTGCGCGACCGCAAGCTCGCGACGCAGGATCTCTATCCGCTGTCGCAGACGCCGCTCAAATATCTGCTTGCCGACAAGATCGATCTGTTGCGTGACACCAATGTCGTCAGCGTCACCACCGACGACACTTTCACCACCGTGGTCATCGAACAGAAGCAGGTCATGATCGGCACCAGCCGGCTGATGATGATGTTCGACGCCAAGGATCTGAGCCTCAAGCAATGGACGGTCACCGACCCGCAGGGTTTCGACACGACGGTCGCGGTCTATAACCTCGACACCACGAAGAAGCCGGATCCGAATCTGTTCGTGATCAATTACGCCCGTGATGCGGGCAGCATCAGCAATCAGTAATCTGTGGCCGGCGATCAGATCGCGGTTGGCGGGAATGCCGGCCGCTATCTATATTGCGTGCGATCCAACCATCGATTTTCTGGTTTCTGACTCCTGATCGTGCAACTCACCGTCACAACCTGGAACATCAATTCGGTGCGGCTGCGCATCGATCTTGTCGCCAAATTCATCAAATCGGCGCGGCCGGATGTTCTGTGTTTGCAGGAGACCAAGTGCCCGGACGATGCCTTTCCGCTCAAGCGCTTCAAGCGGCTCGGCTATGAGAATGTCGCGCTCAACGGCCAGAAGGGCTATCACGGCGTCAGCGTGATTTCGCGCTTGCCGTTCGCGCAAACCGGCGTCCAGAACTTCTGCGGCAAGACGGATTGCCGGCATATTTCCGTCGTTCTCGGCGAACGCGCAGGTCTGCGCGATCCGGTCACGCTGCACAATTTCTATGTTCCCGCGGGCGGCGATCTTCCCGATCCGCAGGCGAATCCGAAATTCGCGCATAAGCTCGGCTTTCTCGACGAGATGCGCGACGCGGCAGCAATCCGGCCGGAAAAGTCGGAGCGCGCGATCCTTGTCGGCGATCTCAACGTCGCCCCGCTCGAACACGACGTGTGGAGCCACAAGCAGATGATCCGCGTGGTGTCGCATACGCCGGTCGAATGCGAGAAGCTGACCGCGGCGCGCAACGCCGGCGGCTGGATCGACAGCATGCGGGAACTGACGCCCGAGCCGGCCAAGCTCTATACGTGGTGGAGCTATCGCTCGCCGGATTGGTTTACGGCCGACAAAGGCCGCCGCCTCGATCATGTCTGGACCTCGCCCGGGCTCGCCGACCGGGTCTCGGCGATCGCTATCGCCAAGCACTATCGCGGCGCCGAACGTCCGTCCGATCATGTTCCGGTGACGGCGACGATCGAAGTGTGAGCGTGGCTTATTGCGGACCGGTGCCGCGCGCCAGGGCGGCGCGGACGTTTTCCATCTCGCGCGCCCATTGATCGGCGCGGATGGCGATCAATTCGCGCAGGCGCTGCGCTGCGTCGGGAAAGCTTTCGAGCATTTTGAGGAACATTGCGCGTGAAATGCGCAGCACCAGCGATGGCTCGCGCGCGGTCGCGGTTACCGGCCGCACCGTTTCGGCGAGCAGCGCCGCCTCGCCGAGTAACGTCGCCACGCCGGCGGTGATCTCCGGCTCGTTGAGCCGGCCAGAGCTGAGGGTGAACGAGCCCCGCTGCACGATATAGGCGCAGTCGGCGGCATCGCCGACACTGAACAGCACTTGGCCTTCCTCGACGGTGTAGCTCTCGGCGCCGATGGCAAGGATGCGCAATGCTCCGGCGCCGAGGCGGCGAAGGATGGGAACGCGCTCAAGAAACGCGATGTCGTCCTCGATCGTCATAAGGTTCCGCGATCAGGGGACCAGTTTGTAGCCGCCGGCCTCGGTGACCAAAATGGCGGGCGCCGCCGCATCCTTCTCGATTTTCTGCCGTAACCGATAAATATGCGTTTCCAGCGTGTGCGTGGTCACGCCGGAATTGTAGCCCCATACCTCCTGCAGCAAGGTTTCGCGCGACACCGGCTTCTGTCCGGCGCGATAGAGATAGCGCAGGATCGAAGTCTCCTTTTCAGTCAGCCGCACCTTGCTGCCCTTGGGATTGAGCAAAAGCTTCGAGCTTGGCCGGAACGTGTAAGGGCCGATGTTGAAGACGGCGTCTTCGCTCGCCTCGTGCTGGCGCAATTGAGCGCGGATCCGTGCCAGCAGAACGGCAAAACGGAAGGGCTTGGTGACATAATCGTTGGCACCGGATTCGAGGCCGAGAATGGTGTCAGAGTCGGTGTCGTGACCGGTCAGCATGATGATCGGCGCCTTGAATCCATTCTTGCGCAGGATACGCACGGCTTCGCGGCCGTCGATGTCGGGCAGGCCGACATCCATGATGACAAGGTCGATCTGACCGGTTTTGGCGGCTTGCACGCCTTTGCTGCCGTTTTCGGCCGCTACCGCCTGGAACTCCTCATGCAGCGAGAGCTGTTCCGTCAGCGCCTCGCGCAGCTCGGCATCGTCGTCGACGATCAGAATGGTCCGCGTATTCGGCATTACTCCGGCCCCTGCCGCTTTGTGCCCAATCGGGCGCGAAGTAGAACAAAAGACGATACAAGAGCAAGCGGCGGTTGGGAATCGGGCTTACTAAACCATGCGTAAAACTCAGTTGCGCAAATCTTATTCCAACGGGACCGCGCTGCGGCTGGTTCGCGTGACGCCGCGGCCGGGCCGGCGCAGCCAGGGTTGGCTCAAGGCGGGGAACAAGACTTTCCGCGTTGCGCTCGGCCGTTCCGGCATCCGGGCGTTGAAGCGCGAGGGTGACGGCGGCACGCCGACGGGAACTTTCCGCCCGGTGCGCCTGTGGTGGCGCGCCGATCGTCTGTCACGGCCGATGACGCGGCTGCCGGTGCGCCGAATCATGCCGGATGACGCTTGGTGCGAGGATCCCTCCGATCGCCGCTATAATCGGGCCTTCAAGCGCTCGGCCAATGAACCAGGCGACCGGCTGCGGCGCGACGACGGCCTCTACGATCTTATTATCGAAATCGACCACAATACTCGTCCGCGCGTCGCCAAGCTTGGTAGCGCGGTCTTCATCCATGTCGCCCGCGCGGCCTTTGGACCGACCGCCGGTTGCGTAGCGCTCCGCCGCAACGACCTCCTGAAAGTCCTGGCGCGAATCGGGCCGAAAACCCGAATCCAGATTCATTATTAGGCCCGGGCGTGCGGTCGTGCCCCGAAAATCGCGCTCCCGACGCGGACGTGAGTCGCGCCGAACGCGATCGCGGTCTCGAAATCGGCGCTCATGCCCATCGACAGTAATTTCAGGCCGTTGCGCCGGGCGATTTTCGCGGTGAGGGCAAAATGCGGCGCCGGCGCTTCGTCGTGCGGCGGGATGCACATCAGGCCTGCGATATCGAGGCCGTACGTCGCGCGGCAGGCCGCAACAAAGCCGTCGGCATCCTGCGGCAGCACGCCGGCTTTTTGCGGCTCGGCGCCGGTATTGATTTCGACGAACAAAATAGGCCGGCGGCCCTGTTTTTGGATTTCCTTGCTCAGGGCCTCGGCGAGGCTCGCGCGGTCGAGTGAGTGGACGGCATCGAACAGAGCCACCGCCTCGCGGGCTTTGTTGGATTGCAGCGGCCCGATGAGGTGAAGCTCGAGGCCCGGATATTGCGCGATCAGCGGCGGCCATTTGGCCTTGGCTTCCTGCACCCGATTCTCGCCGAAAATACGCTGACCCGCCGCGATCACCGGCGTGATCTCCTCGGCATCGAACGTTTTTGAGACCGCAACCAGGGTGACAGTCGAAGGATCGCGTGCGGCCTTGCGGCAGGCTGATGCGATGTCCTGGCGTACCGCCGCGATGCCGGCCTCCCGCTCCATGGTTACCATTTTGTCAACGCCCCTCGCATCGATTCAAATTTTAGCTTCGCGGCAAAATTCATTTTTACGGGTCTCCTGTAGCTTGCGGAACCTGGGGCAGGGGGACTGTGGGATGCCTTACGGCGAACCCAAATCCAAAAAAGCCGAAGTGCCGAGCAAGCCGATGCTCAGCATTCGCGCGCGCCTCATCGTCCTTGCGCTCATCGCCATTGCTCCGCTCATGATCGAGCGTGTCCACGGCCTCGAAGAAGCACGCGCCATCCGCACCGAGCGCGCCAACAACGACGTGATCGATCTTGCCCGCCGTGGCGCCGAATCGCAGCGTCAGATCATCTATTCGGTGCGTTCGCTGTTGCAGATCGTCTCGCGCGTCTATGCCAAGATGCCGCTCGATTCAAGCAGCTGCAATCAATATCTCGCCGACCTGACCACGAACATTCCGTGGATCCGCGATCTCTCGGTTGCCGGCAGCGACGGACGGATCAAGTGCTCGACCCAGCAGTCCGCACTCGGCTTGAATATTTCGGATCGCCCGTATTTTCAGACCGCGCTCTCCGCGCGCGATTTCGCGCTCAGCGACTACATGATCAGCCGCACCAATGACGTGCCGAGCGTGGTCGCGACTTACCCGATCATCAAGGATGGCGGCTCGCCCGGCGTCGTGCTGGGCGTGATCAATCTGCAATGGATCGGCGATCTGGCTGCCGCGGCTGCACAGCATTCCGGCGCCGCGGTGCTCTTGCTCGACAGCGCCGGCACTCTTGTGGCCGGCTCGGCCGACCAGCAGGCCTATATCGGCAAGCGCTTCGCCGACAGCGAATTGGCGCGGCAAATGCTCGCCAAAGACAGCGGCACGATCACGGTTGCGGGTCTCGACGGCGTGCAGCGGATTTTCGCTTATGTCCGCGTGCCGTGGACACAGGCGCGGCTCGCGGTCGGTCTCAACGAGAGCGCGGTACATGCCGGCATCGATCACGAGATCGATATCGCGTATCTGCAGCTCGTTGCGTTTGGATTGTTCGTGCTTCTCATCGCCTGGTTCGGCGGCGAGCAATTGGTGGTGCGTCCGATCCGCTCGCTGGTGCGCACCGCGACCCGTTTCGGCCGCGGCGACCTGCATGTGCGCGCGACCCAAGAGCCCTGGGTGGCCGAGTTCGCGCCGCTGGCCGCGGCGCTCGACGATATGGCGGCCAAGCTCGCGGCGCGCGAAGAAGAGTTGCAGATTGCCAACCAGCATCTCGATGAACTGGCGAGCCTTGACGGGCTGAGCGGGCTTGCCAACCGGCGCGGCTTCGACCGTGAGATCGAGCGCGAATGGCGGAAGGCCGGCGATAGCGGTGCGCCGCTGGCGCTGATGATGGTCGATATCGACCACTTCAAGTTGTTCAACGATCGCTATGGCCACGTCTCGGGCGATACCTGCCTGCGCGCCGTCGGCGAAACGCTGTCGCTGGTGACTCTGGAAGAGGCCGTGCTGGTGGCGCGTTATGGCGGTGAGGAATTCGCGCTGTTGCTGCCCGGCCTCGATATCGGTCGGGCCGCGGCGCTTGCCGAGGAGGCGCGTCGGGCGATCGAAGATCTCATGATCATTCACGCGGAATCGCCGATCGGCCATGTGACGATCAGCATCGGCGTCGAATCGGCGGTGCCGCAGAAATCCCAGAGCTTTGCCGATTTGATCGAAGCGGCCGACCGCGCGCTCTACGACGCCAAGCGCGGCGGCCGCAATGCAGTGGTCGCTGCGGCGACGCCGGTCTCGTTGCGCGAAGCGTCGTAGAACGCCGGCGCGCGTCAGGCGCTTCGCGGCCTTGTCGGCGTCCCGGCCGGTTTCCGGACGGCCTTTTTCTTGCGGGCCTTGCGTTTGGCCCGCCGCTCGGGCGGCGCCCAGATCATGCCTTCGAGCTTCATGCCGTCGGGATCGGTGAAATAGACGGCGTAATAATTGCGTCCATAATATTCGCCCGGCGGATCGATCACGTTCATGTCGTTGTCGTTGAGAAAGGCGCCGAGCGCATCGACGTCCTTCCGGCTCGAAAGCTCGAAGGCATAGTGGTGAAAGCCGATATCGCCCTTGCGGTATTTGTGCCGCTTGCCTTGTTCGTCCGCGGCGGCAATCCAGAACAGCGTCTTGCCGTTGCTCCAACCGGCCATATCGGCGTAGTCGTATTTGAACTTGAAGCCGAGGAATTTGAGAAGCTTGGCGTAAAATTCCTTTGAGCGCTCGAAGTTGCCGACGCTCAAAACCAGATGATCAACGCCGACGACGCGGGGCATGGGCCAACTCCGACTCTGCTCTGCATTCCCTGTCCGAAGGAAGCCCGGCCACTGCTATGCGTGCGGCGCGCTACGACCGCGCGCCGGCCGCATCTTGCCTTGACCGGGCCCGCCGCTCAAAGTAACGCGAAACACGAAGGTCAAGAAGCGCCGCCCACGCGCCGCTGATAGGCGGGAACACCGGTGACAACGTGATGCCAAGCAACAACGTCATGCCACGTAGCAACGTCGTGCCGCGCACGCTGTTCGACAAAATCTGGGACTTTCATCGGGTCGGCCAGCGTGCCGACGGCCGCGATCTGCTCTATATCGACCGTCATGTCCTGCACGAACTGCATGCGCACCACGCCTTCGCGCAACTCGAAAAGCAGCAGCGCCCGGTGCGACGCGCCGATCTCACGTTCGCCGTGCAGGATCATACCGTCGCCACCAAGCCCGGCCGCGACGAGACCACCAATCCTTCGGGCACGGCCTTCATCAAGGCGATGCGCGAAGGGTGCCGCAAGAACGGCATCCGGCTGTTCGACGTGGACGATCGCGAACAGGGCATCTGTCATGTCGTCGCTCCGGAACTCGGCGTTGTGCTGCCGGGCGCGACGCATGCGGTTCCCGACAGCCACGCCAGCACGGTCGGCGGGCTGGGCGCACTCGCATTCGGCTGCGGCACCACCGAGCTCGGGCATATCCTGGCCACGCAAGTGATTGCGATGAAACGGCCCAAGCGCATGCGCGTGCGGCTCGACGGCGGCCTTGGCCGCCATGTCAGCGCCAAGGACATCGCGCTGCGGCTCATCGCCGAACTCGGCGTCGCCGGAGCGCGCGGCTTTGTCGTCGAATATGCCGGCTCCGCAATGGCGGCGATGCCGATCGAGCAGCGCATGACTTTGTGCAACCTCAATGCCGAGATGGGCGGTCGCTCGGGCTTCGTTGCGCCCGACGACAAGACGTTCGCCTGGCTTGAGGGCCGGCCCTATGTGCCGCAGCGTGAAATGTGGGATCGGGCGCTGGCGCATTGGCGCACGCTCAAGACCGATGGCGAAGCCGCGTTTGACCGCGAAGTGACGCTCGATTGCGCCGCGCTCGAACCGCAGATCACCTGGGGCACCGATCCGAGCCAGGTCGTCGGCATTTCCGGCAAGGTGCCGGAGCCGGCTGCGATCGAATCCGGCCGGCGCGCCGCCGCCGAAAGCGCCTTCGCTTATATGGGCGTCTCGCCGGGAACGCCGCTGGCCGGGCTTCCCGTCCACCGCGTCTTCATCGGCTCCTGCACCAATAGCCGGCTGCCGGATCTCGAGGTTGCCGCCACAATCGTGAAGGGACGGCGCGTCGCCGATGGCGTTTTCGCCATGGTGGTGCCGGGCTCATCCAGCGTGAAGCGCGAGGCGGAAGCGGCCGGGCTCGACCGGATCTTCCGCGACGCCGGCTTCCTCTGGGGAGAGTCGGGGTGCTCGATGTGCGCCGGCGGCAACGGCGATCGCGGCGAGCCGGGCGAGCGGATCGTTTCGACCACCAACCGCAATTTCGAGAACCGCCAGGGACCGAAAGTGCGCACGCATCTGGCGAGCCCGGCGACCGCGGCGGCGAGCGCGATCGCCGGGCGCATTGCCGATGTGCGGCAATTGGTCGGCAACTAGGAGCACGCGATCCGATGCAGCCGTTCACGACGCATACCGGCATTGCCGCACCGCTTCTGGTCGACGACATGAATACCGACCAGATCGCGCCGTTCCTGCCGTCGCGCAGCCTCAAGGACGACTACAAGGTGATGCTGTTCCATCGCCAACGCTTTCGCGAGGACGGCAGCGAGATTGCCGGCTTCGTGCTCAACAAGCCGCAATTCCGCAATGCCGGCATCCTGGTGACGGGCAACAATTTCGGCGCCGGGTCGTCGCGCGAATCCGCGGTCTGGAGCATGCTCGCCAACAATATCCGCGTCATCGTGGCCAAGAGCTTCGCCGATATCTATCGCGAGAACTGCCTGCAAAACGGCTTGTTGCCGATCGTGCTCGATCCTGCCGTCGCCGACGGCTTCATTGCGCGCGTCGTAACGGTCGACGGCGCGGCGCCGTTCACGGTCGATCTCGCGAGCCAGCGTATTTCCGGCCCCGGCGGGGCGGATGTCAGTTTCGAAATCCCGGCCGCCGACCGCACGCGGCTGCTCGAAGGGCTCGACGATATCGGCATGACGATGAAACACGCCGAGGACATCGTGAACTGGGAGAAAGAGGCCGCGCTTGCGCAGCCATGGCTGCAGCAGGCGGCCGACTGCCGGCGTTAGAACACGATCCCGAAAAGGGGAAACCGAAAATCTAGCCGACCCGACACTTCTGGAAAAAGTGATAAGTCTCCGGCGCCTGCATCCACATCACCTGATAGGTCAGGCCGCCGTTCTTGTCGATCCAGGCTTTGATGTCGTCCGGATAAACTTCCAATAATTGCTGGGTGGCAAAAGCTATTGTGGCCAGATGAAAGCCCAGAACGCCATTTTCGGTCACGCAGATGTTCTTGCGCGGCACATAGCCGAGCAGCACCGTGCATGCCGAGAGACAAACACCCGAGATCCGTACATTCGGATGCTGCAGCGCGAGTTTCTGCCACTTCATCAAATAAAGGAAAACGAAACCGCCGCGATCGTTGCTGATGTCGATCGTCTCGGCGCGCGCCGCAGACGTGACGACGGTCAAGATGATGGCAAAAAGCAAACGCCAGGTTCGCACTGCGGTTCTCATTACGGCCTCGTCCTCCATCGAGCTTCCCGAGACGGCATAGACGGCGGGCGAGGCCGCCGAGTGTTCAAACGGCGGCGTGTCACATACAATGCGTCTTGCCGCGATGTGGAAATTCCGCCCCGTAAGCCAATTTAACACGTTACGCGCCGGTGGCCAAAGCAGCGATCAGCGGCGGCTGCGATTGCAATGAAGGAGACGCCTCAATGAGCGTACGCAAAAAGCTTCGCGCCATCATGTCGGGCAAACGGCTGGTCCTCATGCCTGGCGCTTACGACGGCTTGTCGGCCCGTATTATCGAGGCTGAGGGTTTTGAGGCGATTTGCGCTGGCGGCAATGCCGGCATCGGCTCGATGCTGGCGCAACCGGATACCGGCCAGTCGAATATGCGCGATTACGCCGATCATTATGCGCGGATCTGCGGCGCGGTGAATATTCCGGTCTATGTCGATGCCGATACCGGGTTCGGCGGCGTCAACAACGTCCGGCAGATGATTCGCGCCTTCGAGGCCGCCGGCGCCGCGGGCGTCTTCATCAGCGACCAGGTTTTTCCCAATCGCTGCGGCTACCTGCCGGGCAAACAGATCGTCCCGGTCGAGCAGGCGCTCGCCAAGCTCAAGGCTGCCCTCGATGCGCGGACCGATCCGGATTTCTTCATCTGCGGCCGTACCGACGCAATGGGTGTCGATGGCCTCAATGCGGCGATCGAGCGGTCGCAGCTCTTCATGGAGGCCGGCGCCGATATGGCGAAGCCCATCGGGGTCGACAATATCGCCGACATCAAGCGCGTGATCCGTGAAGTCCCGGGCCCGCATATGGCAACCCTGTCGCAAGCCGCCGGGCGAAAGGAACGCAGTCTCGAGGAATTGGCCGAAGCCGGCGTGGTTGCGGCGACGTTCCCGTCGCTGCCGATATTCGCGGCGGCGCACGCCGTGCGCAACGCGCTGCGCATCCTCAAGCGCGAGAATTCGATGACACCGACCTTCGACCAGCTTCTGACGCTCGATGAGTATTACGATCTGGTCGGGCTCAAGGACCAGTTGGCGCGCGAAGAAAGCTACGACCAGGCAGCCGCTGCCCTGGTCCGCAAACGTGCGGCCGAATAGCTGGTACCCTGTAAACGCACAGGTTGTGCACAGGCGCGGCGGTTCATTGGGGAAAAGTCGAGAATCTTATCCTGCCGGAGCGGTCGCAAGTCGCTCGGAGCAGCCGACCGCCGAAAGAGGATCTGCCGAAAAAAGGGCCGCCAAAAAGAAAGGGGCCGGCAACGAGGCCGGCCCTTCCCCCATACAATTGCTGTATGCAACTTACCCCTTGGTAACAACCGGCGGCGGGGCCTTACCCTTGCCGACTTGAGCGCAGCCGGCGATGCTCAGGAGAGCCAACACCGCGGCTGTTGCTAGAGCGAGCTTTTTCATGAAGAGAACTCCCCCTTGTCATGAC
>DATJLN010000089.1:0-43237 GCA_035509535.1 Xanthobacteraceae bacterium | reverse complement strand
ATCACCAAGCCGATCGCTTCGAAGACGGTGAAGCAATCGCCGGCCGACGGGATCTTCCTCGAAGGCGACGACGTCGATCTCTACAAGCTGCCGATCCCGATGTCGTCGATCTATGACGGCGGGCCGATGATCACCGCCGGCATCGTAATCGCGCGCGACCCGGAATACGGCCTCAATAGCGGCATCTACCGCTTCATGGTCAAAGAGAAGAATCTGACCGGCATCGACATCGTCACGCCCAACAATATGCGCATGTTTGCGCGGCGCGCATTGGAACGCAAAGAACCGCTGCCGATTTCGATCTCCATCGGTACCCATCCGATCGAGATCGCCGGCGCCGGCTATCGGGCGCCGCTCGGCACCGACGAAATGGCCATCGCCGGCGGCTTGCGCGGTGCGCCGGTCGAACTCGCGCAATGCCGTACCATCGACCTGCCCTGCATCGCCGACGCCGAAATCGTGCTGGAGGCTGAAATTCTGCCGACCGGCTGGACCCAACCGGAAGGCCGGTTCGGCGAATTCACCCGCCTGATGGGCGGGCTGCATTGGAACCCGCTGGTGCGCGTCAAAGCCATCGCGATGAAGAAGGACGCGATCTACTACAATCTGCACATGCCGTGGGAGAACACCTGGCTCGCGGCGCCGACGCGCTACGCCGCAATCCGGCAAGCGCTGAAAACCGCCGGCGTGGTCGTCAAGGATATCAATGTCACGCTCGGCGGCTGCGCCTTCTGGCACGCGGTGATCTCGATCAAGAAACAGCCGGGCGAAGGCAAGAACGCGCTGCTCGCCGCGCTGTCCGTCATGGACCTCAAGCACGTCGTCGTGGTCGACGACGACATCGACATATTCGATCCGACCGAGGTGGAATGGGCGATCGCGACCCGCGTGCAGGGCGACCGCGACATCATGATCGTCGGCAATGCGCGCGCGAAACCGCTCGATCCGAGCTTGCCGCAGGGTTTCGGCGTGGCGCCGACCGGCGCCAAGGTCGGCATCGACGCGACGATCCCGGAAGGCATTCCGCCCGAGCACTATGAACGCATCACCTATGCCTATGCCGACACCGCGCGTATCGACGACTATGTAAAAGGCAAGGCCGACGCGGCCGGCAACGGCGGCGACAACATCACCGTGCGCAATCTCGCCGTGGAAATCCTCGCTGCGATCGAGAAAGAGCCGCTCTATTACACCGACATCGCCGAGCGCTTTGCTTCATACAATTTCGTGACCGTGGCGCGCGCGCTGGGCTATCTGCATCAGAGCGAGCGGCTGTGGCAGGATCCACGCGGCCGCATCTGCGTGCGCGGCTCGACATTCGCGGCGGTACCGCCGAAGAAATAAGAAAGCCGCAGCGAAGCGGGTTACTTAAGCTTGAGGCCTGCCGCGCTGATCACTTTCGCCCAGACCTGGCTCTCCGTGGCGAGCTGTTGCGCCAAGGCCTCCGGCGTCGAACCGACGACCGTGAAGCCGAGCTTCTCAATGCGCTCTTTGACGTCGGGCATCGCCAGCACGGCGCGGGTCTGCGTGTTGAGCAGCGTGATGATGTTCTGCGGCGTGCCGGCGGGAACGAAAATGCCTTCCCAGCCTTCGCCGTCGAGACCGGGATAGCCAGCCTCGATAATGGTCGGCACGTCCGGCAATGCCGGCGAGCGTGTCTTGCTCATGGTCGCGAGCACGCGGATTTTTCCCGTCGGCACCAGCGGCGCCGCCGCGGTCAATCCGGCGAAACAAATTTGCGTGTCGCCGGCCAAGACCGCCTGCGTTGCCGGCCCGGAGCCGCTATACGGCACGTGCACGATATCGAGATTGAGGGCCTGGCGAAACCGCTCGCCGAGCAGATGCGACGGCGTGCCGACACCGGCCGAGGCGTAACTGAACTTGCCGGGCGTCGCGCGCACCTGCGTAACAAGCTCCGCGACCGTCTTCGCCGCTACCGCCGCCGTATTGACTGAAAACGCAGTGGGAAATCCCGCCGCCAGCGACACCGGCGCGAAGTCCTTCACCGGATCATAGGGCACGGTCTCATAGAGCAGCGGATTGATGATCTGATTATTGGCGTTGACAAGGATGGTGTAGCCGTCAGGCGGCGACTTCGCCGCCTTCTCGGTACCGATATTGCCGCCGGCGCCGACGATATTTTCGACAAAGAATTGCTGGCCGAAATGCTCGGAGAATTTCTCGGCCATGAGCCGGGCGAAGACGTCGCCCGGCCCGCCGGCGCCAAAAGCCACGATGATGCGGACCGGGCGGGAGGGATAGTCATCGGCCTGCGCTGTGCGCGGCAGCGCCTGCAGGGCCGCCGCACCGGTTGCGGCGAGCAAAACCCCACGCCGGGATAATCGCATCGAATGCTCCTCAAATGCTCACGCACGCCAATTCAAAATTCCGGTCATCATTGGGCTGAAAGACCGCGCCTGATGATCACGACATGTGCCACGGCCCATGCCGACCTTGTACTGTCGGGCCGGGAATATAGTCCCGAGAGGTCCCCCTTCAAGCTGCAAGCTTTGGCAACGTTTGCCGCTTTAATGCGCAACGCCGAACGTGCGCATCGGGACACCCGCGCAGCGATTTTGCTCTTGCTTGAGAGGCGGCGGTATTCGGATTCTAAATCCCAGCACGCTGGAAAAATAATCGCCGCACGGCGCTACGATCTGAGGCGCCGTTCCGAGGCGCCATGCGGCAAATAAGGCGGGCGGGCTTTTTTCACATGCCTGCTCTGCCCAAGCGCCTAGGCGGCTTCTTCCCGGGCCAGGCGGTCATATCCGCCTTCAAGACGGAACATTGCCAGCCGCTCATCCATGGCTTTGACCTGTTGTTCCAGTGTCTTGGCGGTCGCGGCATTTTCCTCGACCAGCGCCGAGTTCTGCTGCGTCACCTCGTCCATCTGGTTCAAGGCGCGGTTGACCTGTTCGAGGCCGGTCGCCTGTTCGGTTGAAGCGGCGGCGATGTCGGACACGATGCCAACGACCTGCTCGATGGAATCGACGATCTCATGCAGCGCCGTACCGGCCCTGTTGACCAGATCGACGCCGTCCTTCACCTGGCTGCTCGAATTGGTGATGAGATCCTTGATGTCCTTGGCGGCTTGCGAGGAGCGCTGCGCAAGGCTGCGCACCTCCGACGCCACCACGGCAAAGCCGCGGCCCGCTTCGCCGGCGCGCGCGGCTTCGACCGCCGCATTAAGCGCGAGCAGATTGGTCTGCCGGGCGATCTCGTCAATCACTCCGATAATGTCGGAGATCTTCCGCGATGAATCCTCGATGCGCGCCATGGCCTCGACCGCCTTGGCGACGACTTGGCCGCCGCGATCGGCGACTTCACGCGCGCCGCTCGCGGACTCGCTGGCTTTCTGCGCATTCTCGGCGTTCAGCCGCACCGTGGAGGAAATCTCCTCCATCGAGGCGGAGGTTTCTTCCAGACTCGCCGCCTGCTCCTCGGTGCGTTGCGACAGGTCCGTCGTGCTTGATGACAGCTCGCCCGATGCGTTGGAGATTTCGCGGGTCGCCGAGGTGATCCCGCTGATCGCCTCGCGCAACCGCGTGCCCATGGCATTGAAGTCGTCTTTGATCTGGCGATAGCTCTCGGTGAAGCCTTCGCCGAGCCGATAACCGAGTTCGCCTTCCGACATCTTGACGAGACCGTCGGCGAGAAGCTTCACGATCTTGGCCTGCTCCTGCGCCGCCTGGGCCTGCGCCTCCGCGCTCTTGCGCTGTTCGGCAGCGGTCATGGCCTGGACTTCGGCTTCCGCCTTTTGGCGACGGACGGCCTCCTCGGTCTCCTGATGCGCCTTCTCGGCCGTGAGCACCTTGAACTCCTCCACGGCATTCGCCATGGCGCCGATCTCGTCCTTGCGTTCAAGACCCGGAAGGACGACGTCGAAATCGCCGCCGGCGAGCTTGCGCATCGCCGCCGAGAGCTGACGCATCGGATTGCTGACGCGGGATGACACCACCCACATCATTGCGCTGACGCCGGCAATGGCGCAGGCCATCAGGCAAAGCTGGACGATGAGGTCCCACAGTGCGCTTGTGTGGAGCTCCGCCGCCCGGTCCTTGGCGGCGTCGAGCGCGATAATCGCGGTATTCTGGATCGGGGCCTGCTCGGCAATCGAGAATTTCGACCACTCGTCCGAATCCGTGCCTGTGGGCTGGCCGGCAATCTCCGCATTCAGGACCTTCATCCGCCGCGCCACGTGGTCCGGAGCGAAAAAGACGCTGTCGACCTTGGCCATCGCGTCGGTGAGGCGCGCCGGCAACGGCAGGCCATTGGCCATCTCTTTCAGCGACGCCCAGGTCACAGTGTATTTGCTAACGTCGGCGATGTAGTCGTTCATGGCCGTCGGCGAAATCGGCTTGCCCCACATCGGAGTGAGGATGACGAGCGTCGCATCGCCGCTCATATTGCGCATTGTCCAGGCGAGTTGCTTGATCTCCATCATCTGATCGATGAAGGCGTCGTGCAATTTGACCGCCATCGTGACTTGCGTCGACAATTTTTCGATAAGCCCGAAAAGCTCATCGGCCTCCTTGACGGCACGCTCGGCGAGTCCGGCCGGTCGCGACGCCTTGGGCTGGGCGAGCGCGGCCGCGGTTTCATCGTGCACCGCGCTGAGGCGTTTCACGCGATCGGCGAGCTCAGCCGTCAGCGCCTGTTGGCCGGGAAAATCAATCTGCGGCAAATATTCCAGCGCAGATTTGAGCGCCGCCATTTCGGCACCGCGGGATTGGCTGAGGACCGGCGACAAGCCCATTCTGTCGCCGTTCAATTCGCCGGACGTCGACGCGCGATCGATGCGCAAATTATAGAGCCCCGTGAACAACTGGCTCTCGGCATTGGCGGCCGCTTCAGCCTCTTTTGCCGTTTCCAATCGTTTCCACGATTCCCACGCCGTCGACAACAGCATGACGACGACGGCAACGCCGAGCGTCATGATGACGGCCTTCAAAAGCGCACTGATCGTTACGCGATTCAACATGGCGGGTCCCCAAAGGCGGTAGCAGTCCGGCGTCCGTGTCAGACGCCAAAATCCACGCTCATTAGGTGCGATTAAGTTTTTAAGATGAGTTAACTAAAATGAATTTCAGAACGCCTTTCTGATCGCTTTGAACCACGATGCCGATTGCCGCCTCAATCTTTTCGTGCCGCCCTGCCCCACTACAACGCATAGCTGATATTGAAATAAGAAATTCGGAGCTGAAAAACGCCGATCTACGATCTAAAAGTCACGGACGAATTTGGGTTACGCCGTGTCCGTGGTCAGGCCGGCTGATAGCGCGTGCCGATGCCGGGCTTGCTCTGACCGAGACCAGGAAGCTCCCAGACGCCGGCGCCGGCGGGATTGATGTCGGCGGCGATATCGACATCGATCAAATATGGCCGGTTGGCCGCGATGCCCTTGCGCACCGCTTCGGCGAGATCCGCGGCGCGATCGACGCGCACGCCTTCGACGCCGGCGGAGCGTGCCATCGCCGCAAAGTCCGGATTGTAGCGCTCGCCGGTCAGCGGATTGTGGAAGTCGGTGGCCAATTCGCGGCCGTTCAAATAACCGCGCTGCAGGCCGCGAATGGACGCATAGGCATAATTGTTCCACACCACCCAGACCACCGGAAGATTGTACTCGACCGCGGTGCCGAGCACATTGGCGTGCATGAAAAAGGCTCCGTCGCCGCAGACCGAAACGCAGGGACGATCGGGCGCGGCGAATTTGGCGCCGAGAACGCCGGCGACGCCGAATCCCATCGGGCCAAAACCCATCGAACCGATCAGCGAATCCGGACGCCGCGGCTTGCAGAAGCCGAGCAGCCAGTTGTGGTGGACGCCGATATCGCTGACAAGGATCGCGTCTTCCGGCAGGCCCTTGTCGATCTCCAGGGCGGCGCGTTGCGGATTGATCGGCGTCGTATCGTCGGAAAATCCGGGCGCGACAAATTTGTCCCATTCCTTGCGATAGCCGTCGATCGCCGTAAGCCACTTCTTGCGGGCGTCAGCGCGCTGGTTGAGATCGGCGCGACGATCGAGCTCGGCAAGGAGCTGCCGCAAAAAGGTGCGCACGTCCGCCATCAGGCCGAGCGCGACCGGATAATTGCGGCCGATCTCTTCCGGATCGATGTCGACGTGGATCAGCCTGGTCGGCGGAATGGTGAAGGAATAGCCCGGAATCCACGAGCTTGAGGTGCGGTCGTCGAAGCGCACCCCGAGCGCAAGCAGAACGTCGGCCTGCCGCGTGGCATGGTTCGCTTGATAATGTCCGGCGCGCGCGACCAGGCCGAGCGCGAGCGGATGATCCATATTGATGGCGCCGAGACCGCTCATCGAGGCTGCCACGGGAATCTGCAGGCGCTCGGCGAGCCGCAGCAGGTCGTCGCAAGCACCGCCCCAGCGCACGCCTTGACCGACGAGGATCACCGGCCGTTCGGCGTTGAGCAGCATGTCGACAGCTTTGACAACGCCTTCCGGATCAGCGCCGCAGCGGCTCGATATATTGGCGCTCCATTCCTCAGGCTTGGGCGCCTCTTCGGCCGCGGCTTCCATGAATACATCGAACGGCACGTCGAGCACGACCGGGCCCGGCCGCCCGGTCACCATGGTCTTCCAGGCCTGGCGCACCGCAAGCGGCACCATCTCGCCGCGTGTCGGCTGAAATACTTTCTTGCAATAGGAACGCACGGTGAAGGGAAAGTCGGCCTGATAGTGCCGATAGAGTTCCTGGAAGGCGCCGCGGTTGAATTGGCTGGTCGGCACATTGCCGGTCACCGCCATGAACGGCACGGAATCCAGAAACGCATTGGCGAGCGAAATCGGCAGGTTCGCCGAGCCCGGTCCGCAGGACGTGAATGTCGCCGTCGGCCGGCCGGAGACACGGTAAAAAACGTCTGCCATGAAGCCCGCGACGCTTTCATGATGCACGGAGACCGTCTTGATGTCGTGCTTACGCTCGAACAGGGCGTCGATGAACTGGATATTGCCGTGGCCGCAGAGGCCGAACACCGTCGGCACTTTTTCCTGCACCAGATAATCGACAATCACCTGGGCGCCGTTGAGCATATTGCTGGTCGACATGGTGCGCGTCTCCGTTCGCGTCTGCGGCGGCCTCGCAGGGGGCCGGCCGAAGAAAGCGGCGGCACGCTATGTCTCATAATGCTGTACGTCAATTGATATTGTGGTATAGACCGCAATCCTGCCTGGAGGCCCGGAGGTTCGTCCTTGGCACCGCGCGCCAAAGCCGTCGCCAAACCCAGTCCCCGCAACGTGCCGCCGGCCCGCCCCAAAGTCGCCCGGCTGGTCCGCGCGGCAGCAGACGATGACGTGGACGACAAGCAGCGTGTCGGCATCCAGTCGCTCGGCCGCGCCTTCGGTATCCTGGAAGAAGTTGCCCGCCACCGCGACGGCATCGGGCTTGCCGATCTGAGCCGGCTGGTCGGCCTGCACAATTCGACGACATTCCATCTCGCCAAGACCATGGTGGCGCTTGGCTACATCCGCCAGGAAAGGGACACCAAGCGCTACCGCATCGGACGGCCGCTGTTCGCGCTGGCCGCAAGCGCGCTCGACGAGATCGAGATGGTCAATCTGGCCACGCCGATCCTGGAAGATCTGTCGCGGCAGACCGGCGAGAGCAGCCATTTCGCCGTGCGCATGGGCGACACGATCGTGGTGATTGCGCGAACGAGCGGGCCTGGCGCCTTCCAGCTCGCCGATCGCGTCGGCGTCGTTCGCCCCGCGCATTGCACCGCGCTCGGCAAGGCGATCCTGGCGTCACTGCAGCCGGATCAGCTGATGCGGCTCCTGGATCGCACCGGCCTGAAGCCATCGACGGAAAAATCGGTCACCGAAATTCCGCTGCTGCTGCGCGAGATCGAAGAGATCCGGCGCACCGGCGTTGCCTATGACGACGGCGAGTTCAATCCGGAAGTCCGCTGCATTGCCGTGCCGGTCACCGATTTCACCGGCAAGGCCATCGGCGCGCTCGGCATTTCCGGTCCTGTTTGGCGGCTACCGCATCAGGCGATGAAAAGCCGGGTAAAGATGGTGCAGGACGCCGCCGTGCGCCTCTCGGGCGAGTTCGGCGCCGCCAAGTAGCAGCAGCAAAAAATTACGGGCCGTCGTCTCAGCGTTCCACGAATGCCCGCTCGATGACGAAATCGCCCGGCTCGCCATGATTGCCTTCGGCGAGACCCCAATCCGCGAAGATCGTCTTGAGATCGGCGAGCATCTGCGGGCTGCCGCACAGCATGAAACGGTCGCTCTCGCGGTCGAAAGGCTCGAGCGCGGCATCGGCATGCAATTGGCCGGATGCCAAAAGATCGGTGATGCGGCCGCGATTGCGGAACGGCTCGCGCGTAACGGTCGGATAATAGATGAGCTGGCCTTGAATCATCTCGCCGAGGAACTCGTCGTTCGGCAACTGCGTAGTGATCCGCTCGCCGTAGGCGAGCTCTTCGATCCTGCGGCAGCCGTGAACCAAAATCACCTTCTGGTAACGCTCGTAGGTCTCCGGATCGCGGATGAGCGACAGAAACGGCGCGAGACCGGTACCGGTGCCAAGCAGGAACAGCCGCTGGCCGTCCTTGAGATTGTCGAGGACAAGCGTACCGGTGGCCTTCTTGCCGACGATGATCGGATCGCCGATCTTCAGATTTTGCAGCCGCGACGTGAGCGGGCCGTCCGGCACCTTGATCGAGAAGAATTCGAGATTCTCGTCGTAGTTCGTGCTGGCGACGCTATAGGCGCGCAGCAGCGGCCGGCCCTCGAGCCCGATCATGGTGAACTGGCCGTTCTTGAAGCGGAAGCCGGCGTCGCGCGTGGTGGTGAAGCTGAACAGCGTTTCGGTCCAATGATGAACGCTGAGAACACGCTCCTCGTAGAAATTGTTCATCGGTCTTTCACGTCCTTTCGCCCGCACGTGCCGGCCGTGCCGCCCAACCTCTGGATCCGGCTGACGGCGAACAGCGTCCACGGCCCTCAAGCCTTGACATCCTTGGGGCAGCAGGCCAAACTTGTTTGTATACTAACGATTATCGCAGCTTGTCCGATCTTGTCAATCGCCCCTAAAGTGCTGCGGATCGTTGAGGTCTTGGTGGGAAACAAAGACCATGGCTGAGCAGCAGACGGCCGCCGCCGGAAGCGATGACAAGCTCGTCATCAGGAACATTGGACTCTTGCTCAGTGGCGATCTCAATCGCCCGATCCACGATGCCGACAGCGTCGTCGCCGTCGGCGGCAAGATCACCGCCATAGGGCGTTTCGCCGAACTCGATACCGCCAATGCCAAGACCATTATCGATGCCCAGGGCACGGTGCTCGCCCCTGGACTGATCGACAGCCATGTCCATCCGGTCGCCGGCGACTGGACGCCGCGGCAGAATCAATTGGGCTGGATCGACTCGACCATGCATGGCGGGGTCACCACCATGATCTCGGCCGGCGAAGTCCATACGCCGGGCCGCCCGCGCGACATCGTCGGGCTGAAGGCGATGGCAGTCTACGCGCAGCGGGCGTTCGACGCGTTTCGTCCCAACGGCGTGAAGATCCATGCCGGCGCCCCGGTGCTGGAGCCCGGCATGACTGAAGCCGATTTCAAGGAGCTTGCCGCTTCCGGCGTGAAGCTCCTCGGCGAAGTCGGGCTCGGCGGCGTCAAGGACGGCGTGACGGCGAAGCAGATGGTGATCTGGGCGCGCAAATACGGCATCCAATCGACCATCCATACCGGGGGGCCGTCAATTCCAGGCTCGGGCCTGATCGGTGCCGATGTCGTGCTCGAAGCCGACACCGATGTGGTCGGCCACATCAATGGCGGTCACACCGCGCTTCCCGACAAGGAAATCCGTTGCATCTGCGAAGGCTGCCGCCGCGGTCTCGAGCTCGTGCATAACGGCAACGAACGCGCCGCGCTTTACACGTTGCGCACGGCCAAGGAACTCGGCCAGTTGCAGCGTGTCATCCTCGGCACCGACGGGCCGGCAGGCTCGGGCGTACAGCCGCTCGGCATCGTGCGCATGATTTCGATGCTGGCGTCCTTGGGCGAAGTGCCGGCGGAGACCGCCTTCTGCTTCGCCACCGGCAATACCGCGCGCATGCGCGGTCTCGACTGCGGCCTGATCGAGCCCGGACGCGCTGCCGACTTTGTCTTCATGGACAAGGCGCAGCATTCGGCGGGCAAGAGTTTCCTCGACAGTATTCAGCTTGGCGACCTGCCCGGCATCGGCATGGTGGTCATCGACGGCGTGGTCAGGAGCGGACGCAGCCGCAACACGCCGCCGGCGGAAAAGATCCCCGTCGTCGCCAAATGACCCGAGCAGGCTGAGACGGATGCGAAAGCCGGCTGCTTATACGTTATGCGTGAACGGAGAGCAGCATGTCGTCACCGGCGAAGGCGATACGCCGCTGCTCTATTTCCTGCGCAACGATCTGGCGCTCAACAGTCCAAAATTCGGCTGTGGCCTCGGCGAATGCGGCGCTTGCACGGTGATCGTCGACGGCATGGCGGCGCGCAGCTGCGCACTGCCGCTGCGGCTCGCCGCGCAGCGCGACATCGTCACGCTTGAAGGATTGGGCCGCGCGGATGCGCCGCATCCGCTGCAGCAGGCCTTTATCGACGCGCAAGCCGCGCAATGCGGCTATTGCATCGCCGGCATGATCATGACCGCGAAGGCTTTCCTCGACTCTCATCCGGCGCCCGACGAGGCGGCCATCCGCGACGCGCTGCGCTTCAATCTCTGCCGCTGCGGCACGCATCTCGAGATCGTGCAGGCCGTCGCACTGGCGGCCGCGCGCGGCTGGCGCAAGAACGCGGACCGACGCGCTGACGGGAGCGGCGGGTGACAAGGGAAACGCCCTCGCCGGCATCACGTCGCGACCTTCTCAAGCGCAGCGGCATTCTTGCCATCGTTTCGCCGCGTGATAGACAGACGCCAAGCGAAGCGCCTCCGGAAGACGCCTTAGACATATATGTATGCGTCACTGCCGAAGGCCGCGTCATCGCTTTTTGCGGCCATGTCGATCTCGGCACCGGCATCCGCACTGCGCTGGCGCAGATCATTGCCGAGGAGATCGACTTTCCGTTCGCCGCCGTCGAATTGGTGCTCGGCGATACATCGCATACTCCTGATCAGGGACCTACGATCGCCAGCGAAACCATCCAGGTCACCGCGACGCCGCTGCGCATCGCGGCGGCGCAGGCGCGGCGGCATCTCATCACGCTTGCCGCCGAGACGCTGCAATGCGCAACGGCGGAACTGAAAATCGTTGACGGCAATGTGCGGCGGCGCGACGACGCCGCGCCGGCGATCACGCTCGAAACCCTGCTCGGCAATCGCCGCATCCTATTGCCGCTCGCCGGTGACGCCGCCTTCAAGCCGATCGGCGAACACCGCGTCATCGGTCAGTCCGTCAAGCGCCTCGACATTCCGGCGAAGGTCACCGGCGAATTCACTTACGTGCACGATGTCCGCGTGCCGGGCATGCTGCATGGCCGCGTGGTGCGTCCGCCCTATGCCGGTATCGACAGCGGCGAGTTCATCGGGCGCAGTCTGGAGGCGGTCGACCGCACTTCGCTTGCGGGAATTCCCGGCATCCGCGCGGTCGTGGTCGAACGGGACTTTGTCGGCATCGTCGCCGAGCGCGAGGAATATGCCGCCGAGGCGGCGCTCAAGCTCAAAGTAAAGTGGAAGGCGTGGCGGACCGGATCTCGCCTCGATGACATCAATACGGCGCTTCGCGCGCATCCGGCGAAGAAACGACGCCTCGTGGACCAAGGCGACGTCAACGCCGCTCTCGGCTCTGCAAAAACGCGACTCGATTGCAGCTATGTCTGGCCCTATCAGATGCATGCCTCGATCGGACCGTCCTGCGCGGTTGCTGACGCAGCTGGCGAACAGATCACTGTCTGGTCGGGGACGCAGAACCCGCACAATCTGCGCTCCGATCTTGCGCTGCTGACCGGCATGCCGCAGCACCGGATCGACGTCGTGCGGCTTGAAGCGGCCGGTTGCTATGGCCGCAATTGCGCCGACGATGTTTCGGCCGATGCGGTGTTGTTGTCGCGCGCCGCCGGCGCACCGGTGCGTGTGCAGCTGACGCGTGAACAGGAACACCTGTGGGAGCCCAAGGGCGCGGCACAGATTATGGATGTCTCCGGCGCGCTCGGCGCCGCCGGCGCACTTGCCGCCTATGACTTTCGAACACGCTATCCGTCCAATGCTGCACCGACCCTGGCGCTGCTTTTGACCGGCCGTGTGGCGCCGCACCCGGCGACCTCGCAGATGGGCGACCGCACGGCAGTGCCTTCCTACAATTACCAGAACATGCGGGTTACGGCTTACGACATGCCGCCGGTCGCGCGCGCGGCATGGCTGCGCGGCGTCTCGGCGCTGCCGAACGTGTTTGCGCACGAGAGCTTCATCGACGAGCTGGCGCATGAGGCGAAAGAGGATCCGGTGGCGTTCCGGCTGCGCCATCTCAACGATCCGCGCGCCGCTGAACTCGCGCGCGCGACCGCGGCCCGCGCCGGCTGGGAGTTCCGTGTCGGGCCGCGGGCGCAAGATCAGCCGTCGGCGGAGATCGTGCGCGGCCGCGGCTTTGCCCAGGCGCGCTACGTGCATGGCAATTGGCCTGGCGTCGGCGCGGCCTGGTCGGCCTGGGTCGCAGACGTCGCTGTCAACCGTTCGACCGGCGAAGTCACGGTCACTCGCGTAATGGTCGGCCAGGACACCGGCATGATGATCAATCCGGCCGGCGTCCGGCATCAGATCCACGGCAATGTGGTGCAGTCGACCAGCCGCGTGCTCAAGGAAGAAGTGACCTTCTCCGAGACGACCGCAGTCGCGAGCCGCGAATGGGGCTGCTATCCGATCCTCACCTTCCCCGAACTTCCGGCGGTCGACGTCCTGCTGATGGATCGCCAGCATGAGGCGCCGCTCGGCGCCGGTGAATCGGCGTCGGTGCCGAGCGCAGCCGCGATCGTCAATGCCGTATATGACGCGACCGGCGTACGCTTTCGCGAATTGCCGCTGACGCCGGAGCGCGTATTGGCCGGATTGGGCAAGCTTGCCGCTGCTTCGCGCCCGACAGCGCCCGCAAAACGCCGCGGCTTCTGGGCGGGCCTCGGCGGTTTGTTTGTCGGCGCCGCCACCTTCGCCTCAATCGCCTTCCCGATCAGATCGGCGATCGCGCCGATCGCGCGGCCCGACCCTGCGGCCTATTCGGCCGCGACCATCGCGATGGGCCGCGCCCTTGCCGCGCTTGGCGGCTGCGCGACCTGCCACACCGCGAAAGACGGAATGCTCTACGCCGGCGGCCGGCCGTTGCAAACGCCGTTCGGCATCGTGATGACAACCAACATCACGCCGGATCCCGACACCGGCATCGGCAATTGGTCCTTCCCCGCGTTCGAGCGCGCCATGCGCGAAGGGATCCATCGCGACGGTCACCATCTCTATCCGGCATTCCCCTATCCGAATTTTGCCGCGGCAAGCGAAGCCGATCTGCAGGCGCTCTATGCCTTTCTGATGAGCCAGCCGGCGGTGCGCCAAGCAAACAAGCCAAGTCATCTCGCCTTCCCGTTCAATATCCGGCCGCTGCTTGCGGTCTGGAATCTTCTCTTCAACCGGCAAGACAATCTTCAAACCGAACCGACCCGCTCGCCGCAATGGAACCGCGGCCGCTATCTGATCGACAGTCTCGGGCATTGCAGCGCCTGTCACTCGCCGCGCAACATTCTCGGCGCCGAGCGTGCAGGCCACGCTTATCTCTCCGGCGGAACCGCCGAAGGCTGGGACGCACCGGCACTGACGAAAGCTTCGCTGGCGCCAATCCCTTGGAGCGAGGACGAATTTTTCGCCTATTTGCGCTCCGGCACATCGGCACGTCACGGAACCGCATCCGGCCCCATGGCCGAGATAATCGAAGAACTCAAGCAATTGCCGGATGAGGACATCCGCGACATGGCGAACTATCTCGCCTCACTCAACGACGCGCTGCCGCAGGCGGAAGCCGACAAGCTTGCCGAAAATATCGTTGCTTCGACAAGCTCGAGCGCCGCGAACAGCGCCGTTGCACGGCTGTATGAAGGCGCCTGTGCGGTCTGTCACGAACCCGGCCCTCCGCTCGCCAATCGCGGACCGGCCTTGGGTTTGAGTTCGAAACTGCACGCGGCCGGCCCGGCCAATTTGCTGCGCCTGCTGCTCGAAGGCGGCGGCCACGCGTCCGGCTCGATGCCGAGCTTCGCCACCGCCCTGGACGATCGCCAGATTGCCGATCTCGCCCGCTATCTGCGGGGACGTTTCGCGCCTGGGCAGCCGGAATGGGACGATGTCGAAGCCACTACAAGGACGGTGCGCGCTTCATCGGCGCAGTGAACAAACAACAAGAACCGGCCGCCAAGCGTCTTGACTCCGGCAAGGGGCCGACCTTATCATTTGTATACAAATGATCTGCCGGGATCAGATGCGCGAAGTGGTTATCGGTGTTCACAGGCAACAGGCGCGAGCGGAAAGCCGTCTCCCGATTCAATTCCGTTGGGATTAGAATCGCGTCGCCGCCGCACAGGACCACGCCATGAACGTCACGGAACCCGAAGCGGGCGCGGACGATAAGATACGCTGCGATGCCTGTCCGGTGATGTGCTACATCAAGCCCGGCGCGCTTGGGGCTTGCGACCGCTACGGCAATGTCGATGGCAGTCTCGTTCGCGTCGACCCTCATGTGATGCTCAACCGCATCATCGCCAAGGGCGGCGAGGTCGTGCCATTCGCTGAAGCACCGGAATGGAACGGCGGCATTCTCACGCAGGGCGAAACCTTCGTCACCGCGATCGGCGCCGGAACGACCTATCCCGATTACAAGCCCGCGCCCTTCATCGTCTCGGCCGAGGTCGACGGCGTCGACATGGTGACCGTCGTTACCGAGGGCATTTTCAGCTATTGCGGCGTGAAGATAAAAATCGATACCGATCGCTTCCTCGGTCCGGAAACCAATGCCGTGCGGGTCGAAGGCGAGACCGTCGGCCATGTCACGACTGCGGAATATGGTTCGCAGATGCTGTCGCTCGGTGGCGTGAAGCATCTCACCGGCGGGTCGAAGAAAGAAGGCCGTGTCACCTGCGACACGCTGCTGTCGCTCTGCAACGGCAAGCCGGTCGAAATGACGATTGACGGCGGCGAGCGCCTGATCGTTCAGGCCGGCAAGCCGCCGATCGTCAACGGTCTCGCTGAAGAGCGCATGCGGGTCGGCTGCGGCTCGGCGACCATCGGCATCTTCGCCAAACAATGGGAAGGCAAGGTCGACGATGTCGTCGTCGTCGACGATCACATCACCGGCGTGCTGTCGGAGCACCAGGCCGGCAAATATCTCGGCATTCCCGGAACCGGCATCAAGATCAAAGGCCGCCGCTCGACGCCGGGCCGTTATTTTCAAGTCGCCGAACCCGGCACCGGCTGGGGCGGCACCAATATCAGCGACCCGCTCTCGATCCTTGGACCGTTTGATCCGAAGACCGCGCGTCCTGGCATGCGTCTCCTCATGGTCTCCACCACCGGCGAGCACGCCGCCTATTACGAATTGGATGAAGCGCTGCAGCCGGTGCAAAAAAACATGCCCGCCGCGCTGATCGAGCCGGTGGAGCGCATCGCCGAGAATTGCGAACCGGCTTTGTCCAGCGTGCTCTTTGTCGCCGGCGCCGGCGGCTCGTTGCGCGCCGGCGTCACGGAAAATCCGGTGCGCCTGACACGCTCGGTCAAGGACGCGCTGACTTATGTGACCTGCGGCGGCGCGCCGGTTTATGTGTGGCCGGGCGGCGGAATTACTTTCATGGTTGACGTGACGCGGCTGCCGGCAAACGCCTTCGGCTATGTGCCGACGCCGGCGATCGTCGCGCCGCTCGAATTCACCTTGAAGCTGTCCGATTACAAAGAGCTTGGCGGCCATATGGACTCGGTGCGGCCGCTCTCGAGCCTGGGCGGCGACGCAACCGGCTCGGCCCGGCTCAATCTGCCGCACCGGCAAGACAATCCTTGGCCGTTTGCGCCGGGCGGCACGCCGCGTTCGCACGGATAAGCATTATGCGCGATGAGCCCACCGCGAGGTTTCTGCCCGACGGAAAGCGGCTCCTTCTGCAACACGGACCGATCGATCTCGTCGTGCAGGCGTTCGGCAATGAAGCCGCCTTGCGGAAGGCTTACGCGGCGGCGGCTCGCCGTTTCAACGAAGTCCTCGCCGAGCTGTGTCGGGAACTTGATCTGTTGCGATCGCAGGCCGATCGCCTGTGCGCGATGCCGCAAGGACCGATCGCGCGCCGCATGGTCGAAGCCGTGTCGCCGTTCGCCCGGAACATCTTCATCACGCCGATGGCGGCGGTGGCCGGCGCCGTCGCCGAGGACATCATCGCCGTCATGATCGCGGCAGCGCCGGTCAACCGCGCTTACGTCAATAACGGCGGCGACATCGCGCTGTATCTTTGCAAAGCGCAGAGCTTCAAGATCGGTCTGGTCGATCGGCCCGATCTGCCGAGCCTCTTCGGCACCACGGAGATCCGTGCGGAAGATAATGTTCGCGGTATCGCGACGAGCGGCTATCTCGGGCGCAGCTTTTCACGCGGCATTGCAGAGGCGGTCACCGTTCTCGCTCCGACTGCCGCCATGGCGGACGCGGCCGCGACAGTGATCGCCAATGCCGTCGACCTGCCGGGGCATCCCGCGATCCAGCGTGTGCCTGCCAATAGCCTGCAAATCGACAGCGATCTCGGTGCGATCCCGGTGACGCGGACGGTCGGACACTTGACATATGACGAAATCGACGGCGCCTTGGCCCGGGGATTGCATCAGGCAGACCTGCTGCAGAAGCAGGGACTGATCACGGCTGCGGCACTGCATCTGAAGGGCGTCAGCCGCACGCTCGGTTCCTCGTTCCTTGCAGCGCACAGGAGACCTGAACTTGCGTAGGCCAGACGTCAAACTTGCGGACTACGGTATTGTGACGAGTCAACGAGGCGGTCTCCGATGAAAGCCAAAATCCGGAAGCTTCTCACTTTCGTAGAAGAGACGCAGCTTGAAATGGATCAGAAGATCGAGCCGCCGACGCGGCGAGCCGCCGCCGTCGCGGTGATCGAAAATCCTTTCGCCGGCCGCTACGTGGAAGATCTTTCACAGTTGATCGATATCGGCGAAGAACTCGGTGACTATCTCGCCAAACGCGCGGTCGCCGCGCTCGGCATCGAAGGGCCGCGAGCGGAGAGCTATGGCAAGGCGGCCGCCGTCGGCGAAAACGGCGAACTCGAACATGCGGCGGCGATCCTGCATCCGAAGCTCGGCGCGCCGGTGCGCAAGGTGCTCGGCACCGGCGCGGCCCTGATCCCCTCGTCGAAGAAACGCGGCGGGCCGGGTGTCGCGCTCGACATCCCGCTCGGCCACAAGGATGCGGCTTTCGTGCGCAGCCATTTTGACGGCATGGAAGTGCGGGTCACTGATGCGCCGCGCGCCAATGAGATTGTCGTCGCGGTCGCCGTGACCGATTCCGGCCGGCCGCTGCCGCGCGTCGGCGGTTTGAAGAAGAACGAGATCAAAGGCGTCGACGGCCTTCGCTAATAAAGATACGCCGCGGTAAATCGCAGTGAACACCTGATTGGAGCAACGATGAAAACCATCTCGACAATTTTGACAGGCGTAACCCTCGCGGCGACGCTCGCCGGCGCGAGCGTTCCCACCTTCGCCGCCGACACGATCAAGATCGGTGATATCAATTCCTATTCCGGCCTACCGTCGTTCACCGAGCCCTACCGTAAGGGCTGGCAGCTCGCGCTCGAGGAGATCAATGCCGCGGGCGGCGTCAACGGCAAGAAGCTCGAAGTCATTTCCAAGGATGACGGCGGCAAGCCGGCCGATGCGGTAACCGCGGCCAACGAGCTGGTCGCCAATGACGGCGTGGTCATGCTGGTCGGCACGTTCTTTTCCAATATCGGCCTTGCCGTCTCCGACTTCGCCAATCAGAAAAAGACGTTCTTCCTGGCGTCCGAGCCTTTGACCGACGCGATCACCTGGTCGAAGGGCAATCGGTACACGTTCCGCCTGCGGCCGCCGAATTACGTGCAGGCGGCCATGCTGGCCGAAGAGGCTGCGAAACTCCCGGCCAAGAAATGGGCGACCATTGCGCCCAATTACGAATATGGTCAGTCGGCGGTTGCTGTGTTCAAGAAATTACTTTCGGCGAAACGGCCCGACATTCAATGGGTCGGCGAGCAATGGCCGCCGCAAGGCAAGATCGACGCCGGCGCCGTGGTTGCAGCCATTGCCGAGACGCAGCCGGACGCGATCCTCAATGTCACGTTCGGTCCCGACCTCGTCAAACTGGTGCGCGAAGGCAATACCCGCGGCCTGTTCAAGGGGCGCACGGTGGTGAGCTTTCTCACCGGCGAGCCGGAATATCTCGATCCGCTCAAGGACGAGACGCCGGAGGGCTGGATCGTCACCGGCTATCCCTGGGATGGCGTCAAGATTCCGGAACACGCCGCGTTCCTGAAAGCCTATCAGGCCAAATACAACGACTATCCGCGAATGGGCTCGGTGGTCGGCTATGCCACTTTGAAATCGGCCGCAGCCATTCTCGCCAAAGCCAAGTTGACGGACAGCGAAAAGCTCGTCGATGCCGCGGAAGGCCTCGGCACGGAAACGCCGTTCGGCAAGATCACTTTCCGCAAGGCCGATCATCAGTCGACGCTCGGCACTTTCGTCGGCAAGACTGCGCTCAAGGACGGCAAAGGCGTGCTGACCGACGTGATCTATCGCGACGGCGCCAAATATCTGCCGCCGGAAAGCGAGGTCACTGCGCTGCGGCCGCAGAACTGATCGCCGGGAGGCGCTGACTAACCGACATCGTCAGGGTCGAGCCGGTGGCTTTTCTCTTCAATCAATTCGTCACCGGCTTGGCCAGCGCGTCGTCGCTGTTTCTTGCCGCCTGCGGCCTGTCGATCATTTTCGGCGTCAGCCGGATCGTCAACTTCTCGCATGGCGCCTTCTATATGCTCGGCGCCTACGTCGCTTTCACGCTGAGCGAGCACCTGGCCGGCGCGCTCGGCTTCTGGAGCGCGATCGCGCTCTCGGCGCTCATCGTGGCCGCGCTCGGCGCTGTGGTCGAGATCGTGCTGCTGCGTCGCGTCTACGCCGCGCACGAATTGTTGCAGCTCCTGCTCACTTTCGGCGTGACGTTGGTCGTTGAAGACGTCGTGGTGCTGATCTGGGGCCCGAGCGACCTGCTCGGCCCGCGCGCGCCGGGCTTCAAGGGCGCGCTCAACCTGTTCGGCCAGCCCTTCCCGACCTATGACCTGCTGCTGATCGCACTCGGGCCGTTGACTCTGATCGTCATCCAACTGCTCTTGCGCCGCACCCATTGGGGCGTGCTGGTCCGCGCCGCGACGCAGGACCGCGAAATGGTCGCGGCGCTCGGCGTCAATCAGCAATGGCTGTTCACCAGCGTCTTTACGCTCGGCATTTTCCTCGCCGCCTTTGGCGGCGCGCTCGAATTGCCGCGCGAAGCGGTCAGCCACACCATGGACTTGCAGATCATCACCGAAGTGCTGGTGGTCGTTGTGATCGGCGGCCTGGGTAACGTCCTCGGTACCTTTCTCGCCGCCATCATCGTCTCCGAACTGAACGCCTTCGGCATTTTGATCTTTCCGAAAATATCCATCGTCCTCGTCTTCCTGGTGATGGCGATCGTTCTGGTGGTGCGGCCGTGGGGCCTGCTTGGACGTCCGGAAGCGGCAAGCCGCGCCGCGAGCGGGTTGCAGGTGATGCGCTGGTCGCCGCTGTCGGTGCGCGGACGGCTTGTGCTTGCTGCCGGAATTGTCGCGGCGGCACTCCTTCCGCTGATCGCCGGAAATTACGCGCTGACGGTCGCCAGCGAAGTTCTGATCTTCATGCTGTTTGCCGCGAGCTTGCATCTCTTGGTCGGCGCCGGCGGCCTCGTCTCCTTCGGCCACTCCGCTTATTTCGGGCTTGGGGCTTATGGCGCCGCCCTGACGCTGAAGCACTTTGGCATGACTGCCGGGCTCGCCATCGGTCCATGCGCAGGGCTCGTCAGCGCGCTGATCTTCGGCTGGTTCTGCGTCCGCCTGTCTGGCGTTTATTTCGCGATGCTGACCCTGGCTTTCGCTCAGATCGTCTGGTCCATCGCGTTTCAATGGACCGACGTGACCGGCGGCGACAACGGTCTGATCGGCATCTGGCCGAGCGCCTGGGCGGCGAGCGCCGCGCATTTCTATTGGCTGACGCTGGCGCTGGTGGTCCTGGGAATCGCGGCGCTCCGCGTGATCTTGTTCTCGCCCTTCGGCTATGCGCTGCGGGCGCTACGCGACAGCGAACTGCGCGCCGAAGCGATCGGCCTGTCCCGGCATCGGATACAATGGATGGCTTTCGCCGCGGCCGGCACCTTTGCCGCGCTCGCGGGCGCGCTGCATGCTTTCCTCAAGGGTAGCGTATTCCCCGACGATCTCGGCATCCCCTTGTCGATCGACGCCTTGGCCATGGTCTTGCTCGGCGGCGCCGGCACCGTATCCGGCGGGGTGGTCGGAGCTGCGCTCTACAAAACGTTTTCGATCTGGGTGATCGGCGAGACCGACTATTCCAAGCTCGTGATCGGAACATTGATCATCGTTCTGGTTTCGGCATTTCCGCAAGGCGTACTCGGCGCCCTCGCCGCTTGGCGCAACCGGTCAAGCACAGGCGAACGCAAAGACCTCGCCCTGGGTGAAGCGCGATGAGCATCCTTGCCGTCGAGAACCTGAGCAAATCCTATTCCGGCTTTCAGGCGGTGAAGGGCGTCACTTTTGCACTGCGGGCCGGCGAAATGCTGGCGCTGATCGGACCGAACGGCGCCGGCAAGAGCACCTGCTTCAACATGATCGATGGGCAGTTGCCACCGAGCGCCGGACGCATCTGCATGTTCGGCCGCGACGTCACCAGCGCGCCGGCGCGCCACATCTGGCGGCTCGGTGTCGGCCGCACGTTCCAGATCGCGGCGACCTTCGGCTCGATGACCGTGGCCGAGAATGTTCAGGTCGCGCTTTTATCGCATCATCGCGATTGGCGGGCCTGGCGCTGGGCCGCGCGCATCCATGCGGAGGACGCCCGCGATCTGCTCACGATGGTCGGCATGGAAAATCAGGCCGAGCGCCCCTGTGGCGAGCTTGCCTACGGCGACGTCAAGCGACTCGAACTTGCCATCGCGCTCGCCAACGACCCGAAGCTCCTGTTGATGGACGAACCCGCCGCCGGCATGGCGCCGACCGAGCGCAGCGCGCTGATGGCGCTGGTGTCGCGGATCGCGCGCGAGCGCACCATCGGCGTCCTGTTTACCGAACACGACATGGACGCGGTATTCGGCCACGCCGACCGCATTCTCGTTCTCAATCGCGGCGTTCTGATAGCCGAAGGTTCGCCGGCAGAGATCCGTTCCAACCGACAGGTGCAGGATGTCTATCTCGGCGCCGGCTCGTTGTTTGGAGCACCGTCATGACCGGCGCGCCGACCAAACTCAGCGTCGCTGCGCTCAATGCTGCTTATGGCCGCGCTCATGTGCTTTATGATGTCGCTCTCACTGTCGGCGCAGGCGAAGCCGTCGCTTTGATCGGCCGCAACGGCGCCGGCAAGTCGACGACCATGCGTTCCATTGTCGGCCTGGTCGCCAATTGCAGCGGCGAGATCATTTTCGACGGAATGCCGATTGCGCGGTTTCCCGCGCATGAACGGGTGCGGCGCGGCCTCGGCTATGTGCCGGAGGATCGCCGCATCTTCTCGGAACTGACGGTCGATGAAAATCTTTCGGTCGGCCGCCAGGGCCCGCGCCAGGCAGCGCCGCTGTGGACGCGAGAGCAATTGTTCAACATTTTTCCCAACCTGCGCGAGTTGCGCTCCCGGCTCGGCGGGCGGATGTCGGGCGGCGAGCAGCAGATGCTGGCCATCGCGCGGACCTTGATGGGTAATCCCTCGCTCGTCCTGCTCGACGAACCCTCGGAGGGCTTGGCGCCGAAAATCGTCGAACAGATGATCGAGGCGATCCTGTCGATGAAGCGGCACGGCCTGAGCCTGTTGCTGAGCGAGCAGAATGTCCGCTTCGCGCGGCTTGTCGCCGACCGCTTCTGCGTCATCGAGAAAGGCCGCGTCCGCTTCTCCGGCACCGTGGCCGAATTCGATGCGCGGCCGGACATCCGCGACACTTATCTCGCGCTGTAAGTCTTCGCCAAGGTTCAGCCCAGCTTCTTGAGCAGTTGCAACAGCGTAGCCTGCTCCTTGTCCGACAGCGGCCCGAGCGTCTTCTCGGTGATTCTCGCCGCTTGCGGAATGGCCGCCTCGACCAGCCGCCGGCCGGTCGGCGTGAGCGTGATCACGTGACGGCGCGCATCCCGCGGATCGTTTCTCGACGTCACAAGACCGCGCGCGCGCAGCCGCTCGACGACGCCTTTGATCGTCGCCACGTCGAGATAGATCAGCCGACCCAGATGGTTCTGCGACAGCGGCCCCTCCTGCAGCAGCCGGACCAGCGCGGAGAATTGCGGCGCAGTCAGGTTGCCGACGATTTCCGAGGCAAAAATATTGGAATGGCGCTGCATCGCCACCCGCAACAGGAAGCCGACCTGCTCCTCCAGCAGATAAGGCGCCGAATTTTTGGGGCGTTGATCAGACGTGGCGCGGGACATGAGGGCTCGCCGCTCATCCATTCTTCAAGAGCGTGCTCAGATAAGCGCTCGCCGCATTGCCCTTCAAGGCGCGCCGCCACACTTCCTCGACCAGATTCTGGTGCAGCAAAAGCGCTTCCGGCGCCGAGGTGATCATCGCCACGCCGACATGGATATTCGGCTGCTCGCCGAGCCGGAATGGACTCAAGACCAGCACCGAACGGTCCGGCTGCCGATAGATGTGGAAGCTCGAATGCGGCAGCGTGTCGGTGACGATCCCGATTTGCGTGCCGATCGGCTGCTCCTCGATGATTCTGGCGAAATGCTCGATCTCGGCGCGCGCCAGCTGCCGCCGTTCGCGCGCGACCTGTTCGGAGAGCTTCGCCGTTCCGACGAAACCGTCGCGCAGGAAACGGCCGATCTCGCTTGCCGAAATCAAGTTGACGATGCCGGGCCGCCGGCGTCGGAACGTTTCCTTGCGCTCATGAAGAATGGCGATGATTTTTGGGATATCCGCAAGCGCCTTCTCGTTGTTCGAACTTTCGAGACTCTCCCTGAGCACCTGCTCCAGAATTCCCTCGAATTTGTCGGACGCGAGCAGCGACGAAATCGGCCCGGCGAGAACCGCGATATGGTCGGCGGCTTCCTCGATCTGCCGCATCCGCTCGAAATAAACCACGGCGGAGGGAACATATTCGATGCCGACGCCGAGCAGCGTTGGAATGGAAACGTTGAGCATTTCGGCGAGGCGCTCCAGCGTCTCGATCTTCGCCAGTTCGCCTTTTTCGAAACGGTAGAGCGCGGTACGCGATATGCCGAGACGGCGCGCGATCTCGTCCGCGCTCAAGCCGGAGCCGAGACGGAACGCGCGCAGCCGATCGCCGATCTCGTCGTAGCGGAACGGAGGACTAGCAGACGCCATCAAGGCTCCCGGAGCTCCGCCGCGGCGCTTCCGCCGGAGTGTCCGGACGGCCGGAGGAGGTCTGTTTCACGGATGATCAGCGCCGGAACAGGTTCGAATCACTTGCATATTGTCAAAAAAATTACAATTTCCGACAATGGCTTACTGTCGGGCTGACAACGTGCCCGTGGCGCGCAACTGCACCCGACCGGGCTTAGAGGACTTCGATCAACCAAACCGCGGCGCCGATGCACAGTGCACGGCGCCGCAGCTTAGCTTCCGCTAGCGAGACTTCTATTCGGCTGCGATGTGGCCGTCCTCGATCACCTTCTTCCATTTTTCGTATTCGGATCTGGTGAAAGCATTGCCGCCCTGCACGCTGGTGCCGCGCGGCATCAGTCCGAATTTCGCGAACGATTGTTTGAGTTCATCATCCTGCAGGGCGGTGGCGACGGCCTTGTTGAGCGTGTCGAGCACGGCGGGCGGCGTACCGGACGCCGCATAAAGCCCGAGCCACAGATCGACTTCGTATCCCGGCAAACCAGCCTCGGCCACGGTCGGCAGGTTCGGATAGACCGGAGACCGTACTTTGCCGGTAGTCGCCAGCGGAACGACCCGTCCATCGCTGGTGAAAGGCAGCGCGCCGGCAATGCTGGAAAAGGCCATCTGCACCTTGTTGTCCATCATGTCGGTGAACGAGGCGCCGATGCCCTTATACGGCACATGCACGGCATCGATGCCGGTGCCGAGCTTCCACATTTCGGCGCCGAGATGCGGCGTCGTGCCGACGCCGGCCGAGGCATAGTTGAGACGACCGGGATTGGCTTTGCCGTAGGCGACAAGCTCAGCATAGGTCTTGATGCCGAGCTGTGGCGCGACGACCAGAACTTCCGGCGACGAGCTGACGATCGAAATCGTGGTCAGGTCCTTGAACAGATCGTAGGGCAGCGACTTCTGCAAAGTCGGATTGATAACGATCGCGGGATCCATGATGACGATGTTGTACCCATCGGGCTGCGCGTGCGCGACGTAATCGACGCCGACGATGCCGCCGGCGCCCGGGCGATTGTCGGCAACAACGGTTTGATTGAGCGCGGCACCGACTTTCTGCGCCAGCACGCGTCCTGCGAAATCGACGATGCCGCCCGGACCATAAGGAATGATCAGATGAATCGGCCGGTCCGGATAAGATTGCGCCCGCGCACGTGGCGCGAACGCGGTCAAAGCGAATGCCCACAGCAGAATAATAAGGACGTATTCACGACGCTTCATTTCAAGCTCCAGTCAAAAATTGCCCGGCAAATGCTCGCTTCCGAAATCAGAGCCGATGTAATGAATCCTTGGCGGCGACTGCCGACGCCCTCAAGAATCCGAGCGCCGTCCAAACAGCGCTGTTATTTGCTGCAAGATGACGCGTAGCATCAGAGAAAGGCCGGAGATCGGCTTGGCGGCAGGCGGCATCGTTGGCGATTTCGGCAGCGCGCCCGCTGGACTTGCCGGAGCCGAAGCTGTGGCCTCAGACGCTGCCGGCTGTCGCGCGAGTTGAGAACGCAGGTTATCGGCGAATTGTCCGATGATCTGCGCCGCGGTCGTCTGGATCATCCCGACTCCGCGGCCATATTGGGCGACCGCCCCGGACAGCATCAAATCGCTATGGATCAGGACGATCGAGCCGGCGCCCTTCGGCTCGACCTTGAAGGAGGCGGACGCATTGGCGGCGCCGCGGCCCTTGGCGTCGCTGCCTTGCGCTTTCACCCGCGCTGTATGCTTGGCGTCATCGACATCTTCGAGCGCAACCTTGCCAGCAAAGGCGAGAGAGACCGGCCCGAGCCGCACCGCGATCTTGCCTTTGTAGTTTCGCGCATCGGTCATTTCAGTAAGTTCAGCGCCGGGCATGCACGGCGCTATTCGCGCGACGTCCATCAAGACCGGCCAGGCTTGATCCGGCGGCAGCGGGATCTCGAACGAATTGTCGAATTCCATGTCGGCACGCTTTCCAAGTCGCCGCTTCCAGGTCGCCACACTCATGTCGGGCCGCGATGCCGACGCCGAGACGGACCTTGGATGCAGCCGCGCTTGACGCTATCCAGCGCCTGTACAAAAATCAACCCAACATATCTTTTTTATTACATATGATAACTTTTAGAACTGATACCAACTTGCGATCGTGGCTTTTCATAATAATGACAATGTCTTGTAAGATGTCTAGAAACAGAAATGATGCGTACAAATATTGGTATCGATGCCGGGTCTTGGCAATATCCCGATAGACAGGCATGCGGTGACGCAGGATGACGCCAGAACCGAGCCGCCCGAGCCCCGTCACCGCGCGCGACGAGACTGATTTGGCCGCGCTGGCGGCCACCGCGGAGGCGCATGTCCAAGCCGGCCGGCTGGACGAAGCACAAACAGCTTATCGGGCTGCCTTGGCGATCGCGCCCGGCAATACCGCGCTCCTGCAAAATCTCGGCGCCATCGCCGCGATGCGCGGCCATTATCGCGAGGCTGTCGCGCTCTTCGACAGTGTGATTGCACGTGAGCCGCACTCAACCGCCGCGCACTACAATCGCGCACTCGCATTGCTCTCCCTTGGCCAGCGGCGCGCGGCCATCGAAGGCTTCAGCCGTGTCTGTGTCCTGCAGCCCGAACACTACGAGGCGCACCGCACTCTCGGCTTTCTGTGGCTCGCCGAAGGCAACAGGGGTCGCGCGCTCGATCACTTTGCCCGCACTTGCGAGTTGCGGCGTGGCGAAGACCGCTCGAACCTCGCCGGCAAATCGCTCACTTATGCCACCCGCGACAAGCTCCTCCATGATGCCGAGCAGTTCCACTTTCTGGCAAAGCACGCGCGCAACGGCCAGCGCTTCACCGACCTGGCGCGCACTTATGAGGACGTGGGGCGGGATTTTCCCGAACAGCTTACCAGATTATCCGAACGGCAGATCGGCCGGCTCGGCGACGACTACAATTGTCCGATCAATCTCCGCACCGCGCCGGAAGTGGCCGGACGCGCGGTCGGCGAACGCTGCGATCTCGGCGTTCTCGTTCACGGCTTTCGTGCCAGCAACGCCGGCGCGATCTATTTCGACAATCTGCTCACGCCGGAAGCGCTTAAGCGGCTCAGGTCTTTTCTGCTCGAAAGCACGATCTGGCATGACTTCAGCCATATCGGCGGTTTCGTAGCGTCCTATCTCGAGGACGGCCTCGCCTGCCCCTTGATTTTGCAGATCGCCAATGAGATCCGCAGCACGTTCGCAGGCCTGTTGACCGATCACCCTTTGACACAGGCCTGGGCCTTCAAGGGACTCAAGCCTTCATCCGCCATCGACGTTCATGCCGACGATGGTGCGATCAGCGTGAATTTTTGGGTGACCCCGACGGACGCCAATCAAAAGCCCGACGCTGGCGGCCTGGTCGTGAGCTTGGTGCCGCCTCCCAAGGATTGGCAGATGCATGACTACACGGCCGACCAGGACCGTATTGTTGCATTTTTGGAACAAAACTCTCGTGACCGGCTCAGAGTGCCCTATCGCGACAACCGCGCCGTGCTGTTCAGCTCGCGGCTTTTTCACTGGTCCGACCGCCCGGAGTTTGCGCCGGGATACGAGAATCATAGGGTAAATCTGACATTTTTGTACGGCCGGCAGAGCGCATTGCCCGGTGCGTGAGGCGCCAAAGGCCGCCATAGCGTCAGAAGAAAAAGTACCATACCAAAATTGACACAGTCGTCGCCCGGCTCTATGTAGTGGCGGTCATGCGCGCAACCGAACGTGCATCAAGGTCGGCCATCAAAACATCATGTCCAGCGCAGCGACGAGCGAACCACAACGCAAATATACCAACGCGGCGCTTCGGGTCGGCGACAGGGACGATTATCCGCAGCGCCTTGTCGGCGAATTCATCGGCACCATCGTCAGCAATGATTTCGTCAACGAGGAATACAAACACCTCGTCATGTCCGTGCACGAGCACGCGCTCAAGGCTTATGCCGGGCAGATGTTTCATCTGCTCTGTCCTTCCCCCGACGGCGCCGAAGTATGGACGCGGCGCCCGATGAGCGTCTATCGCGTCGACAAGAAGGCCGGCCGGATCGAGTTTCTCTACAAGATCGAGGGCCGCGGCACGCAAGGCATGGGCATGCTGC
This sequence comes from Xanthobacteraceae bacterium, assembly GCA_035509535.1. GTDB lineage: Bacteria > Pseudomonadota > Alphaproteobacteria > Rhizobiales > Xanthobacteraceae > BOG-931. Next base: position 15,526 of record DATJLN010000089.1, on the reverse strand, counting down.
AGCCAGGCGATGATTTCAATATCGCCGGCCCCCTTGGCGTCGGCTTCAAGCTCGAGCCGGAATGGAAGAACATCGTCGTGCTCGGCCGCGGCGTCGGCTTGGCGACGCTGGCGCCGCTGTCGCAGCTCGCCGCCGAACACGGCGTCGGCGTCACCGCCATTCTCAGCGCGCGCAATCCCAAAGTCGTAATGTCGAAGGATCTTTTCGACAGTCTCGGCGCCCGCACCCTCAGTGTTGTCGATAGCGACGGCTCGAGCGCCGTCGAGAATGTCGAGAAGATTATCGAAGAACTCGTGGCGGAGGGCAAAGCGGATGCGTTTTTCACCTGCGGCTCCAACCGGCTGCTCAAGCTGATGCAACGGATTGGCAGGAAGCATAATATTCCCGGCCAAGTCGCCGTGGAGCAGATCATGGTATGCGGATTCGGCGCCTGCTACGTCTGCGTCCGCACTTTCGAGGTCGACGGCGTGCGCGTGCTCAAGCGCGTCTGCCGGGACGGCCCGGTGTTCAACATGCAGGAGGCCGTGGGATGGTAAATCTCTCGGTGAAGATCGGCGACATCACCTTGCAGAATCCGGTGATGCCCGCGTCCGGTGCGTTCTCCTGGGAATATAACGACGTCATCGATCTCAACCGGCTCGGCGGTCTGGTGGCCAAGACCATCTGCCGCGAGCCGCGGGTCGGCAATCCCACGCCGCGGATGGCCGAGACCGAAGGCGGCATCATTCAATCGATCGGGCTGCCCGGCAAAGGCATCGAATATTTCATCGCGCATATTGTGCCGGAATATGCGCGCTTCGAGCCGCCGCTGATCGTCAGCGTGTCGTCGGAGAGCATCGAGGACTTCGCCGCGCTCGCGGAAGAGTTGAGCGTGCCGGACGTGGACGTGATCGAGGCCAATATTTCCTGCCCGACGCGCAATGCCACCGGCGGCAATTTCGCCATGCACGAGGATTATACGCGCGACTGCATCAAGGCGATCCGGGCCAAGACCAAGAAGCCGCTCTGGGTGAAGCTGTCGCCCAATGCCGGCGACATCGTCTCGATCGCGCGAGCCGCCGAAGAAGCCGGCGCCGACGCACTGGCGATTGCCAATACGTTTCTGTCGCTGAAGATCCGGACCGACAATTTCCGGCCCGCGCTCGGCAACAAGTTCGGCGGCCTTATCTCGCCGGCTTTGAAGCCGATCGTGTTGCGCATGGTCTATCAGGTCGCCAAAGCCGTCAAAATCCCGATCGTCGGCATCGGCGGGGTGACCAAGGCCGAGGATGTCGTCGAATATATGCTCGCGGGCGCTACCGCGGTCGGCATCGGCTATGCCGGCTTCCGCAATCCGACGGCACTCGTCACCATCATCGAGGATCTTGAGGCCTGGTGCGAGGATCGCGGCATCAAAAATGTCTCCGAACTGATCGGCGCGGTGCGCGACCAGGACATGGAGACTGACACGCTGGCCGCGGCCTCCTCCGGCGTCTGACCGCTGCCGGCACGGCAGCATCAGCCGCCTCCGCCGAACCGGGGCAAAACGGCTGGCCGATGAAGTTGCGCGCGGGCGGCGCATGACCGGCCCGATGACAGCCGACGACAAATCAGGCGCTGGATCGGCCACACACCGCTTCACTCCAGCCGAGGCCACTTTGTATAATTTTGTATACAAATATTGCATGATCGGAATAAGCTGACCATCCCGCCGGGCATTTTTGTTGAGCGATCACAGGTCATGCGCATGAAAATCACAAATTGCCTTGCAGCGATCGTTAGCGCCTTTGTTGCTTTGACGCCGGCGGCAGCCGCGTTGGCCGAGCCTTATCCGACGCGGCCGATCAGACTGATCCTGCCGTACAATCCCGGCGGCATCGTTGATTTCGTCGGACGGGAGCTGGCGCAACAGCTCGGCGCCGAGATCGGACAAACGATCGTGCCGGAGAATCGCCCCGGCGCAGGCGCAGTGGTCGGCACCGACACCGTCATCAGAGCGGCGGCGGACGGCTATACTTTGTTGCTGGTGGATCCTGCGCTCGTCATCAATCAAACGTTGCTCGAACCTCCGCCGTACGACGTGTTCAAGGATCTGGAAGCCGTCTCCGTTGTCAGTTCGGCGCCGAACGTCGTCGTCGTCTCGCAGGCGATGAACATAACGACATTGGCGCAGCTTATTGCCTATGGAAAGGCCAACCCCGGAAAGCTCAACTATGCCTCCCCGGGCGTCGGCACCACCGGCCATCTCGGCGCCGAGATGTTCAAGCTTCGCACCGGGATCGAAGCAACGCATATCCCCTATAAAGGCTCCGGCGGCGCTTTTGCGGATATCATCGCCAACAAGGTGCAATTCACCTTTGCCAGCATCGCCAGCGCACTGCCGTTCACCGGCGACAATCGCGTGGTGCCGGTGGCGGTCGCCGGCAACAAGCGCAGTCCGGTTTATCCGAACGTGCCGACGCTAGAGGAACAGGGATTTGCGAATTTTGCCGTCGACACCTGGCTCACTCTATTTGCTCCGGCGGGACTGCCTCCCGAGATCAGGGACAAGCTCAATGCCAGCGTCAACGCGGCTTTGGCCAAGCCGGAGCTGAAAGCCGCGCTGGGGAAGATGGGCGTCGAACCGCGCGGAACGAGTCCGCAAGAAGCTGCCGCCTTTGTCAAAGCTGAGTATGACAAATGGCGCAAGATCATCATCGACGCCAAGATCAAATATAACTGAGCGGCGAATAAGCCCGCGCTTCTACGGCGAAACGGCCGTGTAGGCGTCGATCACGGCCTTCAACCATTGCGGCTTGATCGGAAGCGATGCGACAGTCGCGATGTCGCCGAGCGCGTCATCGACCGCGGAGGCGATCGCGGCGCCGACCGCGGCGATGCCGCCCTCGCCGGCGCCTTTGATGCCGAGCGGATTGGTCGCGCTCGGCGCGTCCTCGGTGATCATAACGTCGACCTGCGGAATCTCGTGCACCGTCGGCAGCAGGTAATCGGCAAACGTCACCGATAGCGGCTGGCCGCGTTCGTCATATTGGAACTCCTCGAACAGAGCGCCGCCGAGACCTTGCGCGAAGCCGCCGACGATCTGGCCGCGCACCAGAACGGGATTGATGGCACGTCCGACATCGAAGCCGATCAGCATCTTTTCGATATTCACGCCGCCGGTGCCGCGATCGATCGTCGCCAAAGCGATCTGCACGCCATAGGGATAGGTCATATGCGCGGTGTCGAACCAGCCGTCGGCGCCGAGCCCCGGCTCGCGCCCGCCGCGCGTCTTCGACGTCGGACGCAGGTGGTTGGCGATTTCGCCGAGCGCCATCAGCGGCTGATCCGGCGCGTCGAGCCGCACGACATGGCCGGCGATAATGGACAGTCGGCGCGGATCGGTCTGCAGGAGCTGCGACGCCATATCGAGAGCCTTGGCGCGAACTTTTCCCGCAGCGACGGCCGTGGCATTCGCGGTCATGACGGTGGCGCGCGTGGCGTGCGCGCCGATGCCATATTCAATACGGTCGGTCTGGCCGTGGACGACGCGCACGCGCCGGTAATCGACGCCGAGCTTGTCGGCGCAGACCTGCGCAATCACGGTTTCAAAACCTTGTCCGACCGATGCACCGCCGGTGATCACCTCGATATCGCCCGAGTCATGCACGTGGATATGCGCGCCGTCGGTCGGGCCGAGACCGCTTTTCTCGACGTAGACGGCAAGGCCGAGCCCGATCAGTTCGCCCTGTTCGCGGCGCGCTTTGACCTCGCGCTCGAGATCGTTCCAGCCGCAGCGCGCCAAGGCCTTGGCGAGCAGACCGGGATAATCACCGGAATCGAGAACCACCTCGTCGCCCAGCGCGGTGAGCGGACGTTCATGCGGCATGTCGGCCGGCTGCAACAGATTGCGCAGGCGCACTTCGACGCGTGACAGTCCGAGCTTTTTCGCGATCGCATCCATCAGGCGCTCGCGCACGAAATTCGTCTCGTAGCGGCCCGGCGCACGATAGGTCGCGGCCGGCGTCTTGTTGGTGAGCCGGAAATGGCAGGCAACACGGAAATTCGGCAGGCGATACGGACCCGGCAGAATGCCGCACGCGGTTTCGGCGACGCGCGTGCCATGGGTACGGATATAAGCGCCTTGATCGTGGAAGAAGCGATCGTCGATGCCGAGGAGGCGTCCGTCGGCATCCACCGCCGCCCGAATGATGTGGCGCTGCTGGCGCGATTGATTGGCGGCGATCATGTGCTCGCGGCGATCTTCCAGCCACTTCACCGGGCGGCCCAAACGCATGGCCGCAAGCAGAACCAGAATGTCCTCCGGATAAATTTCGCCGCGTATGCCAAAGCCGCCGCCGACCTGGCCTTCATAGCAATGAACGGCGGCCGTGCTGCGGCCGAACATGCGGGCGAGCGACTCCCGGTTCCGATGCGGCACTTTGGCGGCACCATGAAGCTCGAGCACGTCGCGTGCCGCGCTGTAGCGGCCGATGGCGCCGCGCGTTTCCAAGGGCACGCCCGAATGGCGGCCGATGGCGACATCGATTTCGATGATATGCGCGGCGTTGCGAAAGCCCGCGTCGACGTCGCCGTAGCCTTGCCGGCAAATCGTCGCCTCCGTCGTCAGCCCATCGGCGAAGTCGGCAACGGGCGCCGACGCGTCGACGATGACGGGCAATTCCTCGATCTCGACCGCAACAAGATCGGCGGCGTCTTCGGCGATATACGGATCGGTTGCAAACACCGCTGCAATCGGCTCGCCGACATAGCGGACTCGGTCGCGCGCCAGTACCGACTGCCGAAACGGCGCGAGCTTCTCGTTGGGTCCTTCACGGAAATCGATCGGCGGTACATTCTCGATGTCGCGCGCGGTCCAGACAGCAACAACGCCGCGGAGCGCTTTGGCCTCGGTGACATCGACACTCTTCAACAGGCCGTGCGCATTGGCCGAGCGCACGATGCGCATATGCAGTTGACGCGGGAAGGAAATGTCACCGGCAAATTGGCCGCGGCCGGTGACCAGCGGCCCGTCCTCGAGCCGCGGCACCGAGGCGCCGATACCCGTCCCTCGGTTGTCCTTCAGCTGCGTGCTCATTTGCTTGCGCTCATCTGCAAGGCAGCAGCTTTGACGGCCTTGACGATGTTCTCGTAGCCGGTGCACCGGCACAAATTGGAGGAGAGGACGTCAAGCAATTCCTCCTCGCTGACATGCTGCTTTCGCTCGAGAAACCCGACCGTCAGCATCAAAAAGCCGGGCGTGCAGAAGCCGCATTGCAGCGCGTGATGGTCGATGAAGGCCTGTTGCAACGGATGCAGGACCGCGCCTTGCTGCAGCCCCTCGACCGTTCTGATCCGCTTCCGGTGCGCCTGGACGGCAAACATCAGGCACGACCGCACCGGCGCGCCGTCGACCAGCACCGTGCAGGCACCGCAGACGCCGTGCTCACAGCCGATATGGGTGCCGGTGAGACCGCAATCGTCGCGAATGACGTCGGCAAGCGTGCGCCGCGGCTCGACCGTCACCTCATGCGCGGCGCCGTTGATGTCGAGAATGATGTCGACCTTGTCCATCAGGCGGCGCTCGCGAGCGCCCGGCCGACCAAGGTCTGGACCAGGGCACGACGGTATTCGGCCGGATTGTTGGTATCGGCGATGGGGTCGATTGCGCCAGCCGCCGCAGCTCCCGCCGCTGCGAAGATCTCCGGCTCGGCCTTTTTGCCGATCAAGATAGCTTCCGCTGCGGCGATGCGGCGCGGCGTCGCCTCAGCGCCGCCAATGCCGACACGCGCCCCAGCGATCAAGCCGTGTTCCAGGCGGAACGCCACGAGCGCCATGGCGATGGCAAAGTCGCCGGCGCGGCGGCTGAATTCGCAGAAGCCCGTCCGTGTATCATCGGCAAGGAGCGGCAATTCGACGGCGGTGATCAGCTCATCGTCGCGAAGGTCCGTCGTCATGATCGCTTTATAGAAATCTGCGGCGGCGATACGGCGGGTCCCGCGCTCGCTCTGCGCAATAACGATTGCATCGAGTGCCGTGGTCAGGCAGCACCATTCCGACGAGGGATCGGCATTGGCAATGCTGCCGCAAAAGGTGCCGCGCTGGCGGATCGGATAATGCGCGATGAAACGAACCACCTTGCGCAACAGGTCGCCCAGGCGCCCCGGTATTTCGTCCGACTCGAAATGACTGTGCCGCGTGCAAGCGCCGATCCGCAAACAATCGCGCTCGACACTCACGCCATCAAGTTCGCGAATGCCATTGATATCGATGAGATGCGCCGGACGCGCCATGCGGAACGCCATGGTCGGCACCAGCGTCTGGCCGCCGGCAAGAATGCGCCCGTCCTGCGGCGCCAGCGTCGCCAGCAGCTTCAACGCTTCCGGCAATTCCGTCGGCGCGTGATAGGCAAAGGGCGCGGGCTTCATGACTCCGATCTAGCAGTCCAATTGGTCTTTGTACACTTATTGTTACAACAAGAGCACCATGGATGCTGTTGACTGCATGGACTGTAATAAAAACGGGATCGGTCCGGAAACAGCGCGGGCTAAATCAAAAGCGGGGCACGGCGCCTGCTGTTGTCCGCCCCAGACCGCCGTCTCTGCGCTTTGCCGCTGCGAAGAGCATTGATCTATCGGGGCGGCGCAGCCATTACTGATCGAGCTTGGTCCGATCGACTCGGCCGTCGCGCACGACGGCCGATGCAACACTGCCGATGCAACACTGCCGATGCAACACTGCCGATGATGGTCATTGCGGGGAGGAAAGCCGTTTTGAAATCGACCGCACGCCGGCTTCGCGTCAAGAAGAGCACGCCGCAACGCCGCACAGCGTCGAACGCTGCGGCAACCGGTTCGAGCTTCCTGACCGCGCTTGACCGCGCCACAGAGCAAACCGGATCGCGCGCCGATTTCGTCTATCACAGCCTACGCAACGCGATCTGGGAGGGGCGCTTCGCCCAAGGCGAGCGGATTCGCGAGGAAGACATCGCGCAGAGCCTCGGTGTCAGCCGCACCCCGGTTCGCGAAGCGCTGCAGCGGCTGCAACGGCGCGGCCTGCTGGTGGTGCGGCCCGGCCGCGGCTTCGCCGTGGCGCAGCTGTCCAACAAACAGATCTTCGACTTGTATGCGATGCGTGAGATTTTGGAAGGCTCCGCCGCGCGTTTTGCCGCCCAGCACGCGACCGACAGCGAGATTGCGATGCTCTACCAGCTGCAGAAGCAGCTCAGCAAAGAAGGCCACAATCTGCTGGCTTTGGTGACGCTGAACCGCCGTTTCCATCAGCATATCTACGAGGCCACCCATAACCAGTATCTGCTGGAAATGCTGGAAGTGCTCAACGACTCCATGGCGCTGTTGCAGAACCTCACCGCCCAGATGCCGTCGCGCCACGGCCAGTCCGATATCGAGCATTTGCGCATCGTCCGCGCCATCGAAAAGCGCGACCCGGATGCGGCGGAGAAAGCCGCCCGTCACCACATTCAGCAGGCGCACAGATACCGCCTGGAATATTTCGCCGCTCACGCCGCGAAGATTTGAATCGATCGCGGCTGACCGGTCCCTAGCCGCGCCGCCGCCACGTTGCCGCTTGTGACCGGCGAAGCTATGTATACAATCGAATACAGGAGACCCCCAGGCCCGGAGAACGCAGTTTTGATCGGACGGAGCGTGCCCCGCATCGAGGATGAGCCGCTGTTGCGAGGCCGCGCCCGCTTTGTCGATGACATCGAGTTGCCGGGCCTCCTTCATGCAAGCTTCGTCCGCAGCCCTCATGCTCATGCCGCGATCCGCGGGATCGATGTCAGCCGCGCCGCGGCCGCGCCCGGCATTCGTGCCGTCCTCACGCTCACCGAGCTCAGCGCGGCCATGCGGCAACGGCGCATGCGGCGGCACTCGAATTCCGGCACGGCCCTCGATTTGGTCTGGCCCTTTGCGCTTGCCGACAAGGAAGTCTCCTATGTCGGCGAGCCCGTCGCCATCGTGCTCGGCGAGAGCCGCTATCTCGCTGAAGACGCCGCCGCACTGGTCGATGTCACCTATGAGGTGATGGAGCCGGCGGTCGACTGCCGCCTGAGCGAACAAGCAACAAGTCCGCCGGTGCGCACGGAGCTCAAGTCGAATGTCGTTGCGACCTATAAGGTCGGCTACGGCGATGCCGAACAGGCCTTCAAGAACGCCGCGCATGTGTTCGAGGAAGAGATCGTCCAGTGCCGTGGCGGCGCCCATTCCATCGAAGGCCGCGGTATCGTTGTCGAATATAGAAGCGGCGACGACTCGCTCCTCGTATCAGCCTCGACCCAGAAGGCCCACGACCTGAAGAATTCCATCGCCGTCCTGCTCGGCCTGCCCGACACCAAGATCAGGGTGATAACGCCCGAAGTCGGCGGCGGCTTCGGCGCGAAGCTCTGCGTCTATTCCGAAGATATCGCCGCCGCAGCCGCTGCGAAGCTATTGAAGCGCTCGATCAAATGGATCGAGGACCGGCGCGAGCATTTCACCAATGCCGTGCAGGAGCGCGACCAGATCTGGCGGCTCGCCATCGCCACCGACAAAGACGGCGTCATTGCCGGCATCCGCGGCACGCTCATTCACGATCAAGGCGCCTATGCGTTGCAAGACGTCAATCTCCCTTACAACTCGGCCTCCGCGGTGACCGGGCCTTACGTCGTGCCATCTTTTGCCATGGATGTGCGCGTGGTGCTGACCAATAAGACGCCGGTGTCGTCCGTACGCGGCGCAGGCTACCCGCAATCCGCCTTCGCCATGGAACGGTTGATGGATCTTGTGGCAGCGAAGCTCAAGCTCGACCGCGCCGATGTGCGGCAGCGCAATCTGATCGCCGCCGAAGACATGCCCTATGAAAAGCCGGTCAAGGCGCGCTCCGGCGTCTCGATCGTCTACGACACCGGCGACTATCCGGCGACGCAAAAGGCCGCGCTCGACGCCGGGCGGTGGCACGATTTTGCACAGCGCAAGGCGCAGGCGCGGGCCGCCGGCCGCTATATCGGCATCGGCATTGCGAATGCCGTGAAGGGCACCGGGCGTGGCCCGTTCGAGAGCGGCCTCGTGCGGATCGATCTCACCGGTCAGGTTTCGGTCTATACCGGCGCCGCGCCGATGGGCCAGGGCCTACGCACCGCGCTGGCGCAGATCTGCGCCGGCGAATTCGGACTCAGCGCATCCGATATCAACGTCGTCGCCGGCGATACCGGTCCGGTTCCGCTCGGTCTGGGCGGCTTCGCCAGCCGCCAGCTTATCACCGCGGGTTCGTCGGTGCTGCTCGCATCGCGCGCCGTCGCCGCCAAAGCCAAGACGCTGGCCGGGCGTATCATCGAGGCGGACGAAAGCGATCTCGAATTGAGCGGCGGCACGGTTCACGTTGCCGGCGCGAAAGACGCCAACGTCAGCCTCGGCGAATTGGCGCGCATCCTCAACGGCGCACCGGGCTATGGCTTTCCGGCAGGCATGGAGCCCGGCTTGGACGCGATGTCGAACTTTCGCACAGATGCGCTCGCTTATGCCAATGCCAGCCATATCGCCGAGGTCGAAGTCGACCGCGACACCGGCGGCATCACGCTCGTCAACTACGTCGCCGTGCAGGATGCCGGTCGCCTCATCAACCCGATGATCGTCGATGGCCAGATCAAAGGCGGCATCGTGCACGGCATCGGCAATGCGATCTTCGAGCACATCGTCCATGACGGCGACGGCCAGCCGCTGGCGACCAATTTTGCCGATTATCTGTTGCCGACGGCAACCGAACTGCCGCCGATGCAGACGTTCTATACCGAAAGCCCGACACAATTGAACCCGCTGGGCGCCAAGGGCGTCGGCGAAGTCGGCACTATCCCGGCCGCGGCCGCGATCATTTCCGCGATCGAGGACGCGCTCAGCGAATTCTCCATCCGCATTTCGCAGGTGCCGATCTCGCCGCACTTTATCCGGGCCCGGATCGAGCAGGCGGCCCGCTGAATGGCGACCGCCGATAACCGGCTTTACTATTGTATACAATCGAATACAATATCGTCAGCGCTCACCGAACCCCTCGCCTGAGGACTTAAGTCATGGCTTTCGTCGACACCGAAATCAAACCGAAGCTCTATTACCGCGACGGATTGCGCGGCTGGCTCGGCGAAGTCCAGCGCATCGGCGAACTTCTTCATGTCAACGGCGCACATTGGGACGTCGAGATGGGCAGCATCACCCAGATGCTGACCGAAAAGAGCAACAATACCGCGCCGGCGATCCTGTTCGACGAGGTGCCCGGCTATCCGCAAGGCTTCCGCACCCTCTATGGGCACTTCTCCACGGTGAAGCGCGTTGCGCTGACGCTCGGTCTGCCGCTCGAACAGGAGCGCAAGGTCGACATCGTCCGACGCTTTCACGCCCGCATGCAGGACATGAAGACCATTCCGCCGCGTTTCGTCAAAGACGGTCCGATCCTGCAAAACGTAATCGAGGGCGACGCCTGCGACGTGCTGAAGTTCCCAGTACCGCGCCATCATGAGCAGGATAAGGCGCGCTTCATCGGCACTGCCGATTGCGTGGTCACCCAGGACCCCGACAAGGGCTGGTTCAATCTCGGCGCATACCGCTCGCAGGTCTATGACGGCAAGACCATCGGCTGCCAGATCACCGAGGGCAAGCACGGCCGCATCCATCGCGATATCTATTTCGAGCGCGGCCAGCCGATGAAAGTCGTCATCCTGTGCGGCCAGGATCCGCTGCTGTTCCTATTGTCCGGCGCGCCGATGCCGGATGTCAGCGAGTACGATCTGGCCGGCGGCTTGCGTGGCGAACCGATCGACGTGATCCGCGGCCCCTATACCGGCTTTCCAATTCCCGCCGATTGCGAGATTGCGATCGAAGGCGAGACCGTGCCCGGGCAGACCCTGCCGGAAGGTCCGTTCGGCGAATGGATGGGCTATTACTCCGACGACACGCAACAGCGGCCCTACGTCAACGTCAAGACGATCCTTTATCGCAACGATCCGATCTTGTGCTGCGCACCGCAGCACAAGCCGGTCGACGAGACCGGTTTGCTCAAAGGCATTGCGGGCGCCGCGCAGATCTGGCGCGCGCTCGAAGCGGCCGGCGTGCCCGACGTTCTCGGCGTGTGGAATCACGAAGCCGGACCGGCGACGCGCTTCACCGTCGTGCAGATTCGCCAGCGTTATCCCGGCCATGCGCGGCAGGCGCTGCATATCGCGGCGGCATGCCAGGGCGGCGCCTATGCCGGCAAATGGAATGTCGTCGTCGACGACGATATCGACGCCGGCGAGCTCGATCAGGTGCTGTGGGCGATGTGCACGCGGTTCGATCCGAATGTCGATATCGACCTGATCCAGAAAGCCTGGGCCTCCAAGCGCGACCCGCTCTACTTGCCCGGCAATTTCAACAACCGGATCCTGATCGACGCCTGCATCCCCTACGACATGAAGCTCAAGAAGACCTTTCCGACTGTCGTGGATGTCAGTGCGGATCTGCGCGGCAAGCTGCGGGCGAAGTTCCCGCACATTTTCCCGCCGGCCTGAGCCCAGGCGGTTGGCGCGCGCGAGTATCGGGCCGGCGCGCCCGGGCGCCCGCACACAGCCGAAATACAGGCGGACAGGTTGCCCACGAACTGGGACGTCCCAATTTTTGTACAATTACCAATTTCTTGACGATCTTGCCAATAACCGTACAAGATCGGCCGCCGGGCTAATAAAGAGGGACGGATGGGCAAGCTTTCGGCGAGATATATCCTGGCGGCATATTGTCTGGCCGGCGTTTTTTGGGTCGGCTCGGCCTTCCCCTTCGTCGTGACCCAGGCGCACGCCCAGGCCAATTCCGAATGGCCGTCACACCCGGTACGGATCATCGTGCCGTTCGGCGCCGGCGGCGCCGGCGACACCCTGGCGCGGATTGTCGCGCAGCATCTATCGGAAAGCTTCGGCCAACCGTTCATTGTCGAAGACCGTCCGGGCGCGGGCGGCATCGTCGGCACGCAGCAGATCGCCGCCGCCGCGCCTGATGGCTACACGATCGGCATCACCAATCTGTCGACGATGTCGTTGATCCCGGTCATCAACCCCGAGGCGACCTATCGTCCGCTCGGCGACTTCAAGCATATCGCCTATATCGGCGGCTCCCCGGTGGTTCTCGCCGCTACGCAGGCGACACATGCCAAGACGCTGAACGATTTTATTGCCTACGCCAATGCGCCGGGCCATGCTTTCACGTTTTCCTCCTCGGGCATGGGATCGGACGGGCATTTGATGGGCGTCGCCATCGCCACTGCCCTGAACGTGAAGCCCGAACACGTGCCCTATAAATCGACCGCCGAGGCGCTGACCGATGTCGTCGCCGGCCATGTGCCGTTTTCGACGTCCACACTGTCGTCGACGTCGGGCTTCCTGCACGCCAATACGCTGATCGGCATCGCCGTTACTGCGCCCGAGCGCGTGGCGGATTTTCCCGATCTGCCGACCTTCAAGGAACTCGGCCATCCCGAGCTGCTCGACAATACCTGGTTTGCGTTTTCGGGCCCGGCAAAATTTCCCGACGACATCGCGACGAAATTGAATCGGGCCGTCGTCGCTGCCGTCGCCCAGCCGGACGTGCGGGAGCGGTTCCGTCACGACGGCTTTCTCGCGCAACCGATGACGCCGCAACAGTTCGCGGACTTCGTCGCCACGGAAAACGCGAAATGGAAAACCGTGATCGAACGCGCCGGCTTGGCCGGCAAGCCGCAATGACCGGCACCGGATGACGCAACTCGGCATGGCACAGCGACCGCGCGTAGGATTGATATTGACCGGCGGGACGATCGATTCCGTCGGCGCCGACCGGCTCGATCTGGCCTGGTACTTCGAGACGGCCAAGCGGCTCGGCCGCGGCGAGTTGCTCGCGCGGCTGCCCGAATTAGCCGACTGTGCCGTTGTCGAAGAGATTCCGTTCCGCGCCGTATCGAGCCAGGCTCTGGTCGACAGGGATTGGCTCGACCTCAATCGCAAGATTCACGACATCTTCGAGCAGGATCGCGCCGACGGCATCGTCATTACCCACGGCACCAATACGCTCGAGGAGACCGCCTATTTCCTCAATCTCACGCTGAAAACCGATCGGCCCGTCGTCATCGTCGGCGCCATGCGTCCCTCCTCGGCACTCAGCGCCGACGGCTATCTTAACGTTCTCAACGCCGTAAAGGTCGCCGCTGATCCGGCCTCACGCGGCCTCGGCTGCCTTGTCGTGATGAATGACGCGATCTATGCCGCAAGAGACGTGACCAAAAACGCGACCTTTCGCGTCGACGCCTTCACCTCGCGTGATCTCGGTCCCCTGGGCTTCGCCGACGCCGACGGCAATGTGATCTACTACCACGCGCCGCGGCGCAAACATACGACTGCGACCGAATTCGACGTTCGTGCGATGCAAGCGCTGCCGCGCGTCGACATTGTCTTGTCCTACGCCAATGCCGACGGTGCCATGATCGAAGCCGCGGTCAAAGCCGGCGCGAAAGGCATCGTCAACGCCGCGACGGGCGGCGGCCGGCCGACGCCGGCCGAGGATGCAGCCTTCGACAAGGCTCGCAGCGACAATGGCCTGCTGATGTGCCTGTCGAGCCGCGTCGTGTCCGGCCGCGTGGTGCGCAGCCCGAGCCTTGCCAAACGCGGCTTCGTTGCCGCCGACAATCTGCAGCCGTGGAAGGCGCGGATCCTCCTGTCGTTAGCCTTGGCCAAGACGGCAAATGCCGATGACATCCAGAGAATGTTCGACACCTACTGAACGGTGCATCAAAAGGATCGGATCGATGGCCGCTGGCGCCGCCATCATGAGGAAGCTAAGTATGGCGGAGCCGAAACACGAACGCCTTGCTGCCGGCCGCAGGAATACCGCATGAAGCCGCCTGATTTCGCCTATCACGACCCGCGAACAACGGCCGATGTCATCGGCTTGCTGTCGACTTTGGAGAACGCCAAGCTCCTTGCCGGCGGTCAGTCGCTAATGCCGATGCTGAATATGCGCTTTGTGCTGCCGGATCATGTGATCGATCTCAACCGCGTCGAAGGCTTGAGCTACATCAACGAGCGCGGCGACACGCTCGAAATCGGCGCGATGACGCGCCAGCGCGACATCGAGTTTTCCGAGGTCGCGAAGAAAAAGTGCCCGCTGATGCATGAAGCCATTTCTCACGTCGGCCATCGCCAGACCCGCAATCGCGGCACGCTCGGCGGCTCGCTGTGTCACCTTGATCCCTCTGCCGAGCTTGTGTCGGTCGCCGCGGCCTTGGACGCGAAAGTCTCGGTGGCCGGCAAGAACGGCACGCGCAGCATCGACTTCGCCGCGTTTCCGGCGGCCTATATGACGCCGGCGATCGAGTTCGACGAAATGCTCACGGCGGTCTCGTTTCCGTGCTGGCCGGCCCGCCATGGCTACGCCTTCATCGAATTCGCGCGGCGGCACGGCGATTTCGCCATCGTCTCGGCCGCGGCACTGCTCGAAGAGGATGCGAACGGCAAGGTCACGCGCGCTTCCGTTACGCTCGGCGGCATGGGTCCGGCGCCGGTGCGGGCGCGCGAGGTCGAACGCGCGCTGATCGGCGAGAAGATCGAGGAGAAGCGGCTCACGGACATTTGTGAGACGCTGCGCAGCCTCGACGCCGTTGACGATATTCACGCGCCCGCCTCCTATCGCCAGCAATTGGCGGCAGTGCTGCCGCGCCGTGCGCTCCTGAAAGCGCATCGGCGTCTGACCGGCGGAGCGCAATGATGAGCGAGACGCGGAAAATCGCCATCGCGGTCAACGGCAGGATCTATGAGGAAACCGTGCCGGTGCGAGTGACGCTCGCCGATTTTCTCCGGCATCAGCTTAAACTCACCGGCACCCATCTTGGCTGCGAGCACGGCGTCTGTGGCGCCTGCACCGTTCTGTTCGACGGCCGCTCTGCGCGCTCTTGTCTCATGCTCGCGGTCCAGGCCGACGGCCACGAGATCTTAACCATCGAAGGCATCGCGCCCGACGACACCACGCTGCACCCGTTGCAGGAAGCCTTTCGCGACAATCACGGCCTGCAATGCGGCTTCTGCACGCCGGGAATTTTGACCACGCTCCTGGAATTCCTGCGCGACAACCCGAACCCGACGGAGGAAGACGTGCGGATCGCGATCTCCGGCAATCTATGCCGCTGCACCGGCTATCAGAACATCGTCGCCGCCGCGCTCGACGCCGCCGCTCGGCTCAGAACGCAGACCGCGCAGAGCGGAAGTTGACAGGACAGCAGCATGCGCGGAGCGATGATCCGGCGCAGGCGCGAACACCGAGGCAAAACATGAACACGATGGTGAAACCGCCTTCCGCGACCCGCAACATCTCCAAGCAGGATTTGCGGTCGTGGCTCAGCGAGATGGATGCGGCAGGCGAGATCCAGCGCATCACCGGCGCCAATCGCGAGCGCGAGATCGGCGGCATCGTCGACATCTATCAGCGCAAGATCGGCAATCCGTCGGTCCTGTTTGATGACATCCCCGGCTATCCCAAGGGCTATCGCATCCTCGCCAATCTGCTGACCTCTATCCGGCGGATCAATC
>DATJLN010000088.1:0-116212 GCA_035509535.1 Xanthobacteraceae bacterium | reverse complement strand
GTGCGCCGCGTGGTGCTGCACGAGCCGCTGACCAATCTGCGCAAGGTCATGTTCGTGCAATTCGCGCCCGGCGTGGCACGCACAGAGATTTGGCGCGCGCTGCACGGCGCCGCGAGCCTGCAGGCCGATATCGGCAAATATATCATCGCGGTGAGCGAGGACATCGATCCGGAAAACACCGACGCGGTGTTCTGGTCGCTCGCCTATCGCGCCAATCCGATCGAGGACGTGCAGATCGCGCCCTATCGCTCGCCTGGCCACGGCCCGAAATCGGGCGGCCATGGCCTGGACTCGACCATGCTGATCGACGCCACCTTGAAGGAGCCGGCACCGCCGCTGGCTTTGCCCAAGCGCGAATTCATGGAGGGCGCGAAGACGATCTGGGAAGAGCTCGGGCTACCCGCGCTCACGCCGCAATCGCCGTGGCACGGCTATTCGCTCGGCGAATGGGATGCGGTGTGGGACACTTATGCGAACCGCGCCGTCGCCGGCAAATGGGAGGAGAGCGGCAAGGAAACCTTCGCCCGCCGCCGCGGCGGCTTGCGGCCGGAGACGCCGGTCAAGGACGTCAAAGAGTAGTTTATTGCGCCGAAGCCGCCTGCTCGCGGCCGTTGCGGAGACGGCTCGCCGCGGCGTGGATCGCGGAACGCACCCGCTGATAGCTGCCGCAGCGGCAGATGTTGGTCAGCGCGGCGTCGATATCGGCATCGGTCGGCTTGGGATTCTCGGCAAGCAACGCCACCGCCGCCATCATCATGCCGCTCTGGCAATAGCCGCATTGCGGCACGTCGTGATCGATCCAGGCCTGCTGGACCGGATGCAGCTTGCCGTCCTGCATCAGCGCTTCCACGGTCGTGATCTTCCGCCCGGCGAGCGAGCCGACTGGAATCTGACACGAGCGGGTGGCCACGCCGTCGATATGCACGGTGCAGGCGCCGCACTGGGCGATGCCGCAGCCATATTTGGTGCCGGTGAGCCCGATGGTGTCGCGCAGCACCCAGAGCAGCGGCGTATCGTCCTCGACATCCACATCGTGGATTTTGCCGTTGATCGAGAGTGCGATCATTCTGGCCTGCCTGGTCCGTCCATTCCCGTCCACTTCGATGCCGATCCCGCGCCGCGAAATCGCGCCAAAGTGGCGTCAGCCCACAGAGCAAAGCTCACAGTGGCAAGATAACCTAATTCGCCGCCAAAACGAAGCCGCCCCGGCGTCAATCCTTGCGCGCATGGAGAAAGGTCGCATGAGTGCCCCGCGCCCGCGTCCTGCCTCGCGTGTAAGCAATGACTTTTTGCACCTTGCTTTGCCGGGGCAATGATCGAAGGATGGCGCGCCGGACAAGCGAAGTGTTGGAGCGTCATATGAGCGACGACTTCGAGGACCATTGCTGGAAGGACCTCGTCCCGCCGGACATTCTCGACATCTACTCCGATTACAAGCGCAGGACCTTCGTCGGACCGGCGCCCGCCCTGCTCGCCGTCGACCTCTATGAGCTCGTCTATCGCGGCGGCGCACAGCCGCCGGCCAAGCTTGCCGGGGAGTATCCGAGCGCCTGCGGCATCTATGCCTATGAGGCGATCGAGCCGACCAAGCGGCTGTTTGCTGCCGCCCGCGCCGCGGGATTGCCCATATTTTATTCGACCGGCGACACCCGCAGCGAGAGCCGCCCGAATCTGATCAACGCCACCAAGCGCAACAAGCTATCGGTCGATCCCGCGGATTACGTGATCCGTCCTGAGTTCAAGCCGCAGCCGGGCGATGTCGTCATCACCAAGCAGCGCGCCAGCGCCTTCTTCGGCACGCCGCTGTCGGCGCATCTGACGCAGCTTGGCGTTCAGACACTCATCATCTGCGGCGAAAGCACGTCGGGCTGCGTGCGGGCAAGCGCCGTGGATGCTTATTCGCACGGCTATCACGTAGTTCTGGTCGAGGAATGCTGCTTCGACCGCAGTCCGCTATCGCACAAGGTGAACCTGTTCGACCTGCATCACAAATATGCCGACGTGATGCGTGTCGATGAGGTCACGGCGCATCTCGCGCAAAATCCATCGGTGAAGAAAGCCAGTTGAAATGAAGCCTTCGCGTTACGGGCCATTTCCTTATTCGCCGATCATCCATCGTCCGGCCTTGCATTGGCCGGATGGCGCTCATGTCGCGCTTTGGGTCATTCCGAATATCGAATTCTTCGCGCTCGACGAAAAAGTGCCGCCGGGCTCCGGCGGTACCGGCGTGCCGGTGCCCGACATTCCGGCCTGGTCGGCCCGCGATTATGGCAATCGCGTCGGCGTGTTTCGCTTGATGGAAGTGCTCGAGAAGCACGGCATCCGCGCCACCGTCGCGCTCAACAGCGAATTGTGCGACGAGCATCCGGCCATCATCAAAGAGGGCAACAAACTGAAATGGGAATGGATGGGCCATTGCGAAAGCAATACCCGCCGGCTCAATGCCGCGCTGCCCGGCGACGAACCCCGCATCATCAAGGACTCGCTCGCCACCATCGAACGCGCCACCGGCACGCGGCCGTGCGGCTGGCTCGGCTCCGGCCTGCAGGAGACCTGGGACACGCTCGATCTCCTGGCTGAGAATGGCTGCGACTATGTCTGCGACTGGACCAACGACGACCAGCCCTACATCATGAATCTCGACGGCAACAAAACGCTGGTCAGCGTGCCCTATAGCCATGAGATCAACGACAAGCCGGCGTTCGAGAAGTTCCACCGCACCGCCGACGAATTCCGCGAGATGATCTGCCGGCAGTTCGACGTACTTTATCGCGAAGGTGCGCAATCCGGACGCGTGATGGCGATCGCCATCCATCCCTATCTCACCGGCGTGCCGCACCGGATCGACGCCTTCGACGCGGCGCTGCATTACATCGGCCAGCACGGCAAAGTGTGGAAGACAACTGGCGCGGAGATTGCAAGGCATTATCGCGCGCAAGTCGCAAAATAAGGGCTATTTCGCCGCGTGGCTGCGTGCGCCGGCACAAAACAGCGCAGCCGGTCGGCGCTTCTTGTCACCACGATATTGTATACAATAAAATACATATCTGACGGCCGCCGGGGATTGGAGACGGATATGAGACGCAATGCAACTTGGCAGCGCTGGGCGGCGGCACTATCGGTCGTGCTCGCCGGGCTCGCCGCAATTCCGGCGCGCGCAAGCGAACAGATCACCCTCGGCAGTGTCGGCCAAGCATCGGCGAATATCTGGCCGGCTTTGATCGCACTTGACCAGGGCTTCTACGCCGGCGAGGGCCTCAAGGTCGACATCGTCTATGTGCAATCAAGCGCGGCTTTGGTGCAGCAGGTCGCCGCCGGTTCGCTGCCGGTGAGCATCTCGACCGGGCTTGCCGATCCGCTGCGCGCCGTCGGCATGGGCGCGCCGATTTCCATCGCCCGCATCGAGGTGCAGGCGCCGCCCTACGACCTCGTCGCCAAGCCGACAATCGCAAGCCTCGCCGGTCTCAAGGGCAAGCTGATTTCGCTCGGCGGCCCGAAAGACATCACGCGTATCTATGTCGAGCGCATGCTGGCGCCGAGCGGCGTCAAGCCTGGCGACTTCGACATGGTCTTTGCCGGTGCGACGGCCGCGCGCGCCTCGGCGCTCACCGCCGGCGCAGTCGATGCCGCAATCCTGTTGCCGGCGTTCAATTTCCAGGCGATCGCCAAAGGCTTCAAGAGCCTCGGCCTGACCGCGGACTATGTCAAAGACCTGCCGTTCTCCGGCGTCGCCGTGAACAATGCCTGGGCCAGCGCCAACAAGCCGGTGCTCGAGAAATTGCTGCGGGTCGAGACCAAAAGCATCGCCTGGTTCAACGATCCCAAGAACCGCGCCGACGCGGTGCGGATTCTCAAGACCGCGAGCGGCCTGTCGGACGACGACGTGCAGAAGGCCTACGACTTCTTCCGCAACGGCAATTTCTTCGAGCCGAGCGGAAAAGTGTCGCGTTCCAAGCTCGATAATCTGGCGAAAGCCATGGAAAGCCTCGGCGACCTGCCGAGCGCGCTCAATGTCGACAAAGCAGTCTTGCCCGGGATTGTGCAGATGACGGATTAGGGCGGCGCGCGATGCGGATAGGTCCAGTCGCACTCCTTGCCGGCGCGATGCTCATGCCCGCGCCGGCCGCTCGCGCTGCCGATGCGATTTCGGTCGGTTCGGTTGACGCCACCTCCGCCAATCTCTGGCCGTTCCAGATCGCGCGGAAGAACGGCTATTTCGATGCGGCCGGCATCAAGATCGATCTTGTTTTCGCGCAATCCAATGCCTCGGTGATCCAGCAACTCGCCGCCGGGTCCTACAACGTCGCGCCGAGCGCCGGCATCGTCGATCCGATCCGCGCCATCGACAAAGGCGCACCGGTGAGCCTGGTGCGCATCGTCATCCAGGCGCCGCCTTACGCGCTCCTCGCCAAGCCCGAGATCAAGACGGTGGAAGGCCTCAAGGGCAAGACCATCATCGTCGGCGGCCCCGCCGACGTCACCCGGCTCTTCAACGACCGGATGATGCAAAAGCACGGCCTGAAATCCGCCGACTATGATTACGTCTTTGCCGGCGCCACCAGCGCGCGCTTCGCGGCGCTGAAATCCGGCGCGGTCGACGCCGCACTGCTGACCGTACCGTTCAATTTCTACGCCGAGACCGAGGGCTATACCAATCTCGGCTTCACTTTCGACGTCCTGCCCGACATGCCGTTTGCCGCCATGGCGGTGAACCGGCCCTGGGCCGAGCAGAATGCCGGACTGCTCAAGCGATTCCTCACGGCCTATACCAAGGGCGTCGCTTGGTTCAACGATCCGATAAATCGCGACGCTGCCATAAAAATCCAAGCCGATATCAGCCATATTGCGCCGGCAGACATCGAGAAGGCCTATACTTTTCTGCGTGACAAGAATCTCTTCGAGCCGACCGGGATCGTCTCCAAGCGCAAGGTCGCAACGGTGATCGACGCGCTGCATGAACTCGGCGACGTGTCCGGCGGCACGTCGGTGGACCGATTCTTGCTGCCCGGCGTGACGCAAATCTCCGAGTGATGTCGATGAGTACGATGAGCGTGAAACCCGCGAGTTCTCCGGCAGCGCGGCCGGCGGATTCCGGTCCCTCGCCGCTGCGCGGAATACTCGTCGCGCTGCGCCGCAGATATCTCGCCGCCACCTTGTCGGTCGTCGGCGGCCTCGCGCTGTGGGAGGTCGTCAGCCGCTACGTCGTCGCCAATGCCTTGTTTCTTGCCGGGCCCTCGCAGATCGCCGTCGCGATCTATCATCTGGCGGCGACCGGCGAGCTATGGCGCCATATCGGCGTCAGCGCCGCCGAATTCGCCCTTGGCTATGTCATCGCAAGCTTCCTCGGCATCGCGCTCGGCTTCGCCATGGCCTCAAGCGCCACGGCGAAACAGGCGCTGCAGCCTTGGGTGTCGGGCCTTTATGCGACGCCGACCATCGCGCTGGCGCCGCTGTTCATTCTCTGGTTCGGCATCGGCATCTGGTCGAAAGTCATTGTCGTCATTTCGCTCGTGCTGTTTCCAGTGGCGATCAACACCGAGGCCGGGCTGCGCACCACCAGCGAACGGCTGATTGAAATGCTGCGCAGTTTCGGCGCCACGCCGCGGCAGATCTTTCTCAAAGTGGCGTTGCCGTCGGCGGTGCCGTTCATTCTCACCGGACTGAAGCTCGGCATCGGCCGCGGCCTGATCGCCGTCGTGGTGGCCGAACTGTTCGGCTCGCGGGCCGGGCTCGGCCGTCTGATCAGCCAATCCGCCGACGCTTTCAACATGCCGGAGCTGTTCGCCGGCGTCGTGATCCTCGCGGTGGCCGGCATCGTCATGACCGCAGGCTTCAGCAAGCTCGAAGCCAGGCTCGTGCCATGGACCAAGGAATGAGCACGATGAGCGCCGTTCCGAAGCTTGCCGTCGCGCATCTCGGCAAGCGCTTCGGCGATCTCGAAGCATTACGCGATATCGATCTCACCATACGCCGCGGCGAGTTCATTTCGGTGGTGGGACCGAGCGGCTGCGGCAAAACCACGTTTTTGCGCATCATCGCCGGACTCGAACCGGCGACCTCCGGTGAAGTGCTGCTCGACGGCCGCACCGTACGCGAGCCCGCGGGCGATCGCGGCTTTGTCTTTCAGAACGACAGTCTCCTGCCGTGGCGCACCGTGTTCGACAACGCCATTATCGGCCGCGAGGTCACGAGCGGCGTCGGCCCCGCGGAGCGCAAGCACGCCATGGAGTTGTTGAGGCTCGTCGGCCTCGAAGGCTTCGAACATTATTATCCGCGCCAGCTATCCGGCGGCATGCGCCAGCGCGTGAACCTGGCGCGCGCGCTCGCCATCGACCCGGAAATCCTGTTGATGGACGAGCCGTTCGCCGCGCTCGATGCGCAGACCCGCGAAATCATGCAAGCCGAGCTGTTGCGCATCTGGGACCGCGGGCAAAAGACCGTGCTGTTCGTCACGCACCAGATCGACGAGGCTGTTTTCCTCTCCGATCGCGTCCTGGTCTTTGCGCGCCGTCCGGGCCGGCTGCAGGAAGAAGTCGAGGTTGCGCTGCCGCGGCCGCGCACTTTGGAGATCAAGCGAACCGGCGAATTCGTCGGCCTGGTCGATCATATCTGGCGGCTGATCGAAGACGACGTGCGTAAGGCGGCGCTCTACGAGAATGCGTGACCGGTCGCAGGGGGCCGGCGCCCGCTACAGTCGATTTTCAATTTGCGCAAGTCCTTAGCGGAAAATCGGTGCCCACCCTCGGGCCAAGTCCAAGAGCAAGCTTTCCGGGACTTGCGCCAGAGCGCCTCCAAATCCGGCGCTTTTAACCGTTAACCGCTGCAGCGCGCCGGTCACATTGCCACGCTTCTGATCCCTTTTCAGCGGCCCGAAACCAGGGCATTCTCCGCCGACACTGTCGGGTCAGACCCGCTACCGGGGCGGCACGTCAGGGTTACGAGAAAAGCCGCCTTTGGGAGGACATCATGAGTTTTAGCTTTTCGCGCCGGAGCGCCGCAGGCGCTGTCGGCGCCGTTCTGCTCGCAGCCGGTCTGGCTGCTACAGGACATTTCTCTGCCGCCGCGCAGAACAGCCCGCCGATCAAGATCGGCTTCAGCATGGCGCTCACCGGCCCGCTAGCCGCCAACGGCAAGCAGGCGCTGCTCGGCGCCAAGATCTGGGCGGAAGACGTCAACGCCAAGGGCGGACTGCTCGGCCGCAAGGTCGAGCTCGTCAATTATGACGATCAATCCAATCCGTCGACCATTCCAGGCATCTACACCAAGCTGCTTGACGTCGACAAAGTCGATCTCGTGGTTTCCGGCTACGCCACCAACATGGTGGCGCCGGCGATTCCGGTGGTGATGCAGAAGAACAAGACCTTCATCAGCCTGTTTGCGCTCGCCGCCAACAGCGAATTCCACTATCCGCGCTATTTCTCGATGCTGCCGTCGGGACCGACGCCGAAAGAATCCTTCACTGAAGGCTTCTTCGAAGTGGCGGCGGCGCAGAATCCCAAGCCGAAAACCATTGCGCTCGCCGCCGAGGACGCCGAGTTCTCGCGCAACGCCTGCGAGGGCGCCCGCAACAATGTGAAGAAATACGGTTTCGATATCGTCTACGACAAGACCTATCCGCCGAACACGACCGACTTCTCGCCGATCGTCCGCGCCATTCAGGCGGCCAATCCGGACCTCGTGGTGTTCTGCTCCTATCCGCTGTCTTCGGTCGGCCTGGTGCAATCGGTCACCGAGCTCGGCTTCAAGCCGAAGATGTGGGGCGGCGCCATGGTCGGTCTGCAGGCCCTCGCGTTCAAGGACAAGCTGAAGGGCAAGCTCAACGGTATCGTGAACTATGAGACCTGGGTTCCGTCGCCCAAGTTGCTCGCTCCGGCTGCGGACTTCTTCAAGAAGTACCAGGCGCGCGCAGCCTCCGAAGGTGTCGATCCGCTCGGCTATTATCTCGGCGGCTGGGGCTATGCCTATTTTCAGGTGCTGCAACAGGCGGTCGAAGGCACCAAGAGCATCGACGATGCCAAGCTCGCCGATTATCTCAAGAGCCATGAGTTCAAGACCATCATGGCCGACGTGAAATTCGGCAAGGACGGCGAGTGGACCAAATCCGGCATGTTGCAGGTCCAGTATCACGACCTCACCGATGCCGCGAACCTCGATACTTGGCGCGGCATGAGCTATCAGACGGTGCTCACACCGGCCGACGAGAAGACCGGTAACGTGATCTATCCCTACGAAAAGGCGCTGAAGTAGGACGCGCTTTCCCGGGCCCCTCGCCGAGCGCTCTCGGCGGGGGGCTTGTTCTTTTATAAGATGCCGTCCCAGGCGCCGCTCGCATCATTCACCGGGACAACCGCACCATGCTCCTGCCCACAAGCCTTGTCGGCTCCTATCCGCAGCCCGAATGGCTGATCGACCGCGACAGGCTGTCGAAGCAGGTGCCGCGGGTGCGCGCCGATCTCTGGCGGATCGCCCCCGACAAGCTCGAGGCGGCGCAGGACGATGCCACGATCCTCGCCATCCGCGATCAGGAACGCGCCGGCCTCGACATCATCACCGACGGCGAGCAGCGCCGCGAAAGCTACTCCAACCGTTTCGCCACGGCGCTCGACGGCATCGACATCGATCATCCCGGCACCGTCATCAACCGCACCGGCCGCGCCATTCCGGTGCCGCGCGTCATCGGACCGATCCGCCGCCGACATCCGGTCGAGCTGCGCGACCTCGAAGTGCTGCGCGCCAATACCGATCGCCGCATCAAGGCGACGGTGCCCGGACCTTTCACCATGGGCAAGCAGGCTCAGGACGACTACTACAAGGACGAAGAAGCGGTGGCGATGGACTACGCCGCCGCCGTCAACGCCGAGATCAAGGATCTGTTCGCCGCCGGCGCCGACGTGGTGCAGATCGACGAGCCGTGGATGCAGCAGCACCCTGACAAAGCGCGGCAATACGGGCTCAAGGCACTCAACCGGGCGCTCGACGGCGTCAACGGAACGGTCGCGGTGCATCTCTGCTTCGGCTATGCCGCCGTAGTGCACGAAAAGCCGTCCGGCTATTCGTTCCTGGCCGAACTTGAAAGCTCAAAGGCGCAGCAGGTCTCGATCGAAGCGGCGCAGTCCAAGCTCGATCTCAGTGTGCTGAGGCAGTTGCCGTCGAAGACCATCATTCTTGGTGTCATCGATCTCGCCGACATGACCGTCGAAACGCCGCAGATCGTCGCCGAGCGTATCCGCCGCGCGCTCGCCATCGTGCCGGCCGAGCGCATCGTCGTGGCGCCCGATTGCGGCATGAAATACCTGCCGCGCGCGGTCGCCTTCGGCAAAATGCAGGCGCTGGCCGGTGGCGCCGGCCTGGTGCGGCGCGAGCTCAACGGCCGCTGACATCGCCGGCATTTTAAGCGGGAGCATTTCCGAATTCTGGTTTCCACTTTTTCGTATCATGCTCTAGAACCACGATATGAATCGCCGGCACGTCCTTAGCCGCGCTGCCTCTGCTGGCAACGGCGCGCGTGCTCGGTCCGTCACTTGCGGAGGGCGCAATGTTCCTGAAAGTCGGCGCGGCCCTGCCCGATCCGCCGTTCGAGCTGATGACCAAGGACGGACCAATCGGCTTCGACATCACGCTGATGCTGCGCATTGCCGAAAAGCTCGGCCGACAATGGCAGCTGGTCCCGTACGAGGGCACCGACTTCAACGGCATTTTCGCCGGCCTCAACGACAGCAGCTATGACTGCGTGGCTTCGGGGACCACGATCACGCCGCCGCGGCAAAAGCTCGCCGATTTCTGCGCGCCTTATGCGGTTTCCGGCCAATCGCTCGTGGTCGACGTCGGCCGGCATCCGGATGTGCATGGCGTGAATGACCTCGAAGGGCTCGTCATCGGGGTGCAAAAGGGCAATACGTCCGAGCCGGTCGCCGTAAAGCTCGTGGCCGAAGGCCGCGCAGCGCGGCTCCGCGTCTATGCCTATGACGAGATCGAAAAGGCGCTCGACGATCTGTCGGCCGGCGGCTGCGATGCCTTCATGAAGCTTGCGCCGGTGACCGCCTGGTTCGTGCGCGACCGGCCCAAGCTCAAAGTCGTGCAGACCGGCATCACGCGGGAGCTGCTCGGCATTTGCGTGCGCAAGGGCGATACTGCGCTCGCCAGCGCGATCGGCAAGGCGCAAGCCGCGCTGATGGCAGACGGCACCATCCCCGACCTGATCAAACAATGGCTCGGCAGCGGAGCGGCCTTGCCGCAATGACATCCCGCAGGAAAAGACAATCCAGGAACCGCCCATGCTTTTGTCGTATCGCCGAAAGCGCTGTGTTGGGATCGGCGCGCTCCTGGCACTGAGCTTGTTTTCGCCGGCGAATGCGCGCGCCGCCGAGGCAGGAGCCAAAGCCATGTATACCGATCTTCCCGGCGTGAAGCTCTACTTCACCGACACCGGCGGGCCTGGCACGCCGATCGTGCTCTTGCATTCAAACACCGGCAATAGCGACATCTGGGCGCCGCAGATTGCGGCATTCTCGAAAGCCGGCTATCGCGTCATCGCCTTCGACCGGCGTGGCTGGGGCAGAAGCACGCCGGATCCGTCGGGGCAGCAACCCGGCAGCATTGCCGGCGATCTCGATGGCCTGGTCGATCACCTCAAACTCAAGAAATTTCATCTCCTTGGCGTTGCCGGCGGCGGCTTCAGCGCGCTCGACTATGCGGCCTGGCATCCGGAACATATCCGGAGCCTGATCATCGGCGGCAGCACCGGCGACCTGAAAGACAAGGAAATCGCCGATTTCATCGCGCGCATCGAAATCCCCGAGATCAGAAAGCAGCCGGCCGCCTATCTCGAAGTCGCGCCGTCCTATCGCGGCGCCAATCCGGACGGCACCGCACGCTGGAACGAGATCAACGCGCATTCGCGCCAGCCCAACGCGCCGTCGCAGCCGCTGCATACGCCGAATACTTACGAGAAAATTGCGACCATCACCGCGCCGACTCTGATAATTGCCGCCGACGCCGACCTGCTCGCCCCACCGGCGCTGATGCGGCTGTGGGCGCCGCATATGAAGAATTACGAATGGGCGGAAATGCAGGACGCCGGCCACGCCATGGCCTGGGAGCAGCCGGACGTGTTCAACAAGCTTGTTCTGCACTTCGTCGCCAAGCACTGAGCGGCGAGGCAGCGCGCGCGAAATCAGCGGTGCCCCGCCGCCGCACCGCGTTCCAGCGCCTCGCGATCCCAGTGGGCGAGATCGGCCGCGGCGGCATATGTTTCTTGGAGAAAGCCGAGCAGCAGTGCGTCGGGGTCGCTGGCCTCACGCACGGCGTCATAGGGCAGAATGAACTGCCCAACATTCTTGTCGTAAAAAGCCCCCGCCGTGGCCAGGCGCGTAGCACCGTAATTTTCGGGCTCTGGATAGGCATAGACATAAAACGCCGCACGGCCATAGCCGCCGTTGCCGGGCCAGAAGCCGCAGCTTGAGCATTCGTGCGAATAGGCCTCTGCCATCACCCAGGCCGCGACATTCGGCGTCGGGCCTTGCGGCGGCGCGGCAGTGCGGCCGGAAAAGCGCGTGACGGCGAGATCGAAACTGCCCCAGAAAAAGTGCACCGGGCTAGCTTTGCCGACAAAGCGGGCGCGGAATTTCGTCATCACGCGGTTGGCCTGAACCAGCGCCAGCCAGAATCTCTGCGCGTAGACCGGATCGTATTGGGCATGCGTGCGGTCCTGATCAAACGGGATCGCATTTTCAATTTCGCCCGGCATCGTCCAGATATGCACGTCGACATCGAGCCGGTGCAGCGCCGCCATGAAGGCCGCGTAGAAATCGGCGACCGTCATCGGCTCGAGCGTGATTGCTTCGCTCCCGCCGTCGCTGGTCCCGATGATCAGTCGATGAGCGATAAAATCAAAGACGATGTCGATCGTACGTCCGTGATAGGGCATCGCCGACGCGACGAGCCCCCTTGAGGTCACATACAGCGTCGAGTTCCACCAGTGATTGACCAGCGGAGTAAGCGCGATGCGGACCTTGCCGACAATCTGCGTCCAAAGATGGAGAGTATCGCAGGCCTCGCGCCAGGCATCGAGCGGCAAATCCGGCCATTGCGGAATCGTGGTTTGTCCCATCGCGGTTAATCCGTGCCGCCGCATTGCATCCTGGCTCAGGAGCCATCGCCGTCATCCTAACACGCCGCCAGACGCGCCGGCACGGCGTCAGTTCTATGGCCGTTCCTCGCACAACGCGATCGTCCTGGTCGAGCCCGCCATTCTCCGCGGCCGACCGGTCTAGAGAATTTCGACGGCACCGATGCCGCTGTTCTTTGACGCAGTGCGCACCGTTAGTTACGCGGCATTCCGCACCTGCCAGCCGGTCGGGCCCCGAGGGAATTCACGAATCGCGCGAACCCAACGGCGCGCCGAACGCGGCACGCAATTGCGACACGACGTGCCAAGCCGCCGGCGTCTGCTTGATATAGCGCTTGAGCCGACGCTGCGCCGTGGACAGGGCGCTTGCGGGCCAGCCGCGCCAGGTCGCCGCGGCGCAGTAATCGAACAGCCGCAGCCGCTCATCGCACCATTCGCTCTTGTAGCGCTCGTCGCCGATGGTGAAATCGAATTTGCGCATGCCGAGCTTGGTCGCATGCGACATCAATTCGCGCAGATGCAGCACGCCGGGCCCGAAATGGGCAATCCGTCCGTCGCAATAGCTGGAGAGAATATGATAGTAGCAATCGCCGTGCACGATGGCGAAATTAGCTGCGACATCTGCCGAGCCGACTTCGACACGGCTGACATGCACATGCTGCCGCGTCGCCGGATTGGAGGCGAAGTCGAGGAAGAATTCGCGATAGCCCGGCCGCGCGAACATGTCGGGAATGCCCTTGCGGGCGAATGATATGCTCTTCTGCCTCATCAGGATTTCGAGCGTCGCCTGGGTCTCGGCAGCGTCGGCGGCGGTGATAAAACGGATGTCTCCGAACTGCGCCATGCGCCGGCGCTTGGCGCGATCGTGCCGGCGCGTCGCCGAAGAGCGCTTGGTGCGATAAAGCGCCTCCCAGTCGCCGCCAAGCCGCATGATATGCGCGCTGTTGGCATTCAGCGTAGGCTCGAGGCCGATGAACGGATTGATCTCGTCGCCGATTGCTTCCGGCATTTTCTCGAATTCGATCCAGTCATGACGCGTTTCGTGATCGGACTGCATCTCGGCCTGCAGCTTGCGCCACAATCCGCGAAAGCTCTCGGGCGTGACGTTTTGCGAGAACCCGCGCGACAACAGCGGCGCGTTGTAGTCGCACAGATCCTGACCAAGCCAGGACAGCCGCCGAAACGGTCCGCGGTTGATGGCAAGCGGCAGGATGAAGGCAATTTCGTTCGTTGCGAAGTGGCCGACAACGATGACAGGCACCACGCCGCCGCGGATGCCGATATGCCGATGCCAGGCCGCAAGCCATTCGTAGCTTTGAAACGGCGTCGCCGCGGCAGCGCGTTCAAAGCGCCGCCATTCGTCCTCGGCGGCGGCAAGACTGGTATGAATGCGAAAGCTGATGTCAGGTGGCGCGCCCGAAGACACCTCTGGCTGCGGCGGAAACGTGGCGCGCGCCGCCTCGAATGGCCTCACCTCCGCCCGTGCGCTCGCGTCTCGAAACGCCGTCAATGGTGTCGCACGCGTCACTGCATGAACCGGACTGACGTTAAGGCTATGGCCCTTCATAGGGCAGATTTCTTAAGCGCGCGTGGCCTTGCCTCGGGGACGTGGCGTTAAGGTAAAGATATCGACGACGTCATGGGCGCCGATTCGGCGACCAAACCGCCTTTGCACCGGATTCGTCGTGCGAGGGCGTGTCGCTTTGGCGCAGGTCGAACGCGTGACGCCGCCCGCTTTGCCGGTGGAACCGTCGATTTGACAGACCTATCCTGGGCTTATTAATTCGCCGCCTGCCGTACCGGCAGTGGCTTAACATAATGCGGCCAGATCGGGGGAGGATAACATCATGTGGCGTCGAGCGTTGTTGCGTATCGTCGGTCTTTATCTGCTGACTTTGTTCGCGGCGAGTGCCGCATTCGCACAGGCGAATGACTACCCGAACCGGCCGGTCACCATGATTTCCGACGCCGCGCCCGGCTCGGCGCCCGATATCGACGCGCGTTTCACCGCCGAGGGCCTGAGCAAGATCTGGGGACAGCAAGTCATCGTCGCCAATCACCCCGGCGCCAATGGCAGCATTGCCGCGCGCTTTGCGTCGCAGGCCGCGCCCGACGGTTATACGCTGTTCATGCCGGCGCTATCGACATTCGCCTCGTCGCCGTCGGTCGCACCCAATCTGCCGCTGCGGCTGCCGCGCGACTTTCTGCCGATCGGATTCACGATCGAAAATCCGATGTTCATCGCGGTCAATTCGACGCTCGGCATCAATACGCTGCCGGAATTGATAGCGCGCGCCAAGAAAGAGCCGGGCACGATCTCGATCGCCGTGACCGGCGTCGGCCGGCTGACCCATCTCACCGGTCTGCTGCTGCAGCAGCGCGCCGGCATTCAACTGTTGCCGGTTCCTTATAACGGTGGCCCCGCAGCGGCGATGGCCGACGTCGCCAGCAATCGCGTGTCGATGATCATCGAGGGCTATTCGGGAATCCAGGGCGCGGTGAAGGCCGGCCAGTTGAAGGTCATCGCCGAAGCGTCACACCAGCGGTTGCCGGATTTTCCCGATGTGCCGGCCGTGGCCGAGACGCTTCCGGGGTTCTATGCCACCGGCTGGCAGGTCGTGGTGGCGCCGCCCGGCACACCAAAACCGATTGTCGACAAGGTCAGCGCCGATCTCATCAAGGTCATGGGCGACCCTGATCTGAAGAAGCGGCTGGGCAAGATCGCCAATTATACCGACCCCATGAACCCCGAGCAGACGCTCGCCTTTGTCAAACAGCAGCAGGACACCTGGCTGCCGCTTCTGGACAAGATAGGGCTGAAGCCATAACTGACTTGGATTGGGTTCACGGAGGTTTTGAGATGTTGACGCTGTATTACGCACCGGGCGCCTGCTCGATGGCTTCACACATCGTGCTCGAAGAAAGCGGCGAGAAATACGAGCCGCGCAAGGTCGACCTTGCCGGCGGCGAACAGCGTACGGAGACCTATCTCAAGCTCAACCCGCTCGGGCGGGTGCCGGTGCTCGGCCTCGACGACGGCACCCCGCTCACCGAGAACACGGCGATCCTGCCCTATCTCGGCAAACGCTTTAATCTGTGGCCGGAGGGCGCGAACGGCGAAGCCAAGGCGTTGTCGCTGATCGGCTACTTTGCCTCAAGCGTGCATCCGGCGCATGCGCATGTCGGCCGCCCAGAACGCTACACCGCCGACCAATCGGCCTTTCCCGGCATCAAGGACATGGGACTGAAGACTTTCCACACCTATCTCAAGCAGATCGACGGCATCCTGGCGGGCCGCGAATGGTTCGGCGACGAATATTCGGTGCTCGATCCTTACGGTTTCGTGTTCTACACCTGGGGCATCCGCCGCGATCTGCCGATGAGCGAATTGAAAAATTACACGGCGCACAAAGACCGCATGCTCAAGCGGGATGCCGTCAAGCGTGTCGTCGAGAATGAAAAAGTGAAAGTTTGAGAAATTGCGCCATTGCGAGGAGCGAAGCGCCAAAGCAATTAAGCGCTGAAATGCCGTTCTGGATTGCTTCGCTCGCAACGACGGAGCCTCACGCCGTCTTCTGCACTTTCAGGCCTAGCTCGTTGATCGTGCGCTCGCGCATGATGAACTTTTGAATCTTGCCGGTGACCGTCATCGGGAATTCGTCGACGAATTTGACGTAACGCGGCACCTTGTAGTGGGCGATCTGCTCGCGGCAGAAGCCCTTGATCTCGTCCTCGGTCGCGCTTTGCCCCGGCCGCAGCTTGACCCAGGCGCAGATCTCCTCGCCATAGCGATCGTCCGGCACGCCAATAACCTGCACATCCTGGATTTTCGGATGCCGGTACAGGAATTCTTCGATCTCGCGCGGATAGACGTTCTCGCCGCCGCGGATCACCATGTCCTTGATGCGGCCGACAATATTGCAATAGCCCTCGGCATCGATGGTGGCGAGGTCGCCGGTGTGCATCCAGCGCGCCGCGTCGATCGCTTCGCGCGTACGCTCCGCGTCGCCCCAATAGCCGAGCATCACCGAATAGCCGCGAGTCAAAAGCT
This sequence comes from Xanthobacteraceae bacterium, assembly GCA_035509535.1. Classification (GTDB taxonomy): domain Bacteria; phylum Pseudomonadota; class Alphaproteobacteria; order Rhizobiales; family Xanthobacteraceae; genus BOG-931. Next base: position 100,034 of record DATJLN010000088.1, on the reverse strand, counting down.
CGCCCGGCATGCCCGTCGGCACGATACGGCCGCTCATGTCGACGATCTTGACCTCGAGATGCGGCTGAATGCGGCCGACGGTCGACACCCGCCGCTCCAGCGGGTCCGCGGTCGAGCTTTGGAAGCTGACCGGGCTGGTCTCGGTCATGCCATAGGCGATCGTGATTTCGGAGAGATTCATCTTGGCGACGGCGCGCTTCATCACTTCGATCGGGCATGGCGAGCCGGCCATGATGCCGGTGCGCAACGACGACAGGTCGAAGCGGGCAAATTCCGGGTGATCGAGCTGCGCAATGAACATCGTCGGCACGCCGTGCAGAGCGGTGCAGCGCTCCTCGGCCACGGTCTCGAGCGTCGTCAGCGCGTCGAAGCCCTCGCCCGGAAAGACCATGCAGGCTCCGTGGGTGACGGCGGCGAGATTGCCGAGCACCATGCCGAAGCAATGATAGAGCGGCACCGGAATGCACAGCCGGTCTTCCGGCGTCAGCTTCATCGCCTCGCCGATGAAGAAGCCGTTGTTAAGAATATTGTGATGCGACAGCGTCGCGCCTTTGGGAAAGCCGGTGGTGCCTGAGGTGAACTGAATGTTGATCGGCTCGTCGAATTGCAGCAGCGGCTTCAGCTCGGCGATGCGTGCCGCCTCCGCGGGGCCGCCGCGCGCCACGATTTCGGAGAAACGAAACGTGCCGGGATGCCAGCTGTCGCCAATGAGCACGACTGAGCGCAGGGCCGGCAGCCGGGCCGATTCCAGTTTCCCCGGTGTCGCATGACCGAGCTCGGGCGTGAGCTCGCGCAACATTCCGATATAGTCCGAGGTCTTGAACCGCTCGGCAAGAATGAGTGCCTTGCAGCCGACTTTGTTCAGCGCGTATTCAAGCTCGGCGACGCGATAGGCCGGATTGATATTGACCAGAATCAGCCCGGCTTTAGCGGTGGCGAATTGCGTCAGCACCCATTCGCTGTTGTTGGGTGACCAGATGCCGATGCGATCACCCGGCTCGAGGCCCAGCGTCAGCAGGCCCGCCGCCAGTCCATCAACTTCGCGTTGCAGTCCAGCATAGGTCAACCGCACATTTTGGTGCCGCACGACGAGCGCCGGACGGGACGGATATTGGGCGCAGACGGCGTCGAAGAATTGACCCACCGTTTCGCCGATCAGCGGCTGATTGCTCGCACCATTGACGTAGCTGAGTTCGAGCGCGGCCATGCCAGTTTCCATGGCTGTTTCCTCCAGATTTGTTGAAATCAATCATAATCGCTGACGCGGCAGGACGGAATGCGCCCTAAGTTCCATTGATCTTACGCGTTTTGCCTGGCTGCCGGATAAAGGTCCTATTCACCGCTCCCCGCTAACGTGCCCGGCAAACGATCCGAACCCACGCCCGGCCATGGCGCATCTCGAACTCAGTAAGGCATCGCCGCGACTCCGGCATGTGTTTTCTCTGGCGCTGCCGGCGCGCAGTCCCGCCGCAGCCGATACACCGTCGCCGCGCTGGCGCACGGTCGCCGCCGCGTCGCTCGGCAATGCCCTCGAATGGTTCGACTTCGTCATCTACGGCTATTTCGCGACCACCATTGCCAGGCTGTTCTTTCCGGCCAAGAGCGATCTGGAATCGCTTCTCATCGCCTTCGCCACGTTCGGCATCACGTTCTTCATCCGACCGGTCGGAGCGATCTTGCTCGGCGCCTTTGCCGACCGGCATGGACGCAAGGCGGCACTCCTGCTGACCATCGGCTTGATGATGCTGGGAACGGCGATCATCGCCGTAGTGCCGACCTATACGACAATCGGGCTATTCGCTCCATTCATCATCGTCGTTGCCCGCTTGATTCAAGGCATTTCCGCCGGCGGCGGCTTTGGCAGCGCCACCGCATTTCTGGCCGAGCAGGACCCCAAGCGCCGCGGCTTTTTCGCGAGCTGGCAATTCGCCAGCCAAGGCCTCACGACAGTCATCGCGGCGGCCTGCGGCGCCATTCTGACCGCCACCTTGACCACCGAACAGATCGACGCTTGGGGCTGGCGCATTCCTTTCATTTTCGGATTGCTGATCGGACCCGTCGCCTATTATCTCGGACGCCACGCCGACGAAACCGCGGAGTTCAAATCGCTGGCGCAGAGCAAGCAGCCGTTCGTCGAGGCCCTGTCGGATGCCAAAGCACGCGTGCTGGTGTCGCTCGGTGCGGTCGTGCTCTGCACCGTGCTGACCTACACGACGCTGTTCATGCCGGGCTTCGCCGTTCGTCAGCTCGGCCTGCCGCAAGCCGGAAGCTTCTTCGCCGCGGTCCTCGCCGGCGCGATCCAGATCGTTCTGGCGCCGATCTTCGGCGCGGTCTCCGATCGGCGTGGCCGGTTGCCGATCATGATTGCCGCCGCCACGATCGTTTTGATTGCAAGTTTTCCCATGTTCACGTGGCTAGTGGCGGTGCCGAGCTTGCAGACGCTTCTGATCGTGCAAGCCGTCATAGGGGCGCTTGGCGCCGCCTATATGGGTCCGCTCGCTGCGCTGATGTCGGAAATCTTCCCGGCGCGGATGCGCACGACCGGCCTGGCGGTGAGCTATTCCTTCTGCGTTGCGATCTTCGGCGGCTTTGCCCCGTTCATCAATGCCTGGCTGATCGATGTCACCGGCGTCAATGTCGCGCCGAGCTATTATCTCATGTTCGCCGCGGCAATCAGTCTCGCGGCGCTGATGGCGCAATATCGGCTGCGGCTGTGATTCCTGCGACGGCGGTTCCATCGTAAACGCTTTTTACGGCCCCCCATCGCTATTCGTTAAGTGTTTATCGACCGCTTAGCCGATTATTTTACCATTTGCGTACCGCCGTTTGTTAGCAAACGCCCACCACACTGCCAGCGGGCAATTTTGCGTCTAAAGAGCGGCGTCTTCGGCATGAGGATGCATCGAGTGCGAGACATGCGACGTTTGTTACCCAAAGCAGCGATTCTCAGCTGGCTTGTCTCGACCCCGGAACAGAAATTGCGTTTCGAACTGGTCGACGCGCTTTACTCGACGCCGAAATCGATTTTCGCCGCGTCGGCCGCCGCGCTCTTTGTCGTGGCCACGACGCTTACGCTGAGTGGCGATCGCGTCTATGCCTGGATCTTCGTCGCGTTTTTGGCGGTGGGCATCGGCCGCGCCGCATCGCTGCTGCTTTATCGAATATCGCCACACAAGGTGGACGACTGCGCCGCGACCGCAATGTGGGAGCGCCGCGCGCTGGTCGGCGCCTGGGCCTTTGCCTTCATGGTCGGCTCGACCGGTGCTTACACCGTCATCATGCATCCCAACAGCGACGTCGAGCTTCTCGTCAGCTGCTGCGTGATGGGCTACATCGCCGGCATTTCCTCGCGCAATGCCAGCCGGCCGATCATATCGATCGGCCAGGTCATGCTCACCGCGGTTCCCTTTCTCATCGCACTCGTCGCGCGCCTCGACCTGGTCCACTCCATGCTCGCCGCCTTCATCGGCGCGCTGCTCGTGAGCATCATCGTCATCTGCCGGGCGGTATTCGAGAACATCATTTCCCGCCATACCGCGTTCAGCAGGATCGAACTGCTCGCGCGCCGCGATGCACTCACCGACCTGTGGAACCGCAAAGGACTGATCGAGCTTCTGGAGAAGCGGCTGTCCGGTGACGCCAAATCGGGCGAAATCGTTACGCTGATCCTGATCGATCTCGACCGCTTCAAGGACATCAACGACACATTCGGACATCAGACCGGCGACGCCGTACTCAAGGAAGTCGGCGACCGCATCAAGTCGGTCACCAATCCGGGCAACGAGGTCGCGCGCATCGGCGGCGACGAATTCGTGGTGATCCTGACCGGGACCGACGAGGAGCAGCCGCAGCTCACGGCCGAGCGCATTTTCGCGACTTTCGCCCATCCATTCACGGTCGGCATCAATCAGCATCTGTGCGGGGCCAGCATCGGCTATGCCATTGCGCCGCGTCGCGGCGCGACACTCGAGCAATTGTTCCGCAACGCCGATCTGGCGCTCTACGAGGCCAAACAGGCCGGACGCCGCCAGATCGTTCGTCATACGCTCACGATCACCGAGCGCTACGACAGGCGCGTGCTGCTTGAACACGATCTGCAATTCGCCCTGCAGAACGGCGAGATGGAGCTCAATTATCAACCGATCGTCGATCCGCGGTCCGGCCGCGCCATTTGTTGCGAAGCCTTGCTGCGCTGGAACCATCCGAGCCTCGGCCAGATCAGCCCGATGGAATTCATCCCGCTCGCCGAGACCACCGGACTCATCGTGCCGATCGGCGGCTGGGTGCTGGACACGGCGTGCCGGGAGGCTGGCCACTGGCCGACGGATATCAGTGTGGCGGTCAACCTGTCGGCTGTGCAATTCCGCCGCAGCACGGACCTCGTCGCCATCGTCACCGGCACGCTCGCCGCCACAGGCTTGGCGGCGCGGCGATTGGTTCTTGAAATCACCGAATCCGTGCTCATCGAGGATTCCGCCGCGGCGTTGACCGTTCTCGAACGCCTGCGCGAGCACGGCATCGGCATTTCGCTTGACGACTTCGGCACCGGCTTTGCCTCACTCGCCTACCTCAACGATTTTCCGTTTTCCAAGATCAAGATCGACCGCAAATTCTCGCAAGCCATCGACACCTCGCCGCGCACTGCCGCCATTATCGGCGGCATCGCCAAGACGACGCGCGATCTGCACATCGAACTGGTAGCGGAAGGCGTCGAGACAGAAAATCAGCTTGAGCGCATGTCCCGCTTCGGCATCAATGCGATGCAGGGCTATCTGTTCTGCCATCCCCTGCCGGCAAGCGAAATTCGCAAGGTGATCGTCAATCCGATCTTGACCGAAGCGGCCAAGCGTCACGCCCTGCACGGCCGCCCTGTGACGCCGCGGCGCAAAGCCGCTTCGTGATCGCCGCCGAGAAGTCTCAGCTCACCGAGAGATACCGGTCCAGCACGGCCATGCGCATGAATTTCGACAGGCGCACCTGCTCGAAATACATCGCATTGGGCAGATCGTCGCAGGAGGCGTCGATCTCGTCGTGCCGCGGCAGCGGGTGATAGAGCAAAGCCCGCGAGCCGATCCGCGCGATTTTCTCCGGCGTCACCATATGAGTATCCGGCGTCGTCTTCGGCGACACGTAATCGGAACCGGCGGCCTCGCCGATATCCGACATGTCATAGGGCGCCATCATGATCGCGTCAGCTTCGGCGAGCGCGTAGCTGATATCCGTGACCATGCGGCAGCGGATGCCGCGTTCGCCGAACAGCGCCAAGACGTCGCGCGGAATGTCGTAATAGGACGGCGGACAGAACACGATTTCACGCGGCGCCTCGTAGCGCAACAGATAAGCGAGCGAACGCACGGTCCGCCCGCGCGGATCGCCGCCGAAGGCGATGCTCTTGTCGCGGATGGTGCCGAGTCCGCGGCGCAGCGCGAAGATATCGATCAGCGCCTGGGTCGGATGCTCGTTCCAGCCGTCGCCGGCATTGATCACTGGCTTCAACGATTTCGCCGCCATGCGAGCGGCAGCACCACGCTCGTGATGGCGCACGACAATGGCGTCGCTGAAACGAGACACGACCGCAGCGCAATCCTCCAGCGTCTCGCCGGTCCTGACATTTGAGCGCGACGCCGACATGTCGTCGACGCCGATGGCGGTCGCGCCAAGCGCAGCCGTCGCCGCTTCAAAACCAATGCGGGTGCGCGTCGAGGCCTGAAAGAACAGGAGTGCCACCGCTTTGCCGACCGATTCCGGCGTGCGGGTGCGGCCCGCCTCGAAGGTCTCGGCGGCGCGGCAGTAAGCGTCGACATCGTTGCTGTCGATCGTCTCGGCGCTGAGCAGGTGGAATTTCGCTTGATCGCGCTCTTTGGAGACAACGCCCCGCCTCACCGTTGGAACGATGCGCGGCATATTTACGGGTACCGACGCCATTAGAATTTCCGGCAACACAAGCGCTAAATTCATTCAATATTAACCAGAATTGGACCGGGCTGCATAGCCGGGAAAAACACGCACAAGTCTCGGAAGATACGTCTCGAAATGAGACAAGTCGTGTGCGACAGTCGGGCGAAATCGTGCCGGGATTTGGCGCAACAACGGAGGCTCGACAGCCCTCATGGCCGTGACCGAAGACCCCAAAACACCAGAGCCCAAAGATCCCAGGATACTTCCGCCCGCGGAGACCCCGCCGACATTCGAACCCGCCATCCGCACCATCGCCATGCCGGCCGACACCAATCCGCATGGCGACATTTTCGGCGGCTGGCTGCTGTGTCAGATGGACCTCGCCGGCGCCACGGTCGCGACCCGGCGCGCCGGCGGCCGTGTCGTCACGATCGCCATCACCGCGATGGTCTTTCATCGCCCGGTCTGCGTCGGCGATGAAGTGTCGTGCTACGCCAGCGTCGCGAAGATCGGCAACACGTCGCTGACGATCAAGATCGAGAGTTGGGCGCGGCGCGCACGCGGCGCCGACACGGTGCCGATCAAAGTCACCGAAGGACTGTTTACATATGTCAAGGTCGATGCCGACGGCCGGCCGCAACCGATATCGCCGGTATAGCGGCATTCACGCAAAAACTAATTTCGCGGCGCGACCTTTGCCTCCGCAAGCTGGCCGTCCGTCAAGCCGGGCGGATCCCATTGCAGGCTGTGATAGTCGAAGCCGGCCACCAGCGTCGGCTTGATGATCGCGAAGTACGGCGACACGTCGAAGTCGCGCGGCGTATAGAGGCCGTAGGTGCGGATGTGATCGAGTTCGTCCTGCACAAACGGTGCCAAGATGTAGGTCTTGCCATTGATCGATGCTCGCTCCGGCAGGATCGGATAATGGATCGAGGCGAAGGCTTGCGCGATCAAGGTCGAGCAGATAGCGCGCGTCGGATCGCCGGCGCCGATCGACAGCATGCGGCGGCGAAACCAAACCGGTACAGGCGGATAAGGGAACAGATAGCGCGCCAGGTCGACGATGCGGCGGGAGTCATAAAGCGTGCCGATGCGCGCCAGCGCATAGTCGAGCACCTTCCGCGTGCTGTTCTCGTCAAGTCCCACCGGCCGGCAAATGCGGGTATGAAAATTCACATATTTCGACAGCGGGACGGTGGTGACGCCGGTATCGGCTTCCGCCTCGAGGAGCACGTTGGCCTCGCCGTTTGCCGCCACGTCGCCCGGCCGTTCGCCGACATAAAGCGCGGCGTGCGACCAGGTCGATTGCGTCAAATATTTGATGGTGGCGGACAGCCGGCTGTTGCCCTCGACCAGGAGGATATCGCCGGGCTTGAGCGCCTTGCGGAGCAGCTCCGGATCAGGCGCATAAAACGGTGCATAACGCCCGGTGGGCTGCGATATGTACTCTACAATCTTGTCGCTGAGGTATTTTTCGAGCCTGGCGAACATGGGCCGAATCCTGCGTGATCGAGCATGATGCCGAAAAGTGGTGGCCGGTTTTCGGATAAGATCATGCTCCAATGGAAAGCCAGACCTTGATCCGGGGCCAAGGTCTGTATCGGCTTGGCGGTCTAACCGTTTGATCACTATGTTTCGGCAAGGCCGGCCGGCCGCGGAATTGTGACCAAAAATGTAACATCTAGGCGCGAGGCTCTATAGTCTCTAAATGCGGTGAAGCCTACAGCCGGGGGAATGCACCATGCCCTCCACTTTTCGTCGGGATTGGATCACCAAACCCATCTTTCGGATGGCGCAACATGCGCTGCCGCGCCTCTCCGATACCGAGCGCGAGGCGATCGAAGCGGGCGATGTCTGGTGGGACGCCGATCTGTTTACCGGCAATCCCGACTGGAACAAGCTGCTTGCCTTCGCACCTGCGAAACTGTCGGAGGAGGAGCAGCAATTCCTCGACGGCCCGGTCGAAGAGCTGTGCCGCATGCTCAACGACTGGAAGATCAATTGGGAATGGCATGACCTGCCGCCGGAGGTCTGGGACTTTCTGAAGTCGCGGAAGTTCTTCGCGATGATCATCCCGAAGCAATATGGCGGCCTCGGCTTCTCCGCCTATGCGCATTCGGAAGTGATTCGCAAATTGTCGACGCGTTCGATCTGCGCCGCCTGCACGGCGATGGTGCCGAACTCGTTGGGGCCCGGTGAACTCCTCCTGCAATTCGGCACCAAGGCGCAACAGGATTACTGGCTGCCGCGGCTCGCGCGTGGCGAGGAGATTCCATGCTTCGGCCTGACCAGCCCGGAAGCCGGCTCCGATGCTGCCTCGATGATCGATACCGGCATCGTCTGCCGCGGCACTTATGATGGCGAAGAGGTGCTCGGCATCCGGCTGAATTGGCATAAGCGCTATATCACGCTCGGGCCGATCGCGACCGTGCTTGGTCTTGCCTTTAAGCTGCGCGATCCCGATCATCTGATCGGCGAGCGCGACGATATCGGCATCACGCTCGCGCTGGTGCCGACGCATCTTCCCGGCATCAGCATCGGGCGGCGTCATCTGCCGGCCATGCACGTGTTCCAGAACGGGCCAAACTGGGGGCACGACGTTTTCATCCCGATGGACAACGTCATCGGCGGTGTCGATCAGGTCGGCAAGGGCTGGAAGATGTTGATGAGCGCTCTGGCCGCCGGCCGCGGCATTTCGCTGCCGTCGTTGTCGGCGGCGGGCGCAGCCTTCTGCGCCAATATCACTGGCGCCTATGCGCGCATCCGCGAGCAATTCCACGTCGCGATTTCGAAGTTCGAGGCGGTGCAGGAGCGGCTCGGCCGCATTGCTGCGACTGCCTATCAGCTCGATGCGGCGCGGCGCATGACCTGTGCGGCGCTCGACGATGGGCATCATCCCGCGGTCGTCACCGCGATCATGAAATCGCAGGCGACCGATCGGATGCGCATCGCCGTCAACGACGCCATGGACGTGCATGGCGGCAAGGCCATCATCGAAGGGCCGCTGAATTATCTCGGCAGTCTTTATCGTGGCGTGCCGATCGCGATCACCGTCGAAGGCGCCAATATCGTCACTCGCGCGTTGATCCAATTCGGCCAAGGCGCGATCCGCTGCCATCCTTACCTGCTCAAGGAAATCAAGGCGCTGGAAGAGACCGACCGCGCGCTGGGGCTTGAAGCATTCGACGAAGCGTTCTGGGGCCATGTCGGCCACAGCCTCGCCAATGCCGGCCGTGCCATCGGCCGCGCCTGGACCGGCGGCGTGTTCGCGCCGGCGCCAGATGCCGGAGCGGCGACGCCGTTTTACAAACAGCTCAGCCGCCATGCCGCGGCCTTTGCGCTCGCCGTCGACCTGTCGCTATTGACGCTTGGCGGCGCGCTCAAGCGCAAGGAAATGATCTCCGCCCGCTTCGGCGACATTCTGTCCGAGCTTTATCTCGCCAGCGCCGCGCTCAAGCGCTGGAACGACGAAGGCCGCCAGCAAGACGATTTCCCGCTGCTGGACTATTGCCTGCAGTCGAGCCTCGCCACCATCGAGACGCGTTTCGACGAGCTCCTCGGCAATTTCCCGGTGCGGCCGGTAGCCTGGCTCCTGCGGTTGTGCATCCAGCCGTTCGGCCGGCGCCACCGTGGTCCGTCCGACCACGTCACCGACGCCTGTGCCGATCTGATCGCCACACCGTCGGCAGCGCGCGACCGGCTCACCGTCGATCTCTATCACCCGACCGAGATGGACGGCAGCAACGGCATTGCGCTGGTCGAGCACGCCTTCGCTTTGGTCGCGCAGGTACAGCCGATCCGCGACCGCATGCATGCCGCGCATGTTCGTGACATCGATCAGGCGGTCAAGCAGGGCACCATCAGCGCCGACGACGCGGCCAGGCTGCGAGCCGCAGCAGGAGCAGTCGCCGCTGCAGTGGCCGTCAATGATTTTGCGCCTGAAGAGCTCACCGGCCGCGGCGCGGCCAGCAAGGGATCAAAGGGAGAAGCGTCATCGCAAGCGACATCGCAAGCCCCGCCGGTGGCGGCGGAGTGACACACCGTCCGGTCTATATCGTCGACGGCAGCCGCACGCCTTTCATCAAGGCGCGCGGCCAGCCGGGTCCGTTCACGCCGGTCGATCTCGCCGTGCAATGCGGACGGCCGCTGTTGCTGCGCCAGCCGTTTGCACCGGACGCCTTCGACCAGGTCATTCTCGGCTGCGTCAATGTCATCGCCGATGAAATGAACCCGGCGCGCGTTGCCGCGCTCCGGCTCGGCATGGGCGAGGCGATGACGGCCTTCACCGTGCAGATCAATTGCGGCTCCGGCATGCAGTCGATCGACACCGCCTACCGCTACATCCAGGAAGGTGTCAGCGATCTCATCCTTGCCGGCGGCGCCGAAGCGCTGAGCCATGCGCCGCTCGTGTTCAATCGCAGCGCGGTCAAATGGTACGCGCGGATGTTCGCCGCCCGCGGCCTCGGCGCGAAGCTCTCGGCCTTTCTCGGCTTCCGCCCCTCGATGCTGACGCCGGTGATCGGGCTTGAACGCGGCCTCACCGATCCGATCACCGACCTCAATATGGGACAGACCGCGGAGCTCGTCGGGCATCTGTTCCACATCACCCGGCGCCAGGCCGACGAATATGCCGCCGAAAGCCAGCAGCGGCTCGCGGCGGCACAGAAGAACGGCTACCTCGCCGGCGAGGTCGAACCCGCCTTCGCGCGCGACGGCACTTTGTTCGATCACGATGACGGCGTGCGTCCCGACAGCACCGCCGACGCGCTGGCGAAGCTCAAGCCAGCCTTCGAAAGGCCCTGGGGCAAGGTCACCGCCGGCAACAGTTCGCAGATCACCGACGGCGCGTCCTGGGTGATCCTCGCCTCTGAAGACGCAGTAAAACAACACAACCTCGCGCCCAAGGCAGTGATCGTCGACAGCGAATGGTCGGCGCTCGATCCCTCCGTCATGGGACTGGGGCCGGTCTATTGCTCCAGCGCGATCCTCAAGCGCCATCAGCTCGCGCTGGACGATATCGAGCTGTGGGAATTGAACGAAGCCTTCGCCGCGCAAGTGCTCGGCTGCCTGGCCGCCTGGGAGGACGACGAATTCTGTCGCGACGCGCTCGGCCTCGACAGCGCGGCCGGCAAAATCCCGCGCGACCGGCTCAACGTCGACGGTGGCGCCATCGGCGTCGGCCATCCGGTCGGCGCCAGCGGCAACCGCATCGTGCTGCATCTCGTCAATGCCATGAAGCGGCTCGGCTATAAGCGCGGCATCGCCACCGAATGCATCGGCGGCGGCCAAGGCGGCGCGATGCTGATCGAAGCGATTTAGGGGCCAGCCATGAAGACCTCACCTGCCCCGAAACCGGCCATGGCCATTCTCGGCAAGCGCGACCTCGAGCTTGGGCCGTTTGCACTCGGCGAGCAGCCGGAATCCGGACCGTGGGCCAATTGGCGCCTGCGTAACGACGAAGACGGCATCGCTTGGCTTTTGTTCGATAAGAAGGATGCCAGCGCCAATACGCTGTCGGAGCCGGTCCTCACCGAGCTCAATGCGGTGCTGGACAAGATCGAACGTGATCGGCCGCGCGGCTTGGTCATCCGTTCGGGCAAGACCGGCGGCTTCATCGCCGGCGCCGACATCACGCAATTCGAGGGCGTCACCGAGGCCACGCAGATCGAAACGCTGCTGCGAGGCGGTCACGAGATACTCGACCGGCTCGACCGGCTGCCGCTGCCGACCATCGCGGTGATTCACGGCTATTGCCTCGGCGGCGGGCTCGAAGTCGCGCTCGCCTGCGATTATCGCCTCGCCATCGACGGCGCGAGCTTTGGCTTTCCCGAAGTCCTGCTCGGTTTGCATCCCGGCCTTGGCGGCACGTTCCGCCTGACGCAACTGATCAATCCGGTCAAGGCCATGACCATGATGCTGACCGGGCGGACCGAACGCGCCCGCGCCGCCAAGCGGCTCGGCCTCGTTAACACGGTGACGCAGGAGCGCCATGTGCGCGCCGCCGTGCGCTCGGCGATCGCGGGAGACTGGAAACCGGCGAAGCAGGATCTTCTTGGCAAGCTGATGAATCTCGGTCCGGCGCGCGGCTTTCTCGGCTCGAGGATGCGCGGCGAGGCCGAGAAGAAGGCGCCGCGCAAAAACTATCCGGCTCCTTCCGCCCTGATCGATCTGTGGGAAAAGCACGGCGGCGATCCGGATGCGATGCAGAAGGCGGAGATTTCATCTTTCGTCAATCTGCTCGTAACCCCTACCGCGCAGAATCTGGTTCGGGTGTTCTTCCTGCGCGAGAACCTGAAAAATCTCGCCGGCGGCAAATGGGACGGCAAGCGCGTTCATGTCATCGGCGCCGGCGCCATGGGCGGCGACATCGCGGCATGGTGCGCCTGGCACGGCTTCACCGTCAGCCTGGGCGACACCAAGCCGGAACCGATCGCAGGCGCGATCAAACGTGCCGCGGATCTTTACGGCAAGATCGGCCGCGACGACCGCCGCAAACTGCGCGACGCGCTCGACCGGCTGATCCCTGACCTCAAAGGCGAAGGCGTCGCCTCGGCGGACCTGATCATCGAGGCGGTGCCGGAAGTGCTCGATCTCAAGCGCAAGATCTTCGCCGGAATCGAGCCGAAGATGAAGCCCGACGCCATCCTCGCCACCAACACGTCGAGCATTCCGCTCGAACAATTGCGCGTAGGCCTGCCGAAGCCGGAACGCCTCGTCGGCATTCATTTCTTCAATCCGGTCTCGCGCATGCAGCTTGTCGAGGTTGTCAGCCACGACCAGGTGGCCGCCGACGTGCTGGCCGATGCCCGCGCCTTCCTGGGCCGAATCGATCGGCTTCCCGCGCCGGTCAAGAGCGCGCCGGGTTTTCTGGTCAATCGCGCGTTGACGCCTTATCTGCTCGAAGCTCTGGTGATGCTCGATTCCGGCGTCGCCAAGGAATCGATCGACAAGGCGGCGGAAAATTTCGGCATGCCGATGGGGCCCATCGAACTCGCCGACGAGGTCGGGCTCGATATCTGCCTGCACGTCGCCGAGATGCTCAAGACCAGCCTCAATCACGACATGCCCGCGCCGCCGCAATGGCTGCAGGACAAGGTCCGCAAGGGCGAGCTCGGCAAAAAGTCCGGCAAGGGACTCTATGTCTGGAAGGACGGCCATGCCGTGAAGGGCCATGACACGGCACCCGCGCCGGCCGACGCGATCGACCGGATGGTGCTGCCCATGCTCGACGTCTGCGTCACATGCCTGCGTGAGGGCATCATCGCCGACGAGAGGGTGGTCGACGGCGCAATGATCTTCGCCACCGGCTTTGCGCCGTTCCGCGGCGGACCGATGCACTATGCGCGCACGCGCGGCATCGCCGACATACGCGATACGCTCAAAGGCTTAGCGGAGAAATACGGGCCGCGCTTCCAACCCGATCCGGGCTGGGACAACCTGAAATGACGCAATCTGACATTCGGAAACGATTTTTGCCCTGAAATGATTCACACGTCATCGGCGCCGGCGACATTCGACGATCCGGCGCGGCTGGCCGACGCCATCGTCGAAAAAGTCGGCAAGACAATCGTCCTGGCCATGCCGCTTGGGCTCGGCAAGCCCAACCATGTCGCCAACGCGCTTTACGACAGGGCGGCCGCCGATCCATCGTTGAAGCTTACCATCTTCACCGCACTGACGCTCGAGCCGCCGCGGGCAAAGAACGAATTGGAGCGGCGCTTTCTCGATCCCATCGCGCAGCGCATCTTCGCCGGCTATCCGCCGCTGCGCTACGCAGCGGCCATCCACAAGGGCCAAGTCCCGCCGAATATAACGGTCAACGAATTCTTCTTCGAGGCCGGCCAATGGCTGGGCTCGCCCTATGCGCAGCAGCACTATATCTCCGCGAATTATACGCATGCGCTGCGCTATGTGCTCGATCGCGGGGTCAATGTCGTCGGCCAATTGGTGGCGCACCGTGCCGATGAAGCAACGCATCCTTACAGTCTCAGCTGTAATCCCGATCTGACGCTCGACCTCCTGCAGCTTCGCCGCAACGGCAAGGCCGACTTTTTGTTCTGCGGTCAGATCAACTCGGAACTGCCGTTCCTGCGTAATGACGCGGTGATCGCGGCCGACGAATTCGATTTTGTGCTCGACGGCCCAGGCACCGATTTCGCGTTGTTCGCGCCGCCGCGCGAGCCGGTTTCGCTGGCCGATTATGCCGCGGGGTTACGCGCGGCAAGCACCGTGCCCGACGGCGGCACCTTGCAGATCGGCATCGGTTCGCTGGGCGATGCCGTCGCGCAAGGCTTGGTGCTGCGGCAGAAGCAGAACGCCGCATTTTGCCAATTGCTGGAAAAGCTCGGCCACGACGTTCGGGCGAACCCGGACATTCGCACCGAACCGTTCGCGGCCGGCCTCTACGGCTGCTCGGAAATGTTCGTCGAAGGCCTGCTCGATCTCTATCGCGCCGGCATCCTCAAGCGCGAGGTCGACGGTGTGGTGCTGCATGGCGGCTTTTTCGTCGGATCGCGCGCCTTCTATCGCACCCTGCGCGAGATGCCGGCGGAGATCGCGGCAAAATTCTGTATGACGTCGATTTCGTTCGTCAACGAAATCTATGACGATCAAGCCAGGAAGCGCCGCGCCCGAGTCAAGGCCCGCTTCCTCAATGACGCCATGATGGCGACGTTGCTGGGGGACGTCATCTCCGACGGCCTGGAGGACGGCCGCATCGTCAGCGGCGTCGGCGGCCAATATAATTTCATAGCCCAGGGCTTCGCGCTCGACGGCGCGCGCTCGGCGATCCTGCTGCATTCAACGCGCACCGCCAAAGGCAAGACGCAGTCCAACATCCGCTGGCGCTACGGCCATGTCACGATCCCTCGCCACCTGCGTGACATGATCATTACGGAATACGGCATCGCCGATATCCGCGGCAAAACCGACCGCGACGTGATCGCGGCGATGCTTGCAATCACCGACTCCCGCTTCCAGGACGAACTGCTGCGCGAGGCCAAGGACGCCGGCAAGATCGAGCGCAGCTATGAATTACCTGCGACGGCGCGTGACAATACGCCGGATGCGATTGCGCGCGCTCTCAGACCCGCGGCCGACGCGGGCCTGTTGCCGTCTTTCCCCTTCGGTGGCGACTTCACCGAAATCGAACAGCGCCTCATTCCCGCGCTCGAGAAATTGAAATCGGCATCACCGTTAGGACTCTTGTCGTATGTCCTGCGCGGACTTGCGGGCAGCAGCGATTACGCCGACTGCCTGGAACGCATGGGCCTCGCTCGCCCGCTGGGTCTTGCGCCCTGGCTTTATGCCCGCCTTGTCCGCGGTGCGCTGCGCGCAACAACCTAGAGGGTGTACAGCACATTGCGCCGCAACATGCGCCTAGGGGATTTCCCTGAGGGCCAAAGCCTTACGACCCACCTTCTGGTTGATCTAGCGCAAGGCCCGTCGCCGGCCCGCGCCATACTTTCATCGGCGTCATTGAATTCCCCTCGTTGCCTCAACCAGGAGCAAACAAATGTCGCAGGACCAAACGAACGCCCATGCGGAGCAGATTTTTATTGTGTTCTTCCGCCTTACCATGGGCTGGACCTTTCTCTGGGCCGGCATCCACCATTTCGGTGATGCCAACTTCGTTCTCGGCTTCTTGAGCCATGTGAAAACCTTTCATGACGTCTATGCGCCGTTCACCAATCCGGCGATTGTCCCGATCCTGACTTTCCTTGTCGAATACGGCCATCTGGCGATCGGCCTGTCGCTCATCTCCGGCCTTCTGGTCCGCGTCAGCGCGCCGTTCGCGGTCATGTTGATGCTGCTCTATTGGACCGCGCATATGGACTTTCCGTTTATCGAGAACGTCAACAACTATCTGATCGATTATCACATCGTCTATGCGGGCGTGCTGGTCTATCTGATCGTCAAGCGCGCCGGCCATGTCTTCGGCCTCGACGGTCTCGTGAGCCGGCTCGCCGCCGTGCAGCACAGCCCGATGCTGCGTTGGGCCGTGGCGTAGCCAGCGTTGGCCCAGAGATCAGCCGGGCCGTCGCATGCCTTAAGACGATGGACGGCTAAAGCCGGGCAATGTGGGCGACATTGACCCGGCGTCCGGTGCGGCCCCTCCGCCGCACCGGACCGATGCTTCTCCGCCATCAAATCCAAATACTGCTCACGTCACCTGGCCGAGCGAAACGGCCCAGCCAAGCGGTTTTGCCATGACCGATACCTTCATGCCCGCCCTGATGCCGCGAGCCGGTGCGCCAACCACGGGATCTTCCCAGATCCAGCAGCGCCGCGGCTCAAGGCGTGTTGCCGCCGATGTCGCGAGAGGGACCGGCGAGATCCCCGATTATCTGCGCCGCTATTATTGGTGGACTTACATTCATCCCCGTGCGGTCAAATTCTTTGAGCGTCAGTGGCTGGTCAACGCAATCTTGTGGGGCAATTATCCGCGGCTGCGGGACGCCGCTCTGGCAAGCTTGGGCGATGCGCTTTCTGGCACCACGTTGCAGGTGGCCTGCGCCTATGGCGATCTCACCACGCGGCTGACGCGGCGAGTGGCGGCTGCAAATGGTACGCTGGACGTGGTCGACGTGTTGCCGATCCAGCTGCAAAATCTCGGCAACAAGCTGCCGCCAGGCGACCCGGTCCGGCTATTGGCCATGAACGCGGCGGACCTCAAACTGCCGGGTTGCAGCTATGACCGGGCATTGGTCTTCTTTCTGCTGCACGAACAGCCGGCCGCTGTGCGCCGCCGCACCTTGCAGGAGGTGTTGCGGGTCGTGAAACCCGGCGGTCGGATCGTCATCGTGGATTACGCGCTGCCGCGCTGGTGGCATCCCGCGCGCTACGTCTGGCGCATGGTGCTTGCCGCGCTCGAACCCTTTGCGCTCGACCTTTGGCGCAACGACATCGCCGCCTGGATGCCCACGGCCGGATGGCGCCCGGCACAGGTGCGGCGCTTCTTCGGCGGCCTTTACGAGATGACGACATTTACTCGCGACGACGCGGTGACGGCCAAGAGCGTGGCGGACGGCAGATGCTAGGCAGCACGCCGGATCCCTTGCCGATCTTTTTGGCCGGGCGACCGTTCTTCGCGCCGGGAGAAATCCCTGGTCCAGTGGTCGACCCAGGCCAGGACGACGGCAAACAAGAGGAACGCGGCGACAATCGCGCTCAAGGCGATTATGCTACCCAGCGGCATGGCAATCTCCCTTTTCCAATTGACGCGTTCGAGGGATTTGTTCCGTCATTTGGACCTCGCCGCTTTGACGTGAATCAAAAGCGGCCGATTTCAGGAATCGTCCGGTATCGCGCGAAATGAGGCGAAGCGGCGCCGGCAGCGGCACAAATCGGCAGCGCAATCGAAGGGGATCCTGCAATGGCCTCTTATCCTGGAGAATGGGAGCATCGCTTTACACTGTCGGACGGCGCAACGGTGTTCGTGCGTCCGATTCGGCCCGAAGACGAGCAGCTCTACGGCCGCTTCATGGCCGCGGAGTCGCAACAGGATCTGCGCTGGCGCTTCTTCGCTCCGGTCAAGGAACTCGATCCCGCGCTGATCACGCGGCTGACCCATGTCGATTATGAGAGCGCCATGGCCTTTATCGCGCTCGACGAGTCGACCGGCGACATGCTCGGCGTGGCGCGGCTGCATCAGACCAAACCGAATGAGAGCGGCGAATATGCCGTGATCGTCCGCTCGGACCTCAAGAGCCACGGGCTCGGCTGGCACTTGATGCAGATGCTGATCGATTATGCCCGCAAGCGTGGCCTACGCTCCATCCAGGGGCGAGTGATGCACGACAATACGACGATGCTCGACATGTGCGCGGAGCTGGGTTTCGAATGCCACGGCGACCCGGACGAGCCTTATGTCTGCAATGTGAAGCTGAAACTCTAGACGGTGACCAAATCTCTTGAATCGAATCAGGTCTGGATTTTCGCTGGCGCGTGATCTTTCCCGAAAGCCGGTCTCTACGTTCTGGATCATGCTCCGGCTATTTCTCGATGTCGTCGTCGGGCAGAATACGGACCGCAGCGCCGTCGAGATCATCGTATTGGCCGCTCTTGAGCGTCCACATGAAGGCGATGAGCCCGGTCAGGCCGAGCAACAGCGCCGCCGGCACCAAGTAGACGAGCACATTCATCGGGCAAGCTCCCAACCGCTTTTCATGTTGCCCTCCCGATCGGCTTTCAGGTCGACCTTCACGTCGCCGCGCGATAGCAGCGCCGATCCGACACGTTTGGTCGGTTCCAGGGCCGCTGCCTTGCTGGACGCATGCCACGCAAACCGTGCGCGCAGCGCATTCAGCGTCACCAGAATCGACGAGCCTGACATAGCCAGGGCCGCGATCAGCGGAGTGACGAAGCCGAACATCGCGATCGGCACCGCAACGGCGTTGTAGATCACTGCCAGCATGAGATTTTGCCGCATCAGCGCGCGCCCCTGCCGCGCTATGGCGACAGCGTTGAGCACCGGCATCAGACGATCGCCAAGGAACAGCGCGTCGGCCTGCGCCTGGGTGAGATGCGACGCCGTGATCGGCGACAGCGAGGCATGCGCCGCGGCGAGGGCCGGCGCGTCATTAAGTCCGTCGCCCACCATCAGCACACGGCGGCCCTGCGCCTTCAATTGCTCGATGACGCCAATCTTCTCGGCCGGCATCAGTCCCGCCATCCATCGCGACACATCAAGCCGCCGCGCGATCGGCTCGACCGCTTCCGGCCGGTCGCCCGACAATATCAAAACGTCGAGCCCGCGGGCGCGAATCTGCGCGATGACGGTCTTGGCATCCGGCCGCAATGTCTGGCGGATCGGAATGGCCGCGGTGCGGCCGGCATGGCTGAAGAAGATAAGCGAGGCATCGGGATCCCGCGCCGCGGCTGTTACGTCGCCGCCAAGACCGCAAAACGATCTGCTGCCGAGATAAGCCTCGCGGCCGTCGACCACGGCGCGCACGCCGCAGCCGGGCTCCTCCACCGTGCCCGGATAAGGCGCAGCCTCGTGCGCCGCGCCGGCGAGGGCGACCGCCAAGGGATGACGGCTGGACAGGGCGAGACGCGCGGCGCGTTGCAGAATATCAGGATCAATGCCCGACACATCCGCTTCGGGATCCGGCAAGGTCAACGTGCCGGTCTTGTCGAAGACAACGGTGTCGACTTCGGCGAGCCGTTCGATCGCGTCGCCACTGTTGAGGATGACGCCGGACCGGAACAATTGACCGGCCGCGACGACCTGCACTGCAGGAATGGCGAGCGCGATGGCGCAGGGACAAGTGACGATGAGAACGGCGATGGCGATGACGATCGCATCGTGCAAGGACGCGCCGGCCATCAGCCAGCCCATGGCGGTGAGGGCTGCGGTTGCATGCACGACCGTCGCATAAAGCCGCGCCGCGCGATCGGCGAGGCGCACGGTCTTCGATTTCCCTGCCGTCGCCTTCTGCAAGAGCCGCTCGACTTCATCGACCAAAGTGCCGGCGCCGGCGGCGGCGACGCGCATGGTCAATGCGCCGGAGCAATTGACGCTGCCGGCGTAGATCATGGCGCCGGATTCGACGGCGCGCGGCACGGTCTCGCCGGTCACGAGACTCTCGTCGGCTTCTGAGGTGCCCTCGATGATGCAGCCGTCGGCCGGGATGAGTTCACCCGGCCGCACCAGCACGCGGTCGCCGGGCTGCAGCGCCGAGGTCGGCACCTGCGTAACCCCATTGGTGCCGAGACGATGCGCAAACTCGGCCTTCAGGGACGCCAGATTGCCGGCGAACAGTCTGGTCTTGCGCCGCATCGCCAGATCGAGATAGCGGCCGCAAAGCAGAAAGAACAGCAGCATCAGCGCCGAATCGAAATAGGCGTGCACCGCATGCGTCGCGGTCTCGTAGAGCGACAGCGTCAGCGCCAGCGTGACGCCGACCGTGATCGGCACGTCCATATTCAGCTCGCGGGCACGCAGCGCGCGGAACGCGCTCTGAAAAAACGGCTGTCCGGCATAAGCTGCGGCCGGCAGCGCGATCAGCGCCGACAGCCAATGAAACAGGTCGCGCGTTACCTGCGTCATGTCGGAGGCGTTGCCGGCCCAAATCGAGACCGAGAGCAACATGACATTCATCGCCGCAAAGCCCGCAACGCCGAGGCATCGCAGGAGCAGCCGCGCCTGCCGGCTTTCGTCGGCCTCGACCCGGGCCGGCGCGAACGGGTGCGCCGGATAGCCGATCTCGGCAAGCGTCTTGACGATGCGCACGGCATCGATTTCGCCATCGCGCCAATCGACGACAAGGCGGCGTTGGGTAAAATTCAGCCGCGCGTCGACAATGCCGGGCAGTTTGGTGAGCCCGCTCTCGATCTTGCGGATGCAGCCGGCGCAGCCGACACCGTCGACTGCAAGCGTCATATGCGCGAGGCCCGGTCCTTTATGCTCGACGAAGGATGACAGATCGACAGTCTCGGCCACGGCGCGCTCCTGAGATCGATTTCGCAAATGCCCTTTTCGGAAAGCCGGCAGCCGCTTTTCCGGGGCATGCGCTAAGGCAACATCACGCGGTTGCGCGAGCGGAAGAGTTGCTCGCCCTGACGCGAAAATTCGATGACGAGATCCCACTGGCCGGCCGCGAGCGCGGCGTCGCCGTGAAAGCGGCCGGCCCCGTCCGCAGCGAGTGAGACATCCTGGTCGAGGCGGCGATCGGTCGGACGCTCGAACAGCGCCGAGGCATCGAGACCGGGCAGCAGTCGGCCGGCGGCGTCGCGCGCCGTGATATCAAGCCGCGCGCCGTCGGCCGTCGGCGTGACCTTGGCGTCGACGCGCCATTGCCGCGCATCCTGCGCCTTGGCGTGCGCAACTTCCCGCTCGTAGCGGCGCCCGGCCTGATAGGCGCTGTCGGTATCGACGCCGGTCAAAGTCGACAGCGCCTCATGCACCAGGACGCCGTTCGCGGCGAAGACCAGACCGAAAAAGCCGAGTAGCGTGAACAACACCATGCGGCCCGTCCATGGACGCCCCGAACGCAAGCGATCCGGTTCGGCATCGAGATCACGGTCGCGCATGGGACTTCTCCTCACGGCCCAAGGAAGTGATCGGCGGCGCTTGCCGCAACGCCGCCCGCCGTCGGGACGACGCTGAAGGTGAGCGGGATCGACGCGCCCGCCGCGAGCAGCTGATGCGTGGTGACCAGCACGCGCATTTCGCGCGTTTGATCGGGGCCGACATCGATCACCGGCTCGCCGCCGGATGTCGCATCGCTGCCGATCACTTCGATCTCGGCACCGGGCAGGCCGGAGACCTTCAGCACGTAGCGTTGCGGCTCTACGGTCTTGTTGAGGAGGCGGATGGCGTAGCCATTGCGCACCGCACCGTCCGACAAGCGCGTGAACAGCGGATTGCGGTCGTGAATGACGCTGACGCCGTCATTGCGGCGTGTCGCCAGCGCAAACGTCATCACCGCGCCGACCAGAAGAATGATTCCGGCGTAAAGCAACGTGCGCGTGCGCACGAGATGATAGACCGGCGCGAGCCCCTGCTGCCGCCGCTTGATGTTGAGATCGGTGTCGTAAGCGATGAGGCCGGTCGGCCGGTCGATCTTCGTCATCACCGCGTCGCAGGCATCTATGCACAGGCCGCATTGTATGCAGCCGAGATTGGGCCCTTGGCGGATATCGACGCCGGTCGGGCAGACATGGACGCATTGCAGGCATTCGATGCAGTCGCCGGCCGGCTGGCCATGAGCGTGCAGCGCCGCTGCCCTTTTCAGCGACGCGCGCGGCTCGCCCCGGTCGTAGCGATAGGTGACATTGAGCGCATATTCATCGGTCAATGCCGCCTGAATGCGCGGCCACGGGCACATATAGACGCAGACCTGCTCGCGCATCCAGCCGGCGAGCGAATAGGTCGTGAAGGTGAGGATGCCGATGAACACATAGGCCGCGATCGGCGCCTGAAACGTCGCGAGATTTTTCACGAGCGTCGGGGCATCGGCGAAATACAGCACCCAGGCGCCGCCGGTCCACCAGGCGATCATCAGCCACCAGAAATGCTTGGAGGCGGCGCGCGCCATGCGTTCGAAGGTCCACGGCTGCTGATCGCGCAGCAGATGCTCACGCCGATCGCCTTCGATCCAGCGCTCGATCGCCACGAACAGATCGGTCCATACCGTCTGCGGACACAGATAGCCGCACCAGATCCGCCCGGCGACGGCGTTCATCAGGAACAGCGCCATGGCGGCGATGATGAGCAGGCCGGTGAGGTAATAGACCTCCTGCGGCCAGATCTCGATGAAGAAGAAATAGAAGCGACGCGTGGTGAAATCGATCAGCACCGCCTGATCCGGCGCATTCGGCCCGCGATCCCAGCGGATGAAGGGGAGGAAATAATAGACACCCAGGCAGACGATCAAGAGCGCCCATTTCAGGCGGCGGAACCGGCCTGACACGCGCTGCGGATAGATTTTCTTGCGCGCCGCATAAAGCGGCTCTTCCTCGGCGAATTCGGGAAAGTCCTGCACCGGCTGCGCCGATGTCGCCGTACGCTCCGCCTCTTCGACGAGATCGGCAAGCGCCGGACGCGCCGTCTGCACTGCGGCCGCCTGCGCAGCGGCGATAGCCGATGAACAGCCGGGACACATGGTTCACTTTTCTCCGCCGCCGAAGGTGTGAACGTAGACCGTCAAAGCCTTGATGGTCACCGGATCGAGCTTGCCGCCCCAGGCCGGCATGACGCCGCCATGGCCGTTGTAGACTCCGTCGATGATGGTCTCGGTGTCGGGCCCATAGAGCCAGATCTGATCGGTCAGATTAGGCGCACCGACCGAGCGGTTGCCCTTGCCCTGCGGCCCGTGACAGACCGCGCAATTGTCGGCGAAGATCTTGGCGCCGCGGGCGAGATCGGCGCCCGGCTCGGTCGACAGGCCCGACAGCGAGCGAACGTAATTGGCAACGGTGACGATGTCGTCGCGCTTGAGCATGCCATCGCGGCCGAAAGCCGGCATCGAGCCCTGGCGACCTTGATCGTCGCCGGCGCGGGCGCCGTGTGTGATGGTCTGCGAAATGTCGGCAAGCTTGCCGCCCCACAGCCAATCGTCATCGGTGAGATTGGGATAGCCCTTGGCGCCGCCGCCGCCGGCACCGTGGCAAGGCGCGCAATCGTCGGCAAAGGCGCGGCGGCCGAGAGCGCGGGCGAAATCAAGCAATTCCGGAGTCGATTCGATGTCTTGCAACGGCGCTGCCGCGAGCTTGGTCATCATCGGGCTGCGCTGTGCCGACAGCGCGGCGAGATCGTCGGCGACTGCATCGCGGGCGTGCCACTTGAGCACGCCGCCGGTGTAAGACGACACCAAAGGCCAAGCCGGATAGACGATCCAATAGCCGATCGCCCAGATGATCGTCGCATAGAACAGCCACAGCCACCAGCGCGGCAGCGGCGTGTTCAATTCCTGAATGCCGTCCCATTCATGGCCGGTCGTCCCGACATGGCTGCCGGCTTTGGCCTGCGATTTCGGATCTGACACGCTGCTCGGTCGATCTTGCATGTTCAGTCCTCTCGCAGCGGCAGACGCGCGGTTTCATCGAACTGCTTCTGGTTCGAGGGCCACAACGCGTAGGCCAGCACGACCAGGAAAATGAGGACGAAATAGACCAACCCCCAGGTCTGGGCGAAATGCGAGAAGAAGGCGTAAGTCGGCGACACGGTGATCTCCTCAGCGGATATTGGCTTTGTCGTTGTAGAGCTTGAAGTCGACCAGCGTGCCGAGCATCTGCAGATAGGCAATCAGCGCATCAGCTTCGGTAATGCGGCCGGTGACGCCGGCGAAATCGCGGGCTTGCGCCTTGGGATAGCGCTTCGCCAATGCATCGGCATCCGGCGCATCATTCGTCGCCTGCGTCCGCACATCCGCACGCGCGTCGGCGATCATCTCATCCGTATAGGGCACGCCGAGATCGGCCTGGACTTTCATATCCTCGGCGATGTGCGAATAATCGAGATCGGTGGTGAACAGCCACGGATAGGCCGGCATGATGGAGCCCGCGACCACCGCGCGCGGATCCTTCAAGTGGTCGCGATGCCAATCGTCAGAATATTTGCCGCCGACCCGCGCCAGATCCGGACCGTTGCGCTTGCTGCCCCATTGGAACGGATGATCGTATTCGCTCTCCGCGGCGAGCGAATAATGTCCGTAACGCTCGACCTCGTCGCGCAGCGCGCGGATCATCTGCGAATGACAGAGATAGCAGCCCTCGCTGACATAGATGTTGCGGCCGGCCAGTTCGAGCGGCGTATAGGGCCGCATGCCGTCGGCGGTCTCGATCGTGCTCTTGAGATAGAACAGCGGCACGACTTCGACCAGGCCGCCGATGGCGATCACGACCAGAATGCCGATCAGCAGCAGAATAGAATTGCGTTCGAGAATTCCGTGCTTCTGCCAGAGCGAAGCGGAATGGGCGGATGATGCCGGACTTGTCATCAAACGATCTCCCTATTCGGCCGGCGCCAGGCCGGCGGCCGGCGCGAGCGCTGCACGCGGCGGATAGATCGTGCGCCACACATTGAAGGCCATGAGCAGCGCACCGACCAGGAACAGCGAGCCGCCGAGCGCGCGGATCACATAGAACGGGTGCATCGCCTGCACGGTCTCGATGAAGGAATATTCGAGGAAGCCGAGGCTGGTATAGGAGCGCCACATCAGTCCTTGCAGGATGCCCGACACCCACATCGAGGTGATGTAGACCACGATGCCGATGGTCGCGATCCAGAAATGCCAGCTCACCATCCGCAGCGAATAGAGCGGGCGGTTCCACAGCCACGGCACCAGGCAATAGATGGCGCCGAACGAGACGAAGCCGACCCAGCCAAGTGCGCCGGAATGCACGTGACCGATGGTCCAGTCGGTATAGTGCGACAGCGAATTGACTTCCTTGATTGACATCACCGGCCCCTCGAAGGTGGCCATGCCGTAGAACGCGACCGACAGCACCATCATGCGCAACACCGGATCGGTGCGCAGCTTGTCCCAGGCGCCGGACAGCGTCATCAGGCCGTTGATCATGCCGCCCCAGGACGGCATCCACAGCATGATCGAGAACGTCATGCCGAGCGTCTGCGTCCAATCCGGCAGCGCGGTGTAGTGCAGGTGATGCGGGCCGGCCCAGATATAGAGGAAGATCAGCGCCCAGAAATGGATGATCGAGAGGCGATAGCTGTAGATCGGACGCTCGGCCCGCTTGGGAATGAAGTAGTACATGATGCCGAGAAAGCCCGCGGTGAGGAAGAAGCCGACCGCGTTATGGCCGTACCACCACTGCACCATCGCGTCCTGTACGCCGGCCCACACCACGTAGGACTTCGACGAGAACACCGAGACCGGCAGCGCGGCATTATTGGTGATGTGAAGAACGGCGATGGTGACAATGAAGGCGAGATAGAACCAGTTGGCGACATAGATATGCGGCTCTTTGCGCCGCATGAGGGTGCCGAGATAGACGAGCAGATAGACGACCCACACCGCTGTGAGCCAGAGATCGGCATACCATTCCGGCTCGGCATATTCCTTGGACTGGGTGATGCCGAGCAGATAGCCGGTGCCGGCAATGACGATGAAGAAATTATAGCCGAGGACGACGAACCAGGGCGCGAGATCGCCGACCATGCGCGCGCGGCAGGTGCGCTGCACGACATACATCGAGGTCGCGATCAGCACGTTGCCGCCGAAGGCGAAGATCACCGCGGAAGTATGCAACGGACGCAGGCGGCCGAAAGAAATATAAGACAGGTCGAAATTCAGCGCCGGATAGGCAAGCTCGAGCGCGATATACAGGCCGACAGCCATGCCGGCGATGCCCCAGAACACCGCGGCAATCGTGGCGAACTTGACCGGTCCCATATTGTAATTCGGCTTGCCGTCGATCTCGAGCGGCGCCGGATCGTCGCTGCGATCCATGAAGCGGTTGACGATGGCAAATGCTGCCGCGGCGCTCGCTGCGGCGAACAGATAGGCGTGGAACGCATATTCCGGCGTATAGGCCTTGGCGGCGACGACGATTGAAACGATGCAGAGCGCGATCAGGAAAGCGGTCAGCCCGCCCTCGCCCAGCGTCATAAGCTTCGGTGGAGCTTGCGTTGAATTCATTGCCGGACCTTCAGGTGGACGTGCGAGAGGAAAATCGCTTGACACAGACCATGCGCGGCGACGCACGGCCTTGACCTGGATCAACGGGGAGTGACTTTGCGCGATGGAGCGATAAGAACGTTGCAGTTCAGCGCTGGAGCGTCTTCAGATAGGTGATAATGTCGTTCACTTGGCCGGGGTCGAAGCTGAATTCCGGCATCATCGGATGACCGGTCACGATGCCCTCCGCGAGCGGCTCCTCGAGATCTTCGACCGGGTAGCGTTCATGCAGCGTGCGAAACGGCGGCGCGATGCGGACCGGGCTCGCGCTATACTTGTCGACCGAATGACACCGGGCGCAATTGTTGGTGACGAGGATGCGCCCGCGCTGCGCGGCCGGTGACAACGCCTCGTCGCTTCTCGCTGGCAAGCGGGCGAAAGCGAGCACGGCGACGATCGGCACAAGGCCGAGAACATGCAGATGCCGCGGTATGTTTCGAGCCATCGGCGCGACTCCCCTTCTGCTTCCCCTCTGCGCTTGCCTGCGAGTCGTCCCTTGCGGCCTTACGGGCCGACGGCGCGCGAGGTTGCCTCGTCCTCCGCCGACGAGAACGCGATGCCGGACATCGGCTCGACCCAGACAAGATGGTCGTGCACGCGCTCGACGCCGGGGACATTCTCGACGGCGACGACAAGCGCCTTGCGCTCGCGGTCGTCGGTGATGACACCCCAGAGTTCGGCAACGCCGTTCTTGACGACGACATTCACGCGCGGGGCCCAGCTCTGCCGGTCGAGAACCGTGAGAATATCGTCGCGAATCTGCGAATCGTTCGGCTGGACATGTTCCTCGCCGTCGCGCGCGAAGCTCGCGAGCGCGTGCATCAGGTTGGAGCGGCTGATGATGCCGACGACGCGGCCGTCTCGCATGACCGGAAGCCGCTTCACGTGCCGGCGCTCCATGACCTCGACTACCTTTTCCAGCGAGTCATTTTCCGACACCGTGACCGGATCGGTGGTCATGACCTCGTCGACCTTGCGTCCCGCCGCATGGACATATTCGTCGGCGAGGCGGCCGGGTCCGACAATGAATTCGAGCCATTTCGGCCGGCGGCGCTGCGTGCCGAGTTCGCCGCGGCGTAGAAAATCGCCTTCGGTGACGATGCCGATCAGCTCGCGGTTCAGGTCGATCACCGGCAGGCCGCTGATACGGTTCTGCAGCATCAGCCGCGCCGCCTTCATGATGGATTCGTCCGGGCCGACCGAAATCACGCTGCGCGTCATGATGTCTTTGACTTGCATGATTCTCACTCCCTATTGCTGGCCCTGATCCTGTGCGGATTGCGGTCAGCCGTTCATACGGTTCAATGCGTTGCGATTGCGCAATCGGATGCGGCGCGCTGTGGTCACCTCGATTGCAGCAGCGCTTTCCAGCGAGGTCAGCGTCCGCGACACGGTTTCGATGGTCAGGCCGAGATAATCGGCGATGTCCTGGCGCGACATCGGCAATTCGATCGCGTTATCGAGGGTCAAGCGGTCCGACATTTCCAGAAGGAAGCCGGCGACACGCTCCTGCGCGCTCTTGACCAAGAGCACGATGCGCTCCTGCGCACGGCGCAACTCGCGGCCGGTCAACGCAAAGAGCTGCGCGGCGACCGAAGCGTCGCGCTCGGCCAGCGCATTAAGCGCGCTGCGCTTGATCACCAGCACTTTCGCATCAGTAACGGCCTCCGCCGACAGCGCATGGGTGTCGGCGAATTCCAGGCCGAAAATATCGCCTGGGAGATAGAAATCGCCGATCTGGCGTCGCCCGTCGCTCAGGATCTTCGAAGTACGCACGCTGCCGCTGACAACCTTGTAAAGATAGTCTGCCGGCTCGTTCTCGCCGAAGATTTCGCTGTTACGCGGATAAGACATGATCGCGCCCATCAGCATGATCTGCTGGTCGAGCGACCCACCGGCGCTGTAGCTGCGCGGTTGGATCTGACGCGCCGGCATCGCCGGATGGCGGGCGGCGTCGGCATGAATGGTGCTGCGGGCGATGGCGCTGTGCGTGTGCATGACGGTCGGTCCTCCGAGAGCTTTCGAAGGCATTGCTAAACCCGATGCGTCGGAACGAATATTCAGATATTGACCCTAAGGGATATTCCTGAGGTGGTCGCGGGAACCGTTCTTATGCTATTGAATAAGCTGAATTTTCTGTCTCGGACATGACCGGTATAGCCGTGCCATGACGGAAGCGATCGAAGATCCGCAATCGGCCGCCCCCGCTGCGGAACGGAAGACAACCGCTTGGCGCAAAGTCGCGCGGCCTTATGGCCTTGCGCTCGTTGCGATTGTGGTCGCGCTCGCCCTGAGGCTTGCGCTCGAATCGGTGCTGCGCGGCGAAGCCTCCTATTTGTTCTTTGTGCCGGCGATCCTGATTGCGTCGGCCATCGGGGGCTGGGGGCCGGGCTTGTTCGCAACGATTGTCGGTCTTGTGCTCGGCCTCTTGCTGACAATTGATATCCGCACGCTGCACGCCACGGACTATGTCGATGCCGCGGTCTTCGCTCTGGTCGGCATCGGCGTGTCGTGGCGCGGCGAACTGCTGCGCCGTTTTCGCGGCGCCGCCATCAGCAGCGCCGAGGATGCCTCGATGCGCGCCGCGCACTTGAAATCCATTCTCGACAGCATTCCCGATGCCATGGTCGTCATCGACGACCGCGGCCTCATGCATTCGTTCAGCGCCGCCGCGGAGCGGTTGTTCGGCCATGGCGCCGCGGAAGTTATAGGCAAGAACGTGAAAATGCTGATGCCGCAGCCCTATCACGATGCCCATGACGGCTACATCAGCCGTTATCTGCACACCGGCGAGCGCCGCATCATCGGCGTCGGCCGCGTGGTCGTTGGCCTGCGCCGGGACGGCTCAACCTTCCCCATGGAGCTCGCCGTCGGCGAAATGAATGTCCACAATCAGCGCTATTTTACCGGCTTCATCCGTGACTTGACGGAACGGCAGCAAACCGAGGCGCGCCTGCAGGAATTGCAGTCGGAACTGGTGCATATTTCCCGTCTCACAGCGATGGGCGAGATGGCGTCTGCGCTGGCGCACGAGCTCAACCAGCCGCTCTCGGCCATTGCCAATTATGTGAAGGGCTCGCGGCGGATGCTCGACAGCCGCAACGACGACACCCTGGCCCCGCTGCGCGACGCCATGGATAAAGCCGGCGAACAGGCCCTGCGCGCCGGGCAGATCATCCGCCGCTTGCGCGATTTCGTCGCCCGCGGCGAAAGCGAACGGCGCGTGGAAAACGTGCGCAAGCTGATCGAGGAAGCGAGCGCGCTGGCGCTGGTCGGCGCCAAGGATAGCGGGGTACGCGTGCGTTTCGATTTCGCTCCCGGCGCCGATTTGGTTCTTGCCGACAAGGTGCAGGTCCAGCAGGTCTTGCTCAATCTGATGCGCAACGCTATCGAGGCGATGGAAACATCGCCTACGCGCGACCTGCTCATCGCCACAGCGCCGGCCGATGACAGCATGATCGAGATTCGGGTCGCCGATACCGGCTCGGGAATTGCCCCGGGGATCGCCGGACAGCTGTTTCAGCCCTTCGTCACCACCAAGCGCCAAGGCATGGGCGTCGGCCTTTCGATCTCCCGCACCATCATCGAGGCGCATGGCGGCGCCATGACGGTCCGAGCCAACCCCGGCGGCGGAACGATCTTTACCTTGACCCTGCCCGCAGTCGCTCAAGAGGAGACCAGTCATGTCATCTGAAGGCGCGGTGGTGCATGTCATCGACGATGACGATGCATTGCGTGAATCGCTCGCGTTTCTGCTGAGCACCGCGCAAATCGCGGTGTGCAGCCACGCCTCGGCGACGGCATTCCTCGAGCAGTTGCCGAATGCGGATCTCGGCTGCATCATCACCGATGTGCGCATGCCGGGCCTGAGCGGCATCGATCTGCTGAAGCGGCTGAAGGAGCGCAAGATTGGCGTGCCGGTCATCGTCATCACCGGCCACGGCGACGTGCCGCTCGCGGTCGAGGCGATGAAATTCGGGGCTGTGGATTTCCTGGAAAAGCCGTTTGACGACGAACTGCTCTTGGCGTCGGTGCAGTCAGCGCTACGCGAGCGCGAGGGCCAATCGAAGCGCTTGACCGAACGCGCGGTCGTCGAAGATCGCCTGGCCGCACTGTCGAAACGCGAACGCGACGTGCTCGGCGGCCTGGTTGCCGGACGCGCCAATAAGCAGATCGCCTTTGACCTCGGCATCAGCCCGCGTACGGTCGAGATTTATCGCGCCAATCTCATGGAAAAGATGCGGGCGGCGAGCCTGTCCGACCTGGTCCGCATGGCCCTGATTGCCGAAATCGTTGGCGGCGGTTGAGCCGGCGCGCATCCACTCGACATACCGGCCCAAAAGCAAAGCCTGGATGTAAGGCCTGCCTGCATCCAAGCCCTGCATCCAAGCCCTGCATCCAAGGCCTGCATCCACGGCCTGCATCCACGGCCCGCATCCTTGAGTTACATCAATGCCGGCCGTCCGGTTCCGGACCATTTTGGCGCGTTTTCCGGTCAAAGCAGCAGCGCGGATGATGACAGAGACGAGCGCAAAAACGACGCCCCGCCCTGAGATCGCTATCGTCGATGATGATCCTGCTGTGTGCGGTTCGCTCAAGTTTTCTCTGGAGCTCGAGGGGTTCGTGGTGCGGACCTATTACAGCGGCGCCGAGTTCACGACGGCCAACAATCTCGAAGGCTGCGCCTGTTTCGTGATCGATCAGAGCCTGCCGGACACCAACGGCGTGCAACTGATCGAAGGTCTGCGCGCACGCCACATCGAAGCGCCGGCCATTCTCATCGTCGGTAATCCCTATGCACGGCTCATCGCGCAGGCCGCTGCTGCCGGCGTTGCGATCGTTGAAAAGCCGTTGTTCGGTAATGCGCTGCTGATGAAAATCAAGGAAGCCTGCAAGATCGTCAATTGAACGGATTTGCCGGCAAGCGCGGACGAACGTCCGTCCCGGCGCAAGAAGACAGAAGATCGACACAAGCTCGGACGCGACGGAAACGGACCTTGATCCCGCCGCGCCAAAAAACGAATCAAGGGCCTGCAGTTCCACATCGAGTCATGCCGGATCAGGCAGCGCGGATTTGCGGATCCGGACGATTTTCCAGAACGACCGTGGCGGCCGCGGTGTTGGAGATCGGAACGTGATAGTTGCGGTGCACCTCTGCGACATGAACGTTAAGCGCGCCGCGCATTGCCATCCAGTTCAGGAATTCGACGCCCTGCGCACCGGATTCCTCGACCCAGTCGTGGATCGAATAACGGGCAAGCACGTCCGGCTCGCCGATGAGCTTGTCCATGCAGAATTTGTCGAATTCCTTGTTGATGAAGCCGGCGCGCTTGCCGTCGAGCTGGTGCGACAGGCCACCGGTACCCACCACCACGACCCGCAGATCTTCGGGATAAGCCTGGATGGCGCGTCCCACCGATTGACCGAGCTTGAGACAGCGCGCCAGCGATGGCAAAGGATGCTGCACGGTATTGATGGCGATCGGCACGATCCTGACCGGGCATTTTTGAGCCGGCCACATCAACATCATCGGAATCGTTAGTGCGTGATCGACCAGCATCTCTTGGCACATCGTGATATCGAACTCGTCGGCGACGAGGCGATTGATCACGTGCCAGGACAAAGCGGAATCGCCCTTGAGCGCGCGCGATACCGGAATGCCCCAGCCCTCGTCCTCGTTGCGATACTCGGCCGCGGCGCCGACAGCGAAGGTCGGCATCTTGTCGAGAAAGAAATTCAGCCCGTGGTCGTTATAGAACACCACGGCGACGTCGGGCTTCTCGCGCGCGAGCCAGTAATGCACGTAGTCAAAGCCGCGGAAGAACGGCGACCAGTACGGGTCCTTCTGCTTGTTCTCGGCAATCGCCTTGCCGATCGAAGGCACATGCGTTGTCGCCACTCCGCCAACGATCTTGGCCATGGTCACCTCCCCGCCGCCGCGAGTTTCGCCTTGAATTCCTCGACCGTCACGCCGGTCTGCTGCGCGCCGACATCTTGAACATTGAGGCCGAAAATGCCGGCAAGCTTGGCGAGGTAATAGATATTGCCGCCAGCTTCGATCATCCCCAGCACGTCGCGTTGCTTCACCGCTCTGCGCTGTTCCCCGGTCAAGCCGAATTTCGTGCAATAGGCGTCTTCGTCCTTGAGGAAGGCAGCGCGGTTCGCCGCGCTGTTGAAGGAGTAGCACATGCGATTGAGCGCATAACCTTTCCGCGCCTGATCGCCGTCGAACATCGTTGTGCCGGGAATATCCTGCGTCATGGTGCCATCTGCCTCCCGATGGATCCGCGTTGCCGCGACGTTCTCGTTTGGGATGGACGAAGTATGAGGGAGAGGGCGTGATGCGGAATTGATCTTGATCAAAGGCCGGCGAAGCGGACATGGCGCGCTATGCCATGCGTCTCTTGCTCTCAAGCCTGGCAAGCTTTGCCGTCGCCTTCGCGCTGCGCCGAACTTTTTCGGGACGTCAAACCGGTGTCGTGGAGCGAGACACCGTCGAAGAACAGCGCCGTCCAAGGGCCGCTTGCAGGAACAGCGCGTGGCACACCGAGCCTCGGGCCCGTCGAATAGGTTCCATTTACCGATGAATTGGATGGTACAGCTGGGTGGACTCGAACCACCGACCTCCTGATCCACAGTCAGGCGCTCTAACCAACTGAGCTACAGCTGCACAGGCTCGCGGCTTGGTGTTTTGCCTGAGCACGATCCCTGCAGGATACCCGCTTTTGCCGGATCACGCTTGGGCGGCCGGAACCTAGAGCATGATCCGGAAAAGTGGAAGCCCGGATTTTGCGGGGTTATTTCCGGCCGCGCGGCCCGCAGCCCGCGAATCCGGCAGAAGCCGGCAATCCACGAGGCGGCGGGATGCAAAAAAGCCCGGGCACTGGCCCGGGCTTTTCCCCGCCGCTTGCAGCGAGACTTCTAAGTCGCGAATGCCGCGATCAGCCGACCTTGGTGAAGGCCTTGGTCATGCCGCTCTTGATCGGCTCTGCCGTCTCGGTGGCAACCTTCTGCGCCAGTGCGCCGAGTTCCTTGCCCTGCTCGGTGAACGTCTCGAACTGCTTGCGGGCATGCGTGCTCGACAGCTCGATCACTTCCGACAGCGTCTTCGCGGTCAGCAATTCGCCGGCGAAATCGAACGCCGCATTGGTGTTGACGCGGGCGGCATCGATCACCTTGAGACCGTAATCCGACGCGCCCTTGGCAGCGGTCGTGTAGGTGGTCTCCATCACGTCGGTCGCCTCTTCCGCGGCGGCCTTCATCTTCTCATAGGTGTCTTTGCATTGCGCAACGCCGCGCTCGGCGAACTCGCGAAACGCCGCCGGCATTTCAACCTTCGGAATCTCGAATTTCGGCAGTTCGAATTTCGGCATCTCGAACGCGCCCGCGGTTTTCTTGGAGGTGGTGGCCAGATCCGTCATGACACTATGTCCTTGGTTTTTTGCTCACTGCTCTTGGGCTGTCTCACGAAGAGAACTGTTTTTTGTTCCTAGGCTTCGCCGCCCGTCGCGCGCTGCCCAAATTCTCGACCCGCGGTTACGCATCACTCACACCCCGGGGATTATCTTAAGTGCTAAAATAGCAACTATTTTGGTGCATTGCAACAGAATTTATTGCAATGCAACAACTATTGCAACCAATTGTAAATATTAGATTATTCCAAGCATTGCTGCACGGGCGATAAAACCGCGATGCACGTCAGGATTATATCCTGGTCGTTTCAGGACTTAGTTTTGGCAGCATCCACCACAATCTTGGCTGCACTTTGGCCAAGGTCCTGCACCTGCGACGATAAAGCCTGCATTTGTTTGCTCAAATACTCCGACTGCAACGCCATGATTTCGGAAGCATCCTTGGCCTGCATGAGTTTTTGCGCAAACTCGAACGTCGACTCGAAGTTCTTCTCGGCATAGGTGAGCGATTTATGCGCGATTTCGGAAGCGCTGCTCTGCGCTGCCTGGGCCCGCCCCTGAAACTGCCCCATGGCCTGATTGGCCGCCTCGATGAAGCTGTCGAACGCCTTCCTGGCTTGGACGACACTCTGCTCGGCAAATGCACGCATTTCGTTTGGGATGGCGAACTGTTCGAATGGATCTTTGGCCATAACCCGCTCCTCCTGCCCCGGACGTGCCGGTCCTTCCGCAACACTCTGCGCCGTAATCCTAGTGTTGCGATTTCGAACTCCGCAAGCGATTTCGGCATGAGGTCGGCGCAAGGTTTACGGCGGCCGGGCCTGGCCAAAACGGCGCGATTTGCCATTGCGCGCTGGCACGCGGGGGGTGCGTAGGGCCGCGCAGCACCGCTCAGGGGGCCGGCTCGGAAAAAGCGGCTCGTCGATTAAGGTTATCCCGCCAAGCCCCACCACCAAGCCCCGCCCGGCATGGACGCCGTACGCGCCCGGCTCTATTAAGGATTCATTGAGGGTAACGAGTTCCGTCGCATGTCCCTTGTCGATTCCGAGCTCGCTCCGCTGCGCGATCCGCAGCTCGCGGCGCTTGCAACCGGCGCCTGGCCAGTGTGGCTATGGAGCGCCGATGGATCGCGCATTCTCTGGGCCAATGCCGTCGGCGCCGCCATCTTCGGCGCGGCGAGTATCGGCGGTCTGCACGAGCGCCGCTTCAAAGCCAACGACACGGCCGCCGCTCAAGTCATTCGTCTCGGCGCGACTTTGCCGTCACGCGCGCAGGAACGCCTGGAACGGCTGCGCGGATTTGGCGCCGGCTTTGGCCGCGCGCTCACCTGTGTCTGCTCGCGCATCGTGCGCAATGACGGCAAAGCCGCCGTGCTCATCATTGCCACCGAGCCGGCCGGTCCGACGCTCACGCTTGGCGAGCGCGTACGGCGCCTGTTCGCCGACAGCGAAGACGCGATTGCGGCCTTCGGTCCGGACGGCGCCCTCATTCATGCCAATGCGGCGGCGAGTGCACGGCTTCGCGGTGCGGCTAGCCTTTCGGCCTTGGGTCTCGCCGGTCTCGCCGTGCCGGACAGCGGCAGCGTGCTGGCCAATGCCGAGATTGAAGGAACGTCCGTCGGCATTACCGCCGAGCGCCTCGGGAAGGATAATTTCCGGGTGGTGCTGCTGACACTCGCGCCGCAACCGGCGCAACCTTCGCCTGCCGAACCGCCGGCGCGCGAAGCCGCGGCACCGGCGCCTGCGCCCGTTCCGCAAGCTATATCCGTGCCGGCGCCCGCGCCTGTTGTCGCCTCGCCTCCGCTCGAGGGGCAAGCGGAGCCCATCGCTGACGCGAGCGTGGCCGATGCGCCCGCCGCAGCGCAAGAACCCGCAGCGGAATCGACACCTGGTTCGGCCGCGGCTGACGATGTGCCGATCGCAGTATCCTCCGTCCCGCCTGCACAAAGCGAAGCGCCGATTGTCGAACGGCGCCATCCCCTGCGTTTTGTCTGGCACATGGACGACGACGGGCACTTTGTCGTCGGCTCTGATGAGTTCATTGAATTGGTCGGCCCGCGCATCATGGCCAGAGCCGACCGGCCGTGGCGCGAGATCGCCGGCGAGCTCGATCTCGATCGAGAGGGTCAGGTCGCGTGTGCCATGGCGACGCACGATACCTGGAGCGGCATCGTGGTGTCATGGCCGGTCGACGCTTCCAACATGCGACTGCCGGTCGAGCTCTCCGGCCTGCCGGTCTTCGACCGTGACCGCACGTTCCGCGGCTATCGCGGCTTCGGCGTCTGCCGCGACGTTGAGTGCATCAATGCGATCAATCGCGAGCGGCGCGAACGGCCGGCTGACGTCGCGCCCGCCTCACAGCCAGAGCCGCAACCTGCGCAAACCGTCCCTGCCGCGCTGGTGGCCCCCGTGATCAAAGCAGTCGAAGAGACCGCCGCGGCGACCACGATCGAACCGGTCGAAATGGAACATTCCGCCGTGAGCGTCGCGGCTGCATCCGCCAATGTCGTGCCTTTTCGCCAATCATACGTATCGGAGGCGAAAACGCCGCCGGCCCTCAGCCCGATCGAGCGGCGCGCGTTTCGCGAACTGGCGCAGGAACTCACAGCGCGCTTGCGCGGAAGCCCTG
The DNA here is from genome assembly GCA_035509535.1 of Xanthobacteraceae bacterium. Taxonomy (GTDB): domain Bacteria; phylum Pseudomonadota; class Alphaproteobacteria; order Rhizobiales; family Xanthobacteraceae; genus BOG-931. The sequence goes on along the minus strand of DATJLN010000088.1, from coordinate 63,949 downwards.
ACGCCGCCGCGGATGACGGCGCTCAGACCGAGATTCCCGAAACGGCGGACGCCGCACCGGCCGCCGCGATTGAACTGATGGAGCGTCGGCCGCCGGCAGGTACGGTCCTCGAGCAGACGCTGCTCGACCGCATCCCGATCGGCGTCCTGCTTTATCGGCACGACCTGCTGCTTTATGCCAACCGCCATTTCTTGGAATGGAGCGGTTACCCAAGCCTCGATGCGATCGAACGGGCGGGCGGCCTGAACACGCTATTCCCCGGTCCGGGCGCCAGGCCCGCCGAAAACCATGCGTTGCAGACATTCGTGATCCGTGCCCAAAGCGGCGGCGAACTGCCGGCCGAGGGCCGCACGTTCACCGTGCCATGGCACGGCTCTTCGGCGCTGGCGCTGGTTCTGACCGGCGGCAATGCCCAGGCGGCACTGGAAAAAATCGAGCACGCGGCCGCCGCGGCCGAAAACGAAAATCGCGCGCTCAAGGCCATTCTCGACAAGACTCCCGACGGCATTGTCATGCTCGACCCGCGTGGGGTGATCGAGAATGCCAATGCCCGCGCCGCGGCCTTGTTCGGCAAAGCGCAAGACAACATGACCGGGTGTTCGCTCGGCGAATTCCTGGCGCCGGAAAGCGAACGCGTGGCGCGCGAATACTTTGAGCGTATCGTGAGCGGCAGCGATGGCGATGGCGGCACCATCGATGTCGCGGCGCGCGCCGGCGAGAACCGGCTCATACCGCTGACGTTGTCATTGACCCGCATCGGCAGCGACCGCTTCGCCGCGATGTTCCATGACATCACGGCGAACCGCCGGAGCGAGGAAGAGCTGCGCAACGCCAGGCGGGAAGCGGCGCAGGCGGTTGCGGCCAAGACCGAATTCCTGACCAAAGTGAGCCATGAAATCCGCACGCCGCTGAATGCTATTACCGGGTTTACCGAAGTCATCATGGCCGAACGTTTCGGTCCGATCGGCAACGAGCGCTATCGCGAATATGTCAGAGATATCCATGATGCCGCGATGCATCTTGTCGCGACGCTCAACGATCTTGTCGATCTGTCGCGGATCGAAAGCGGCAAGGCCGAGCTCAACTTCGCCAATGTCAGCCTCAATGCGCTGACCCAGCAATGCGTCGGCATCATGCAGCCGCAGGCCAACAAGGCGCGCATCATCATCCGCACGGCGCTGACGCCGGCTTTGCCGCAGGTCGTCGCCGACGAGCGATCGATGCGCCAGATCGTGCTCAATCTGCTCTCGAATTCGATCAAACTCACCGGCCCCGGCGGCCAAGTGATCGTATCGACCGCGTTTTCCGACGCTCGCGAAGCGGTGCTTCGGGTGCGCGATACCGGCGCCGGCATGAGCGAGAGGGATATTCAAGCGGTGCTGGAGCCGTTCCATGACGCCACGACCTCTGCGCGCTTCGGCTCCGGCGGCACCGGCTTCGGCCTGCCGCTCACCAAGGCGATTGCCGAGGCCAACTGCGCCCATTTCAGCATTTCCAGCGCCCCCAATGCCGGTACGCTTGTCGAGATCGCCTTTCCGCCGAGCCGCGTCGTCACCGAATAAAGCGCGACAGATACGCAGTCCTGCGTGATCAGGCCGGCATAGAATCTGCTAGAGTGATGTCGGAAAACGGAGGAACCCGTTTTTCGCCGTCTTTGCGTGCCACGCTTCGTGCGAACCCTTGCCGGGTCAACATTGCTAGCGCAGGTGCAGCAATGCGCATGGTCAAGGCCGTACTGGCATTGATTGTTGTCACGATCCTGGTTGCCGGCGCATGCATCGCCGTTACGCCGGCGCGCGCCGACGACGTCGATTTGCTTCTGATCCTCGCCGCCGACGTCTCGCGCAGCATCGACGCCACGAAATTTCAATTGCAGCGCGACGGCTATGCCGCCGCCATCTCCGATCCGCGGGTGCTCGAGACGATCAAATCCGGCCGCTTGGGCCGCATCGGCCTGACCTTCGTCGAATGGTCAGGCATCGGCGCGCAACACGTGGTGATCGACTGGACAGCGGTCGGCGACGGCGCGAGCGCGAAAGATTTCGGCGATCGCCTGCTCGAAGCGCCGCGCTCTTTCGCGGACCGCACATCGATCAGCGGCGCGATCGAATTTGCCATGGACCAATTTGCCCATACGCCATTCGAGGCAGCGCGACGCATCGTCGACATATCTGGCGACGGCACCAATAATGCCGGGCGCGACGTGACGTCGGCGCGCGACGAAGCCGTCGCTCAGGGCGTCACCATCAACGGGCTCGTGATCCTCAGCGAGAACCCGATGTCATGGAATCCCGATCACACCAATCCGCCCGGCGGCCTCGACAATTATTACCGCAACAACGTGATCGGCGGCCCGGGCGCCTTTGTCATGGTGGCCAAGGACTTCAATTCCTTCGGCCAGGCCATGATCGGCAAGCTGATCGCCGAAGTGGCGGAAAACCGCCTGCCCAAAGAGCGGCGCTTTTCGGCGCGCTGAAGCCGCCGGACGGCGCGGCCAATGCCCTCGGCAAACCGAATTTATCGATAGACAGCAGGCATTTGACCGCACCGGCAACCTATGCGGCCACGAAAGCGACACAGAGTACCGCCAGTTTGCAGGTCATCAGCCGCCCGGTAATATTCACCCGGCCTAATCAACATCGGAAATGCGTCCTTGACCGCGGCCATTGGCTTAAAGCGCCTCGCGATTGCTGTCGCCGCCATTCTTGCGGCAGTCTTCGTTACGCTGGTGGGCCTCTCCATTCTCATCCCGGCAGCGTCGGTGCGCGACGCGGTGCAATCGGAGATTCGCGCCGTCACCGGGCTCGATCCGATGTTGGGGGACGACATTTCGCTGTCGCTGTTTCCGTCCGGCACCGTGACCTTCCGCAAGGTCATGCTTGGCGACAATCGCAGCACACGGGCCGCCGTCACTGCCGATGAACTGACGGCGCGGCTGCGCTATTTTCCGCTGCTGGCCGGCCGCATCGAGATCGCGGACGTCACGCTGGTGCGCCCCACTATCAACATCACTTTTGCGGCCAACGGGGAATCGAATTGGTCGGGCCTGATTGACTCGCTGGCGCGGGCGCTGGCGCCCAATGCCGATCACCGCACCGCCTCGTTCTCGGAGATCGGCATTCAGGACGGCACGATTGTAGTGCATGACGACGCCAAGGATGCGACCGAACGGCTCGAGAATGCCGACTTTGAAGTCGCCTGGCCGTCGATCTCGCGCAGCTTTGGTGCCAACGGCCACTTTATCTGGAACGATCAGCCGGTCGAAGCCAGTCTCTCGCTCAGCGATTTCCTCGCAGCGCTGAGCGGCGACCGCTCCGGCCTTAAAGTCCGAGTCTCCGGCGCGCCGCTGCAGCTTGTCTTCGACGGCTGGGCGAGCGCGCGGCCGACTCTCAAGATTGAAGGCGCGCTCGGCGTCGACGCGCCATCGCTGCGCGATGCGCTGTACTGGACCGGCAGCCAAAAATTTCCGTTCGGCGGCTTCGGGCGATTCACGCTGCGCGCGCAGAGCGACATTGGCGGCGGCGTCGTGGCGCTCTCCAATGTCAATGTCGATGTCGACGGCAATACCGCCGAGGGCGCGCTCACCTTGTCGACCGACGGCCATCACTTGGTGCAAGGCACACTCGCGGCCGATGCGCTGGATCTGACGCCTTATGTATCCGGCATGCGGTTATTGGCGCGAAACCAGCGCAATTGGGATGCATTGCCGATCGCGCTGGACGGCTTTGGCGACCTCAACCTCGATCTGCGGCTGTCGGCCGCCAGCATCAAGCTCGCCAATGTGCAACTCGGGCGGACGGCGGTAGCCGCGAACATGCACAACGGCAAGCTTGATCTGACCATCGGCGAGGCGCAGGCTTTCAGCGGCTCGGTGCGCGGCACACTGGGCTTCAACGTCGCCGAGAGCGGGGTCGGCGTTTCCTCGCACTTGCAATTCACCAATGTCGACCTGAACGATTGCCTCGGCCAGATTTTCTCCGTGCATAAGCTGACCGGCCGCGGCAATCTGTCGGTGAATGTCGAGGGCTCGGGCGCGTCCGTCATGGCCGTCACGCGCGCGCTGAACGGCACCGCGAGCCTTAACGCCCATTCCGGAGCGCTGACCGGCATCAATATCGAGGACTTGCTGCGCCGGCTGCAGCGGCGGCCGCTGTCTGGCGGCGGCGGCGGCTTCCGCTCCGGCTCGACTCCATTCGACGATCTCGCCGTCAGCCTGAAGATCGATCACGGCATGATCGCAGTCAACGATATGCATATCGACGGTCCGGCTGTGAAGCTTGCGGTCGGCGGGCAGGCCTCGGTGCCGACACGCGACCTTGATCTCAAGGGTGTGGCGACACTGCTTGCGAGTGCCGATGCCAACGAGTTCGACCTGCCTTTCGTCGTCCAGGGCCCCTGGGACGACCCGATCATGCTGCCCGACGCGCAGGCTTTGATCCGGCGCTCGGGTGCTGCCGCGCCGCTGCTTGACGCAGCCAAAACCCACAATGTCAGCGACGCCGTGCGCTCGGTAATCGACCAGTTGCTGGCGCAGCCATCCGGCACGCCGCCGGCCCCGGCCGTGTCGCCGGCGTCGACCACCGCACCGGCGAAGTCCACGCCATAGTTGACGAATCGCCGTTTCCGGCGGCTGCGACGGCCTCGGCACGGCCGGGCATGCGCGCGGTACTTAACTTTTTGCTCTATCATCTGGCGGTCCGAATCAGCGCGGGGCCCTGCCCGCCGTAGGATGCTCTATCGATGCTCGGCCACCTCACACGCACGTTGCTCAAGGTGCTAATCGCGTCGCTGATCGTTGGAACCGTCCTTGCGCATTTCGGCATCAGCGCCAGCGATTTGATCAGAACCACAGGGCTTTCGCCGGATCGAATCCAGGACCGCATCGCAGACTTGGCGCGGAACGGCCTGTCCTGGGCGCTGCCCAACCTCCTGCTCGGCTCGCTGGTGATCATTCCAGTCTGGTTCGTGATCTTTCTCTTCCGCCCGCCGGGCGAGAGCCCGGATTAAGCGCCGCGTCACGCACCCGCTTAAGGTTGGGCCGGCGTCCCCCTGGCCGCGCTGAGCTTGGTGAGCAGTGAGGCTATGATGACGGCCACCCCGACCACCGCGACCATGATGCTGCACACGGCATTCATTTCCGGCTTCACGCCGAGCCGTACCTCGGAATAGATGCGGATCGGCAGCGTCGTCGCGCCGGGTCCGGTGGTGAAGCTCGCAATCACCAGATCGTCGAGCGACAGCGCGAAAGCAAGCATCCAGGCGGCCACGATCGCCGGCAGGATCAACGGCAAGGTCACCGCGAAAAACGTGTGCGCCGGCGAGGCGCCGAGATCCATCGCCGCCTCTTCCAGACTGGTATCGAAATCGACCAGCCGCGACTGCACGACCACGGCGACGAAGCACATCGCCATCGTGGTATGCGCGATCACTACGGTCCAAAAGCCGCGATCGATCGCGACCGCGACGAACAGCAGCAGCATCGACAGGCCGGTGATCACTTCCGGCATGACCAGCGGCGCATAGATCATCGCCGCGAATAAGAGCTTGCCGCGGAAGCGGCGGCCGCGCACCAGCGCCACCGCAGCGAACGTACCGAGAAGCGTCGCCGCGCTTGCCGAGATCAGCGCCACCCGCAGGCTGGTGAAGGCCGCGTCGAGCAGGGGCTCGTCATCGGCGAGTTCGGCATACCAATGCACCGACCAGCCGCCCCAGACCGCGACCAGGCGTGATGCATTGAACGAATAGACAACCAAAATGACGATCGGCAGATACAGAAAGGCGAGACCGAGCGCGAGCGCGGCGAGATTGAACGGTGAGAGCTTGCGCCCCATCACTGCCGCTCCATACGGCGCATGGCGTAATTCTGAAAGATCACGATCGGAGTTACCAGCAGGCACACCAGCACGACGGCGACTGCCGAAGCCGATGGCCAGTCCTTGTCGGCGAAGAATTCCATCCAGATGGTCTGACCGATCATCGCGGTCCGCGAGCCGCCGAGCAGATCCGGAATCACGAATTCGCCGACAATCGGAATGAAGCACAACAGCGAGCCGGCGACGACACCCGGCGACGACAAAGGCAAAGTGACGAGCCAGAACGTCTTCCAGCGCGGACAGCCGAGATCGGCGGCCGCTTCCAGGAGCTGCTCGTCGAGCTTCTCCAAGGTCGCATAGAGCGGCAGCACCATGAACGGCAGATAGGAATAGACGATGCCGATATAGACCGCGGTCGTGGTCGACTGCCAGGCCGGCGGCTCGCTCACGATATGCAGCGCGAGCAACAGCTGATTAAGCGGCCCATCGTGTTGCAGGATGTTCATCCAGGCATAGATGCGGATGAGAAACGAGGTCCAGAACGGCAGGATAACGAGGACGACCAGGACCGCTTGCACGCGCCGCGGCGCGCGCGTCATCGCATAGGCGATCGGATAACCGACGATGAGCAGAAGCAAAGTCGAGAACGCGGCGATTTGCAGGCTCGTCATATAGGACAAAATGTACAGCGGATCGGTGCCAAGGAACCGATAATTGTCGAGCGACAGGCCGGCGAAGAAATTCGCCACACCATGCCAACCGGCGGCGAGATCGAAGGTCGGCGTATAGGGAGGCTGCGCGATCGCGCTCTGTGACAGGCTGATCTTGACGACGATCAGGAACGGCACCAGAAAAAACGCGACCAGCCACGCGTAAGGAACGCGCACGACCAGCTTCCGCCAGAACGTATGGTCGGCCGCCGGCTTCATCGCGTCAGCACGATGGCAGCCTGCGGCGGAACGTGCAGCCACACCTTGTCGTCCCAGCCGAGCGCCTCCTCGCCGAAGCGGCCGGTATTGGCGACCGCCGCCTTGATCTCGGTGCCGCCTTCGCATTTGAGCTTGTAGATTGAGAGATCGCCGAGATAGCCGATATCAACGACGGTTGCAGCAATGCCATTTGCGGCGGCAGGCTGTTGCGGGGCCGCGCGCGTGATCTGCATTTTCTCCGGCCGCACCGCGATCCAAACCGGCGCATTCGGTTCGGCCGCGATCTTTTCGCCGACGGTGAACCGGCCCAAGGCCGTGCCCTCGACGCTCAAACAATCGCCGCCGACGCGGCCTTCGAACAAATTGACCTCGCCGATGAAGTCGGCCACCCAGCGCGAATTCGGGCGCTCGTAGATTTCCGCGGGCGGCGCCACCTGCATCAGCCGGCCGCGATCCATCACCGCGATCCGGTTCGCGACCGTCATGGCCTCGCTCTGGTCGTGGGTGACGATGATAAAGGTCAGCGATAGGCGCCGCTGCAACTCCATCAGCTCGAATTGCGTCTCGCCACGCAGCTTCTTGTCGAGCGCCGCCATCGGCTCGTCGAGCAACAGCACGCGCGGGCGCTTCACCAGCGAACGCGCCAGCGCCACGCGCTGGCGTTGGCCGCCGGACAATTCGTGCGGCTTGCGCCGGCCGAGATTTTCGAGCTTCACCAGCGCCAGCATGTCGGCGACGCGGTCGGCGATCTCGCGTTTGGGCAGGCCCTCCTGCTTGAGGCCGAAGGCGACATTGGCCTCGACGTTAAGATGCGGAAACAGCGCGTAACTTTGAAACATCATGTTGACGGGCCGCAGATAGGGCGGCAACTGCGCGAGATCGATGCCGTCCAGTATGATACGGCCGGCGTCGGGCCGCTCGAAGCCGGCAATCATGCGCAGCAACGTCGTCTTGCCGCAGCCGGAAGGACCCAGCAGGGCAAAAAACTCGCCCGAATAGACGTCGAGCGACAGCTGATCGACGGCGGTGAAGCCGGCGAAGCGCTTTTGGATCCCCTCGATGCGCAAGAGCGGCTGCGCGGTCGGATCGCTCCACGGTGCGAAGCCGCGCTTTGCCAAGCTGCGCTTCGTCACACTCGTCTTCGGTGGCCCAGGTTCTGCACCATGATTTGCCCGATCCCGTGCCGGTTCGACCGTCTGCATCCCTGCCCCAAACCGCGGCGGCGCACAGATCAGCGCCGCGAGAATGTGGGCTACGCTAGAGCATGATCCGGAAAATCGGAAGGCGGGAAAGCGCGGCGGAAAGCTGCGGCGAAGGGGAAACGGCCTAGTTCAGCGCCGCAGGCTAGCCGACGAACTCGATGGGCGGGGTTGCCGAAGCGGAACCGTCGTCGAGCGCTTCGGTTATCAGCTTACGCGGCTCCGGACCATAATAGTCGCCGAGTTGCACGTTCGGCCGCGGCACAAGCGCGATGGCGACGAGCCGATCGTAGAGCGACTTCGCCGAGACCGGCTTGGTCAGATATTCGTTGACGCCGAGCTTGACCGCCTCGACCACGCGCCAACGCTCGCCATGAGCGGTGAGCATGATGATCGGCACGTCCGGAATCGGGAAGACGCCGGGCGACCGAACGATGCGCACCAGTTCCGGGCCGGACAACAACGGCATTTCCCAGTCGAGGATCACGACGTCGGGCGCGACGGTGCGGATCGCATCCAGTGCTGCGATGCCGTCGCTTGCTTCGAAGATTTCCTTGACGCCGCAATTGACCAACAGCGTGCGGACCATCTTGCGCATGTACTGATTGTCGTCGACGATCAGCACGCACAGCGACTGAATGACGCCTTCGATCTCTTTTTTCGAGAGTTTGCTCGAGGACATGTCTGGCGACACGCTTGTTGAAGGTCCCGGCGCTCTGGCCGGCGCTGTGGCCTCAAGCGACGCGGCATCAGATCACGGCGGCGGTTGCGGCGGCGTAAAGTTAAAGCGTGCAATTTTCCGCATTCGCGCGGCCAAGCCCGATTCACCGGCAAAACCGCAACGCGGCGTGGTGAGCACTCTGTTAATATGGATGCCTTTCAGACGCCCGCGGTAACCTTAGTTTGCGCCATGAAGCGATCGAGCTCGGCGCGCTGCGCATCGGAAAAACGCAAACCGAGCTTGGAGCGCCGCCACAGGACATCGTCGGCGCTCTGCGCCCATTCCTGTGTCATCAGATAATGCAGCTCGGCTGCGGTAAGATCGGCGCCGAAGCGCAGGCCGAGATCGTCGAGGGTCTTGGCGTTGCCGAGCACGCGATCGACGCGCGTGCCGTAGGCAGTCACAAGCCGGCTCGCGTGATGGGCGGCGAGAAACTTCCATCGCTCCTGCGTGCGCTCGATCAGGATCGAAAGACCATCGTAGAGAAAGTCGCCTCCCGGGAGCGGGCTGTTCGCGGTCCAGGGTTTGGAGCGCGGGAAGAAATGCGCGAGCTTCGCCATCGCCTCTTCGGCAAGACGCCGATAGGTCGTGATCTTGCCGCCATAGACCGTGAGCAGCGGGGCTTCGCCGTAACGTTCATCGAGCATCAGCGTATAGTCGCGGCCGACATCTTCCGGCTTGCCGGCGCCGTCGTCATAAAGCGAGCGTACACCGGCATAGGCCCAGACCACGTCGGCGCTGCTGATTGTGGTGCGGAAATATTCGTTGATGATGCTGCAGAGATATTCGATCTCCTCCCCGCTCGGGATCACGGTCGAGGGGTCGCCGCTGAAGGCGCGGTCGGTGGTGCCGATCAGAGTAAAATCGCGCTGGAATGGAATGGCGAAGACGACGCGGCCGTCGACCGCCTGCAGGATATAGGCGCGGTCGTGATCATAGAGCTTGCGCACCACGATATGCGAGCCTTTGTCGAGACGCAGCCGGTGCTGCGGCGCGGTGCGCAACGCAGTCTCGGCGAATAATTCGTTCCAGGCGCCCGCCGCATTGACCAGGATCCGCGCCGTCACCACGTCGCGCTGGCCACGCGCATTGAGCACCAGCCGCCACGTGTCGTAGCGTTCGGCGCGAATGCAGCGCGTTCGCGGGCGGATGACGGCGCCGCGTTCGGCGGCGTCGACGGCATTCAGCACGACCAGGCGGGCATCGTCGGCAAAGCAGTCGGAATATTCGTAGGCGTGGTGGAAACGCGATTTCAACGGCTGACCGACTTCATCGGTGACGAGATCGACCTCGCGCGTGCCCGGCAGAATCTTGCGCCAGCCGATCCAATCGTAAATGAAGAGACCGATGCGCAGCAGCAGCGCCGAACGCCGCGCTTCGTTGATCGGCAGGACAAAACGCAGGGGCCGGATCAGATGCGGCGCCGCGCGCAGCAGCACTTCGCGCTCGCGCAGCGCCTCGTGCACCAGGCGGAATTCGTAATGCTCGAGGTAACGTAAGCCGCCATGAATGAGCTTCGACGATGCCGATGAGGTGCCGGAGGCGAGATCGTTCTGCTCGATCAGAACCACGCGGAAGCCGCGACCGGCAGCGTCGCGGGCAATGCCGGCGCCGTTGATGCCGCCGCCGATGACTGCAAGATCGAAGTCGGCCACTGATTCTCCCTTTCGCCCAGACTATCAAATTTCCGGAACGGGCTTGACCCATCTTGTCTCGATTTCACGATCGGCGATGATACCGCCAAGAGGTGCCCGCCATGGACTTTCGCGATCGTCATATCGTTGTCACCGGCGGCGCCGGAGCGCTCGGAACCGCCGTCGTGGCGGCGCTGATCGAGACCGGCGCCGTCTGCCATGTGCCATGCTTCGACGAGGCGGAGGCCAAGCGCTTTCGCCTGCGCGAGCACAAACAGGTCATAACGACGGTCGCCGGCAATCTTGCCGACGAGGCCAACATTGCCGGTCTGTACAAGGGCATCAGCCCGCTGTGGGCCTCGATTCACATTGCCGGCGGCTTTGCTGCGGGCGCCTTGACCGACACCAGCGCCGCCGCCATCCACCAGCAGATCGACATGAACCTGGTCAGTTGCATGCTGTGCAGCCGCGCCGCGGTCGCGGCCATGCGCGGCGGCGCCGGCGGCCGGATCGTCAATGTCTCCGCCCGCGCCGGGCTTGAATGGCGCAGCGGTGCTGGCATGACGGCTTATACGGCGGCCAAGGCCGCGGTGGCCGCCTTCACCGCGGCGCTCGCGGAGGAGGTTGCCAAGGACGGCATCCTGGTCAACGCGGTCGCGCCTTCGATCATGGACACCCAAGCCAACCGCAATGCCATGCCAAAAGCCGATTACGCGCTGTGGCCGAAAGTCGAAGAGGTCGCTGCGACGATCGTCTTCCTCGCCTCGCCCGACAACCGCGTCACCCGCGGCGGCATCGTGCCGGTCTACGGAAGATCCTAGTAGCCCGGCCAGAGGCCCGGCGTCGCCAGTTCCAGAAGGTGCCCGTCCGGATCGCGGAAATAGATGCTTTCGCCGCCGCGCGGCCATTTGGTGCGGCCTTCGATCTCGACATCAGCCGCTTTGAGCCGCGCCTCCCAGTCCGCAACATCGTCGGCTGCGATCGAGAAGGCGATATGCACCGGGCCGTGTCCGTCATGCGGCGGAATCGTGCCGCCGGGAAGATGCACGGTTTCGAGGGAATGTCCGCGCAGAAACAGCAATAAGACGCCGCGGCCGCCGACATCGTAGGAGCACAGCCGCTGATCGCGGTAGATGGAATTGAGCCCCAGCACCTGTTCGTAGAAGTGACAGGCGCGCGAGAAATCCTCGACATACAGAACGGTTTCAAGAATGCCGCGAAGTGAGGGCATGGGCGCCTGCATTCAGCACGCCAGGACTCTACCCCGAAACCGGAACGATTTCCCGCGTCGGCGTCGTCACCAGCCGGGTCACCGCGCTCGACGCAGCGATGGTGCGCTGTTGCGCATAGGCCTCGTGATTGCGCTCGATATAATCGATATCGTAGAGATAGTTCACCATCAGGCCGTGCGACTGTTTGAGCGCGCGCTCCGACATGTCGGCGAGCCAGTCGAGCCGTTCCAGCCGCGCGCCATTGCCGAGATGAAAGCGCGCCACGGCGTCGACCGGCAGCCCACGGCCGTTGCGCGCGCGGACATAGTACCAGGCGGCGGCGCGCAGGAGCGGCTCGCGAATGCGCTCGGCGAGGTCCGGCATATGCCACCAGCCTTCGCTGTCGAGATCGGCCAGCGCCTCGCGATCCTCGTCGTCGATCACCTGGGAGGCGGCATTGGCGCGCTCGCGCTTGAGCCAAGCGGCGAAATTCGGCGCCGGCGACAAGGTGACAAAGGTACCGACCCGGGGAACCTCACGCGAAACCTCTTCGACCACCTGCTTGATGAGGAAGTGACCGAAGGTCACTCCGGCGAGGCCGCGCTGGCAATTGGTGATGGAATAGAACACCGCTGTCGTCGCCCGCTGCGGCTCGACCGGCTCGCGCTTGTCGGACAGGATCGGCGCAATCGCGCCCGGGATGTCACGCGTCAGCGCCACCTCGACGAAGATCAAAGGCTCGTCGACCAGGGCCGGATGAAAGAAGGCATAGCAGCGGCGGTCGGGCGGATCGATGCGCCGGCGCAGATCGTCCCAATCCTGAATCTCGTGCACCGCCTCATAGCGGATGATCTTGTCGAGGATCGCCGCCGAGGTCGACCAGTCGATCCGGCGCAGCACCAAAAAGCCGCGGTTGAACCAGGACGAGAAAAGATGGACGAAATCGCTATCGATGACTTTCAGATCGTCGCGATGCGCCATGGCGTCGAGCAATTGCTCGCGCATATGGACCAAGGCCGCGGTACCGCCCGGCGCAAGATTGAGCCGGCGAAACAGTTCAAGCCGCCGCGGTTCGCTGGCGCGGTGCAGTTCGGAGGCATTTTCGGGGGTGGGCGAGGCCCGATAGGCGGCGATGGCGTGGTCGAGTCGCGCCTGATCATGGCCGAATGTGCTGGCCAGCGCCTCGAAGAAGCCGATCCGCGGCCCGATCGTGGTGTCGGCATAGCGCGTCAGGATATCCTGGGCGAGCGCCACGCCGGACGCCTCGCCGCGGCCGGACAACAGCGCCTCGCATTGTTCGATCAGGCTCGCCGAACGTTCGTGCGCAGGTTCCCGGCGCTCGCGCTTGATCAGCGCCCGGCTTCGATCGGCGATGCTCTGCAGCATCTCGCTGAAGAATGTCGTATTCACCGCTTCATCCCATCCGGCAGCTCTTAGCTAATGATCGGACAAGGTCATGACAAGCAGGAGAAAGCTAAAGAACTGTAGACAAATTAGGCTTTACCGCGCTTAAACGACGCGCTGAGCAGGTCGTCCCGCAGCTGAACTTCTGGACAAATTCGCCCCGCTTTGTCAGTTAGGCCCGCGCGGTGGTCCGCCGCGGTGCTTAAGGAGTGGGCAATGTCGGGTTCGCCAAAACAGGGGCCTTTAGCTGGGATACGCGTCGTGGAACTGGCACGGATTCTCGCCGGGCCCTGGGCGGGCCAGATCCTTGCCGATCTCGGCGCCGACGTCATCAAAGTCGAGCGCGCCGGCGCGGGCGACGACACCCGCGCCTGGGGACCGCCCTTTGTGCCGGCCGCCGACGGCGGCCATCTCAGCGCTGCCTATTTTCACAGCGCCAATCGCGGCAAGCGTTCGATCGAGGTCGATTTCGCCAGCGCCGACGGCCAGCGCATCGTCAAGAAGCTTGCGGCGCGCTCCGACGTGCTGATCGAAAATTTCAAGGTCGGCGGCTTGAAAAAGTTCGGCCTCGACTATGCAAGCCTGGCACCGCTCAATCCACGCCTGATCTACTGCTCGGTGACCGGTTTCGGCCAGGACGGGCCGGCGGCGCCGCGGGCCGGCTATGACCTGATGGCGCAAGGCATTGGCGGTTTGATGGGGCTCACCGGCACTGCCGATGGTGAGCCGATGCGCTGCGGGGTTGCTGTCTCCGATATCTTCTCCGGCGCCTATTCGGCGATCGGCATTCTCGCCGCTCTGGTCCGCCGGCAGCAGACCGGCAAGGGCGGCTACGTCGACACCGCCCTTGTGGATTCGACGGTCGGCGTGCTGTCCTTCCAGGCACTGAACTTTCTCGTCTCCGGCGATATCCCCAAGCGGATCGGCAATACCCATCCCAATCTCGTTCCTTATCAGGTATTCCCGGTCGCCGACGGCCAGGTCATCATCGCCACCGGCAATGACGGACAGTTCATCAAGCTGTGCGGCATTCTCGGCGTGCCGCAATTGGCCGAAGTGAAAGCCTATAAGGACAACAAGGGCCGCCTGGCGCAGCGCAACGAGCTTGTCGGCAAGATTTCCGAGTTGACTTCGCAGCGCAAGCGCGACGAACTCCTCGAGAAGCTCGAGAATGCCGGCATCCCGGCGGGGCCGATCAATAATCTCGAACAGGTCTTTGCCGATCCACAGGTTGTGCATCGCGGCATGAAGCTCGCCCTGAAAAGCGACGCTGCCAAAGGCGGCACGATCCCCGGCATCCGCACCCCAATCATACTCGACCAAACGCCGATGGCGTCAGAACGGCCAGCGCCGCGGCTCGGCGAGCATACCGCCGAAATCCTGCATGAGCTCGGCGAATAACAATCCCGGTCTGCCCTGCGCCGCGCTTGCGAAGAGCCGGACCGGCAGTGCCGCTTCGCGTCCGGGACGCGGCAAAATCCTTCTCGTCGTCAGCCATGACGGTCATCTCGGCAAAGGGAAGGCGCGGCCGAACTGAACGGCCGCGCCCTTCGAAGAACGGCATCCGACCGGATGCCAAAGCGATCTGTTGTTTCAGCGCACTTCAGCGCGCACCGGCGCGATGGGCGTGCGGCTTTGCGTACAGATAAAGATTATGCGAGGGGATGATGACTTTGTGTTCTGCCGACGACGGAGCCCATGCACCCCATTTCAACTCGCCGGACGCATCGAAATAGTGCGGCAACACGCTACCGTAATGGCTCAAGGCCTGAGCCGACGCCGGCACTGCGCCGCTCGCGGCAAACGCCGCTGCGATAAGCACGGCCGAAAGATATTTGCTGGAAAAAAGCCTCTTCATGGCACATCTCCCTAACTTGACCCCACGCAGCCCCTTGCTGCCGGGCTTCGAGGGAAATGTGACTGAACGGAGCGTTCAGCTATTGAGCGGACCTGAAACAGTCTATTGCCGCGCAGTGAACAATCCGGGGCTTGCACATAAACGCGGCGTCAATAGCGCAAACCGCAGCCGATACCGCGACACCATGCCGGGAGCGGCCGAGCCCGGCCATTCCGGCACGCTCACACAATCAGCTCAAAAGGCGAGACGCCGCGTCGTGTCGTCGAACAGTTCATCGACGCTGAAGCGGCGCGGGATCATGCCTTGGCCGAAGGCGAAATCGATGATCACGTCGAGCGCTTGCCGATTGGCCTCGACGCCGAAGCGCAGCGGATCGAGCGCCGTCCCGGTGTCGGGCAGCTTTGCCGCGAGCTTGCTCTGGTGCAAGAGATCAAAAACTTCCTTGACGATGTCGGGACGCGCACGGGCGACCGAGTCGCGCATCACCACGAGATGGTTGATCGGCACGCCGCCGTGCGACAGCGCCCACTTCCTCGCCTCTTCCTCGGGATTGGGGATGAGGTATTTCAGCCGCGGATCGGGCATGTGATCGCCGACAATGCCGGCGTCGAGTTCGCCGTCCAGCAGCATTTGCGGCAGCGTCTTGCCGGGCGCGGCGCGCTCCACGTAGGATGGGTCTTTGAATTCGGCGAGGTGCGGATCCTCGAAGGTGACCCATTTCACCTTCTTTTCGTCGATGCCGTATTGCTCGCGCAAGATGCCGCGCACCCACACGCCGGTGGTCACCGTATAGGCGCGCACGCCGACGCGCTTGCCCTCGAGATCGGCGGGACCGAGATGACCGCGCTCCGGATTATAGGCAATGGTGTGATGCTGGCCGCGGCCGACAATGACCGCCGGCAACAGCACGTAAGGCTTGCCATAGGCTTTGGCCTGCAAATAGGTGACGATGGCCAGTTCGCCGATGTCGTATTTGGCATCGCGCACGATCGACTTGAACAGCTGATTGGCGACTTTCACTTCAGCGAAATCGAAGTCGAACAGTTTCGGCTTGAGTTCGCCTTTTTTCAGCGCTGCGGTGTCGGGATAATTGCCCAACATGGTGGTCAATTTCGGTCTCTCTGACGCCATTGTCGCAATCCTTGACTGCTGTGCCGGCTGCAAGGCGCAGATGGCCGGAGCAGGTCCGGCCATGACGGCTGTTAATCCTTCAACGCCGGGTAAAGCACCTGCGCGGTCTTGGCAAAAATCCACTCCTGATCGTTCTGCGGCAGGACGCCGAGCGACGCCTGCGCGACCTTCAGGATATCCGGCAGCGTGCCTTCCGATGACGGATAATTCGAGCCCCAGGCGAGCCGCTCGGCGCCGAATTCGGCGACGAGCTTCGGGAAGAACGTCTGCGGCGTCGCCTTGCCGCTACCGGCCTGCTCGAAATTGCGCTTGGTCAGTTTCAGATAGACGTTCGGAAAGCGGGCGAGCCGGAACAGGCTTGCCGCGGCGGCATAGGGCGGACCGTCATCGAGCGTGGGCCGCGCCATGTGATCGAGAAGAATTTTCACTTTCGGGAAGCGCTCGATCATCTTGACGAGTTGCGGAATGCCGGATGCCGCCATTTGCATGCAGATCGAAAGACCATGATCGGCAGCATAGGTCCAGGCCGGAAAGGATTTTGGATCGTCGAGCCATGACGCCTGCTCGCTCATCGTGCTGCCGAAGGTGAAGAGCCGCATGCCGGTGAGGCCGCGCTCCATCCAGTGACGCATCTTGATGGTGGCGTCGGGCGCCAGAACGTCGGCCGAGAACACGCCGGTGAAACGCTTGGGATAGGCGGCAACCGCATCCGCAACATAGGAATTGTCATGGCCGTAACAGGTCGAGGCCTGCACGATGGCGGCTTTCTGGATGCCGGTCGCATCCATGGCCGCGATCAGCTGTTCCAGCGACACCGGCCGGGTGGCCGACCAATCCGATTGCTTGCCGCCGAGCGGGGCGCGCGGATAAAGCTGGAGGTCGGGTGAGATAATGTGCGGATGGATGTCGATAACGGCTGGCATTTGACCTCGTACGGTTGCACACGACGCGGCATTTCAGTCGCGTCGCGGCGGGATATCCAATTCCTAAGGCCGGGCGTCAACATAAAACGTAAGTAAGCGAATAGGCGCAGCCGGCCGCGACCGCAGCCCTTGCCACGGCGCCGCCGGCACGGCATGAGGACCACGCAAGATCCGACCAAGGCCCGGACCAGACCGGACCGAGATCGATCATGATCCGCCAAAGGCCCGCCGGAGGAAATCATCGAGATGGCGACTACAACTCAGAGTGCTGCCGCGCCTGCCACCGCGACCCGCCGCAAGCCCCTCTACAAGGACATGTCGGTGCAGGTCTTCGGCGGCATGATTTTGGGCGCGGCGATCGGCTATGTCTGGCCGCACAGCGCTGAGTTCATGGCCACGCTCGGCGAACTGTTCATCCGCCTGATCGCCATGTTTGTCGGCCTCATCATCTTTTGCGCGGTGGTGCACGGCATCGCCACGGTGCGTGAGGCCAAACGCGTTGGCCGTGTCGCGATCCGCGCGCTGATCTATTTCGAAGTGGTGACAACGTTGGCGCTGATCATCGGACTGGCCACGATCAACATCCTGGCGCCCGGCAAAGGCGCCCATTTCGATCTTTCGGCCCTGCCGGCGCACGCCCTTGATTCCTATCAGCACACCGCGCAGACGATCTCTGCCGGCGGCTTCTTTCTCAACATCGTGCCGCACACCGCGCTGTCCGCCTTCACCAACGGCAATGTGCTGCAGGTCGTATTTCTGTCCGTGCTGTTCGCTTTCGGCCTGCTTGCCGTCGGCGAGCGCGGCCAGCCGATGATCGACATGATCGAGATCACCAAGCTCACGGTGTTCAAGATCATCGGCTATATCATGTGGCTCGCGCCGATCGGCGCGATGGGCGCGATCGCCTTCACGGTCGGCAAGTTCGGGCTGGCCTCGCTCACCACACTCGGCGCCCTGGTCGGCGAGTTCTATCTCACCTGCGGTCTGTTCATCGTCATTGTGCTGTGGCCGATCGCCTGGTGGAGCGGCATCAATCTCTATTCGCTGATCCGCTATATCGGCGCCGAGCTTCTGGTCGTGTTCGGCACCAGCTCCTCGGAATCGGTGTTTCCGCAGCTCGTGCAGAAGCTCACCGCGCTCGGCTGCGACGAATCGATCGTCGGGCTTGTCCTGCCCACCGGCTATGCGTTCAATCATGACGGCACCTGTCTCTATTTCGCCGCCGTATCGATCTTTCTCGCCCAAGCGACCGGGGTCGACCTGTCGTTGACGCAACAGCTCGGCCTTCTCGGCATCCTGCTGGTCACGTCAAAGGGCGGCGCCGGAGTCGCCGGTTCCGCTATCGTGGTGCTGGTGTCGACCTTGGCGGCGACCGGCACCGTTCCGGTCGCCGCTGTCGGCTTGATTCTGGGCGTACACCGGTTGCTGTCGTCCGCCTTCGTTGCCGTCAACATCCTCGGCAATGCGCTCGCCACCATCGTCATCGCCCAATGGGAAGGCGCCGTGGACAGGAAACTCCTGACCAGCGGGCTGGCGCAGCAAGCCGCCTGACGGGGCGCCCGGACCGGCGCCGCGGAGCCTTATCTGAAGGTAGGAGGCCGCCGGCCGGAAATCCCGCAGTACCGGGCTTTCTTACCGAATCGTTTACTCCGCTTTGCCACACTCCCGTTTACGCAGGCCAGCTATTGCCGGGCGCGTGCCGCCTGCGGCGCGGGATTTGCTTCCGAGTTTCGTGTGAAACCGAGTTTCGCGTGAAATGAAGCGGTCCCGCCTCAGGCCATCATTAAGGAGCATGACATGCCCAATCGTGGTGAGCTCGCAATTCCCGCCCGGCCCGCCGATTTCGGCGCCAAGGACGCGTGGATGGTGATTTCATTTTGTGCCATCGGCTGGCTGATGTCGGTCAGCATGGCCGCGTCACTCGCCGCTACGCTGCCGAAACTGCCCTGGTGAACTGGATTTCCGGATCAAGTCCAAGGGCGCGCTTTTTGGGATGATGCGCCAGACCATTCAGCCCACCGCCTCCTGCCGCGGCGGCTCTTCATGCGTGCCATATGCCTCATGCAGGGCGTGTTC
Source organism: Xanthobacteraceae bacterium (assembly GCA_035509535.1). Taxonomy (GTDB): domain Bacteria; phylum Pseudomonadota; class Alphaproteobacteria; order Rhizobiales; family Xanthobacteraceae; genus BOG-931. The sequence goes on along the minus strand of DATJLN010000088.1, from coordinate 45,050 downwards.
GAGCGCGGCGATATTGTAAGGCTTCTGCAGCACATCGAAGCCGCGGCGCAAGGCATCCTGCGCACTTGAACTGTACCCCGTGGTCAACAGCACTGCGAGTTTCGGATATTTCCGGCGCACGGCTTCGGCTAGCTCCAAACCGTTCATGCCGCCGGGCATGAGAATATCCGAGAACACAAGATCGATACCGGCGTCGTGATCGAGGAACTCCAGCGCCGCCCAGGCGCTCTCGACATGGCGAACCTGGCAGCCGAGCTGCTCCAGATAGGATTTGGTGACCTCGGCAACCTCGGCATTGTCTTCGACCAGCAGCACCACGCCCGCTGCGGGCGACGTGCGCGCAGCTTCGCTTTGCTCGCGCGGCGCGGCCGGTGCCTCCCAGGTTCGCGGCAAGAACAAAGTAACCGCAGTACCGCGCCGCGGCGACGACGAGATGCTGGCGGCCCCGCCGGATTGGCGGGCGAAGCCATAGACCTGGCTCAAGCCCAGCCCCGTGCCTTTGCCGATTTCCTTGGTGGTGAAGAACGGCTCGAACACCCGCGGCAAGACCTCCGTGGGAATGCCGGTGCCGGTATCGGCTACGCGGATGGCAACGAATTCGCCGCTCAAGCCCTCTTCCGACGCCTTGCCGCGCATCAGTACCGGCTTCACCGTGATGGTGAGCGAACCGCCGGACGGCATGGCGTCTCGGGCATTGAAGGCGAGATTGAGCAAGGCGAGTTCGAACTCGCTGGTATCGACCTTCACGTAGCAGGGCCGCCGCGGCACCACGACGCGAATGACGATGTCGCCGCGCAGCGAGCGGCTCAGCATTTCCTTGATTTCGGGCAGATGCTGCGCCAGATCGACCACGCTCGGTTGCAGCATTTGCCGCCGCGAGAACGCGAGCAACTGACGGGTCAGGCTGCCGCCGCGATCGGTGGCGTTGGCGATGGTGTCGAGGAGCTGCGTTTCCTTCTCGCCGATGATGTGCCGGCGCAACCGCTGCACCGTGCCGCTCACGATCATCAAAAGGTTATTGAAGTCATGCGCGACACCGCCGGTCAGCTGGCCGATCGCCTCGAGCCGCTGCGCCTGACGCAGTGCGTCCTCCGCCATCTCCCGCCGCTCGGCCTCCTCGTGCAGGCGTTCGGTGCGCTTGAGCGCGATCCACAGCACCCCGAACAGCAAGAGCGCCGCCGGCAGCCCGAACATCAGATACGAGCCGATTGCAGACAGCCACTCGGCTTGGATCTCTCCGGTCTCGATGCCGGCAAGCGCATAAACCGGGAAACCTTCAAGCCGGCGAAAGCCGATGCGGCGGGGAACGCCGTCGATCTCGGACTGGACGGTGAACAGGCCGCTTTTGGCGCCATTGCCGATTGCGGACGTGAACATGCTTTTCGCGCTCAATTGCCGCGTATGCGTCTTGTCTTCGGGAACGCGGGCGAGGATGGCGCCGTCGCCACGCACCAGAGCGTAGAAACTGCCGGGCGTCTGCCCGACCATTTGATAGAATTTCTCGAAATAGCCCGGCCGGATCGAGACCGCGATGATGCCGTTGAATGTACCATCGGCCGCTTCGAGCCGGTGCGACAGGACGAAGAAATCTTCGCCATTGCCCGGCAGACGCGGCGCGCGCACGTCGCTGACATAAGTGCCGGCATCGGAGTCTTTCTGAACGACGAAATAGTCACGACGGGAAAAATCGGCGTCGGCCTCGACGGTTTCCATCCGGCTCGATGCCAGCGGGCTGCCGTCGTGACCAATGATCATGATCGTCTGCACCTGCGGCATGACGCCTTGGATGCGATCGAGCCGAGCATGCAGGCTCACCTGCGCGGCGTGAATATCCTGGTTCGACATGCCGCGCACGACTTCAGCGACCTCGGCAAAGGTCCGGTCGACGGTTTCAAAGACGCGCAAGGCTTGTTGCTGCATGACGTCGATCGAGCGTTCGATGCGCTCGTCGGCGGCCGCATGGATGTCGCTGTAGGTGACCCAGGAAGCGTAGGCGAACACGGCCGCCGGCAGCACCAGCGACGCAACCATCATCAGCTTGAGGAGCCGAACCGCCGATTCCCGTGCTGTGTTCATCGACCCCGCAATAAAATTGGCGCCAGTCAGAACTGCAGTCTGTCACAATTATCGGGCACGAGCGAGGCGGCGAATTGGACGGTTTGCTTGCATGCATTGTAACCGGAATTTGAAGCGGAACTCGCGATTTGTCGCGGCCCGCCCGGATTTCGCCCAAATTTGTTCCGCCGCCGGAAAATTAGCTCACCGCCGTGGGCGCCAGCACTTCGATATCGGTGACAACATCAATGACTGCCGGGCGATTCGCCGCCAACGCACTGGCCAGCGCCGCCGGGAATTCCGCGGCCTTCTCCACGCGGATGCCGAGCGCGCCCATGTCATCGGCGAGGCGGGCGAAATTCATTTTGCTGAAGGTCCACAATTCACGCGCCTTCTGCGTCTGCTCGCCGCCATAGACGCGGTCGAAGCCGCGCTTGCTCTGATTGCCGCCGCCGTTGTTGTTGACGACCGTCACCGCATTGATGTTCCAGCGCACCGCCGTCTCGACTTCGCCGATGTGGTACCAAAAGCCGGCGTCGCCGGTGAAGGTCACGACCGGCCGCTCGGGGCACGCGCATTTGGCGCCAAGGCCGGCCGGAAAGGCCCAGCCGAGATGGCCGGCGCTGCGCATATAGCTTTGCCGCGGCGCGGCGAGATCGAACATGCCGCCCATCCACATGCCGGCGTGGCCGGTATCGACCACAACGATGGCATTGTCCGGCACGTGCTGCGTCAATTCGTGGCAGAGCCGCTCGGGCCGGATCGGCACCGCGTCCGAATGCAGTGCCGCTTTGTATTTTGCCCGCCACTCGCCGCAGACGGATTGCGCTTGCGCGACCCAGGCCTTGCGCTTGGCGGCGCTGCCGCGGTCGCAAGCCGCCAGCATTTTCGTCAGCGTGCCTTTGGCATCGCCATTCACCGCAGCGGCGAGCGGATAATTGCGGCCGAGCGCCTCCGGCTCGATGTCGATCTGGATGGCAGGCGTGCCGATCTTCGGCACCGCCCAGAAATGCGTCGTCATGCCACCGGTCTCGGTGCCGATGAAACAGACGAGATCGGCGGCATTGACGACGCGGTTGGCGCTCTCGCGCGAATAGGTGCCGACCACACCGACCGACAGCGGATGATTGCCCGGAATTGAGTCTTTGCCGTTGAGCGAAGTCGCGACAGGAATCTGCAAGGCTTCCGCAAGCGCTATGAGTTCGGCCGCGGCCCCTGAGGCGCGCACGCCGCCGCCGGCCACGATCACCGGCCGCTCGGCGTCTTGCAAAATCTTCAGCGCCGCCGCCACGCTCGCTGCGTCCGGCTCCGGACGAAACGCCGGCACGCGGGTGAACTGTGGCTCAACGAGCGGCTCCAGTTCTGCCTCGTCCATATCGATCTGCCCTTCATTGCCGCGAAACTGCAAATGCACCGGGCCCGGACAGCCGGTGACCGCGGTGCGGAAGGCCTGCCGCACCATGTCGGGAAAGCGCGCGACGTCGTCGACCGTAGCGTTGAACTTGGTCACCGGCTCGAACGCCGGCATGTCATCGATCTCCTGATAGACCTTGCGGAACTTGGTCTTCGGCTCGCGGCCGCCGGTCATGGCGATGACGGGCGAATGCGCCAGCCAGGCGTCGCGCAAGCCGGCGGCGAGATTGAGCGCACCGATCACCTGCGCCATGCAGATGCCGGGCTTGCCCGAAGCGCGCGCATAGCCGTCGGCCATGTAGGCGGCTGCCTTCTCGCCGTGGACATGCAGCCGCTTGATGTCGGTGCGGCGCTCCATCTCGGCGAAGGTCGTGCGCAGCACGGCGGGTACATGAAAGACGTGCGTGACGCCGTAACCCTTGAACATATCGGCGAGGCATTGCGCCCCGGTCATTTTACGATTGTGCCCGAGCATCATGTGCCGGCGTCCTCCAGCCCTAATTTTTTATTTGATTGTCAGTCGTTGAACACCGCGACCGCGCGGATCGGCGAGCCGGTACCTTCACGCCACTTCAACGGCAGGCCGATGAACTGGAATTCACCCCGGCCGAGCAAGCTCTCGAGATTGCACAGGCTCTCGATATGGGTGATGTCGAGCTCGAGACAGGCTTTGTGAACCAGCGAATTGACCTTGCCTTCGGGTCCCGGCCGCATCGAGTCGATGCCGAAATGCACGATGCCTTGTTTGGCGAGCCATTCGGTCGCCGCGACATTGACGCCCGAATTGTCGGTCGCATAAGCCGCGGTCGGAAAGGTGCGTGCGTGATGGCCGGTGCAAAGCAGCACGGTGCCCTTTTTCGGGATCAGCACACCGGCCTTCTTCACAGCGGCGTCGAGGTCTTCGGGCGTGATCTCGGCGCGCGGCGCGATATGGCGCAGATCGATGCAAATGCCTTGGACGATGCAATTCTCCAGCGGATATTTGTCGATCGGCGTTCCGCTCTTGCCGAAATGCCGCGGCGCATCGATATGCGTGCCACCGTGATCCGGCATCGAGAAGAACATCACGCTGTTGCCTTGTACGCCGCCGGATTCCGCCAAGGCCTCGTCGTGCGTTTTCCAGATGCCATGGATAATCGGCGGCTGTCCCGGATAGGACGGCGTGCGGTGATAAAGGTCCCGGCTCAGATCGACGATATGCATGACGACTTTCACCCTTTAATTCTGCGCGCGGCACTCTTGCCTCGAGGCACGCGGCGCGCACAGTATCCCCCGCACCGGGCTTCGACAACGGCCTATTACCGTGCCGGAATCATCCGTGCGATGTAAGAATGATGGGCCGCCGAGAGCCGCAGCTCATCGAATTGCGTCAGCAGATATGTTCAGGGAGCGATCATGAAGACCTCGACCGACCGCATCATCACCACCCATACTGGCAGCCTGCCGCGCTCGAAGTCGCTGATCGCGCTGATCCTTGACCGGGAGAAAGGCGCGGTCATTCCGCCCGCCGAGTTCGAGGCGACGACCGCCAAAGCCGTTGAAGACATCGTCGCGCAACAGGTCGCTTGCGGCGTTGACGTGGTCTCGGACGGCGAGATGAGCAAGCCGTCCTATACGACCTACATCCGGCACCGGGTCGGCGGCATCGAGGTGGATCCACGCGCCGCCGAAAAGGGGCGCGACATCATGATCGGCCGCGATCTGTTGGCGCATCCGGACTTCGCCCAGAAAGGCAGTTTCGCCGCAGTGGCGTTCCCCGGCTGCGTCGGTGAATTGCGCTACAAGGACCGCTCCGCGCTCGATCGCGACCTCGTCCATCTCAAAGCAGCTGTCGATAAATCGAAGCCGACCGAAGCGTTCATGACCGCGCCCTCGCCCGGCATTCTGACGCGTTTCATCATCAATCTGCATTATCCGAGCGAAGAGGCCTATGTCGCGGCGCTGGCCGATGTGCTCAAGGTCGAATACCGTGCCATCGTCGAAGCCGGCTTCATCCTGCAGATCGACGCGCCCGATCTCGGCTCGGCGCGCAACAATCAGTACCGCCGTCTCAGCGACGACGAATTCCGCAGCAAGATCGCCGAACGCAATATTGCGGCGCTGAACGCCGCGATCGAGGGCCTGCCGGCCGACCGCATCAGGCTGCATATCTGCTGGGGCAATTACGAAGGGCCGCACACCCACGATCTGCCGGTGACCAAGATCATCGACATCGCGTTCAAGGCCAGGATCCTGGCCTTCAGCATCGAGGCCGCCAATCCGCGCCACGATCACGAATGGGAGGATCTGAAAACCATCAAGATTCCCGACGATAGGATCCTCATTCCCGGCGTCATCGACTCGACGACCAATTTCGTCGAGCATCCGAAACTGGTGGCGCAGCGCATCGGCCGCTATGCCGACCTTGTCGGCCGCGACCGCGTCATCGCCGGCGTCGATTGCGGCTTCGGCACCGCGGTGCGCGAGCAGCCGATGGTCGCCGACAGTATCGTCTGGGCGAAGCTCAAAGCGCTCAGCGAAGGCGCGGCGCTCGCCAGCGCGCGGCTGTGGGGGGCGAAGGCGGCGTAGCCAAATCGGCGATCGATCGCCTCACCGCGAACCGTGCTGCATGTGCAAATAAAAGCACGAGAAAATCGAGACGCCGAGATGGACATCGCCATTCCCTTTGCTCACCTCTCCTTCAACCCGCTGGTCGCGCTCGCCGTGTTTGGCGCGACCATTGTCACCGATGCGGTCTTTGTCATGTTCACGGCCGCGGTTGCTTCACGGCACAGATTCCGCGCGGCGAACTGGAGCGCGGTCTGGTACCTGCTCGCCGCGGTCTCGGTGATCAGCTACACGTCGAATGCGGTCTATGTGGTGTTTGCTGCCGCGGGGTCGTGGGTCGGCGCCTATGCGTCGATGACCTGGCTGCACCGCAGCGAGCCTGTTGCGACACCCGTGCCGCCGGTGCCGCCGCTTGCGCCGGGACCGCCGTGATTCGTCGACACGGAATCGTCTTGCCGCCGATGCCGGCTCACTGCCGGCGCGGGACCGGTTGCGGCGGCGCAGGCGAAGCGGCCTGGAGCACGTAATTGACCGTTTGTGCCTGCAATGAAGGAGTGGTGTCGATATTGAGATGATCGATGCCGGCATCGCCGCTGAGATCGACATTCGACACCGCGGTGCGCGACCCGGGTATGGGCGAGATCATAAAGTGCTTGGTGTAATTGATCGCGGTCGCGACATTCGCCGGAATGAGATGTTGATCGGTGCCGTCGAAAAGCACCAGAAGCGCGACCGGGATATTGTAGTGCGCCAGCGTAGTGGCGACATCGACGATGGCATCGGCGCCGAGCGAATGACCGATCAGCACGATCGGACCGTGGTCGCCGCCATTATAGGTCGTCACGATCCGGCTGGCGACAAAGTCGGCGTCGGCATGGTTCGTGACCGTCGCCGCAATGCCGTCGGCCTGAAGCTTGGCGGCAAGGTCATCCATGCCGAGCGAGAACACGTTCAGAAGGCCGCGCAGCAAATAGACCTTCACCGGCCCCTGGGCTTGCGGCGGCAACCGGCGCGCCGACGGCTGCAGGCGCATGGGATTATTGCGAACGGCGTTATTTTGCGCATAAAGCTGCGCGCTGTGATCCAAGGTGTTGATACCCGACGGAGCCGATCGAGGCGCGGTCGCCGCTGCTGCCGCCGGCGCGAGCAAAAGCCAAGCCGCGGCAATGGAAGATGCCATTCTCAGCATTGCTGCCTCCAATACGGCGCCGCAAGGAGGCGTGAAACCACGGCCCTGCGCGCTCGCCTGACGAATCAACCGCATAATACGCCAGTTGCGATCACTCAACCGGGATCGGCCAGCGCGTAGGTAATGTAGTAGAGTGCTGCATGCCGACTGTCACCCGCCGCGATTTTCTCAACGGCACTGCGCTCGCGATCGCTGCCGGCCTGACGCCGGCCGAGCAGCTCGCGGCCGACCCTTCGCGCTATCCGCCGGCGTTGACCGGCCTGCGCGGCCAGCATCCGGGCTCGTTCGAGGTCGCGCATGCCTTTGCCCGGGAAGGCCAGCGCTTCGGCATCGATGGCACGGCTGCCGAAGCGAACTACGATCTGGTCGTGGTCGGCGGCGGCATTAGCGGGCTGGCGGCGGCCTATTTCTATCGCCAGGCCGCGGGCGCGGATGCCCGCATTCTCATCCTCGACAATTGCGATGATTTCGGCGGCCATGCCAAGCGCAATGAATTCAGGCCGAATTTTGCATCCAAGGCGCGCCTGAAGCGGCGCCTCCTGATCGGCTATGGCGGCAGCCAGTCGATCCAATCGCCGAAGACATTATGGAGCGAAACCGCCAAGGGATTGCTGCGCGATCTCGGCATCGACGTGGCGCGCTTCGACACCGCTTTCGATCGCGGCTTCTACGCGTCGCTCGGCCTGTCGCATGGCGTGTTCTTCGACCGCGAGACATTCGGCAGCGACATGCTGGTGCCGGGCGATGCACTGCTGTCGCGCGGGAATAAGGTGGCGCGGCCGCAGCTTGAAAGTTTCATTGCCGCCATGCCGATCTCGGAGGCAAGCAAGGCGCAATTGCGCGCGCTTTACGATCCCACGCGCGATCCGCTGGCCGGCACCTCGGCCGACGAGAAGCGCAAAATTCTCAAAACCACGAGCTATCGCGATTATCTGATCGAGATCTGCGGCTGCAGCGCCGAAATAGCAAATTGCTTTCAGGGCCGCCCGCTCGGCTTCTTCGGGCTCGGCGCCGACGCAGTGGCCGCCGCCGATGTGCGCGATTTCGGCTATCCGGGTTTCGCCGGCCTGGACCTCGGCGCCGACGAGCCTGCCGAATGGCAAGAGCCCTATATCTATCATTTCCCCGACGGCAATGCGTCGCTGGCGCGGCTTCTGGTGCGCCGCCTTATTCCCGGCATCGCCGGCGGCACCACGATGGATGACGTCGTGCTTGCGGATTTCGACTATGACCGGCTCGACCGCGACGACGGCAGGGTGCGCATCCGCCTCGACTCGACCGTGATCGATGTGCGGCAAAGCGGCGAGCAGGTCAGCATCGGCTATGTCCGTGGCGGCAGCCCGCACCGAGTCACGGCAAAGCACGCGGTGCTCGCCTGCTTCCACATGATGATTCCCTATCTGATGCCGGAGCTTCCAGCCGACCAGCGCGCGGCGCTGGCGCAAAACGTCAAGACGCCGCTCGTCTACACCAATGTCGTCGTGCGCAATTGGCAGGCTTGGCTCGAGCTGAAAGTCTCGCAGATCTCGGCGCCGATGTCTTTCTTCACTGACGTCGCGCTCGACTTCCCGGTCGATCTCGGCGGCTATCGCCATCCGCGCGATCCGGCGGAGCCGATGGTGCTGCATCTCGAACATGTGCCGGGCGCGCCGAATTCCGGGCTCGATGCACGGGCCCAATTTCGCGCCGGACGGCAGAAGCTTCTGACAATGACTTTCGCCGATTTCGAGACGCGCATCCGCAATCAACTCGACCGTATGCTCGGCCCCGGCGGCTTTGTCAGCGACCGCGATATCGAAGCGATCACCGTCAATCGCTGGGCTCACGGTTATGGCTATGTGGCGAATTCGCTGTTCGATCCCGACGACTATGAGGAGCGTGTGCTCGAGGTGGCGCGGCGCACCGACGGCCGCGTCGCCATCGCCAATTCCGATGCCGGCGGCGATGCTTATGCGCATTTGGCGATCGATCAGGCCGGCCGCGCGGTGCGGGAACTTTTGCGGCGCTGACGACCGCAACCTTTCGTCCGCCTGTGGCGGCCTTGATATTCCGCCTTATTGCACGCCGGCTTTTGCGCTAGAATAGCCTCCAGTCGCAGGCTGGGTTATGGCCCATGACAGCGGGGAACGGGACGGTTCCGATCCGTTGTGCGGTCGCGGCAGGCGGCATAGCTGCGGTGGCCCTATTGGGGCTGGTCGCCTGTGCGACGACTCCGGTGTCGCGCGAAGCCGATCCGGCATTTGCGCGAAGGGTCGTTACATACCCTTCACCCGAGCGGCTGGGCACGATCGTCGTCGATCCCGGAAGTCACTTTCTTTATCTGGTGCAGGGCAACGGCCAGGCGATCCGTTATGGCGTCGGCGTCGGCAGCGAAGGCTTTGGCTGGTCGGGCCTGGCGGTGGTCCATAGCAAACAGGAATGGCCGGATTGGTATCCACCCGCCGAAATGCTGGCGCGCAAACCCGATTTGCGCGAACACATGTCGCAATTGCAGAGCGGTCTTGGCATGCCGGGCGGTCCGGAAAATCCGATCGGCGCACGCGCGCTTTATCTGTGGCAAGGCAACAAGGACACCCTGTACCGGATCCACGGCACCAACGAACCGTGGACCATCGGCCATAACGTGTCGTCCGGCTGCATCCGCCTGACCAATGACGACATCGTCGACCTTTACGACCGCACCGTGCTCGGCACCAAAGTCGTCGTGCTCGCGACTGCCGCGGGCGCGGTGCCGCTGCGGTAACCGCCACGCCTCGTCAGCAAATTCACATCGGCTTGAAGTTCATCGCCACGCCGTTGATGCAATAGCGCAGATGCGTGGGCGGCGGACCGTCATCGAAGACGTGGCCAAGATGGCTGCCGCAACGGCTGCAATGGACCTCGGTGCGGACCATGCCGTAGCTGTTGTCGCTCGAGGTTTCGACCGCGCCTGGCTCCGGATCGTTGAAGCTCGGCCAGCCGGTGCCGGACTCGAATTTCGTCTTGGACACGAAGAGTTCCTGACCGCAGCCGGCGCAGGTGAATGTACCGGCCCGCTTCTCGTAATTGAGCGCGCAGGAGCCAGGCCGCTCGGTGCCGTGCTCGCGCATGATGTGGAACTGCTCGGGGGTCAGGATTTTGCGCCACTCGGCGTCGGTATGGGTGACGGGATAATGCTTGGTGTCGATGCTGGTGCTCATGATTCGATAGTCCGCGATGGCCCGCTGTGCTGGAAGGGTTACGAGAACGCCATAGAGGTAAGTCCCGGTGCACAAAGCGCAAGCCGGGTCTGCCATCACATCTGCTTGTGTTCGCGCAAGATTTCGGCGGCGATCCGATGCGCCTCGTTGGCGGCGGGAATGCCGCAATAAAGCGCCAGGAGCAGCAACACTTCCTGAATCTGCTCGGCGCTGCAGCCGTTCTTCAGGGCGCCGCGGATATGCACGCCCAATTCCTTCTGGTGTCCCACCGCCGCCATCATCGCCACCATGACCAGTGACTTGGTCGCGAGCGGCAACGCAGTCCGGCTCCAGACGTCGCCATACGCATAGGCGTTGATGATATGCTGCAGCGGTTTCCCGAATTCGCCGAAAGCCTTCATGCGCTGCTCGACCGCTTCGCGGCCGAACATTTCGGTGCGCAGCTTCAGGCCGCGCGCGTGATTGTCTTCGTCGCTCATCGTCTGTGCTCCGCCCCGTGCTTGCCGTTGGACCAACAGGCCACGGCTATTTGATCGCCAGCGGATTGGTCGGCGAGCCGACCGCACCGGTGATCGGAATAGCCGGTGCGACGAACATGAATTCGTAGACGCCGTCGGCGGCGCAATCCTCGGCGAGATCCTTCACATAGAAAATCTCGCCCATGGTCATGCCCATGATCGGGATGGTGATCCAGTGCCAAGGCTGATTGATGCCGCCCTCGGTATTGTTCGGCCGCACCTCGCAGCCCCAGGTGTCGCTGGCGAGCGCGGCAAGCTCGGTCTCGGCCACGAATTCCAGCGTCTCGAAGGCAAAGCCCGGCGCGTCGCCGCCGGGATAACCGTCCCAGCTGCCGGCGTTCAGGCAGCGCTCCATCTGGCCGGTCCGCACGATGATGTAATCGCCGCGCCTAAATTCGACCTTCTGCTTCTTCGCGGTAAGGTGGAGATCGTCGCAGCTGATGCCGTAGCCGTCGTCGAGATAGTCCTTGCCCAGGGCGCGGGCGACGTCGAGAAACACGCCGCGGCCGACCATCTTGCTTTTGGTCTTTTCGATCCCGCATTTCTGCGCGCCGAACGACGACACTTCGCGGCAGTCATAGCCGTTCCACATATTGTCTTCGTAGAACACGTGGCCGAGCCCGTCCCATTGCGTGCCGCATTGCAGCGGGATCACCACCATGTCGTCGGCGGCGCGGATGCCGCGCCTGTCGAGCACGCCGGAATAAGCATCGGTGCCGGTGCGCAGCATGGTGTGCAGCGGATTGATACGGCCGAGCGCCGGATAATTGGTCTTGCCGCCCTGTGGGCCGTTATTGTCGAAATTCAGCGCCAGCGAGATCACCTTGCCTTTTTTCACGAGCTGCGCTGCCGCGACGATATCCTCCGGGCTCGTGTAATTGAGCGTGCCGATCTCGTCGTTTGGTCCCCATTTGCCCCAGTTCTTGTACTTCTCCGCCGCTGCGCGCAGATCATCCCGCGTTACCTTCTTACCCGCCATTGCCTTTCCTTCCCTTGTCGTCGCCTTCGAAACATTTTGTCGCGCACACTCCCCGGCGCGGCTTGGTGATGATAGCATCGTAAAAAAATGCAGGGAGGTGGCAATGAGGGGTATGGGGTTATGTCCCGGCCGATGGGCCCGTGCGGCCGCATGGGCCGCAGCTTTTTTTCTCGCCGGACTGCTCGGCGCGCAGGGTCCTGCCGCCGCAGCCTATCCCGACCATCCGGTCAGAATCATCGCGCCGTTCGCGGCCGGCGGGCCGACCGACGTGATAGCGCGCATCCTGGCGCAAAAGCTGTCCGAGAGCTTGAAGCAGCAATTCTTCGTTGAGAACCATGTCGGCGCCGGCGGCAATCTCGGCATGTCGCTGGCCGCACGCGCGACGCCCGACGGTTATACGATCCTGGTGGCAAGCTCGAGCTACGTAGTCAATCCGAGCCTCTATGCCAATAACCCTTACGATCCGTACAAGGACTTCATCCCGATCACGCTCGCGGCCGCGTCGCCGAATATCGTGACGGTTCATCCATCGCTGCCGGTCAAGACCATGAAGGAGTTGATCGCGCTCATCCAGGCCAATCCCGGCAAATATTCGATCGCCAATGCCGGGCTTGGCACCACGCCGCAGCTCGCTTCCGAATTGTTCAAGCTGACTTATAAGCTCGATGCCGCGAGTGTGCCGTATACTGGCGGCGAACCCGCGGTGCAGTCCGTCGTCGGCAATCACACACCGATCGGCTTTTCCGCCATCCCGCCCGCAGCACCGCAAATCACCGGCGGCAATCTGCGCGGGCTTGCCGTCACCGCGGCCAAGCGCTCGGGCGCGCTGCCCGACGTGCCGACCATGGCGGAGGCCGGCATTCCCAATCAGGAATCGGAGACCATGCAGGGGGTCTTCGTACCGGCGGGAACACCGAAGGAGGTCGTCGATCTCCTGCACAACGAAATCGTCAAGCTGATGCAGCTTCCCGACGTGAAGAAAAAATGCGCCGATCTCGGCTTCGACGTGGTCGCCAATTCGCAGGCGGATTTTATCGCCTATCTCAAGAAAGAGATCGACAAGTGGCACAAGGTGATTGCCGACGCCAAGATCCCGCAGATTCAGTGATCGCGTAATCTTTCGGCATGCGCATCGTCGATATCCGCGAGAGCGCCATTCCGTTGAATTCGACGCTCGCCAATTCGAGCATCGATTTCTCGGAGATGACGACGTCGGTGGTGGCCGCCATCACCGACGTCAAGCGCGACGGCAGGCCGGTCACGGGCTTCGCCTTCAACTCCACCGGCCGCTATGCCTGCGGCGCGCAGATGCGAGCCCGCTTCATTCCGCGCATTCTCAAAGCGCCGCCGCAATCGCTGCTCGACGAGGCCGGCGACAATTTCGCGCCGGAAAAAATCCTCGGCGTCATGTTGCAAAACGAAAAGTCCGGCGGCCACAGCGAACGCTCGATCGGCATCGGCACGATCGAGGTCGCGGTCTGGGACGCCGTCGCCAAGATCGCGGAAAAGCCGCTGCATCGCTTGCTCGCCGAACGCTACAACGGCGGCAAAGTAGCAGAGAGGGTGTTCTGCTATGTCGGCGGCGGCTGGTACGCGCCGGGCAAGACCACGCAAGATCTGCAGAACGAGATGAAGGGCCATCTCGATGCCGGCTATACGATGGTGAAGATGAAAGTCGGCGGCATGCCGCTCAAGGACGATCTGTTCAGGGTCGAAGCGGTCAAGTCGATCCTGCCGCAGGGCGGCCAGCTTGCGGTCGACGCCAATTCGAAATTCTTGCGTGACGATGCCCTCGCTTATGCCGAAGGGCTGAAGCCGTTCGCGCTGCGCTGGTTCGAGGAGCCGTGCGATCCGCTCGATTTCGCGCTGCTGGCCGAGATCGCGAGCGTCTATGACGCGCCACTCTCGACCGGCGAGAACCTGTTCTCGACGCAAGATGTCGAGAACCTGGTTCGCTTCGGCGGCCTGCGGCCGCAACGCCACGACGTCATCCAGGTCGACCCGCCGCAGGCCTACGGCATCGTGCAATATGCGCGGACGCTCGACATGCTGGCGCGCCACGGCTGGCCGCGCTCGCTGACGTTCCCGCACGGCGGCAATCAGATGTCGCTTGCGATCGCGGCCGGCTTTGGCCTCGGTGGCGCGGAATCCTATCCCGGCGTGTTCGGCGATTTCGGCGGCTTTGCCGACGATGCAAGATTGGAAGACGGCTATCTGACCTTGTCGGACCGGCCCGGCATCGGTTTTGAGGGCCAGACGCGGCTTTATCGCATCATGAAAGAGCTTGCGGCGTAGCGCATAATCCGCCACGGCCTCGCTATTGGCCCTTCTGCGCGGCGCTGGTTGCAGGAACCGCGGGCTTGACCACGGCTGCGGGCTTGGAGCCGCTCGCGGTCCTGGTTGAGGGTTTCTTGGCGGCGGGTTTGGCGGCATCGGCCGGCGTCGTTGCCGCGCGTACGCTGCCCCACGGATCGTTGGATGCCGGCGCTGATTTCTGCTCGCGAATGATCTTCTGATATTGTTCGTCGGTTTGCATTCTTTCCATATATTTCTGGACCGCCTTGCCTTCCGCCTCGTCTTTCTCTTTCAGCATTTCGCTGTCGCCCGCTTGTGCAAAGGCGGTTCCGCCGAGCGCGAGCAGCGTCAGCACCGCCGCCGCCGAAAGCGAAAGAACGGAAATCCTCTTAGCTCTGGTAACTCGCCTGCTCATGACTTGCCTCACCGATCGGCTGAATTGCCGGGCTGAATTTTTACCGGGCTGACTTGCCCGGCCAACTTGGCGCGGAACCAATTTGCCGCCAAGTCGCGCTTCGCCCCAATTCTTGTCTGGCAATTGTAGCAAGACTGCGAAACCGCGTTAATCGCTTTGGCGGCGGCAATTCGGGGGCCTTATTCGCCCTTGAGCCCTTTTTCCTTGATGACCGCGGCCCAGCGCGAAATCTCCTCGCGCAGATAATCGCCGAATTCGCCGGGCGAGCTTGGGGCCGGCGTGATTCCCGACTGGCGCAGCCGCGCCCGCAAGCCCGGATCGTTGAGGGCTGCAACCAGTGCGGCATTGATTTTCGCGATCACCGGCCCGGGCGTCCCGGCCGGCGCCAGCACGCCGTTCCAGTTGTCGCCGATGACGCCGGGGAAACCTTCTTCGACGAAGGTCGGGACATTCGGAAAAATATCCGATCGCGCCTTCGATGTCGTCGCCAATGCCTTGAGCGAGCCGGCCTGGACCTGCGCCATCACGGTGGGCACGTCGCCGACCAGGCCATCGAGATGACCCGCGAGAATATCGGTGATGGCGTGGGACGCACCGCGATAGGGCACCGCCTGCAATTGAATGCCGGCCGTCGCCTCGAACAATTGCAAGCCGAGATCCGACATGGCGCCATGCCCGGTGATGCCGATGGTAATCGCGCCCGGCTTCTTCCTGGCGAGCGCGACAAGATCGCCCGCCGAATTCACCTTCATGGCGGAGGAAACGACGAGCACCGGCGAATTGATGGCGGTCTTGCCGACCGGCGCGAAATCCTTGAGCGGATCGTAGGGCAGATCGCTGCGAAAGGCCGGGTTGAGTGCGACCGCGCCCACCGTCGTGAAAAACAGCGTGTAGCCGTCCGGCTCGGCCTGCGCGACATATTGAGCCGCGATGGCGCCGCTGGCGCCGGGCTTGTTCTCGACCGCGACGGTCTGGCCGAGCGTGTCCTGCATCTTGTTGGCAATCAGCCGCGCGGTGGTGTCGGTCGCGCCGCCGGGGGTGAAGGCCACGATCAACCGCACCGGGCGCGAGGGATAATCGTCGGCGCGCGCATGCACGACGGCGGCGAGAAGACCGAGCGCCGCAACGAGCGAGAGCAAGCGGACCGGTCGATACATGAATCTGGCAACGAACAACTGGCTTCCTCCCCCACGAAGTCCTCATTGGGTACCTCGTGCAAATCCTACAGCAGTCAACTGCTGTTACATTGGAACGGCAGACCGCAGCGCAGAGACAAGCCGAAGTCAAGGATGCATGAAGCGCGGCGCCCGTACGCGACGTCGCGGGCGCGAACGCGGTCGGCCGACGATCCCTCAGATCGTCCTCGCGTTCAATTTCTCACTGCGCTTCGTCTGCCTGCTCAACATAAGGAAGAATCCGGCTGCCGCAGGCCCTTGCAACGAACTGTCGCGCAGACCTGCCATACAGACCCGCCGTACAGACCTGCCGTGCAGCGCTGCCGTACAATGGGCCGTCCGGCGCTACCCCGACAGCCGCTCGATTGCGGCGCCGCAGCGGCCGAGCTTTTCTTCGAGCCGCTCGAAGCCGCGATCAAGATGATAGACGCGGTTGACGATGGTTTCGCCTTCGGCGGCAAGCCCCGCGATCACCAGCGAAACCGAAGCGCGCAAATCCGTCGCCATCACCGGCGCACCTTTGAGCTGCGGCACGCCCTCGATGGTGGCGCGCTCGCCGTCGAGCTGGATGCGGGCGCCGAAGCGCGCCAGTTCCTGCACGTGCATGAAGCGGTTTTCGAAAATCGTCTCGGTGATGTGCGAGGTGCCGCGCGCGCGCGTCATCAGCGCCATCAATTGCGCTTGCAGATCGGTCGGGAATTTGGGGAACGGCGCCGTCGTCACGTCGACCGCGGCGATGCCTGCGCCGTTTCTGGCGACGCGGATACCCTCGTTGGTGGCGGATATCGTGGCGCCGGCGTCGGTCAGCACATCAAGCGCCGCCTGCAGCAATTCGGGCCGCGCGTTGCGCAACATGATGTCGCCGCCGGCCATGGCGACCGCCATGGCATAGGTGCCGGTCTCGATCCGGTCCGGCAGCACGGTATGGCGCGCGCCGTGCAATTTGCTGACGCCTTCGACGACGATGCGCGGTGTGCCGGCACCGGTGACGCGCGCGCCCATCTTGTTGAGGCAATCGGCAACGTCGGTGATTTCCGGTTCCTGCGCCGCATTCTCGATCACGGTGGTGCCGTTCGCCAGCGCCGCCGCCATGACCGCGGTGTGGGTGCCGCCGACGGTGACCTTGGGAAAAACGATCTCGCCGCCCTTCAGTCCATTCGGCGCACGCGCCACGACATAGCCGCCGTCGATCTCGACTTCAGCGCCGAGCCGTTCGATGGCCGTGATAAGGAGATCGACGGGCCGCGTGCCGATGGCGCAGCCGCCAGGCATCGACACCCGCGCCTCGCCCATGCGGGCCACCAGCGGCGCCAGCACCCAGAAACTCGCGCGCATTTTTGACACGAGCTCATAGGGCGCGGTGGTGTCGACGATATTGGCCGCGGAAATATGCAGCGACTGGCCGGTATCGGCCGTCTCGCCGGAGCGTTTGCCGCTGACCATGATATCGACGCCGTGGTTGCCGAGGATGCGCTGCAGCAGCGCGACATCGGCAAGCCGTGGCACATTGTCGAGAATAAGCGTCTCGTCGGTGAGAAGACCTGCGATCATCAAGGGCAGCGCCGCGTTCTTCGCGCCCGAGATCGGGATCGAGCCGTTGAGCGGCCGGCCGCCGATTATGCGAATGCGATCGAGCATGTTTCACCCCCGGCCCTTGATCCCGGCCAATCGCCATTTCTGGCGAGCGGACCAAAGCGTCATCCAAGCCCTAAACCAGCCCCTGATCCAGCCCTACTCGTGTACCTGATTGCGGCGGAACTCGGGTGAGGCGCGAGTTTCAGCGTTTGTCGGCGCGGAATTCGTCTTGGTTTCGTTACCCATTTCCTGTCCGGTGCCTTGCGGGGCAGCCGGCTCGCTGGCGCGTTCCCGCTCCCTTTCGTGTTCCTTTTCCCGCTCCTTTTCCCTCTCGCGGGCCTGCTCCTTGCGGCGCTTGAGGTTTTCGCGTAGCGCCGCCGATAGCCGCTCGCCGCGCGCCGCCCATTTCTGCGCTTTGCCGCCCGCTTTGCCGTATTTGGTCATGAATGTGCTCAAAGCACGCAACTTGGCACGCCGCAACCGCCGGCGGGGACTGACCGGAGACCTGCCGGAAAGGTCACCGCGCTTGCGCTCGGCCCCCGCCCTGTGGCAATAACCGCCGCGTTTTCACGCAAGTGTATATGTCCGCGGGCAAGACCGGCCTTAAGGCCGGGTGACAGCCATACCGGTTCGCTGCCGTAGCTCAGTGGTAGAGCACTCCCTTGGTAAGGGAGAGGTCGACAGTTCAATCCTGTCCGGCAGCACCATCGGCAATACCACAAAACGCCGAAACCGAGCCGAAACTCCTGCGCGGCGCGCTTGTGCTCGCCGCATTTCAGGTGCGGCCGGACCAAATCGGCTGAGCCCATGCCGGCAACGGCTTGTACAGCGCGGCAAAGCCGCTGAAAGCGCCGACCGAGGCCAAAGCGGCGAACTCCATCACCGGCATCGAGCTGTCGTGACTCGCAACGATCCGCAGCACCGCCGCGACGAGCACGCGCGCGTAGAGGATCAGCGGTGCGGCAAAAAAGGAATATGTGCCGCCTCGTTGATGTCCGGCGAGCGGACGCGCCCGGCGGTTCTGTTCGTAGTAGCGGCGGTCCGATGCGCCGTCTCATTTCCACTTGCAGTCGACTGATTTTGACTTTTGAAGAACTCGGACTTTGATCGTGCTCTCGCCGCCGTCATCCGCGACGCAGCGCATCTGGTTGCCGACCGTCGGCTGGTGACATACGGTACAACGTCAGCCGCTCCGCGCTTGATCCCGACGGGCGATCCGCCCGTCGCAATTCGAAAAATGCCAAAGGGAAACGTTCATGAATACCCAGATCCGCCCGCCGCGCATCGGTCCGCAGCCGTGGGACATCGTCCGTACCAAGCTCGATCTGTCACTGCCCTTCGCCAATATGCGCGACACGCCCTATTACCGCGATTGCGTGTGGGAGCAGTTTTCGCGCGGCGAATACGAGCGCCGCTACAGGGCGCTGCGGGCGAAGATGCGCGACGAGAAGCTTGACGCCGTCATCGTGCCGGGCGGACCCAGCCATTGGAGCTTCGGCGGCGGCATGTTGTGGCTCACCGGGCATTGGGAATGGCACGCGCTGTCGAGCTATGTCCTGGTGCCGCTCGAAGGCGAGCCGACCATGATCTATTCGATGGGCGGCACGCATGCGGAAGCCGTGCGCCGGCAGGTCGAGGTTGCGGTCAAGGACGTGCGCCACAGCCGCAGCGGACGTTACGCGGATGTGATGGTGGAGCGGCTGCGCGAACTGAAGCTCGAGCGCGGCCGCATCGGCCTGATGGAGATCGATCCGCGCCACGGCGATTACCTGCCGGTCAATCAGTACAACGTGCTGCGCGACAATCTGCCGGACGCCGAGTTCGTCTTCACGGTCGGCTTTCTGCACGAGCTGCTGTCGATCCACAGCGCCGAAGAGCTCGACTGCGTGCGCAAGGCCGGCAAGCTCTGCGAAGACGCCATGAATGCGATGGTGGCGCGCGCGCGGCCGGGCGTGAAGGAATATGAGCTGCGCGCCGCTGCCGGCGCCGCCATCCTCGAAGGCGGCGGCGACATCGACTTTCTCATCATCGGCTCGACGCCGATGGACAATCCGGCGCAGATCTTCGGCAATCCGCGGCCGTCGTCACGCGTGCTGGCGAAGGGCGACATCATCAATATGGAATTGGCCGCCGGCTATCGCGGCTATACCGCGCAGATCGGCTCGCCCATCTGCATCGGCGAGCCCAACGAGATGGTGAAGAAGTTCTGGCACGAGATCACGCTGCCCGGCTATCACAAGATCGTCGCCGAGATCATGCCCGGAAAACCCGCCGAAGCGATGCGCGAGGCGAGCAAATTCTTCCGCAACAACGGCGTGCAGTCGCGGCCGACGCAATGCCACGGCATCGATCTTGTCACCGACAAACCGCATGTCGTCGCCGAACATGTCTCGGCGGAGACATTCGAGGAGGTGCTCAAGCCCGGCATGGTGATCATGGCCGAGCCCAATCCGATCACGGCCGACGGGCTGTTCGGGATTTTTCTCGGCCACACCTTCATCGTGACGCAGAGCGGCCACGAAGTGGTCGACGATTTCCCGCTCGAGATCGCGGTGGCGAAGGGATAGGCGGACGCTCTCACGAGCTCGGCATCAGAAACTTGAAATCGCAGCCTTCGTCGGCACCGAGGATTTGCTCGGCGAACAGCTTGGCGTAGCCGCGTGTTGGCTTCTCCATGACACTCTTGACCGCGGCGGCGCGTTTTTTTAGCTCGGCGTCGTCGACCAACAACTCGATCTTGCGCGCTTTGACCGAAAGCCCGATGCGGTCGCCCGTTCGCACCAGGCCGAGCGGGCCGCCGGAGGCGGCGTCCGGCGTCACATGCAGCACGATGGTGCCGAAGGCGGTGCCGCTCATGCGCGCATCGGAGATGCGGATCATGTCCTTGACGCCCTTCTGCGCGAGCTTTTTCGGGATCGGCAGATAGCCGGCTTCCGGCATGCAAGCCGGCGCGTGCGGACCGGCATTTTGCAGGACGAGAATGTCATCGGGCGCAACGTCGAGCGCCGGATCGTCGATGCGCGCCGAGAGATCAGCAAGCGAGGAGAAAACCACCGCCCGGCCCTCGTGCTCGAATAATTTGGGGTCCGCCGCCGAGCGTTTGAGGATCGCGCCTTTCGGCGCCAGATTGCCGAACAAAGCGACAAGACCACCGTCGGGCTCGAGCGGCTTTCCGCGCTCGGCAATGATGGTGCGGTCGACATAGGTCGCGTCGTCCTCCTTCAGCCGTTCGCCGAGGGTCTCGCCGGTCACCGTCATGCAGTCGAGATGCAGCAGCGGCTTCAATTCGCGCAGCAGCGCCCCCATGCCGCCGGCCGCGCAAAAATCTTCCATATAGCCGTTGCCGACCGGCTTGAGATTGACCAGGACCGGAGTCTCGTCCGACAGCTTGTTGAGCCGATCGAGCGAGACTTTCACGCCGGCGCGTCCGGCGATCGCGGTGAGATGGATCACCGCATTGGTCGAGCCGCCGAGCGCGAGCAGAACCCGCAAGGCATTCTCGACGGATTTTTCGTTGACGATCGCGGTCGGCTTGATCTTCGAATTTATCAGCTTCACCGCCGCCGCGCCGGTCGCCTCCGCGGCGCGCAGCCGGTCGGCATGCACCGCGGGGATCGCCGCGGTGCCGGGAAGACACAAACCGAGCGCCTCGGTGAGACAGGCCATGGTCGATGCCGTGCCCATCACCGCGCAGGTGCCCGCCGTCACCGCGAGTTGGCCTTCGACCTGAGAGATTTCCGCGGCGTCAATGTCGCCGGCGCGGTAGCGCGCCCAGAAGCGGCGGCAGTCGGTACAGGCGCCGAGCCGCTCGCCGCGATGCCGGCCGGTCATCATCGGGCCGCCGATCAACGAGATCGCCGGAAGGTCGGCGGACACCGCGCCCATGAGCTGCGCCGGCACCGTCTTGTCGCAGCCGCCCATCAGGACGACGGCGTCCATCGGCTGGGCGCGGATCATCTCTTCGGTGTCGATCGCCATCAGGTTGCGGAATTTCAGGCTCGTGGGCGAGAGGAAAACCTCGCCAAGCGAGATCGTCGGAAATTCGAGCGGCAAAGCGCCGGCGGCGAGAACGCCGCGCTTCACCGCCGCCAACAGTTCGGGAAAATGCCGGTGGCAATTGTTGAAGTCGGAGCCGGTAAACGCGATGCCGACGACAGGCTTGTCGAGGAATGCGCGCGAATAGCCCATCGATTGCGCAAAGGAGCGGCGCAGATAGCGAGAGAAGTCCTTGTCGCCGTAATCGGTCAGGCCGTGGCTCAGGCCGGTGACAGGTTCTGACATGTTTTGGTTATGCCCTACTCGATGCGCCGCCGACAATTCATGCGGCGCTGCGCAGTATAACGACAGGATGTCGCAAGCGAAATGAAGCCGGCATGGCGGCAGAACTTCACGGGGATCTTGCTGCAGGCGCCGCCCGCCGCCGGACAATCCTCCAGCGGCGGTCAGGCGCGCGTCGGCCGCGGCGGCGGCGACCTGATCTCGCCGCGTTGTGTCGCAATGCCCATTTCCAAGCTGTCGGCGATACGGTGCGCGCGATCGATGAACAACACCGCTGCAGCCGGCGGGCAGATCTCCTCCGCGGTCTCAACGAACAATTCCAGCCAGCGATTGAAATGCGGCGTATCGATCCCGAGCGGCAGATGTTTCGCCATCGGCTGGCCGTGATAGCGGCCGCTCATCAGCGCGATCGACGACCAGAAATCACGCAGTCGCGCATAATGATCTTCCCAATCGTCGACATGGCGCATGAAAATAGGGCCGATCAGCGGATCCCGCTGCGCGCGGGCGTAGAAGCTGCGCACCAGCCGGTCGATCATTGCTTCGTCGATGCCGGTGCGCTCGACAATGTCGGCGATCAGGAGATTGCGGCGGCCTTCGCCTTCTTCGGCATTTGCGCTCATGCGAGTTCCACTCAGTTGATGCGCGCCGTGCGCTGATCGAGCAGCAGCAAGGACGACAGCGGTTTGTGCGGCTTGATCAGATCGGCCAGCGTGTACCCGTCGAGCACGGCAAGAAAGGCCTGCGTGGCCTCGTGCAATGCGCCGCGCAGCACACAGGCACGCTCAATACGACAATAGCCGCGCCGGTCCAGGCAGCCGACGACATTGAGATTGTCCTCGGTGGCGCGCACCACTTGGCCGATATTGATGTCGCGCGGCTCGCGCTTGAGCCGCATGCCGCCACGGCGACCACGCAAGGTGTCGAGATAACCCTTTTGGCTGAGATCGTTCACGACTTTCGTCAGGTGGTGCCGGGAAATACCATAGCTTTCCGCAATTTCGTCGATTGTGGTCAGTTTGCTGCCGCCAAGCCCGACCTGGATCAGGACGCGCAGCGCAAAATCGGAATGAAGGGTGAGCCGCATGGATCGCTCGCAAGGCCCGTCCGCCGCCGCAGGGCCCGCATAAAGATGTATATAATATGCATCTTTATGTCAAACGCCCGAAGCGGCGCGAAACGGCGGGGCTGCCACCCAATTCGGTCACATTTGATCTAACGCATGTCAGCGCGGCATTTTTTCTCCTAAAGGCACCTCGACAAGCTCCCTGGAACCGCTCTAAAAAGACTGTCCTTCACGGCCTTTGCCGGGCAAAAAGACCAAGTTCGAAAAGACCAAAATCATGGATTACAGCGGCTTCTTCACCGGTGCGCTGGATCGCCTGCATAGCGAGCGCCGCTATCGCGTGTTCGCCGATCTCGAGCGCATCGCCGGACGTTTTCCCCATGCCGTGTGGCACTCGCCGGCCGGGCCGAAAGACGTCGTGATCTGGTGTTCGAACGACTATCTCGGCATGGGCCAGCATCCCAAAGTGATCGGCGCCATGATCGAGACCGCCTCGCGCATGGGCACCGGCGCCGGCGGCACGCGCAACATCGCCGGCAATAATCACCCGCTGGTCGAGCTCGAACGCGAGCTGGCCGATCTGCATCGCAAGGAAGCGGCGCTGGTCTTCACCTCGGGCTATGTCTCCAACGAGACCGGCATCGCGACGCTCGCCAAGCTGATGCCGGCCTGCCTGATCCTGTCGGATGCATGGAACCACAAGTCCATGATCGAGGGCGTGCGCCAGGCGCATTGCGAGAAGCAGATCTTTCGCCACAACGACATGGCCCATCTCGAAGCGCTGCTGGCGGCAGCCGATCCGGCGCGGCCGAAGCTCATCGTGTTCGAGAGCCTCTATTCCATGGACGGCGACATCGCCCCGGTCGAGCGCATTTGCGATCTCGCCGAGCATTATGGCGCCATGACCTATATCGACGAAGTGCACGCGGTCGGCATGTACGGCCCGCGCGGCGGCGGCGTCAGCGAGCGCGACGGCGCCGCGAGCCGCATCGACGTGATCGAGGGCACGCTCGCCAAGGCGTTCGGCTGTCTCGGTGGCTATATCGCGGGCTCCGCCGCGCTGATCGACGCGGTACGCTCCTACGCGCCGGGATTTATTTTCACCACGGCGTTGCCGCCGCCGGTCTGTGCCGCAGCCACCGCCGCCATCCGTCACCTGAAGACGTCAAGCTTCGAGCGTGACCGGCATCAGGACCGCGCGGCGCGGACCAAAGCCGTGCTCTCGGCCGCGGCGCTGCCGGTGATGATGAGCGACACCCATATCGTGCCGGTCTTTGTCGGCGATCCGGAACTGTGCAAGCAGGCGAGCGACCTGCTGCTCCGCGCGCATGGCATCTACATCCAGCCGATCAATTATCCGACGGTGCCGAAAGGCACCGAGCGGCTGCGCATCACGCCGAGCCCCTATCACGAGGACCGGCTGATCGATGCCCTCGCCGAAGCCCTGGTCGACGTGTGGCAGCGGCTCGGCCTGCCGCTGAAAGAACGCGCGCTCGCGGCCGAATAGAACGCATCGTCGTCTATTTTTGCGGCGACGCCGGCGACGCCTCTGTCTTTGCGAGCCGCCGCGCGGCGATGCCGACCGAAATCGTCACCACCAGAAATCGCGCCAGATGATGCGCTCCGACATAGACGGGGTCGAGATGCAGCGCGAGCGCCAGCACCATCATCGTATCTTGGGCGCCCGGCGAAAACGCGATCACGATATTGGCGATCGAGAACGGAAAGTAATGCGCCACGATCAGAATGAAGGTCGTGGCGACGGACATCGCGACCGTGAATGAGCCGAACGCGGCGCCGAGATAGCCGACCAGCATGCGCGCCGAGGTATTGGCGAAACGCGAGCCGACCAGCGCGCCGAGCGTAATCACCGCCATGGAGCCGATCCAAAACGGCAGCGCCGCCACAACGAGCTCGGTGCCATGCAAAATGCCCGATCCCGCCATGGCGCCGAAGAGAAGCCCGCCGGGAAACCGCATCCGCGCGAAGGCGACGGCAAAAACCGTCGCCACCGCGACCAATATGACCATCTGGCCGAGGACGGCGAAATCCGCTTCGCCGCGCGGCGCCGGGAGCGCGGGCACGACCAGTCCGAACAGCGCCAGACCGTTCGGCAACCCGACGACCAGCAACAAAACGCGAAAGGTCTGCACGATGGCGATGGCGCGCAGGTCGCCGCCAAGCTCGGTCGACAGCGAGATCACCTGCGCCATGGCGCCCGGGCTCGCGCCGAGCAGCGCTGAGAACAGGTCCCAGCCGTGCACGATCCGCAGATAGGCCATGGTCGCGACCATCATGACGATGGAGCACAGCATCAGCAGCAGGATACTGCCGGGCCAGGCCCCGATGCCGTGCAGGGTCTCGGGCGTCACCACGGTGCCGAGCAAAATGCCGACGATGACGTAGCCGACGCGCGCCAGCGGCAGCGGCACCCGCATCGGACGGCCGAACAGCGCCGCTGCGGCCACGAAGATCACCGAGCCGGAAATCAGCGCCGCGGGCAGATTGAGCAACACGAAGCTGACGGCCCCGGCGACGGCGATCGCCAGCGTCTCGGCCGTCTCGATCAATACATGGCGTTGCGGAAGGACAAGTCGCATTGACGCGCCATGAATGCCCGCTGCGGCCGGGCCCGTCAACGCGTGTTTGTTCATTTACTGAGACTTCAAGGCCACCTAGCCCGCCAATGGACAGTGCCGCCAAACTGTGGTGACCTAATCTAAAATCCGGCGCCATCTGCCCGGACGCGGATCGTCGAACGGGAGGGTTTGGGATCGAGCCATGCTGCAAGGGTGGATCGTCGTCGCCATTGCGCTGGCCTATATCGGCCTGCTGTTTCTGGTCGCGAGCTATGGCGACCGCATGCGCGGTCTCACCCGCGGCACCTCGTCCCGCCTTTTGATCTACCCGCTGTCGCTTGCCGTCTATTGCACCTCGTGG
Source organism: Xanthobacteraceae bacterium (assembly GCA_035509535.1). Classification (GTDB taxonomy): domain Bacteria; phylum Pseudomonadota; class Alphaproteobacteria; order Rhizobiales; family Xanthobacteraceae; genus BOG-931. The sequence continues at coordinate 19,426 of DATJLN010000088.1, read as the reverse complement.
ACGTTTTTTGGCTCGGTCGGCATCGCCTCGCGCGCCGGCTTCGATTTTCTCACCATCTATATCGGGCCGCTGGTGATGATCGGGCTCGGCTATCCGCTCATCATCCGCATCGTGCGGCTTGCCAAGGCGCAAAACATCACTTCGATCGCCGACTTTGTCGCCGCGCGTTACGGCAAGAGCCCGGCGGTGGCTGCGACGGTGGCGCTGATCGCCATTATCGGCATGATCCCCTACATCGCCTTGCAGCTCAAAGCGGTGTCGGCCTCGGTTTCGACCATTCTCGCCGCTTCGCCTGCCGGGACGCCGATTCTGGGCGATGTCACGCTGTTCGTGGCGCTGGCGATGGCGACCTTCGCGGTGCTGTTCGGCACCCGCCATACCGACGCCACCGAACATCAGGACGGACTGATGCTCGCGATCGCCACCGAATCGATCGTTAAGCTTTTGGCGTTCACCGCGGTCGGCATCTTCGTCACCTTCGTCATGTTCCACGGCCCGTTCGATCTGTTGGCGCGCGCGATGCAGCAGCCGCATGTCGCCGCCATCCTGTCCAGCGCGCCGCAATTTGCGCCGTTTGCCGCCATGACGGCGCTGTCGTTCTTCGCCATCATTCTGTTGCCTCGGCAATTCCATGTCTCGGTCGTGGAAAACCACGGCGAAGCCGAGATCCGCCGCACCGCCTGGATGTTCCCGGCCTATCTGGTGCTGATCAATCTGTTCGTGCTGCCGATCGCGATGGCGGGCCTGCTGACGTTTCCCGCGGGCCACATCGACAGCGACATGTTCGTGGTGGCGCTGCCGCTCGCCGCACATTCCGAATTGGTGACCCTGATCGCCTTTATCGGCGGGCTGTCGGCCGCGACCGCGATGGTGATCGTGGAAACCGTGGCGCTTGCGATCATGGTCTCGAACGACATTGTCGTGCCGCTCGTCCTCAAGCGCCGCGCTGCCTTGAACGGCGGCAAATCTCAAGAGACCGGCGACGCCGGCGCCCAGCTCCTGACGACGCGCCGCATCGCGATCTTCGCCATTATGTTGCTGGCTTATATCTATTACCGCTCGGCCGGCGAAGCCCAGCTTGCGGCGATCGGGCTGCTGTCGTTTGCCGCGGTCGCGCAATTCGCACCGGCAATGTTCGGCGGGCTGATCTGGCGGCGCGGCAACGCGCTCGGCGCCATTGCGGGCATGAGCGGCGGCATTCTGGTCTGGGCCTATACGCTGCTTTTGCCGAGCATTTCCGACGCCGGCATCGTCGATCCGGGCATTCTTCGCGACGGGCCCTGGGGCTTCGCCGCGCTGCGGCCGCAGGCGCTGTTCGGCGCCGACCTGCCGCCGCTGGTGCACGGCGTGCTGATGAGCCTTTGCTTCAACATGGCGCTTTATGTCTGCGGTTCGCTGCTGCGCCGGCCGACCGCGATCGAGCGCGTGCAAGCGGATCTGTTCGTGCCGTCGTCGCTCAAGCCGATGGCGCCGAGCTTCCGGCTGCGCCGCGCCTCGGTCACCGTCGAGGAACTGATCACGACGGTCGCCCGCTATCTGGGCGAAGAGCGCACGCGCGAATCCTTTGCGAGTTTTGCCTTCACCCGCCGCATCGACATCGATCCGCAGGCCGAGGCCGACTTTCAACTGCTGCAATATGCCGAGTATCTCTTGGCTTCCGCGATCGGCGCGGCATCGTCGCGGCTCGTCCTGTCGCTGCTCTTGCGCAAGCGCAATGTCTCGACCAAAGACGCGCTGAAACTGCTCGATGATGCCAATGCCGCGATCCATTACAACCGCGAAGTGCTGCAGACCGCGCTCGATCACGTGCGCCAGGGCATTGCGGTGCTCGACAAGGAACTGACGCTGGTGTGCTGGAACCGGCAGTTCGGCGAGATTTTCGATCTGCCGCACGGCCTCACCCGCGTCGGCATCGCGCTCGGCGAAATCCTCCGCCATATCGCCCAGCATGCCGAGCGCAACGGCAAGGACGCCGACGAATTCGTCGCCGAGCGCATCGCTCACTATACGTCGGAGGACGAGCCGTTCCTCGAGCGCTTCGCCGGCCGCGGCCTGGTCGTCGAGGTGCGCACCAACCGCATGCCGCATGGCGGCCTGGTGGCGACCTTCACCGACATCACACCGAGCGTGAAGGCGGCCGAAGCGCTGGAGCGCGCCAATGCGACCTTGGAGCGGCGCGTTCGCGAGCGCACCGGGGAGCTGACGCGGCTCAATGCCGAACTGGAGCGCGCCAAGGCCGAAGCCGACGAGGCCAATGTATCGAAGACCCGTTTCGTCGCCGCGGCGAGCCATGACATCCTGCAGCCGCTCAACGCGGCGCGGCTTTACGTGACGAGCCTGATCGAACGGCAGCGCGCCGGCGAGGAGTCCGACCTGGTGCAGAATATCGACGCCTCGCTCGAAGCGGTCGAGGAGATTTTCACCGCGCTTCTCGACATTTCACGGCTCGATACCGGCGCGATGAAGCCGGAATTCGCCAATTTCCGCATCGATGATCTGTTGCACCGCCTCGAGGTCGAATTCGCGCCGATCGCGCGCGCCAAGGGCCTGAAGCTCGTTTTTGTGCCTTGCGGCGTCACGGTGCGCTCGGACCGTCGGCTGTTGCGGCGGCTCCTGCAAAATCTGATCTCGAATGCGATCAAATACACGCCCGAGGGCCGTGTGCTGGTCGGCTGCCGCCGCCGCGACGGCAAATTGCGCATCGAAGTGAACGACACCGGCATCGGCATTCCGCAAGCCAAGCGCCGCGCCGTATTCAAGGAATTCCACCGGCTCGACCAGGGCGCGCGCGTCGCACGCGGCGTCGGGCTTGGGCTCTCGATCGTCGAGCGCATCGCGCGCGTGCTCGATTGCGAAGTCAAGCTGCGTTCGAATGCCGGCCAAGGGTCGAAATCCGGCGCAGGACACGGTTCGCGCTTCTCCATCGAAGTGCCGCGTGCAAGCACCAGCATCACCGCACCAAAACCGCGCGTGACGCCGCGTCCCAACCTTGGGCGGCTCGACGGCACGGTGGTGCTGTGCATCGACAACGAGCGCGCGATCCTCGACGGCATGGAAACGCTGCTCAGCGGCTGGAACTGCCGCACGCTGACGGCACCCAACCTCGTCGAAGCCCTGGCCGCGATCAATGCGAGCGGCACCGAACCCGATGGGCTTCTGGTCGACTATCACCTCGACGACGGCAACGGCATCGGCGCCATCGCCGAGCTGCGTCGCCGGCTCGGCCGCCATGTTCCGGCGATCCTGATCACGGCCGACGGTTCGCGCCACGTCCGTGAGGAAGCGCGCGTTCAAGGCGTTCACGTCCTCAACAAGCCGGTGAAGCCGGCATCGCTGCGCGCGCTGATCGCGCAGTGGCGGGTGCAGCGGGTGGCGGCTGAATAGCGCGCTTACATTGGGGATGCATGATGACGCCACGGCAGTCGCGGGCCGTGGCGTCACCATTTTAGAGCACGTTCACGACGGACGGCTTGGGGGCGACGGTCGTGAACCCGCTCTAACTCAACTCTGATAATTGAGCACCGACGTTGACGTGGCGGTGTTGGTCTGGCCGCTCGAATCGTAGCCGGTCGTCGTCGACGTCGCTTCCTTGAGGAATTTCAAGAGATCCTCCAGCGCGCTCGAGGCTGACGAATCGCTCGAAGAGCCGTCGCTGCTGGAACTGGAGCCGCCGCTGCTGCCCGAAGCGCCGAAACCACCCGGACCGCCGGGGCCGCCGGGGCCTCCCGGCCCTCCGGGCCCGCCCGGTCCGCCGCCACTGGGCCCGCCTTGTGAGAACGTGTTGGAAAAAATATTCTGCAGCTCGGTCGCCTGGCTGCTTGTCAGCGTGCCGTTCTGCACCTGCTGCTCGATCAGGTCGTTGATCTTCGACTTGATATCGCCGGGCGAGGATGCCGACGAGGAGGCATCGCTTTGCAAGCTGCTATTGATGCCGGTGAGCGCCGTGCTCAAGGCGCTCTCGTCGGAGGAACTGATCGTGCCGTCCGACACTTCCGACGATAATTCGTTCTCGAGTGCGTCCAAGGGCGATTGCGGCTGATAGCTGCCGATCGATGATATCGAAGTCACGGGGCACCTCGGGTCGTCTTTGCTGCGCTCTAATTGACGGCAGCGCAATTAACAGATGCTTGCCAGTGCCGCCCAAACTTGTTTCCTTGTATTGCCGAGTCAGCCCTGGAAACATCCAGAAACAAATCTTTTCGACGCGCGCCCGTCGCAAGCTTATGAGATCGCATGAACGCTTCGCCGCACATTCTCGTCGTTGAAGACGACGCCGAAATCAGCCGCCTGGTCAGCCGTTATCTGCGCAGCAGCGATTTCCACGTTTCGGTCGCCCCGGACGGCCGCAACCTGGATCGTCTTCTTGAAGACAGCCGCATCGACCTGATCGTGCTCGATCTGATGCTGCCCGGCGAGGACGGCTTGAGCCTGTGCCGCCGCCTGCGGACACGTTCGGCCGTGCCCGTCATCATGCTCACGGCGAAGGGTGACGAGATCGACCGCATCGTCGGACTCGAAATCGGCGCCGACGATTATCTCACCAAGCCGTTCAATCCACGCGAGCTTCTGGCGCGCATCCGCTCGGTGCTGCGCCGCGTGTCGGCGAGCACGCAAAGCATCGAGCACCGTGCGCGGAAGCTCTCTTTCATGGGCTGGCAAATCGATTGTGTGCTGCGCGAGCTGAAAGATCCCAACGGGACGCGGATCATGCTCACCGGCGCCGAGTTCTGCCTGCTGCAGGTGATGTGCGAGCGCGCCGGACGCGTCCTGTCGCGCGATCAACTGCTCGACCTGACCCAAGCGCGCGCCGCGGGCTCGCTCAGCCGCAGCATCGACGTCCTGATCAGCCGGCTGCGCCGCAAGATCGAGCGCGACCTGCGCGATCCCGAGGTCATCAAGACGGTACGCTCCGGCGGCTACCTGTTTGCGCCGACGGTCGAGGCGGTGTGAGGCGCATGCACGCCAAGCTTCGCGCGTTCATGCCGGGCCACATCAGCGGCCAGATCGCGATCATTATTGTCGCGTCGGTAGTGCTGATCCATGTCGTGCTGACGACGGCGTTCTTTCTCACCCGCCACGGGCCGCCGCCACAAGCCGAGCGCGATGAACTGGCGACGCTGATCGAACTGGTCGCCGCCACTCCCGCGCCGGCGCGGGAGACGCTGATCGCTCAGATGAACAGGACCTTCCCGCGCCTCGATCTGGCGCGCGCGGATCGATGGCCGGACGCGCAAGACGCCGCGATCGACAGGCCGGCCGACGCCCCGCCCGCCGGCAGGGAAGTCGCCGGGCTGGCGCACCGGCTTGGCCCGGACTTTCACGTCGCGCGCATAGGTACGGAAACGCCGGGCGGCCCCGCCGCCCCGCATGCCATCGCCGTCCGCTTCAAGGACGGTGCGGTCGTGACCGCCCGGCTGCTGCCGATGCCGGCGCCGCCGGCCTTCGGCAGCCCCATCGCGATCACGCTGATGGCCGTCGCGCTCAGCGTCACGCTTCTCGGCCTATGGGCGGCATGGGGCCTTGTCGGCCCGCTGCGCCGGTTCGCCTGGGCGGCGGAAAATTTCGATCCCAACGGCGAGATCGCGTTGTTGCCGGAACGCGGCCCTTATGAAGTGCGCGCCGCGGCGCGCGCGCTCAACCGCATGCGCGAGCGCATTAGAAGCCTGATCGACGACCGCACGCAGATGCTGGCCGCGGTCAGCCACGATCTGCGTACGCCAATCACGCGCTTGCGGCTGCGCTGCGAATTCATCGAGGACGAAGCGGCGCGCAGCCAGATGCTCGAGGAACTTTCGCAAATGGGGGCGATGGTCGAGAGCGTGCTCTATTTCCTGCGCGACGGGCGGCGACGCGAGGCGACGACGACGATCGATCTCGCGACCAGCCTGCAAACGATTTGCGACCAGTTCGCCGATACCGGCCACGATGTCAGCTATGACGGTCCCGACCATGTGGTGATTCGGGCCTATGCCGAGGAATTGCACCGCGCGATCACCAACCTGATCGACAATGCGGTCCGCCACGGCGGCAAGACCGATGTGGGCGTCACGTTGGCTTTGTCGGTGGTGACGATCGCCATCGAAGACGACGGGCCGGGCATTGCCGAAGCCGACAAGGAGGCGATGTTCAAGCCGTTCGTGCGCGGCGACGCCGCGCGCGGCATGAACGGCCAGAGCGGCTTTGGCCTCGGCCTGTCGATCGCGCGAACCGTGATCGAAGCCCATGGCGGCACGCTGGCGCTGCGCGACCGCAGCCCCCGCGGGCTCGTCGCCCAGGTCACGCTGCCGCGGGACGGCGCAGATGCGGCAAAACTTTCCCGCCCAAGCGGCCAATAATTCCCGGCACCGGCGAAAAACTGCACGCCGGCAGCAACAATCAGAAACACTCCGGAAACGCGCCGGAAATGTCGCGCCGGAATCAAACGACAATTTCTTCTCTTGCCGAGATGGCACGCGCAATGCTCGGGCGTCTGTAAGCTCGACGGCGCCGACATTGGCCGACGCCCGTTCGACTGCAAAGCCTGGAGAGTGTTATGAGCAGCGTCAGTGGCGTGAGTGGTTATAATCCCTATTCCATCCAGCAATATCAGAATCTGTTCAATCAGATCGATACCAGCGGTTCCGGCTCCATCACCGAGTCCGAACTCGAACAGGCGGTCACCAATGCCGGCGGCACTACGCAGGCGGCGGACGCGCTCTATTCCGATCTCGATCCAAACAATACCGGCAGCGTCAGCCAGCAGCAATTCGTCGGCGCCTTGGCAGGCCCGCCGTTCAGCAGCGCGATGCAGTCGCAGATGCTGGGATTTCAGGCGCAGGGCTGGCCGGCGTCCTTGACCGACAACAGCGGCGCGTCATCGTCAAACAGCACGGATTCGACGGCGAGCGATCCCGGCAGCGCGCTGGCGCAAAACCTGTTCTCGGACATCGACACCGATGGCGACGGCTCGATCAGCAAATCCGAGCTTGAGCAGGCCGTAACCAATGCCGGCGGAACGACGGAAGCCGCGGATGCGCTCTATGCCAAGCTCGATCCCGACAATACCGGCAGCGTCAGCGAGCAGCAGTTCAGCCAGGAACTCTCGCAATTGATGCCGCCGCCCGGACCGCCGCCATCAGGCCCGCCCATGGATGGCTGCGCCGGCGCGGCCGATTCCAGCTCGTCGTCATCATCGACCGCAGCGACGACGTCTTCATCGGATACCGCGTCAACGACATCTTCGTCGACGGATTCAACGTCAAGTACGGCGGATAGCGCGACGACGACGTCCAGCTCCGGCGACACGGCGCAAGATGCGATCTCGGTCCTGCTGCAGGAGCTGAATTCGCAGTCGAGCACGGCAAGCAGCGGCAACTCCGCGCAGGATGCCCTGCTGGCGCTGTTGAACAATGACAGCGCCTCGTCAAGCTTGAGCGCCTCCGGCAATACCGCGCAGGACGCGCTGCTGGCGCTGCTGCAAGGCGCCAGCAGCAGCACATCCGGCAGTTCGGATTCGTCCTCGAGCGGCGCAACGGCGAACAGCTCGGCGCTGGCGCTGGCGATCTCGCTCTATCAGGCGCAGATCAATCAGCAGATGGGCATGTTCGGCGTGAATGCCGGCATCTCATGAATGTGGTGAAGCCCGACATCGCCTGGCGTCATCAAGTCGCCCGATGACGCCGGGCTTCCTTCGCCGGCACTCATTACGTCGGCATTTGCGGCCATTGGCCGGCTTCGATCTTGCCCGCGGCGATGACGGCTTGGGTCCGGCTCTCGACGCCGAGCTTTTGCAGGATGGCGGAGACGTGCGCCTTCACTGTCGCCTCCGACACGCCGAGCTCGTAGGCGATCTGCTTGTTGAGGAGGCCGCCTGAGAGCATCATCAGGACGCGCACCTGCTGCGGCGTCAGCGTGGCGAGCCTGGCGATGACGGCTGCGCTCTCGGTGTCGGCGTCGCGCTGCAAATCGACATCGGGCGGCGTCCACACTTCGCCGCGCAGCACATGCGCCACCGCCAGGCGCAACGCATCGACGCCGAGCGTCTTGGGAATGAAGCCCGATGCGCCGAATTCCATGCAACGGCGGATCACCGCCGGATCGTCATTGGCCGAGACCACGACGATCGGCAGGCTCGGATATTGCGCGCGCAGATACATCAGTCCGGAAAAGCCGCGTACGCCGGGCATGCGCAGATCGAGCAAAATCAGATCGACATCGCCGCCGCGCTCGAGAAAGTCGGTCACCTCCTCGAAGGTGCCGGCTTCGGCGATATCCGCGCGGTCGAACAATCCGTTGACCGCTTCGCGCAACGCACCGCGGAACAGCGGATGATCGTCAGCAATCAACAAACGATGAAATTCAGGCTCACTCACAATCACGCCCCACTTCGCCACGCGGGCTCACGCATCATGTTACCGCCTATCCCGATACGCGCCAATTGCAATCACCGCCGATTACCATCATCGCCTGCGCCGTTCAGGCATGGTTCATTGCCAAGGCTTTATTTGACACTCGCCCGGTGTCAAAGGCGACAACCGCCGGGGGCGACAGTTTCGGTAAGGAACTCACATGATCAGAACAATGCTATTGAGTGCAGCCATCATCGTCGGTGCCGCGAGCGCCGCCAGCGCCGGCTTCACGCCGGCCCCCATGGCTGATTCTTCGAGCCTCATCGTCAAGGTCGCCGAAAGATGCGGCCCCGGATTTTGGCGCGGCCCGGGCGGACGCTGCCATCCGTTTGCCGTGAACCGCGCCTGCCCGGTCGGCTATCATCTCGGCCCTGAAGGCAAGCGTTGCTGGCCGAACCGGTAAGAACATAACGTTGTCGCGGCGCGCGGTGCGGCGCAAGACGCTGCACCGCCGCGCTTCACTTCTCGCGGCTGCCGAAGTTGCGCACACGTTCCGCGCCAATGAGCGGAAGCGGCACGAATACCGTCCTCCATAATCGCCGATATTGAAAGAAATGACAGCGCAAGCGCGTATCAGCTCGCCAGCGTTTCCTTTTGCGCTGTCGCCTTGGCGACCAGCACATCCGGCGGCGGAGCCGCGCGGCCGTCGGTCCTGATATCGCTGCGATCGGCCCCGTTCGAGCGGCCGAAGCGCGCCGCGAGAAAATCGATGAAGGTTCTGGTTTTGGCCGACGGATTGCGGCTTGGATAGACGGCATAGACCGGCGTCTCATGCGTCCTGTAGTCCGTCATGATGCGAACGAGGCGGCCGGCTTTGAGGTGATCCTCGACGAGATAATCCGGCGCCAGCAAGAGACCGCAGCCGCGCAACGCCGGCGGCAACAGCACGTCGCCGCTATTGGCCTGGAAACGTCCCGAAACGTTGGCAACCTCTTCCTTGCCGTTGCTGTCGATAAAGCTCCAGAGCTTGAGCGGCGCGGCGTGGGTGTAGATCAGGCATCTGTGCTTGGCGAGATCGGTCGGCTTATGCGGCGTGCCGTTCTTTTCCAGGTAGATCGGCGAGGCGCAAAGAATGATCTCGAGCGTGAACAGCTTGCGCGCGATCAGGCTTGAATTTTCGAGATGACCGAAGCGAATGCCGAGATCGAAGCGCTTCTCGACCAGATCGACGTAAGGATCTTCAAGATTGAGATCGATCGACACGTCCGGATAATTGACCAGATAGTCGGCCACCGCGGGTGCGAGGCGGTGGGTGCCGAAAGAGACGGGCGCAGTCACGCGCAATTGCCCGCGCGGCGAGGTCTGCATGTCGCCGGCCGCCGTTTCCGCATCCTCCATTTCGGCCAGGATGCGCACGGCGCGTTCATAATATTCCTGACCTGCCTCGGTCGGGCTGACGCGCCGCGTGGTGCGGTTGAGAAGACGCACGCCGAGACGGTCTTCCAGCGTCTGGACGTGCTTGCTGACCATGGCCGGCGACATGCCGAAATGCCGCGCCGCCGCGGCAAAGCTTGCGGAATCCACCACCTTGGCGAACACAGCCATTCCGACGAAACGATCCAAAGCCGCAATCCCTATGCATTACACCGGCTGCATTGCACCGGCCGGCGCATTCCAGCGAGCACCCGGCCCGGCGGATCAGTGGCATCTATGGGAACCCGGCCGCTGCGCCACGGCCGCTTCCGTCAAACCAGCAATGTGCAAATCGCATAAACTCCATAATAGCCTGAATTTGCGTCTTTGCGCACGGCCAATCGGTATCCCGCTAAGCGCAGCCGCCGAGAAACTGCAAAATCACCTCGCGCCGGTGCGGCTCGACGCGATGCTCGGCGACATAGATGCCTTGCCAGGTGCCGAGTTGGAGTTCGCCGCCTCCGACCGGAACCTGCAGCGACACGCCGTTGAGCATGGATTTGATATGCGCCGGCATGTCGTCCGGCCCCTCGACCTCGTGAACGTAGCCGGCATGTGCCGGAGCGAGCCGCCTGAGCGCCATCGCCAGATCGGTGCGCACATCGGCGTCGGCGTTTTCCTGGATCACCAGCGAAGCCGAGGTGTGCTTGAGATAAAGCAGCAATGTACCGTCACGCGCCTTGGCGGATGCGAGAAAGACTTTGGCGTCGCGCGTGATTTCAAAGAAGCCTTCGCCCGACGTAGCCACGGTCAAGACTGCGGTCGCGACGGTTTCAACGCGTGTGGTCGTGACGGCCGATAATTTGCTCAAAGCCGGAGCTTTCTAATTGCGCATGATCTTGTCCGAACGCCGGTACCCACTTTTCGGGATCATGCGCTAGCTCTTATTGAATATCTGCTGCTGGATCTGTTGCTGCGCGTGCTCGACCATGTCCTTGAAGCGATGCCACATGCGGTTGGCAAAGGCGGTCACGCGGTCGATATCGGCATCGCTCGGCAGCGGCACCGTAATGGTGTTTTGCGACGTCTGGCTTCGTGCCGGATTGTTTTGGGCCTCTGGCGGCTCGGGCATGATGCCCTGCGGCAGCGGCAGGCCGCGCGCGAGAATATCTTTCTTCAGCGCGGCGTTCTCGGCGCGCAGCCGCGAGATCTCGGCTTCCAGCAAGGCGCGATCCTCGGGCGCCGCGGTACAGGCCCAGCCCACGGTTCGCTGGCTGCACAGCGCGACTTCGCCGGTCTGGGTGTCGAGCCGCACCACACCCTCGACGGTCTTGTTGAAAATGTAACGGCCGCCGGCGCTGTCCGGCAGCGCCTCATCGGCCCATGCCGGCGCCAGCCCGGACGCCATGGACACCATGGGCACCACGGCCGCAATCAGGCCTGCGCTCATGATTGCGCTCATGACTGCGGTGGCGGGGAAACTGACGGTGGCGGCCCTTTTTAAGATCATCATCTCGACCTCAAACGCGATCCGGAACAGGCGCGATCTTAGAACGTCCTGTGAAACTTGGTAGCGGACTTCGCCGGCGACAATTTGGCGTCCGCGAAAGTCTTGTGCACAGCTAAGTTCCATTGTTGTTTCAATACTTTAGTAGAGGTCCACCGTTCTTGACTTGCCGAAACCCAGTCAGTATGGTCCGCGCGGCTTCAAGGGGCGCGCGCGCTGCCGTTGCTGAACGCCGCGAGTGTCGGGACCGCGGGACCGAATGTCGGGACCATGAGCGACGCACGCGAAAACGGCGATCGGGGCAAAGAGCAAACCGACGAAGCTCTCTCCGCGAGGCTGCAGCGGCTCAATGAAGGTCTCGGCCAAATACGCAGGGCCGGCCGGCCTTCTGAAAGTTCTGAAGCGGAACGGGCGACAACTGCATCCGGCTACGCCAAGGGCTTTCGGCTCTCCAGCGAACTCGTTGCAGGTGTTGTGGTCGGCGCCGGCCTCGGCTGGCTGATCGACCGCTGGTTCGGCACGCAGCCGTGGGGATTGACGGTCTTGCTCCTGCTGGGCTTCGCGGCGGGCGTGCTCAACGTAATGCGCTCGGCGGGGGTTGTCGCGAGCAACTCACTCGACGGCCGGCGCAACCGGAACGAATAGATTCAGGGCGCAGCAGCGCCGAACGACAAATAGGCTGGAAGCTCAAGGCGGCGACGCGGACCATGCAGGTCGATCCTATCCATCAGTTTCAGATCAGGAATTTGGTGCCCCTGGGCACCCTCAATGGGCACGATTTCGCGTTTACGAATTCAGCGCTGTACATGTTCATCATTGTCGGCGCGGTGTCGTTACTCCTCATCGGAGCGACGATGTCGCGCGCGGTGGTGCCCGGCCGGCTGCAATCGATCGCGGAACTGTCCTACGAATTCGTCGCCGATACGGTGAAGGCTTCGGCCGGCACCGAGGGCATGAAGTTCTTCCCATTCGTGTTCACGCTGTTCATGTTCGTCTTGTTCGCGAACTTGATCGGGCTCATCCCGTTTTCCTTTACGGTGACGAGCCAGCTCATCGTGACCGCGACGCTGGCGCTGCTCGTCTTCTTCATCGTCGTCGGCTACGGCTTCTATCGCAACGGCCTGCACTTTTTGAACCTGTTCGTGCCCAAGGGCGTGCCGAAGGCGATCCTGCCGGCCATCGTGCTCATCGAAATTCTCTCGTTCCTTTCGCGCCCGGTTTCACACTCGGTGCGTTTGTTCGCCAACATGTTGGCCGGCCACATCACGCTGCAGGTCTTCGCCGGCTTCATCATCATGCTGGCCGGCGCCGGCATTCTCGGCTGGTTCGGCGCCGCGCTGCCGTTCATCATGGTGGTCATGCTGACCGCGCTGGAATTCCTGGTGGCGTTCCTGCAGGCCTATGTCTTCGCCATTCTCACTTGCATCTATCTCAACGATGCGATTCACCCGGGCCACTGACGGTCCGGGTTCTTCAAACGCGAAAGGGAGTTGTCACATGGATCCGGTTGCTGCGAAATATATCGGGGCTGGCATTGCCTGTATCGGCATGGGCGGTGCGGGCGTCGGCGTAGGCATCATTTTCGGCAACTATCTCGCCGCCGCGCTGCGCAATCCGTCGGCCGCGCAAGGCCAGTTCGGCAACCTGATCTTCGGGTTCGCCATTACCGAAGCGCTCGGCATCTTCTCGCTGCTGATCGCGCTGTTGCTGCTGTTCGGGCTTTGAGCTTCGTCACAGCCGCAGGCTCGAGGCAGCAGGCTTTAAGGGAAAGTCATGGCCGAACCGATCGCCCATACCGAACAGCCCGCCGGGCATAGTGCTTTTCCGCCGTTTCAGTCGGAGCATTTCCCGTCGCAGTTGCTCTGGCTGGCTGTCAGCTTCGTGCTGCTCTATGCACTGATGTCGCGGATCGCGCTGCCGCGCATCGGCGCCATCTTCGCGGAGCGCAGCAAGCTGATCGACGACGATCTGGCGGCCGCGGAACGGCTGAAGGAGCAGTCGAACGCGGCGCATGCGGCCTATGAGCAGTCGCTGGCCGATGCGCGAAGCCGCGCCCAGTCGATTGCAAACTCGACACGCGACAAGCAGGCGGCCCACGCGGAGGCGACGCAAAAGCAGCTCGAGGCCAAGCTCCACGAGCGGCTGACGGCGGCAGAGCAGCAAATCTCGGCGACCCGCAGCTCGGCCATGGGCAATGTGCGGTCCATTGCAGCGGAGACCGCGGCCGCCATCGTCGAACGGCTGATCGGCAAGGCGCCGGCCGACCGGGACGTCGCCGCCGCGCTCGACGCCGGCAAACACTGAGAACGGCCATGATGGAAACCGAAAACTGGGTCGCCTTTGGCTTCCTCTGCTTTCTCGCCCTCCTCGCCTATCTCGGCGTGCACCGCAAGGTGTTCGACAGCCTCGATGCGCGGCGGGCTCGCATCAAGTCCGAGCTCGATGAGGCGAAGAAGCTGCGCGAAGAGGCGCAAGCGCTATTGACCGAGTTCGAGCGCAAGGGCCGCGAGGCCGAGACCGAAGCCGCCGCGATCATCGAAAGCGCCAAGGCGGAGGCCGAACGGCTTGCTGCCGAAGCCAAGACCCGGATGGAAGAATTCGTCGCCCGTCGCACCAAGATGGCGGAAACGAAAATTGCTCAGGCCGAGGCGCAGGCGCTCGCCGACGTGAAGTCGGCCGCGGCCGATGCCGCGGTGGCCGCCGCGGAACGCATTCTTTCGGTATCGGCGAAGGGCAAGGTCGCCGAGGACCTCCTGGCGCGCGGCATCGAAGACGTCAAAAGCAAATTCAACTGACCGCTTTGGCGCCTGAAACAACTTCGCTTTAGCCCGTCGGGGCGTTCGGATTGGGCTTGGCCGTCCGCCTATGCTTGGCCACCGGCGCGGGCTTCGGCGCGCTTTGCGCCGCGAACTGGTCGAAGCCGATATAGACCACATAATTATCGAGCTCGGATGTCGGCGTCGGCAACGGGAAGGTCAGGCCTTCCTCGATATGAGTGAAGGACGCGCCGTCATCATTGGGCACGTCGACGGGGATCTGAATCAATTTGGTGGTGATCACTTTGGTGCCGGAGGACGGCGCGTCGACCACCGCGATGCGGAGCGGCACATCGACATGGCCGGGACCGCCCGCCGGCCCGACAATCACCCGGCCTTGAACGCCGACTTTCATCACCATCTGGCCGTTGACGACCGAGCATTCGCGCGCGGCGCGAACGAAGCTGCCCTGATATTTCAGGGTCATCGCCTCGTTGCCGCCGTCGGGCGGCGGCGGCGGCAGGATCAAAGTCGACGCGCCCTCGCGAATGTCGATGAACGGGCATTCGACGTCGGGCTGTGCATTGGCTACCGGCTGCGGCGCCTTGTCAGACTTGCTGGAAAAGAAATCGGCGATGCGGTCCTTAAACGACGGCGAACTGGGCGGCGGCGCGGCCGCCGCTGAGGTCGCCGGCGCGCTGATATTGCTGCTGCCGGTGCAGCCGGCGACGGCCAGCAGCAGCGCCGTGAACAGCGCCGAAGCCGTCAGACAGGTGCTCGGTCTTATCGGTCGAAAGTCGCGCGACATCCCCAACCCATCGCTTCTCGTTCGTGCATGGCCTGTCTGTTCCCGAGACCACGCTGAGAGCACGCCAAGATCAGCCCAAGACCAGCCCATGACCACGCCAGGGCCACGCCCAGCCGCAATGCCCAGGATTTTATACCAAGCCAACCGTGGCCATCCCAAGGCGGCATTTTGGGCTTAAACCCGGCTTGGTTAAAGCGATCACGGTGCCGCGCCTAGACCTTGATCCGGTCCGGCCGAACCGGATCAAAGCCCGGATTTCTCGCTGGCGCATGATCTTCTCGGAAAACCGGTGATCACACTCTAGGCTTTCGCGGCGTCCTTGAGCCGGGCAAACAGCAGGTGGTCCTGCCAGATGCCGTTGATGCACAGATATTCCCGGGCATAGCCCTCACGGGCAAAGCCGTTCTTCTCCAAAAGCCGGATCGAACCGGCATTGGTCGGGATGCAGGCGGCCTCGATCCGGTGCAACCGGAGCGCCGCGAAGGCAAAGGGAACGACAGCGCGGACCGCCGCCGTCATATAGCCCTCGCGCACGAAGGGCAGGCCCATCCAATAGCCGAGGCTGCAGGCCTGGGCGACGCCACGGCGGATATTGGCCAGCGTCAGCCCGCCGACCAGCGCGCCGTCGGAACAGCGCACGATCAGAAAGGCGTAGCCCTGATCGCTGCGCAAATCCTCGGAATAGCGCTTGATCCGCCGCCGGAAGGCGCTGCGGGTCAGGTCGTCGTCGGGCCAGGTCGGTTCCCACGGCACGAGAAAATCACGGCTCGCTTCGCGTAGCGCCGACCACTCCTCGTAATCGGTCATCTGCGGCGTGCGCAGCAAGAGGCCGTCGCCCTCGATGGTGGGCAGCGGCTCGGTGAAGTTGATGGTGCGGAAGAACGCCATCGGGGCAATGTGCGACCGGCTTGAAAATGAGCGCGTGACCCAAACGCCAGTGCTGTCTCCTCAAGCCGCGCGCCGCGTCAGACTTTCGGCAATCGCTGCGGCGCTTTCAAGCCCGGAACCGAGTCCCAGGACGGCGGTGGCAAGCTTGCCGCGCTGCAGGAGGCCGCGGCCGGCCGTGCGTGCGCTCTCAACCGTCACGGCTTCGACCTTCGCCACCAATTCGTCGAGCGGAATCGGACGGCCGCGGGTGATCATCTGCCGCGCCAATTGCTCGATACGGGCGCCGGAGCTTTCCAGCGCCATCAGCAGCCCTGCCTTCATCTGCGCCTTGGCGCGCGCGACTTCGGCTTCGGAAATGGTCTCCGCGGTGCTTTCGATCTCGTCGACGATCACGCGCATCAATTCCGAAGTGTCGGCGGCGTCGGTGCCGGCGTAGAGGCCGAACATGCCGACATCGGAATAAGGCACGTGGAACGAATAGATCGAGTAGCACAGCCCGCGCTTCTCGCGCGCTTCCTGGAACAGCCGGGATGACATGCCGCCGCCGAGCACATTGGTGAAGACCTGCAGGCTGTAAAGCGCCGGATCGTTGATCGAGACCCCAGCCAGGCCGAGCGCGATATGCACCTGTTCGAGCTCGCGCTTTTCGACATGCGTGCCGCCGCCGAACCGCGCCGGCTCGGGCGCGGGACTGGCGGGGCCGTTGAACGAGGCGAACCTCTTCTCGACCTCGGCCAGCACGGCCTGATGGTCGACGGCACCGGCCGCGGCGACGACGATGTCCGGCGCCTTGTAATTGCGCATCAGATAGTTGCGCAGCTTGTTGCCGTCGAACGAACGCACGGTCTTCGGCGTGCCGAGGATCGAGCGGCCGAGCGGCTGATCGGGAAACGCCACCACGTTCAAATGCTCGAAGATCAGATCGTCCGGCGTGTCGGCCACCGCGCCGATTTCCTGAACGATGACGTTCTTCTCGCGGGTCAATTCCACGCTGTCGAAAGCCGGCTCGGACAGGATGTCGGCCAGCACGTCGAGCGCGAGCGGCACGTCGTCCTTGAGCACGCGCGCGTAATAGGCGGTACTTTCCGCGCCGGTCGCGGCGTTGAGGTCGCCGCCCACGGCTTCGATTTCCTCGGCGATATCGCGGGCGCTGCGCCGCCGCGTGCCCTTGAACGCCATATGCTCGAGGAAATGCGAAATGCCGTGCTCGTCATGAAGCTCATTGCGGCTGCCGGAAGCGACCCAGACGCCGAGCGACGCCGTTTCCAAATGCGGCATCGCATCGGTCACCACACTAATACCGGACTTCAGGGTCGTTACTTCAACACTCATGCTGCCGCTCCTTCCTGGGCCGCGCGGCTCGTCTGGAGGACGAAACGCTCGACCGCAGCTTGATCGGCCGGAAGCACCGTGACGCGCTCCGGCCGCTGATTGATGTCGGATAGCCAATCGGGCAAGTGAGGCCGCGCACCGCAGGCCGCCTCGACTGCATCGGGGAATTTCGCCGCATGCGCCGTGGAGAGCACCACCATCGGTACCGCCGGATCGCGCGGCTCCTTCTCGGCGACCGCGATGCCGACGGCGGTATGCGGGTCGACGAAATTCCCGGTTTCGCGCTTGATCGTACGCATGGTCGCCGCGACTTCGTCTTCGCCGGCGCGGCCGGCGGCGAACAGGCCGCGGATATAAGCGAGCGCCTGAGCCGACAGCGTGAACCGCCCCGATTGCGCAAGCGACCCCATGACCGCCTTCACCGCGCCGGCATCGCGGCCATAGGCGTCGAACAACAGCCGCTCGAAATTCGACGACACCTGAATGTCCATCGACGGCGACGTGGTGGCGATGACTTCGCGCGGCTCATAGGCGCCGGTCGCCAGCGTGCGGGTCAGGATATCGTTGACATTGGTGGCGATCACCAGCCGGTCGATCGGCAACCCCATGCGGGAGGCGACATAGCCGGCATAGACGTCGCCGAAATTGCCGGTCGGCACGGTGAAGGCGAGCTTGCGCGCCGGCGCGCCGAGCGCAACGGCCGCGGTGAAGTAATAGACGACCTGCGCGACGATGCGCGCCCAATTGATCGAATTGACGCCGGACAGCCGCACCCGGTCGCTGAACGCGTGATGATTGAACAGGCCTTTGACGATGGCCTGGCAGTCGTCGAACGTGCCTTCGATCGCGACCGCGCTGACATTGGCGGCGTCCGTCGTCGTCATCATCCGCCGCTGCACGTCGGAGACGCGGCCTTGCGGAAACAGCACGACGAGATCGACCTGGCTACGGTCGCGGAAGGCTTCGACCGCGGCGCCGCCGGTGTCACCGGACGTTGCGACAACAATGGTCCGCCGTTCGCCGCGCGCTGCGAGCGCATGATCCATCAGCCGCGACAGCAATTGCATCGCCAGGTCTTTGAAGGCGAGCGTCGAGCCGTGAAACAGTTCGAGCGCGAACGTGTTCACGCCAAGCTGCGTCAGCGGCGCGACGGCGGGATGGCGGAACGCGCCATAGGCCTCGCGCGCCATGCGGGCGAGATCAGCCTCGGCAATGGCGTCGCCGACGAAAGGGCGGATTACATCGACCGCGATCTCGGCATAAGGACGGCCGGCAAAGGCGGCGATGGTTTTCGGCGCAAGTTGCGGCCAGCCCGCTGCGCCAATCTCGGGCACATAAAGGCCGCCGTCGCGGGCAAGACCCGCGAGCATGACTTCAGCGAAACCGGATGCGGGAGCCGCACCCCTGGTCGAGACGTAATGCACCTTTTGGCGATCCCAGATGGCCGGACGGTCCCTGGCCTTGGAACTTAATATGTTGATTCTGAACGATATTTCCAAGGGCCGCGAGGGCCGCCCGGGGCGATAAAGCCAGAACCGGGACCAACAGTAATAGGAAAACCGAGGGCTCCACAAGGAACAGCGGAGCGGCCGGAACCTGGCCGAATCCGGGGTCTGGTACCCCTATTCCCGGCCTCCGGAGCGGCTGGAACTGACCGCCCAGGAGATAAAAACCGCCATCAGGACGGCCGCGAGCCCGAACCAAGTCAGCGCATATTGCAAATGGTTGTCGGGAAGGCTGACGACGAGCTTGCCGGGCTGCGGCAGACCGCCGGGCGGCACCGGCGTCTCCTGTTCGACATAGAACGGCGCGACCGAACCGGCGCCTTTGGCCAAGGCGATCGCCGAGGGATCGCGGGTGAACCATAGATTATGCGCGGCATCGTCGCTGGGCGTGAACCAGTGTCGGCTGTCGGGCCAGCGCATCACGCCGACCAGCGCGACCGGACTAGACACTTCGCCGGCGAGGCGCGTCTGCGGGTCCTTGCGGGCGTCGGGCACGAAGCCGCGATTGACCATGACGGTGCTGCCGTCGGCGAGGCGCGCCGGGGTGAAGACCCAATAGCCCGGGCCGGCATCGGACACGTCAGGGCGGAAGCCGGACGCGGAGGCAAAAACCAAGGCCGCTTTGGCATTGTCGAATTGCGCGGTGAAACTGACGCGGCGGTATTCATCGTCGGCTCGGTCGAGCTTCGGCCAATCCGCCGCCGCTGGCAGCGCCTGCGGCGGCGCAGCGAGCCGCTCGGTCAGCGCGGCGATCAGGCCTTCTTTCCAGGCCTTGCGCTCGATCTGCCAGACGCCGAGCCCGATCAGGATGGCAAAAGCGATCAGCGCCGGAACCAGCAGGCCGAGCCAAGATCTGCGCTCGGAAGATCGGCGGCGCATGCCCGGCATGT
>DATJLN010000087.1:0-28635 GCA_035509535.1 Xanthobacteraceae bacterium | reverse complement strand
GGCAGATCCTGCATCACCACGCGGCCGGCGCCGATATTGAGATGGCCGACTTCGGAATTGCCCATCTGGCCGTCGGGCAGGCCGACATCGCGTCCGGATGTGTGCAGAAAGCCGTGCGGGCCGTCTTGCCATAGGCGGTCGAAGGTCGGCGTCTTGGCCTGGCGGATGGCGTTGTCGGCACGGTCTTCGCGCCAGCCCCAGCCGTCGAGAATCACAAGCATCACCGGCCGCCGACGCTGCTGCATTTCCACATCCTCGATTGACGATTTTTCCAATTTAGGGCGGATATTGCGGATTGCCGCCCTATCGTCAATCGAGCCGGCCTCACGGGGTTCCCGCTCAGTCGCGCCCGCTAATTGATCCCAACCTGTCCGGCCTCCCAGCCGAGCATGGCGCGTTTGCGGGTCAGTCCCCAGTGATAGCCGGTGAGGTCGCCGGCTTTGCCGATGACGCGATGGCAGGGCACCACAAACGACACCGGGTTCTTGCCGACGGCGGCGCCGACCGCCCGCGCCGCGGTCGGCTTGCAGATTTTGGCGGCGAGGTTGGAATAGGTCGTGACCTTGCCCATCGGGATCTGCAGCAGCGCGTCCCAGACCCGCACCTCGAAATCGGTGCCGATCAGAACGACGCGCAGCGGCTCGTTCGGCTGCCAGCGCGCCGGATCGAAAATGCGCTGCGCAACCGGGCCGGTGAAGGCCGCGTCCTCGATATATTTGGCCTTCGGCCAGCGCCGCTTCATGTCGGCGAGCGCGGCGTGTTCCTCGCCGGGATCGGCGAAGGCCAGCCCCGCCAGCCCGCGATCGGTCGCCATCACCAGCGCATTGCCGAAGGTCGAGGGGTGAAAGCCGTAGTGGATCGTCAGCCCTTCGCCGCCGGATTTCCATTCGCCGGGCGACATGGCTTCGTGGGTGACGAACAGGTCATGCAGCCGGCCGGGGCCGGACAGGCCGACCTCATAGGTCGCATCGAGCACGCTCGCGGAATCGCGCAAGAGCCGCCGCGCCCCGTCGAGCGTGAGCGCCTGCAGGAAGGCCTTGGGCGTCAATCCCGCCCAGCGGCGGAACAAGTGATGCAATTCGGTCGGCGTGACGCCGGCGGCTTCGGCAATGGCCTCGATTTCGGGCTGCTCACGCCAATGGCCGCGGATATGGCCGATCGCACGCCGTACGACGTCATAATCGGCCGCAGCGTCGGCGAGCGAAGGGTTCAGGGTCGGATCAGCGATACGATCGGGCGACAACATCGGTGCCTCCATCATTTGCTCCCGATCTATGGCCGGCCGGGCGGCCTATCCACCCGATTTCTGAAGGGCTGGGTGGCGAGCCGCGACGCGATTGGGCCGGTTTTGCGCCAGCTCCCTATTCGCTGAATACCGTCCGCGTCGGCCCCCGCTTGGCTTCGCCCAGCGCCTTGGTCAGCGCATGGGCAAAACTCGCTTTTTCGGCGGGACCGAGGAAACCCGCGATCGGCAGCCGCCGGCCGTGTGACACCAGAAACAGCCGCTCGACGCCGAATTCTTCGTGCACGATGCGGTCGAGCTTCACCCAGAGCGGATTGAGCGTCCATTCCCGCACCCGGCCGCGATGGCTCACCTGGCGCAACGTCAGTTCGGTGGAGGTCACCGTCACCTCTTCATAGGCGCGGGCGGTGCGGTAATTGGCGCGGAAGGCCCAATAGATCAGGAGCACGTCGAGGCCGAAAAAGCCGAAAACCGGCCAAGCGCCGAGCATCACAAAAAACACGCCGGTGATGAAACTGATGCCGGCGATGCACAGCATGAAGATCAGAAAGCCGGTCGGCCCGAGCGAACGGTGCGGCGTGAGCACGGCCGAGAAGATTTTGCTGTCGGTCGAAGTATTGGTGGCCGAAGCGCCGGGTGCATTTCGATTGTTGAAGTTGTCGCTCGTCATGGAGCCCACTATACAAAAACCATGGCGCGAAAAACCACCAAGCCAAAGAAATCCACCAAACCGCACCAGTCCGCGCGCCGGACGAAATCCATTAGACAAAGCTTGAGCGCGGCCCGCAAGGGCGGGGCGGCGCGGCTTAAGCCTGCCAAGACGCAGAAGAAGGCCGATGCCGAGGCCCTCCACGGCGAACTGCCGCAATGGACCACGGCGCAGATCGAGGAGGCTTTCCGCCGCTTTGCCGCCGCCAATGCCGAGCCGCGCGGCGAACTGCACCACATCAATCCGTTCACGCTTCTGGTCGCGGTGGTACTGTCGGCGCAGGCGACCGATGCCGGCGTCAACAAGGCGACGCCGGCTTTGTTCGCGCTCGCCGACACGCCGGAGAAAATGGTCGAGCTCGGCGAAGCGCGCGTGCGCGACCTGATCAAGACCATCGGGCTTTATCGCACCAAGGCCAAGAACGTGATCGCGCTGTCGGAAATGCTGGTCGCGCAGCACGGCGGCAAGGTTCCGCATGACCGCGCGGCGCTCGAGGCGCTGCCGGGCGTCGGCCGCAAGACCGCCAATGTCGTGCTCAACATCGCGTTCGGCGAGCCGACCATTGCCGTGGACACGCACATCTTCCGTATCGGCAATCGCACCGGGCTCGCGCCCGGCAAGACGCCGCTCGACGTCGAAATGAAATTGCTCGAAGTCGTGCCGGAAAAATTTCGGCTGCACGCGCATCACTGGCTCATTCTGCACGGCCGTTACGTTTGTCTCGCGCGGCGTCCCCTATGCGAGAAGTGCATCATCGCCGATCTGTGCAAATGGCCGGGCAAGACAGTGAACATTGCCGCCGGCGCAGCCGTCACTTCATCTGCCGCCGCCGCAGATAAATGATCAGCGCGACGCCGGCATTGGCGACGACCAGCGTTGCCGGGAACACGCAGGTCGCGATCGAAATCCTGTCCAGCGCGAAGAACGACGGAACGAATTTCAGGCTGTTGAGCACGAAGATGCTGACGCTGTCGCTGTAGGGACGCGACCAGGCCTTGGTGACCGTCGGGCCGAAGCCGAGCACGCTGACAAAGGCGGCAAGTGAAGCCGAGATGGCCGGCGCATCGCGGAGCAAAAGGTCGCGCGGCACCCCGCTCACCGCGTCCGCCAGCAGTCGCGGCTCGCGCGACCAAAGATAGAACGCGAAGACGACGGTGGCCGCGGCAAGGAAAGCCCATTCGTACCAGGGAAAGGCCCGTTCGCCGCGCCAAAAGCTCATCACGCACAGCATGAAGCAGACGAGGGTGGTGATCGCCATGACCCAGCTGCCCGGCCCGGCGTGCTCGTCGACCTGGACCAGATAACCGGTTCCGGTGAGCACGCCGAAGATCAGCCAGGACAAAGGATGCGGCCGTGCGTCGCCGCGCAGGCTTTTCCAGACATAAGTTCCGTAAGCCAGCACAGCGATGAAGACGGCGAGCGCCCCCATCGCGTCCTGCAGCGAAATCGCAGAGCTCACCGTGTCTCCTTCAAAAAAATTGCGGCTAAAAATTTGAACACTGAGGCGGTTCCCTTTGGACAAATTTTGTTATCCACCGCCGCTTTGCAGTGCGGAAAAAAGTTTGTTTGGTCAAATCTGTTTGGCTTTCGCTGGCGTCGATGGCGCGCCATCCACTGAGTTATCCCCAAACACGATGTGGCCCCATGTGTGTCGGCTTTAGCTTGCACGCTCCGATAGCAGCGGTATCCTCACAGGCAGATCGGTCGCGTTTGGTTCTGCCGAATGTGACGATCCCCAGGGCCGGACCGGCCCAGGTGTGTAGCCGCTACCAGCGCCGCACCATGAGGTAGGTCAGATCCTGGTTCCGAGCCGCGGGTAGCAGCGCTAGGAACGTGACGGGCGGGCGCAAGCTCGCCCGTCATGATTCCGTGCGCCTGCCAAGTGGGCTTCTGCGGCGGGTTGACCGTCCTGGCGCGGTCGGCGATATGGGTTCCATGCCTGATTACATTTGCCGCCGCCAGTTCCTCATCGAATGGGGTCATTGCGATCCTGCCGGGATCGTCTTCAACGCGCGCTATTTCGAATTTTTCGACGGCAATACCTGGATTATGTTCGAACGTGCCCTCGGCTTGAAGGCGCAGGCCTGGCCGCAAGCTTATGGCGCGTTCGGCATTCCCCTGGTCGATTCCGGCGCCAGTTTCCTAGCGCCGGCGCGCTTTGGCGAGACCGTCGAGATCGCCTCGCAAGTCACCGAATTTCGCCGGTCGAGCTTCGATCTCGCGCATACCATCACCGCCGGCGGCAAGACCGTCGTCGAAGGCCACGAAACCCGCGTCTGGGTCGGACGCGACCCGGCCGATCCGGACAAGATCAAATCGCGGCCGATCCCGCCGGAAGTCGTGGCGAAATTTGCAGCGATGCGAGCGTAAGCACGCCGGCTGCATCGGCGGTCCCGGCACTGCTCCGTCTCAAGTGAATCTGTTTGGAATGCGGTTTGTCTCCGCAGGTTTTGTGCTTTGCAGCAGGCCGTGACGACTCGGTCGCCTGGCGGCCCTTGCCAGACGATCGGTTTTGCGGAAAGTTTGGGCAACGACAAACCTATAAAATGCGGAGGAACTGCCGATGGAGGCCATCCAGGTCGGTCCGGGTTTTGCCGCCGAAATGCGCGGTGTGACCCTCGCGGATGTCACCAACGATGACGCCGCCTATGCCGAAGTGCGCGCCGCTTTCGAGAAGCACTCGGTTCTGGTTTTTCGCAACCAAGACGTCAGCGATGAAAGCCAGCTCGCTTTCTCGCGCCGTTTCGGTCCGCCGGAAGTGACCAAAGTCGGCTCGCTCGGCACCGGCACGCATTTCGTCATCCTCACCACGATCGACAAGGACGGCAAAGTGGTGCCGCCCGATCATCGTTATGCAATGCGCAACAAGGCCAATCAGCTCTGGCACACCGACAGCTCGTTCAAGGCGACGCCGGCGCTGACCTCGATCCTGTCAGCGCGCATCATTCCGGCCAAAGGCGGCGAGACGGAATTCGTCTCGACCAGACTCGCTTTCGAACGGCTCGATTCGGACATGCAAAAGCGGCTCGAAGATTCTTTCGCCTGGCATCACTACGGGCATTCGCGCGGCAAGATCGCGGCCGGCCTCGCCACCGCCGACGAGCTCGCGGCGCTGCCGCCGCAATGCTGGCGCATGGTGTGGACCAATCCGGTCAACGGCTGCAAGGCGCTTTACCTCGCCTCGCATGCCTATGCCGTCGAGGGCATGGATCCCAAGGACGGCGAGGCGCTGATCGACGACTTGACGGCGCATGCCACGGCGCTCGGCACGCGTTACACGCATGCTTGGCGCAGCGGCGACGTAGTGATGTGGGATAACCGCGCCACCATGCATCGCGGGCGGCCGTGGCCGTCGCACGAGGCGCGCCACATGGTACGCACCACGATCCAGGCAACGGCCGCGGACGGACTCGCATCGATGCGTCCGCCGCATCAGGTTGCGGCCGAGTAGGCTCAAACAACCTGCCGCAGGACGGAGCGCTCTTCCGCGAGGCTGAAGCGCTTCTTTTGCGCGACGGCGAAATTCTGCGCTCTCGCCGCCGCATTTCGGAATGACGTCGAGCCGGTGGCGCACATACTCCCCCGAACCCGTCACGCCTGAAGAGGTCGAACTGATCGCGGGCGAAAGCGGTGACGGTCATCGGCGCATGCTAGCGCCGTGTGCCGGCCGATGTTTCGGCGGCGGTCGAATGATGAAAGCCGCTATTCAGCCGCCATCACCTTGCCGGCCTGCCGCACTTCGTTTTCCATTTCGCGGCGGATGCGCACAGCCTGCATATCGGTATCAAGCGCGACATCATTGGCGGTGACGATCTCGCCGGGAGCGACATCGCGCAGCACCTTCACATGATGCGCAAGCCCGATCGGCAGCGCGTTGCGGGCAAGACTCCTCGCCGCCGGAATAAGCTTGGCATAGACGGTGTAGCCGCCTTCGCCGTCGAGCGTTTCGCCGGCCTTCAGCGCGCGCTTGGCGACCGCCACCGCGTCGCCGCGCCAGGCGCGGCAGGAGCCGGTCGGCTCGCCGCGCAGCGCCACGTTGAGCACCGAGATCGACAGCTCGAGCCCGATCAGATGAAACGGCTTGTACATCGCGGCATAGCGGCCGGTGGCATCGGTCGGCAGGCCGTATTGCTTGAAGCAGGCCGCGGCATAATCGTTCTGCGCCTTGAGCACGACATAGACGCCCCAGCGCAGGTCGCGCGACACCGGCGTCCCGTCGCGATGCAGCGACGACACCACCTCCACCATGCCGTCACCTTCGAGCACGCCGCCAAGCGATTTCGGCCGCAGCACGCGCGCCAGATCGTCGGCGCCGCAGGGCGGGAAATGCAAGCCGTCCTGCGGCACGTCGAGCGCGCAGGCATTGGCCACCGCCGCCATTTCGATGGCGGACTTGGTGCCGTCGAGGAACGAATTGAACATCTGCGAATTCATGCCGGCGGCCTTGGCCTCGGCGGCGGCGAGGCCGTAGTGCTCCCACACCCCGTCCGGCGTGACGGTGTGATAGTCCGGCAGATATTTGGTGCCCTTGCCGGCGGCGGCCACCTCGAAGCCTGCCGCGCGCGCCCAATCGACCATTTCGGCAATCAGCGCCGGCTGATCGCCATAGGCCATGGAATAGACCACCCCCGCCGCGCGCGCCGCGCCGGCAAGATAAGCGCCGGCGAGCGTATCGGCTTCGACATTGACCATGACGATGTGCTTGCGCGCCTCGAAAGCGGCGAGCGCGTGCGCGATGCCGGCCGCCGGACTGCCGGTCGCCTCGATCACCACCTCGGCGCGCTCATCGGTGCAGGCGTCGCGGCCGTCGCTGACAAAGCGCGTGCGCGCGATCCGCGGGGCATCCCAGCCGACGGTGCGGCAGGCGGCCTTGGCCCGCTCGGGATCGAGATCGGCGATCACCGCGACCTCGAGGCCGCGGATCGAGGGCACCTGCGCCAGGAACATCGAGCCGAACTTGCCGGCGCCGATCAGCCCGACGCGCACCGGCTTGTTGGCGTCGATGCGCGCGGCAAGGAGGGATTGCAGGTTCATATTGCGATCCTCTCAGGACGACCGAAGAATTCTCTTATTCCGCCGCCACTTTGTGGGCGCGGGCATATTGCAGCAGCGCGTCGTCGGCGACCGGCGCGATCGGGGTGAAGTCGCGATGCGCGATCCATTCCTCGCGGGTGAATTTGGTGATGTGATTGCTCACTGCGCACAGGGTCAGATAGACGATCTTGCGCGGATAAGGCGTAATGTTCGGCGGTGAAGCGTGCACCAGGTTGCCGTGGAACATCAGCACCGAGCCGGGCTTGCCGGTCGGCGCCACGATGCCCCCCTCGGCGGCAAGCCGAGTCACGGTATCCTTGTCGAGCGTCCACAGCGGATAGGATGTGGTCAGCGTGTCATGACCGGCCTGCAGCACGCCGGCCTTGTGGCTTTTCGGAATCAGCATCAGCGCGCCGTTGATCGGCATCACTTCGTCGAGAAAGATCGCGATGTTCATTGCGCGCGGCTCCGGCATGCCGTCGTCGCGCGCCCAGGTGCCGTAATCCTGGTGCCATTGCCACACGTCGCCCTCGAAGGCGGCCTTGGCGTTGAGCTTGAACTGATGCACGTAGACGTCTTCCTTGAAGATCTGGCGAAGCGGCTCAACCAGCCGCGGATGATGCGCCATCAGGCGGAACGTCTCATTGAACGTATGCGCGGCAAAGGCGGTGCGCGGCGCGCCGGATTTCTCACGCCAGATTTCCTTGCGGTCGAGCTTTAGAATCGCTTCGGCGTCGTCGCGAAGGAGCGCGATCTCTTCCTCGTCGAAGCAGTTGGGAAAGAACAGATAGCCCTGCTCGTCGAATTGCTTGATTTGCTCCGGCGTGAGTGTCATGGCGCGTTTCCCGTGATGTCGTTAGCCGTGCCGCGTTCAAGCGCGGGTCTCGCGCCGATCCTAGCCGTTATTCTGCGGCTGTTCCATGGCGCCGGGACAGGGCGGTGCGCAGGGCGGCGGCGAAGCGGTCCACATCGGCCTCTTCGTTATAGACATGCGGGCTCACCCGCAGCCGCCCGAGGCGCGGCGCCACGTAGATCTTTTGCGCCGCGAGCTTTTGCGGCAGCCCGTCCGGTATGCCGCCGCGAAAGCCGAGGCTGAAAATATGCGGCGTGCGGAACTTGGCCTGCGGGAACGTGATCGCGCCTTGACGGGCCGGCTCTTCCAATCCTTCGGCCAGCCGCGCGGTCAGCATTTGTAGCCGCGCGGCGATGGCTTGCGCGCCCCAATCCGCCATCATTTCCATGCCGATCGCAGCCATCTCCATGGAGATGAAATGATCGCGCTCGCCCATGTCGAAGCGCCGTGCGTCGCCGACATAATCCGTGTCGGTGAAATAGACAGTCTGCTCGGCGCGTACGGCCTTGCGGCCGTAGCTCGTCTGTTCGAGCGGAATGCCGCTCTGATGCCGCTTGGCGACATAGAGGAAAGCACGTCCGTAAGGACCAAGGAGCCATTTATAGGTCGGAAACATGACGAAATCGGGATCGAGCTTTTGCACGTCGAGCGCGATCACGCCGGCGCTTTGCGTGGCGTCGAGCGCGAACACCGCGCCCTGCGCCCGTGCCGCGCGGGCAATCGCTGCGACATCCAGCACCGCGCCGTCCGCCCAGTGCACCGACGAAATGGAAACGATCGCAGCCGGCGGCGCCCCCGGCCGCGCGATCGCTGCGAGCACGGCGCCGGTCCAATCGTGGTCGCCCGGGCTTTGCACCGTATCGACGGCGAAGCCGCCGTCCCGCGCCCGGCTCAACCATTCCAGCACCGGCGATGAATGATCGTCGTGCAGCACGATCACCCTGGAGCCGTTCGGAACCTGCACGACTTTCGCAACCGTGGCGACGCCGTAGCTGATCGAGGGCGTCAGCGCGATATCGGCCGCGTCGGCATTGATCAACCGCGCCGCGGCTTTTCGGGTGCGGTCGTACTGTCCGGCGGCGAAATCATTATCGATCAGCCACGGCCGGCCCTTGCGGCCGACCGCGGCGCGGCCGGCTTCCAGCGTCTTCAGCGGCAGCGGCGTGTAGGACGCGGCATTGAGATAACAGACGTCGTCCGGCAGATCGAACAGCGCACGTTGCGATGGCAGCATCGATACTTCGCTCGCAGAGGAAAATTACGCCTCGGCGACAAAGCGATTGCGCATGCGGCCGAGCAATTCGATCTCGGTTTCTACGATGTCGCCGGCCTTGAGGAAAGTGTTGGTGCCCTGGCCGACACCGCCGCAGGTGCCGCAGCTGAAAATATCACCGGTTTCAAGGCTCAATATATTGGAGGCATATTCGATCTGCTCCTCCGGCGTGAAGATGAATTGCGAAGTATTGCCGTCCTGCTTCACTTCGCCGTTCACGGTGAGCTTGATAAACAGATTCATGTGATCCGGCACGAAGGCGCGCGGTACCAGATACGGTCCCATCGGCGCGAAATTGTCGTGGCTCTTGCCGCCGAGCCAGTCCGAACGCAGCGCCGGCCGATCGGCGCGGATCTGCAGGTCGCGGCACGACACGTCATTGGTGGTCATGAAGCCCGCGACATGGGCGAGCGCATGTTCGGCCTTGATGCGCTTGCCCGGCCTGCCGATGGCAAGCGCGATTTCGGCCTCCCAATCGATCTTCTTCATGCCGCGCGGGATGGCGATGTCGTCGAAGGCGCCGGCCAGACAACTCGGCGCCTTGAGGAACAGATAGGGCGCCGTTGTCGATTTCTCGCCGGTGAAGACCGGTCCGCCCGTCGGCGACATGCCGGCGCGGATCATTTCGTTGACATGTTCCTGAAAATTCTGCGCCGCGTAAAACATTTTTCCGGGCCGGAGCACCGGCGGCAAGGCCTTGAGGTCCGTGAGCTTCGCCGTGCCGAAATTCGCGGCGTCTTGGCGCGCGCCTTCCTTTTCGAGGAAGGCTGCGACCTCCTGGAGCGCGGCGAAATTCCTGTCCCATTGCTCCAGGAGGCCCTGCACGCTGTCGCTTGCGCTCAGCTCGCCCTTGCGCCCCGCAGCCCGGAAGGCGGCCTGCGCGACTTTCAGATCGATCGCCTCGTCGCCGAGAACGATGGCGACGAAGATGTCGCCGTCGGGCTTGGCCAAAGTGGCGAGCTTGAACGCAGTCCCGTTCATGGTTGCCTCGTTGTGTCGGGCGTGACGTTATTTCTTGGCGTCTGCATAGGGATAGATCATCTCCCCGGTCTTGTACTCCTTCGGCCAGACGATGACTTCGTGACTCGAGTTCTTGAACTGATCGAGCGAGTTCGGCGCGACATGCTGGAACTGGGTGAAGAACACCCGCGACTTCGCCCATTCGCCGTCGACGCCGAACTTGATGTCGCCGACCACTGTCGAAAAGGTGTGGCTGTGCATGTAGTCGGCGAGCTTCTTCTGGTCGAGACTCTTGGTGCCTTCGACGGCTTGGGCGAGCACCTGGCCGGCGGCATAGCCGATCGGCGGGAAGGCCGGGCCGAGCGGATCGATGCCCAAGCCCGGAGCCGCGGCCTGATACTTCGCCATCATTTCCCGCGTGCCCGGAAAGATCAGCGACGGCGCCGGCAGGAACGCCTCGTTGTTGACGATGCCGTTCATCAGCGGTCCGAGCTGCACCTTGATCGGCGTCACCAGGAGCCCGATGAAAGCGCCGCCGAACATTTTCGGCGTAAGGCCGACTTCGTTGGCCGCGCGCACGATGCCGACCGAATCCGGCGGATAGGCCGCGACAAAAACAATGTCGGGATTCGCCGCCTGCACCGCGCGCACCACCGGCGTATAGTCGGTCGTCGACGGCGGGTATTTCTGGTCGACGACGAGATCGAAGCCGAGGTCCTTGACGACCTGGCGGGCGCCGTCCGCGGCGTTCTGGGCGAATTCGGCGTCGGCGGCGACGATGGCCACCGTCTTCGGCCGCGGCTTCTGCGCCGCGGCAAGCTCGAAAAAGCCCTGCGCAAATGACTTTTGCGGGTCGGGCCCGGTCGGCAGCATCGAAAAATACTGGTCGTAATGCAGCTTGGAATTCGCCGCATTGGCCAGAATGCCGATGGTGGTTTTCCTGTATTGCATCAGCACCGGAATCGCCGGCGCCACCATGTTGGTGGCATAGGGCCCGATGAACAGGTCGACCTTGTCGACCTCGATCAGCTTGGTGAACAGCTGCGGCACGTTGTTGGGATTGCTCTGGTCGTCGTAATAGACGAGTTCGACCGGGCGCCCGAGCAGGCCGCCCTTGGCATTGACGTCGTCACGCCAGATCTGCAGCGCCGCCAGCACCTGCTTGCCGATCGGCGCCACGCCGCCGGTCAGAGCGAGCGTTGTACCGATCCGGATCGGATCGGCGGCTTGGGCCGCGTTCGGCAAAGCGCCTGCGCCGAACATAATGGCGCTCGCGGCAAGGCACGCCGAAACCCACAGGGCCTTGGCCCTGGTCTTGAGTCCACGCATTTTCGCCTCCTCCCGTGCATGCCTGTTGTTTTTTGACGGCATGCTTTCGCTTTCAGATCACGTCGTCTCTCCTTCGCTGGCCGTTTCGGCGGCCTTCTTGTTGTCTGGTCGAAACCCCTGAATGAAAAAAACTGGATTGGAAACTCTTGGATCAGGTGCCGCGGAACTTGGCCTTGCGCTTGCCGTGGAACGCTTCGACGCCTTCGCGGAAATCGTCGGATTGGCGCAGCCGGCTGTAGCAATGGCCTTCGATCTCGATGGCGGCTTGCAGGTTGGTGTCCTCGCTCGTGTTGAGCAGCGTCTTGGCGGTGCGCTGCGCCAGCGGTGAGAATGTGCGCAGCTCCTCAACCAGGGCGTCGGTTGCGGCTTCCAGCTTGTCGTCCGGCACGCATTCGGTGGCGATGCCCCAGTCATAGGCCTGTTTCGCCGGAATGCGCTTGGAGCGCATGACGATGTCCTTGGTGCGGGTGATGCCGATGATCTTTTGCAGCCGCGCCGAGCCGCCGGAGCCCGGAATTTGTCCGAGCCGCTGCTCCGGCAGCGCATAGAGGCAGGTTTCGGAAACCAGGCGAAAATCGCAAGCGAGAGAGATCTCGAAGCCGACGCCGAAGCAGTAGCCGCGATTGGCGGCGATCACCGGCTTGGCGCAGCGCGCGGGCGCCGCGATGTTCCAGGCGAGCTTCGACACGTGCTCGGGGGATGCCGCAAGAAATCCGGCAATATTGCCGCCGGATGAAAAATGCTCGCCGACCGCGCGCAGCACGATCACGCGCATTCGCGCGTCGTCGTCGAGCGCCTCGAAAACCAGCCGCAACTGATCGCGCTGCCCCATCTCGATGACGTTGAGCGGCGGCCGGTCCAGGACGATGTCGGCGCGCTCGCGCGCGGCGTCGATCTCGACACGGAAACCGTCGAGCTCCTGCAAACGCGGGTCGGAAAACACACTCATGTGGTACTACCTTGCTGACGTGACGTTGCGAACGGATGGAGAGGATTCGAGCATATATTCCCCGGCAACAAGCTTCCTTCGCAGCAGCTTGCCGACCGGTGATTTCGGGATTTCCTCGACGAAGACATAGCGCCGCGGTCGCTTGAAGCCGGCAAGTCCCGACGAGCGGCAGAATGCGTCGAGCTCTTCGGCTTCGACGGCGGCGCGACGCTTGATGAAGGCGGCCACGACCTTGCCCCAGCGTTCATCCGGCATGCCGATCACCGCGACTTCGGACACCGCGGCATGCAGCGACAGGCAGGATTCGATCTCGACCGGCGAGACATTCTCGCCGCCGGTGATGATCATGTCGTCGACGCGGCCGGTGACGAAAAGGTCGCCGTCGCGGTCGAAAAAACCGGTGTCGCCGGTAAGATACCAGCCCTCGCGCAGCGCCTTGGCGTCGGCATCCGGCCGCCGCCAATAGCCCTCGAAAGATTCGTCACCGGCCAGAAGCGCGATGATCTCGCCCTCCTCGCCGACGCCGGCAATCTCGTTGACCGATTGCGCGCCGAGCTTCACCACCCGCACATTTTGATTGATCCCGGCGCGGCCGGCGGAGCCCGGCTTCTTCGGCGCGTCCTGGTCGATGGTGAAGGTGTAGATTTCCGAGGAGCCGTAATGATTGACGAAAAGATCCGGCTTGAATTCGGCTTGCAGTCTCTTGAGAAGGCCGTCGGTCATCGGCGCGCCGGCAAAGCCGAGCTTGCGCACCGAGCTGACATCCGTCGCCGCAAATTGCGGATGATGGACGACGTCGTGATAGAGCGTCGGCACCAGATAAAGATTGGTGATGCGGTCGGCGGCAATGACCTTCAAGGCTTCGGCGACATCGAAACGCCGCAAGCAGACAAAGGCGCCGCCGACGAGCGACATGGCCAGCAGGGAGCGCACGCCCATCGTGTGATAGAGCGGCATGACGCCGAGCGTGCGCTCGCCGTGGCCGTACAAATTCTGTGCGACATGGGCCAGCGCCGCGGCGCGCTCGGCACGCTGGCGGCGCGGCACGCCTTTCGGCTTGGCCGTGGTGCCGGACGTGTAGAGCATCACCGACCAGGCATCGGCATCCGCGCGCGGCATCGCGTCGGGAGCATCGCGTGCAATCAGTGAAGCGAAAGAGATATCGGCGGGCTGCGCCTTATCGAGGGCGATGCGGCTTATGCTCCGCGCCTGCTCCGACGCGCCGATTGCCGCCGCGGAGACGTCTTCATAGGCGAGGACCTTAGCCTCGGCATTTTCAAGATAAAAGTCGAGCTCTTGTGCCGTCGAGCGCCAGTTCACCGGGGTGATGATCAGACCGGCAAATTGACAGGCCCAATGCAGTGTCGCCGCCTCCCAGCGGTTTTGCAGCGCCGTGACGACATGATCGCCCGGCGCGAGGCCGAGTGAATCAAACGATGCGACAAGTGCCGAAATACGCCTGTACCACTGCGCATAGGTCAGGCGCAGCGCGCCATCGGCGACGGCGAGGGATTGTGGATCGCGGGCGACGCTCCCCACGAAGCTTTGGCCGAGATCGAGCATAGGCGACGGGCACCGGCACATGAAACCCCGGACATGATAAGGGTTTGGCGGCTGATGACAAATCCGTCATCGGCCTGTGATGGAATTTCAGGCGTCAGGCGCCGTTAGTGTGGCAGGCGGGGAGCGTTGAAACTGCCGGGTTGCAGGAGAAAGACGATGATCCGTGTTGTAAGACTGGCTTCACTTTCGGTTCGGCTTGTCGCGGCTGCCGCTGCTTTTTTGGCGGTCGGTCTGGCCGTGCCGGCGGCCGCGGCCGCGCATCACGCCAAGGCGTCGGCGCACAATGTCAGCCATCCGCTCTATGACATGGCGCCGCAAGGGCGAGCTCCGGTCAATTCGGACGACCCGTCACTGACCGGCGGCGGCAGCCTTGGCTATAATCAGAACATCTATAATTGGTGAGTTCGGCGATCCGCTGGACTGGAACGGGACGGACCTCGATGGCCCGCCCCGTTTTTTCTGAGCCGCGCGGCCTATCGCCGCGTCGGAAAGAGCGCGGCCGGGAAGTCGGCGGCTGATCGCGGCGCACGCTCGCGCGGCTTGAAGTCCGGCCGCGGACTGGAATCCGGCTCCACGGCTTTCCGGTAGAGATGCCAAGTCGCATGCCCAAGCACCGGCATCACCACCGTCAAGCCGAGGAAGAACGGGATCGAGCCGATGAACAGCAGCGCCGCGACGATCAGGCCCCACAGCGCCATCGTGCCCGGATTGGCGGCGACGACGCGGATCGAGGTGGCGACCGCGACGGCGGCGCCGACGTCGCGATCGAGCAACAGCGGAAACGAGATCGCACCGATGGTGAGCACGACGACCGCGAACAGAAATCCGATGCCGGTGCCGACAACGATCATCGTCCAGCCGGCCGGCGTGAACAGCACATCGTGGGCGAATTGCGTGAGCGTGCCGGGATCGCGATAGCCGAAATTGGCGATGTAAACTGCTTCCGCAACCGCGAGCCAGATCAAGAAGATCGTCATCAGGAGCACGCCAAGCGCAATGATCGCCGGCAGCGACGGCGAATAGACCACGTCGAACGCCTGAATTGACGCGCCGTCGAGGCCGGCTTCGCGACGGCGGCTCAATTCGTAAAGGCCGACGGCGGCGAGCGGTCCGATCAGCGCGAAACCCGCGGCGATCGGAAAGGCCAGCGGCAAGAGCGAATTGTCGAGCGTGAACGCGACCAGGAAAATGCCGAGGATGGGATAGATCACGCACAGGAAAACGGCATGGCTCGGCGTCGCCATGAAATCGTCAATGCCTTGCGACAGCGCCTGATAAAGATCGGACGGCGAGATGTGGCGGATGACCGGCCGCACGGGGTTCAAGTTGTCGCCAGTGAGAATATGCGAATGGGACATGCTGTTCCTCCTGAACCCAATTGCAAGATGGGTCCTGAACCGTTTCGGTTCGGGCCGCGGTAGCGGCCAGGGTTGCAGTCATGGCCGCAAAGCGCCCGATCGTTCTTTCCCTACGCGTCTTATAATGCCACGGCGGTGTCCGAGTTGCATCGGGCCACGCCAAGTCTCGAAGTTCACAAAGCGGTGTGGTACGCCGGCAGTGCCCCGGCACGTGCGTCGCAACAGCGCGCGCTGCGACGCAAGATTGCGGCAAATTGCAACGAATGAGGGAGCTCCTGTTTCCGGGAGCTCCCCCATCGTTCGGCCGAGATCAATCGGCGATGTTGATGTTAATGGACGATGTCAGCGGGCGATGTCAGCGCACATGCCAGGGATGATGGCCGTGCCAGGAGCGATGGCCGTGCCAAGTGCCGCCGTGAATGACCACGTTCGGGCCGCCGTAATAGTCGTAGTAACGGCCGCAGCCATAGGGTCCGCAGCCACCGTAGTAATCCGGCGCGCCGAACTCGACCCCTACGCCACCGCGGCCTGCGTAAAATCCGACCTGCGCCATCGCGGGCGCCGCGCTCAGCAGCACCGCAGCCGTGGCCACTCCGAGTGCGAGTTTCTTCATCATCGACTCCTCTGCTTGTTGCACTCTTCGTTCACAGAGGAAAACGCTTTGCGCAAAGCGCCGTTCCGCGTTTCGATCCCACGCGGCGCGCACGAAACATGGTTCCATCAACAAATTTTTTTGGAACGAATTCGCGACACCGCGGACTGCGGCGTCACTCCGCCGCGACCGGCATGCTTTCCGCGGGCAGCGCTGCCGGCGGCTCGGCGTCGTGGCGCTTGCCGCCGTTGAGCCAGACCTGCAGGCGGTCGAGATAGAGGTAGACCACCGGCGTGGTGAACAGCGTGAGCATTTGGCTCAGGATCAGGCCGCCGACCATGGCATAGCCGAGCGGCTGGCGCAGCTCCGAGCCAGAACCGGTCCCGAGCATCAGCGGCAAGCCGCCGAACAGGGTCGCCATGGTGGTCATCATGATCGGGCGGAAGCGAAGGAGGCAGGCGGCATGGATCGCCGCCTGCGGCGTGAAACCTTCGCGCTCGCGCGTGATGGCGAAGTCGACCAGCATGATGCCGTTCTTCTTCACGATGCCGATCAGCAGGATGATGCCGATAATGCCGATCACCGACAGATCGAAGCCGCCAAGCCAGAGCGCCAGCAGCGCGCCGACGCCGGCCGACGGCAGGGTCGAGAGAATGGTCAGCGGATGGATGTAGCTCTCATAGAGCACGCCGAGGATCACATAGACCACGACCAGCGCCGCCGCGATCAAGACCGGCTCGCTCGACAGCGAGGTCTGGAACGCCTGCGCATTGCCCTGGAAACCGGTGATGATGGTGTTCGGCATGTCCATGTCGCGCGCGGCCTGTTCGATCGCGGTGACCGCCTGGCCGAGCGCCACGCCGGGACGCAGGTTGAACGACAGTGTCGCCGCCGGGAATTGCGACTGGTGCGAGACCGCGAGCGGGCCCACGGCATTGGTGTTGAAACTGACCAAGGTCGACAGCGGCACAAGCTGCCCGGTCGACGGCGCCTTGACGTAGATCTGATTGAGCGAATTGGGATCCTGCTGCAGATAGGGCAGGATTTCCAGCACCACGAAATACGACGTCACTTGCGTGAAATATTGCGTCACCTGCGCCTGGCCGAAGGCGTCGTTCAGCGTGGCGTCGATCTCCTTCGCTTGAATGCCAAAGCGCGCGGCGGCATCGCGATTGATCGTCACCGAAAGCAGCGGCGCATTGGTCTGCTGGTCGGTCGAGACGTCGGCGACCTCCGGCAGCTTCTTGAGCTTGGCCAGCATTTTCGGCGCCCAAGTGCTCAGTTCGTCGAAGCTCGGATCCTGCATGGTGAATTGGTACTGGCCGGCCGAAATGCGGCCGCCGACGGTGATGTCTTGCGATGGCTGCAGGAACAGCCGGACGCCTTCGATCTTGGCGAGCTGCGGCCGCAGCCGGTTGATGATCTGGATCGCGCTCGCCTTGCGCTGGTCGCGCGGCTTCAGCGCCATGAAGAAACGCGCGGTATTGAGCGTATTGCCGCCGCCATTGCCGAAGAACGAGCCGAACGATGCAACGTCAGGATCGTGCGCCAGCACCTCCGAAAGCTGTTTCTGGATGCCGCGCATGCGGGCCGGCGACACGTCCTGTGCGGCATAGGCGATGCCCTGGATCGCGCCGGTATCCTGTGTCGGGAAGAAGCCTTTGGGGATGGCGATGAACAAGGCCGCGGTGCAGGCCATGGTGGCGAAGAACGTCATCAAGGTCAGGAATTGATGACGTAGCACCACGTCGAGGCCCTTCTTGTAGCCGTTGACCAGGCGCTCGAAGCACCACTCGATGGCATTGTAGATGCGGCCGTGCTGTTCGTGCTCGGCGGCGAGAAAGCGCGACGCGAGCATCGGTGTCAGCGTCAGCGACACGAGGACCGAGACAAAAATGCAGCAAGTGACCGTGATGGCGAATTCGCGGAACAGCCGTCCGATAATCCCGCCCATCAAAAGCAGCGGAATGAACACGGCGACCAGCGAAATGCTGATCGACACCACGGTGAAGCCGATTTCGCTCGCCCCTTTCAAGGCCGATTGCATCGGCGAGGTGCCGGCCTCGAGATGACGAAAGATGTTCTCGACCACGACGATGGCGTCGTCGACGACGAAGCCGACCGCAATCGTCAGCGCCATCAGCGACAGGTTGTCGATGCTGAAGCCGAACAGATACATCAAAGCGGTGCAGCCGAGCAACGCCAGCGGCACGGTGACGCTCGGGATGAGCGTGGCGCGGATGTTGCGCAGGAACAAAAGGATCACCGCCACGACCAGGCCGATGGTGATGGCGAGCGTGAACTCGACGTCCTGCACCGAGGCGCGAATGGTCTGGGTGCGGTCGAGGATGGTGTCGACCTTCAGCCCCTGCGGCGCGATCGCGGCGAGCCGCGGCATCGCGGCCTGGATGGCGTCGACCGTGCCGATGACGTTGGCGCCGGGCTGCTTGTAGATGATGAGGAGAACGCCCGGCGTGATGCCGCTCGGCAGGCTCGCGAGCGCGCTCTGGGTGATGTCCTGGGGACCTGTGATCGCATGCCCGACGTCGCGGATCCGGATCGGCGCGCCGCCCCGATAGCCGATGATGACGTCGTCATACTGCTCGGGCGTCGTCAGCTGATCGTTGGTCGCCACCGTGAAGGTCTGCAGCGCGCCGTTGATTGCGCCCTTCGGCGCATCGGTCGTCGCGGAGGCGAGAACGCCGCGTACATCCTCGAGGGTCAGGTTGCGCGCCTGCAATTTGGCCGGGTCGACCTGAACGCGGATCGCCGGTTTCTGCTGGCCGCCGATATTGACCAGCGCCACGCCTGGGATCTGCGAGATCTGCTGCGCCAGCACGTTCTCGGCAAAATCGTCGACGGATGTGAGCGGCAGCGTGTCCGAATGGGCGGCGAGAATGAGGACCGGCGTATCGGCCGGATTCACCTTCTTATAGTAGGGCGGCACCGTGAGGTTTTGCGGCAAGGTCTTGCCGGCCGCGGTGATCGCCGCCTGCACGTCCTGCGCCGCGCCGTCGATATTGCGGTTGAGGTCGAATTGCAGGGTGATGACGCTGGTGCCGAGCACGCTCACCGAGGTTAATTGCGTGACGCCGGCGATCTGGCCGAACTGCTGTTCGAGCGGGGTGGCGACCGTCGCCGCCATGGTGTCGGCGCTGGCGCCGGCGAATTGTGCGGTGACCTGGATGGTCGGAAAATCGACTTGCGGCAGCGGCGCGACCGGCAGCAGCGGATAGGCGACGATGCCGACCAGCGCCAGCGCGCCCATCAGCAGCGACGTCGCGATCGGCCGGCGGATGAACGGTTCGGAAATGTTCATCAGGACTTATCCAAACCGCCCGCTGCCGCCT
Source organism: Xanthobacteraceae bacterium (assembly GCA_035509535.1). Classification (GTDB taxonomy): domain Bacteria; phylum Pseudomonadota; class Alphaproteobacteria; order Rhizobiales; family Xanthobacteraceae; genus BOG-931. The sequence goes on along the minus strand of DATJLN010000087.1, from coordinate 9,422 downwards.
GCGGCGTCTTGGCTTCGATGCGCGAACCGGCGTCCAGCCGATATTGGCCGTTGACGACGACGCGTTCGCCGGCGGCGATCCCCTTGGTCACGATCGTGGTGTCGGAATTGATCGGCATGGTCTCGATGCTACGCTGTTCGACGGTGTTGTCCGGCTTCACCACCCAGGTATAGAGCCCGTTCGGGCCGTGCTGAACGGCGACCGGCGGAATGGTGATCGCGTCCTTGCGCGTCTGGATCAGAATGCGGATGCGCACGAATTCGCCCGGCCACAGCCGCTCGTCTTTGTTGTCGAATTCGGCCTTGAGCTGGATCGTCGAGGTCGACTGGTCGATCTGGTTGTTGATCAGAAGCAGACGGCCTTCGGCGAGCTGCTGCTTGTCGTCCTGGTCGAAGGCGACGACCGGAACGGTGCCCCGCAGCATGGCCTCGCGCACCGGGCCGAGATCGCTCTGCGGCAGAGTGAAGATGACGGTGCAGGGCTTGATCTGCGTCAGCACCGTAAGCGGGTTGACATCATTGGTGTGGATGATGTTGCCGAGGTCGACTTGGCGGAAGCCGACCACGCCGTCGATCGGCGCGGTGATGGTCGCGAAATCGAGCTGCGTCTTCGCCGCTTCGATCGCCGCCTGATCGGCGTCGATCATCGCCTTGGTCTGGTCGACCTTGGCCTGCTGCGCGTCGACATTCTGTTGCGTTTCGTAATCGCGCTGCACCAGCGTCTTGAAACGTGCCAGATCCTTTTGCGCGTCGATCAGGGTCGCCTCGTCCTGGCTCTTCTTCGAGATCGCCTGGTCGAGGTTGGCCTTGAACGGCGCCGGATCGATCTTGGCGAGCACGTCACCCTGATGAACTTCCTGGCCCTGGCGGAAGTCGATGGAGACGATCTGCCCGTTGACCTGGGCGCGAATCGAAACGGTGTTGAGCGCCTGCACGGTGCCGAGCGCGTCATAATAAATCGGCACGTCGCGCTGCAAGGCCGCGGTCACGGTGACCGGGATCGGCGGCGGTGTGGTGTTGGTCGCCGCCTGCGTGCTGCCATGACGGTAAAAGCCGAGGGCTATGAGCCCGGCAAGGACAACGGCGCCTCCGACCGCAAAATATACACGCCGGGAACCCCGCCCCTCGGTCATCGTGCTCATGGTTCAGTTGCCTTCCAGATCCCCTGGTTAATCTCCGGCTGCGAACTTTATCCCTGCTCGAGCTGGCTCCGACGAAACTCACAGGCAAGAACGGAGCCAACAGAACGCCCATCTCGGAAGTAACCCCCGGCGCCATACAGCACAATGACTACAGGATTAAAGTTAATTAAGGTGAGGCCGCGCACGGCGACGCATTACCGCGATATAAACAGCCGAAGCTTGTATTGCGCGAAGTCGGCAGCCCATCGATCGCGCAGGATCGCGATCCTCATGCTCAAAATCGCATCGCCGATCACGTCCTGAAATATCTTTATCGTTACGCCGCTCGCGTCGTTGCGCTGACTGGAGGTGCACGCCGCGATCTGCGCGAGAATTTCGCGGTGCCTGCCGCGCGCATTCAACAATGTGCGTGCGACTTCGAAAGCGGCCTCATAGATCGCAATGCCGCAGACCAGCGCGAAGACCGCGACAAGAAAGCCCGGCTCGAACGAGCCGCCGACTCCGATAGCGGCAAGAACCGGCGCAATTGCGGCGAGGCCGATGGCCGGAGGCCGCGCCAGCGACGCGAAGTATTCGAGATGGTAAACACTGAAATAGGCGAGGCGTGTTCATTGCGCGCCGAAGCCGTAGACGATCAGCGCCACGCGAAGATGAAAACACAGCGGCCGTATTCCGCCGGGCCGGCGACGCGCGAGAATATCGCGGCCGCGAGCTGATTTCGCGCCGCCGACATTGCGCACACGCTCAGATAGAGCGGGCCCGACGTGTTAAGCATTCCGCGTGATAAGCAATTGTTGCTGCGAGGAGAAGTGGCTACGACAGCGCATCACGGACTTTCGTTAAGGCGCCGGCGCGGACTGAACAAAAAATCGCGTGCGGAGCGGACGTTGCAAGCGGGATGCAATGCGTATCGTACAAGTCATCTGCGACGGTGAACGCGGCGGCGTGCAGACGGTGGCGCGCATGATCGGAGAAGGGCTCGCGCCGCAGCGCTTCCGTATTACGACGGAATATCTCTATCCGCATGCCAGCGTTCCGGCCTTCACCAAGCTCGGCTATGTGTTGAGCATGGCGCGGCTGATCCGGCGCGGCGGCTACGACGCGCTGATTGCCTATCAGTCGAGCGCCTCGATCCTGATCGGAGTCATCGGCTGGCTCGCCGGCTGCCGCCTGCGCATCGTTCACCAAACCTGCACGCCGACAGAACTGCCGCGGCTGTTGCGGTTAATGGACCTCATCGCCGGCACGCTCGGCTTCTATTCCGCCAACGTCGTTAACAGCGCCAGCACCTTCGCCGAATTTGCACGCTATCCGGCGCGCTATCGGCGGTCGCTGGTCCTGATCGAACACGGTCTGGACGCGCCGCAGCCGCAGGAGAGCCGCACCGCGACGCGGCGGCGCTTCGGCCTGCCGCAGGCGCTGCCGCTGCTTCTCAACGTCGGCCGCGTCACCGAACAGAAGAATCAGGACGTGCTGATCCGCGCGCTCGCCTGTCTGCCGCAGGCGCATCTCGTCATCGCCGGTGCCGGCGCCAAGGACGATGCGTTCCACGAGCTCGCCGTCACGCTCGGCATCGAGAGCCGGCTGCATATGCTCGGCGCTTTGCAGGCGCAGGATATCGCCGATCTCTATGCCGCCGCCGACCTTTTCGTGTTCCCCTCGATCTGGGAAACATTCGGCTTGGCGGCGGTCGAGGCGGCGATGGCCGGCCTGCCGATGGTCGTCGCCGATCTGCCGGTCTTGCGCGAAGTGCTCAATGGCGGCGGCGAGTCCGTCACGTTTGTCGCGCCGCGCAATGTCGAAGGCTGGATCTCGGCCATCGGCCGTGCGCTTGCCGCGCCGCCGCCATCGCCGATGCTGGCGAATTTCGCCCGTATCGTCGCCCGTAAATATTCGCGGCAGCGAATGATCGAAAGCTATCGCAGCCTGTTCGAAGCCTATCTGCAGCGGCAGATGGGTGAAGTCTCAGCCTTGCAGCCGGCGGAAGAATCTTGACGCGGTGGGCGTGGCGCGCGCTGCCGGTCGCCGCGCTGTTGGCGGGTTTTCCTCGCCGCGCCACAATATTGCGAGTGCGCTGGTCATAATTAACGCGCGGTGCATGGCGCCGCGCACGCCGCCTGGAGCATGGTCCCGAAAAGATGATGCCCCAACGAAGATCTAAAGCCGGCGCAACAGGCCGACGACAGCGCTCACGATCACGATGGCGGCGACAAAGGGAAGCCAGATCAGCGCCGTTCCGATCAACAGCAGCAAGAGCGCGACGGCAAACAATCCCAGCACCAGCATGGCCAGGCCAAAGCCGAACGGGCCGATCCGGGTGATGAAAATGCGCTGCGAGTCGTTTGTGCCGCGACTATAGCCATAGGGTGGCGGCGGCCAGCCTTGCCCGTTCCGGCCGCTGCGGTCCGGCGGCAGGATTTCAGGCTCGACGCGCGGCCGTTCGGGCTCGTTTGAAGAAGAAGACGGCATTTTGGTCCCTCCGGCGGTGCGGTTGCCGCGCATCCACGCCAACTATGTAGCCTCGGCCCGGAGCATCACAAGTGGCGATCACCACGATCACCGGCTTCGCTCGGCCGCGCTTGTCATCGCGGCCATTGCACGCTCAGCGCGTCTGCGTGCGGGCATGGTGATCGTGCAGGAATTTGGCCAGTTGCTCACGCAGGCTTTCGTCCTGTTCGCGCTGATGGCCGAGCAGCACGGCGCGCTCGAACAATGTCTGCTGCAACTCCGGCGGCAGCGCGCTCCACAGATCGGCGGCGGCGGCGCCAAGCACCATCAGATAGCGGGCGGGAAAATCGTTGATGACCTGATCCGGCTTGTTCATGGCGCCTCGTCTTGCGCTTGCGTGATCGAACAAGACGAACAGCGTAAGCAGATAAAGCGGCGACGTCCAGGTAACCAGGTGACCGGCCAAGCCGCCTTATCCGGCCGGTTCCAGCCGGTCGAAACGGCCGAACCGGTAGATCGCGATCGAAATCAGCCAGCTGCCGGCGAAGATCGCGATGATCAGATAACCGAGGCTGCCGAAATTGTCGTTCAGCGTGCCGACGAAAGACCAGAACGGCCCTTCGAGGTTCATGCGGTCGGCGACAAGGCCGAGCGCCTCGATGCCGCCGATCAGCACCGCGACCAGCACGGAAACGAACGTGATGGTGAGATTGTAATAAAGCTTGCGTACCGGCGTCGTCAGCGCCCAGCCATAGGCCCCGAGCATCAGCACACCGTCGGTGGTGTCGATCAAAGACATCGCCGCGGTGAACAGCGCCGAGAATACCATGATCGACCAGATCGGCAGCCCTTTGGACGCTTCCGCCGCGGAAATGCCGAGCAGGCCGACCTCGGTCGCGGTGTCGAAGCCGAGCCCGAACAGAATGCCGAGCGGATACATGTGCCAGCTCCGCGACACGAAGCGGAACATCGGGCGGAACAGGCGGCCGAGAAAGCCGCGCTGCGCCAACAGATGGTCGACGTCTTCCTCGACATAATCGCCGCCGCGCCGCACGCGCCGGAAGGTGCGATAGACCGCGCAGAGAATGATGAAATTGGCCGCAGCAACCAGAAATAGAAACACCACGGAGACACTGGTGCCGATCATGCCGCCGACGAGTTTGAACGTCGCGAAGCGGCCCTCAAGCGCGGCGGCGGCGAAGGCGATGGCGGCCGAGGCCAGCACGACAATGGTCGAATGGCCGAGCGAAAAGAACAGGCCGACGCTGACCGGCCGCTTGCCGTCCTGCATCAGCTTGCGCGTCACATTGTCGATCGCCGCGATATGATCGGCATCGACGGCGTGACGCAGGCCGAACGTGTAGGCGAGAAAGGCGGTGCCGATCAGCACCGGATAGTCGTGGAAAGCGATCAGCGCCCAGATCCAGGCCAGCACATTCGCGGCGATCAGCACGCCGTAAAGGCCGGCGATCTTGCCCGCCAGTTCGGTGTCCCGGTCGTTGAACAACCTGGCTATGCGCACCCGCATAAGCGACCAATCGTCGGGATCATCGCGGCTGGATTCCGGCCGCGCGAATGACATCGCTCCAGCGCTGCGTTTCCGATTTGACGAAGGCGGCAGCTTCGGCGGGCGAGCCGCCGGCAGGGGTGATGCTGAGCTGCTTGAAACGCTCCAGCAAAGCGGGATCGTGCAATGCCGTGTTTGCCGCCGCATTGAGCTTGGCGACGATGGCCTCAGGCGTTTTCGGAGGGGCGGACAACGCATGCCAGGTGTCGGAATCAAAGCCCGCAACGCCGGCTTCGGCCATGGTTGGAATGTCCGGCAGCGAGGGCACCCGTTCTTTCACCGTGACGGCGAGAATTCGCACATTGCCCGCCTTGTACAAGGGAAGCGAGGTCGCAAGCTCATTGAACATCATGTCGACATTGCCGGCCAAGAGATCGTTGATCGCCGGCGCGGTGCCCTTGTAGGGCACATGCGTGAGCTTGGTTTGCGTGAGCTTCTGGAACAGCTCTGCGGTCGTATGCGAGGTCGTGCCGATGCCTTGCGAGGCATAGTTGATCTTGCCGGGATTGGCTTTGGCATAGTCGATCAGTTCCTGCACCGTCTTGGCCGGGAAGTTCGAACGCACCAAAAGCACATTCGGCACATGCGACATGATCACGATCGGCACGAGTTGGGTCGGATCGTAATTGAGCGATTTGTAGATCAGCTGATTGGTCGTGATCGGCGATGGCTGCGACGCCAATAATGTGTAGCCGTCCGGGTCGGACTTGAACACGGCCTCGGCCGCGATCGAGCCGCCGACACCGGCCCGGTTCTCGACGATCAGCGGCTGGCCGAGCGGCGTGTGCATCTTGTCGGTGACAAGCCGCGTAATGGTATCAACGCCGCCGCCGGCCGGCACCGAGACGATGACCCGGATCGGCCGGTTGGGATAGGCCTCGTCGGCCAGCGCTCCGCCGATAAGGCCCTTGCCGACCAGCGCGCCGGCGGCCGCCACGACAAGAGTGCCCGCAACAACGGCACCAAGAACAACAGGGAATCGAAATCGTCGCGGCATTCGCAAACCTCAAGCCTGTTCCACCCTACCAAATTTGTAGCTGCTTTTGGCATAGCGCGGGCCGATGGGGAAGTCCTGCGACCTGCTGCCGCCCTCTGCGCGCCGGTAATGCCGGCAAGCCGTTGACGCCTTTTGGGGTCACGGCCGCCCGCGACGCGTGATTCTGCCCGAAAACCGGTTTGCCTGTTTCGGGATCATGCTATGGAACGGCGCCTGGCGCATGTCCCGGAAAGGGACAGCTAGTGAGGAGAAGTGCCGCAAGATGAGCAAGCTTGATTTCATTCTCGAAGAACTGGTCACCGCCAACCGGATCCTGGCGAACGAAGGGGTCGTGGATTCCTTCGGGCATGTCAGCGCGCGGCACCCCGACAAGCCCGACCATTATCTGCTGTCACGGGCGCGGGCGCCCGAGCGCATCGAGAAGGACGACATCGTCGAATATACGCTCGACGGCACCGCCATCGACGAGCGCGGCCGCACGCCCTATCTCGAACGCTTCATTCACGGCGCGGTCTACGAGGCGCGGCCCGACGTTTATGCGGTGGTCCATAATCATTCGCCGAGCGTCATTCCATTCGGCGTCACCGGCAGGACGCTCAAGCCGCTTTTGCATATGTGCGCATCATGCGGCCACGAGGTGCCGATCTGGGATTCGCAGACCAAGTTCGGCGACACCACGCTTCTGGTAAGCGATATGCCCATGGGCCGGGATCTCGCCAAGCATATGGGCGGCAATCCGACGACCTTGATGCGCGGTCACGGCGCGACGGTGGTCGGCCGCTCGGTGCGCCATGCCGTTTTCGTTTCGGTCTATCTCGAAGTCGGCGCCAAGCTGCAGATGCAGGCGATGCAGATGGGCGATATCAAGTTCCTCACCAAGGGCGAGGTCGACAAGATCGTTGCCCGCGTCAACGACTACACGCTCAATCGCGCCTGGGAAAACTGGGCAAGCCGCGCCGGGCGTGAGATGCAGAAGCAGCCGGCCTGAACCTCTGGCCGGATCGCGCCCCGCGCGATCCGGGAGCAACGTGTGCCGGATCGCTTCGGCGAGGGTGCCGCCGCTAGGTCAGGAGGAGCGGGAGTTTAATGAAACGGAATTCACAAGCAATGGTTGTCCGGACCGAGCAATAAGTTGCCCGGCGTGCGGACTGCGCACGCCGGGCTTCGGTCGCGTGCTGGATTGAGCGCGTCTCGATCCTGGCTGCGCGCCATATTTCGCTGCCCTTTGGTCACGACAAATGAAGGGCAGGTTCAATCAGGAACCGCGGCGACGCTCTCTGGTTCCTGACGCTTATGATTTCTCGCGCACCCTGTGTCGCCGAAGACACAAATGGAAACGGCCGGGGCAAAACCCCGGCCGCGACGACGCCAAAATCAAAATTCGGCGGTGAATTTTATTCCGCTGCGAGCCGAATCTCCGGCGCGGCGGCCCGGACCTCGGCGTCGACGGTGTCTTCGTATTTGGTGAAGTTCTTCTGGAACATGCCGACCAGCTTGCGCGCGGTCTCGTCGAACGCGGCTTTGTCCTTCCAGGTCTTCTGCGGATAGAGGATGTGCGGCTCGATGCCGGGAACCGAGGTCGGAACGGCGAAGCCGAAATACGGATCGGTGCGGTAGCTCGCATCGCGCAGGCTGCCGTCGAGCGCTCCGGTGACCAACGCGCGCGTCACCTTGATCGGCATGCGGCGGCCGACGCCGTAGATGCCGCCGGTCCAGCCGGAATTGACCAGCCAGCAATCGACATTGTGCCTGGCGATATAGTCGCGCAGCAGGTTGCCGTATTCGGCCGGCGGCCGCGGCAGGAACGGCGCGCCGAAGCAGGTCGAGAATTCCGGCTCCACTCCGACCAGGCCCTTCTCGGTGCCGGCGACCTTCGCCGTGTAGCCGGAGAGGAAGTGGTACATCGCCTGCGCCGGGGTGAGCTTGGCGATCGGCGGCATCACGCCGAACGCGTCGGCGGTGAGGAAGATGATGTTCTTCGGATGGCCGGCGATGCCGCTACGCGACGCGCTCGGGATGAAATCGAGCGGATAAGCCGAGCGCGTGTTCTCGGTCTTCTTGTCGCTGTCGTAGTCCGGAATGCGGGTCACCGGATCGAACACGACGTTTTCCAGAACCGCGCCGAAGCGATTGGTCGCGTCCCAGATCTGCGGCTCGGCTTCGGCCGAGAGCTTGATGCACTTGGCGTAGCAGCCGCCTTCGAAGTTGAAGATGCCGTCGGGCGACCAGCCGGTCTCGTCGTCGCCGATCAGGATGCGGTTGGGATCGGCGGAAAGCGTGGTCTTACCGGTGCCGGACAGGCCGAAGAACAGCGCGCTGTCGCCGCCCTTGCCGACATTGGCCGAGCAATGCATCGGCATCACGCCTTGCGCCGGCAGATAGAAATTGAGCGTGGTGAAGACCGACTTCTTCATCTCACCGGCATAGGACGAGCCCGCGATCAGGACGATCTTGCGGGTGAAGTCGATGGCCACCATCGTGTCGGAGCCGTCGCGGCCGCCGTGGCGCTTGGCGTCCGGCTTGAACGACGGCATGTCGATGATGGTCATGTCCGGCACGTAGCTGGAAAGCTCGGCGTGCGCGGGACGGATCAGAAGCTGACGGATGAAGAGGGAGTGCCAGGCGAACTCGGTGAAGACGCGGGCTTTGATGCGGTATTTCGGATCGGCGCCGCCGTAGAGGTCTTGGGCGTAGAGCGTCTTGCCTTTGGCGTGTTCGAGAAAGTCTTTGTAGAGATTGTCGAAGTGTTCTTTGCTCTGTTTGCGATTGCCGTCCCACCATACGGTGTTCTCAGTGGTCGCATCGACGACCGTGTGTTTGTCTTTGGGCGAGCGGCCGGTGTGGTGGCCGGTCTCGGCGCACAGCGCGCCGCCGGCGACAATGGTCGCCTCGCCGTTGCGGATCGCGTGCTCATAGAGCGGGGCTTCGGTCAGGTTCCAGTGAACCGCCTTGAGGTCTTTCAAACCAAATTTGTCGGCGCCGTGGGCGCCGTTCCGCACACCCGTCTCCTGCACTCTACCCTCCGGAAATGCGCCCGCGGCAGGCGGGCATGCGACCCTATATCCGAGCGTCCCAGCATCTGCCAAGACACAAGTCTCCTCAAGCCTAACTGGCGCGTAGCTCCCACGTTCCGGCATGGCGAGTTACGCTGCAGTGCAGCGAAAACCGGAGGCCGTAAAACGGGAAAACGCGCGACCAGGGCGGGCGCATTTGCCCGGCAAAGCGTTAACGCATCGATGATGGCGAGCGCGTCGCCTTCTTCTTTTTCA
>DATJLN010000086.1:0-2372 GCA_035509535.1 Xanthobacteraceae bacterium | reverse complement strand
CGCGCCGCGAGAACGGCTACCTATGCCGACCGCCACAGCGGCCGAAAGAATCATCGCGCCTGCTGACCGCGCACGCGCGGGTGGCCGATGCCGAGCGGCTTGGCGTCGAGCAGCACGATGGCAAGCCGCGCCGGCGCGTCGCTGCGATTGACCCAGGCGTGATTGGTGCCGCGCTGGACCATCACGTCGCCGGCACGCAGCGTCACCGTCGAATCATCCATCTCCATGTCGATCTCGCCATCGAGCACGGCGATGTAATCGATGGTCTCGGTGCGGTGCATTTCGGAAGTGATGCCGGGCGCGAATTCCATGACGATGAAGCGCGAACCGTTCTCCGGCGGCGCGGTGCCGAGAATGCGCGCGCCCATGTCCTCGGCATCCTCGCCGACAGCAATATCAGCCGGCATGGCGTCGGTGCACCACATCAGCGTCGAGGCGACGCCTTCGCGCGGCGTCTTGGTGTTGGCCGCGGCACCCTCGCGAATAACCTTGGCGACGTTTTTGCCGTTATGTCCGGTGACGACGCGGCGGATCGGTTTGTGAGCCACTGGTCTCTGCTCCCTTAAGCCTTCGCGGCGGGCGCGCGCTTGAGATCGATGAATTCGATGATATTGCCGTCGGGGTCGCGGACGTAGGCGCTGCGGCCGACGAACACGCCGGACTGCCGGTCCTCTTCCTTGAAGATCTCGACCCCTTTGACCGGCAGGCTCTTGATCACGTCTTCGTAGGTCTGTGGCGTGACGCGGAACGCCGAATGGATCTGATGCTCGCCCTCCGGATTGAGCGTGATCGGATTAGCCGAGTAGGTCAGATTGAAAAAGTCATGGCCGGCACGAAGAAAGACGATGCGATCGGTGCGGCCGACTTTCTCGAAGCCGAGCAGTTCGGTGTAGAATTTTTCCGAGCGGTCGAGATTCTTGACCGGAATGGTGAAGTGAAGAACGCCTTCGGTCTTTAACATGATGATGTCCTTCGTGCGCGGCACCGCGCGAGCAAGCGGTCACCGCTGCGCGCTTCGCAGCAGCGCGAAAACGATAGCACGGATCGGCGGCGTGTCGTCCTGGGCGGCGTGTCGTCCTAGGCGGCGAGTAATCCTAGCCCACGCGCTCGGCTTGAGCGCGCTCGGCGGGCTGGTCCGCATCGGGTTCGCGATCGGCTTCGGCCTCGGCAAAGATGACCGAATAGCCGGACAAACGGTGCGCCACTTTGTTCCAGACGCGCAGCACTATGCCGAACAAACGTGGCAGGTTGTGGCGGCAGACGGCGAGCTTGCGGACCGCGACCGGCACATTCCAGGTGCTGCGGCTGCCGGCCGGAAAAAACGCCATGTCGCCCGGCCCGAGCCGCTGGATCTGGCCGTTGTGATCCGTCACGAAAACTTCGCCCGAGATGATGTGGACCGTCTCGTCCACCGTGTAGTGCCAGTTGAAACGGCCGGCGCTGCACGACCAGGCCATCACCGAGGATGTGCCGTCGGCGCTTTCTGCAAGGCGCTGCGAACGCGCTTGCGGCTCGCCGGCGAGCACCCAGTGCGGCTTGATCGGATCGGCGGCAAGTTCGATATCGGCAGGACGAGCGAAGAGGATTGGTCTGGACAAAGCGGCCCCCATAACATGACTGCACGACATGACGGCATGACGCGACGACATGGCATGACGGTGTCATTAAACCGCCGCAGCCGCCAACAAAGCGTAAACGGCGTGCACTCAGGCACGCCGAGCGGCGTCTTTGCGTAAAGTCTTCTGGAATCTTTCCCGCTTTAGGTCGCTGGGCTATCAGCTATGAGCCTTGCCCCGAGCTGCGGCCAGTCGCGCCAGCTGCGGCGCATCGGCGTCGAAGCCAGCCGGCCTTGCGCCTTGCGGCCCTTCAGATAGCCGAACCAGTTCTCGTACAGGGCAATCGCCGAGAGCTGCCAATCGTTCTTAAGACCGGCTTCGAGGTTGCGGATGGGAAAGCTGCGGAGAAGTTCGCCGCGGCGATCTAAAATAGCGCGCTTGCGGAAAGCTTCGGCACTGGCGGAGGAACGGGCGTCGAAATAGCCCTGCGGCATTGCCGGATAGTCCGCCCGCTCGCCGCGCAGATAGCGCCCGATATCGCGGCGATATTCGCGCAACAGCGCATCGGCCGCGTATTCCGGATGACCTTGGAAGAAGAGGTGAAAGCTCCGCTCCTGCCGGGCGAAGATGTCGACGCCGGCCGCGTCCGATCGGGTGAGGATGCGATAGCCTGCTGCTTTGAGCGCCCGCTCCGGCAAATCATTGCAGCGCGAGTGCGGGACGCGCAGCGGCAGCGCCACGCCGCGCATCATCGGATGAGCAGTCGCCGGCGAGGACTCGAATACGCCGGAAAGCTTGCGCGCAAACGCACGGCGT
>DATJLN010000085.1:0-39652 GCA_035509535.1 Xanthobacteraceae bacterium | reverse complement strand
TCCGCCGCGGCAGGCGGCGAAGCCGGCGCCGGCTTCGCCGGCACGATCGCGCTCACGGCGGTGTTACAGGCCGGCGACAATTTCGCCTGATTCCGCAGCAAACATTCGAAGGCTTCCTTGCCGCCCGGCGTGACGCCCGCGCAATTGGCGATGAAATCAGAACGGCACGATGCACGGATCGCGTCGCGCTGGGCCGGCGTCGGCTGTTGCGCTGCGGCGACATGAATGGAGAGGGCGACGAAAGCGCCCGCGAGCGCAAACGGCCGGAACATGAAATCCTCCCTCATGACAACGTCTCCTGCGTCGGCGTCGGACCATGCATCGGAGATGCACCTACGTCCAGCGGACACGACGATGTTTCGCCGCCCGCTCTTGCCACGTGGACCTATTCTGCTAAGCCAAGACGACGAGAGAGACGACGCCCCTTCGCCTTCGCCGGGAACGGAGTCCAGCGAGGAGATGCGCCATGCCCATGGCGGCCAATGACATCGAGCGGCTGATCCGGACGCGCATTCCGGATGCCGAGGTGACGATCCGCGATCTCGCCGGCGACGGCGATCACTATGCCGCGACCGTGATCGCGGAATCCTTTCGCGGTAAATCGCGCGTCCAGCAGCACCAGATCGTCTATGAGGCGCTCAAGGCCGAGATGGGCGGCAAACTGCATGCTTTGGCCTTGCAGACCGGCACGCCGGAACGGTGAGGCGGCCTCCCGCCTGTTCTAAATCCAGGCTTCGCCGGAGCATGCCGTTCCCTCCCGCCTGAGCCCGCCAGCACGGCCATTTTTCACCGCTTTTTGCGCCTAAATCCTGCCGCTTGGGCTTTGCCCGTCTTTTGCGGTACATATATTGCAGGACTGAAGGGCGAGATTCGGCGCGGATCACCCGCGGCGCCAACAGGGATAACCGTGATGTCGATCGACCAATTCATCGATAACGAGGTCAAGAGCAACGACGTGGTGCTCTTCATGAAGGGCACGCCGCAATTTCCGATGTGCGGCTTTTCCGGCCAGGTGGTGCAGATCCTCGATTACCTGGGCGTCCCCTATAAGGGGCTCAACGTGCTCGAAAACGACGAGTTGCGCGGCGGCATCAAGACCTATTCGAACTGGCCGACCATTCCGCAGCTTTATGTGAGGGGTGAATTCGTCGGCGGCTGCGACATCATCCGTGAAATGTTCCAGGCCGGCGAATTGCAGTCGCTGCTCAAGGACCGGGGCATCGCGGTCAAGGAATCGCAGACGGCCTGATCGGCCTTCGGCAACTCCGCACAGGCAAGAGCCCGGACTCCCTATTCGCCTTCGGTGCCCGCACCGCCAGCGAATAGGGACTCCGGGCTCGCTGTTTTTGCGATCGGGGGCCGTTACCGCGAATAATATTCGACGACGAGATGCGGCTCCATGACGACCGGGTAGGGCACGTCGGTCGGCGCCGGCACGCGGCTCAATTTCGCGGTCTCTTTGGAGTGATCGGCCTCGATATAGTCCGGCACGTCGCGCTCGCCGAGCGCATTGGCCTCGAGCACCAGTGCCAGCTGCTTCGACTTCTCGCGGACCTCGATCTCGTCGCCGACCTTCACCAAATAGCTTGCGATGGTGACCCGCTTGCCGTTCACGTTGATGTGGCCGTGGCTGATGAATTGCCGCGCGGCGAAAATCGTCGGCACGAGCTTGGCGCGGTAGATGACCATGTCGAGCCGGCGCTCGAGCAGGCCGATCATATGGGCGCCGGTGTCGCCCTTGAGGCGGCGGGCTTCCTTGTAGATACCGAGAAATTGCCGCTCCGACATATTGGCGTAGTAGCCTTTGAGCTTCTGCTTGGCGCGCAATTGCACGCCGTAATCCGACAGCTTGCCCTTGCGGCGCTGGCCGTGCTGGCCGGGGCCGTATTCGCGTTTGTTGACGGGCGATTTGGGGCGGCCCCAAATGTTTTCGCCCATGCGGCGATCGATCTTGTACTTGGCCTGATGGCGCTTGGTCATCGCGTCCTCGATAATGTTGTTTCGGCATGATCTTGTCCGAAAACCGGAAGACCGCTTTTCGGGATCATGCGTTGTTTGGCATGACCTTATCCGAAAACCGGAAGTCCACTTTTCGGGATCATGCCCGGTGAGGATCGCGCCCTCCTCCTGTTCCGGGACTTGCCCGGAACCGACAGGTTTGCGGCCGAAGCGCCGGCCCAAACCACGGGTCGCGAAACACTTACGCGGGGCTTTGAGCCCCGCGAAGTGGGCGGCTTTTAGGGGGAAACGGGGCCGATGTCAAACAAAGCCGGTGTCGACCTGCCGCCTAGCCGGCCGCAAAATGCCGCTTGCGCATGGGCTTGAGCACGGCAATCGCCAACAGCGCGGTCACAGCGTCGAGCGCCGCGACCACGACGAAGACCGCCGTCCAGCTTCCGGTCGTCTGTTTGAGATAGGCCGCCGCCGGGCCGGCCAGAATCGAGCCGACGCCTTGGGCGATATAGAGGAAGCCGTAATTGGTCGCCGCGAATTTCGGGCCGAACGTGTCGGTCAAGGTCGAGGGGAACAGCGAGAAGATTTCGCCCCAGCCGAAGAATACGAGACCGCTCAGAACGACGAACAGCGCCGGTTCGTGGATATAGGTGAACAGAACCAGGATGGCGGCGCATTCCAGCGAAAAGGCCAGCGCCATCGTGCCCTCGCGGCCGATATGGTCGGACACCCAGCCGAAGAACGGCCGCGTCAGGCCGTTGGTGACGCGCGACAGAGTGAGCGACAACGGCAGCGCCGCCATGCCCCACACCGGCAAATCGGCCACGCCGAAATCCTTGGCGAAGGGACCGACATTGAAGACGACCATGAGGCCGGACGTCGACATCATGCTCATCATGACGAAGAGCAGATAGAAGATCGGGCTCTTGAGCATTTCGCGCGGCGAATAGCTCTGGTGCGCCTGCACCGCGGCGACGGCATCCGACGGCGCCGCGCTATCGACGTGATAGTCTTCCGGCGGCGTGCGCAGCCATTGCGCGGCGAGGATGCCGATGGCGCCCTGGATCACGCCCCAGACGATGAAAGTGTGGGCGTAGCCCGAACTCTTGATCATGCTGTCGATCGGGAAGCTCGTGAAAAAGGCGCCGAAGCCATAGCCCGCCGCTGCAAGGCCGGTGGCAAGTCCGCGCCGCTCCGGGAACCACCTCACCATGAGTCCGATGATGCCGACATAGATGATGCCGGTGCCGAATCCGCCCAGCACGCCGTAGGTGAAATAGAGCGCCCAGAGAGTGTTGGCGTAAGCGGACAGAACCCAGCTGCCGCCGGATAGCAACGCGCCCAGCGAAATCAACAGCCGCGGCCCGAAACGGTCGACCAGATAGGCTTGGAACGGCGAAAACCAGGTCTGCAAGATGACCAGGAGGGAAATGGTCCATTGCACCTCGGCAAGCGTGGTTCCGAGTTGCTTGTTGAGCGGGCCCGTGAACAGCGTCCAGACGTATTGCGGGCTCGAGATCGCCATCATGGCGATGATGCCGAGAACGAGCTGCATCCAGCGGTTGGTTTGTCCGGCTGCGCGCTCGGCGGGAATGGCGATGGTCATGAATATGGCTCCTGCGATCAGACTTTCCCGGCCTTGGCTCCGAAGCAAACACCACTTGCCGACGGATCATCCGTTTGATTTCGGATGCCGGGCTTGAAGGTGCTTTGGCGGGCGACGCGCTTCAGCTCGCGCTGCGGCCGCGGCACCGTGTTCAGCGGACAGGGTCGCAGGAACCGGCCCGGAGTAAAGCCGATATTCGGTGCAGAAGCTGATCTCGGAATAGGCAAAGCTCAGCGCGCCAGGGCTTTGCCGGCGTCGCTTGCAGCAATGCCAAAGTGCCGCAACGCGTTTTCTGGCGGTTTTCCGGACGTGAAAATCGCCCGCGCCGCGCCGGCGCCACTCGCCGCTGCTGAATCCAGGAGGCTGGTGACACGCCGCGCGATGGCCGGCGCCGGGTCGAGGAAGCTCACCGGCCAGGGGCTCAAGTCCCGCAGCCGCGCGAGCAGCAAAGGGTAATGCGTGCAGGCCAAGACGACAATGTCGGTGCGCCGGCCGCCGTCGCGAAAGCAGGGCGCAATCTCCGCAAGGAGCTCGTCGTCGGAAACCGGCGCTCCGGCAAGCTCGGCTTCGGCAAAAGCGGCAAGCTGTCTCGCGCCGACCAAGGTCACTTCACAATCCTGCGCATAATCGCGAATGAGCGCGCGGGTATATTCGCGCTTCACCGTCGCTTCGGTGCCGAGCACCGAGACGCGCCGCGTCACCGACGCGGCGCAGGCCGGCTTGATCGCCGGCACGGTGCCGACGAAGGGAACGGCGAATGTCTTGCGCAGATCCGGCAGCACGATGGTCGAGGCGGTGTTGCAGGCGATCACCGCCAGGTCCGGCCGGTGCGTTTCGATCAGTTCGCCCATCAGGCCGACGACACGCTCGACCAAAGCGGGCTCTTGCAGCGCCCCGTACGGAAATGCCGCATCGTCGGCGACATAGAGATAATCGGCATCCGGGCGCGCCCGCGCGATCTCGCGATAGACCGTGAGGCCGCCCAGCCCGGAATCGAAAACGAGGATCGATCTACGTGCCGCCATCACGTGACAAATGACACGAGCGGCGAGGCGTAGGCAATCGCTGAAAGGGCGACGTCAGGCTTTGAGGCTTTCGACCAGGCGCGGCCCTTCCTTAGGGGTGGCGCTGGCCTGCTCCTGCGCCCGCGGCTGGTCGACAACGGGCGCGACCAGGCCGCTTACCGCGGTAAAGGTGAGAATAAGGATCACCGCGAGATTGCCGTCGTGGATTCGCGTGAAGGCGACGGCGCCCATCAGATAGGACCAGAAAGGGAAGGCGATGGTCGACACCACGGCATTGGTGATCCAGGCGTCGCCGTCTTCGCGCACATACCAGCAGAACACCGGGGTGAGGATGCAGCCAGCGAGGAGCGCGATAACCGCTATCGTCGTCACGGAAACTCCGGCCATGGTCGCACTGTCGCCACCCGAAATCATGGCCTGGGAAAGAATGGAATTCACCAGCATCGAAAAGCCGAGCACCTCGGCCGGAACATATTTGACGGTGCGTAGGAGATAATCGTCACCGGGGATGGCTTCGACCGCAGGCCGCGTGCGGGCAGGCGCCTGAAAGATGCCGCCGAAATCACTGATGGCCTGCGCCACTTCGGCGATCGGCAAAGTCGGTTTGCGCACCAAGCGGCCCATAAGCCCTCTCCTGTCCCCCGGTCGGTCCGGTCAAGCTATGCCAGGGCACCGAGTCGGACAAGCGACAGTTAATGGCTCGTCAACCAAATTTGCTCGGATATCAACGGCTGTGTGAGGCCGAGTGTCACGCACGGCCAAAGACACGTTTGAAGATCGTGTCGACATGCGCGAAGTGAAAATCGAGATCGAAATTGGCGGCGAGCTCTTTTTCGCTCAGATATTTGCGCACATCGGGATCGGCTTTGAGGAAGGTGAGAAAATCGCCTTCGCCGGCCCATACCCGCATGGCGTTGCGCTGCACCAGGCGATAGGCGTCCTCGCGCGCGGCGCCTTTCTGCGTCAACGCGAGAAGTACGCGCTGCGAATGCACCAGGCCGCCGAGCCGGTCGAGATTCTTCAACATGTTTTCAGGATAGACGACGAGCTTGTCGATCACGCCGGAAAGGCGCGCCAGCGCGAAATCGAGCGTCACCGTCGCATCCGGCCCGATCATGCGCTCGGCCGATGAATGAGAAATGTCACGCTCATGCCAAAGCGCGACATTTTCCAGTGCCGGCGTCACATAGGCGCGCACCATGCGGGCAAGGCCGACAAGATTTTCCGACAGCACCGGGTTGCGCTTGTGCGGCATCGCCGAGGAGCCCTTTTGCCCGGCCGAGAAGAACTCCTCGGCTTCGAGCACCTCGGTGCGCTGCAAATGACGAATCTCCGTCGCCAGCCGCTCGACGGAAGCGGCGACGACGCCGAGGCTGGCGAAATACATGGCGTGACGGTCGCGCGGGATGATCTGGGTCGAGATCGGCTCGACCTCGAGGCCCATCTTTTTGGCGACGTAGGCCTCGACCCGCGGATCGACCTGCGCGAACGTGCCGACCGCGCCCGAGATCGCGCAAGTCGCGATTTCCTTGCGCGCATTTTCGAGCCGCGCCTTGGCGCGGGCGAATTCGGCAAAGGCGAACGCGAGCTTGAGCCCGAACGTGGTCGGCTCGGCATGGATGCCGTGGGAGCGGCCGATCGTCGGCGTGAACTTGTATTCGCGCGCGCGCTTCTCGAGCGCGGTCAGCAGCGCCGCGACGTCGGCGATCAGAATATCGGCCGCGCGCACCAGCTGCACATTGAGACAAGTATCGAGCACGTCCGACGACGTCATGCCCTGGTGCACGAAACGCGCCTCGGGCCCGACGATCTCTGCCAGATGGGTGAGGAAGGCGATGACATCGTGCTTGGTCTCGCGCTCGATCTCGTCGATGCGGTCGATGTCGAATTCGGCGGTCTTGCCTTTTTCCCAGATCTTCTTGGCCGCGTCCTTCGGGATCATGCCGAGTTCGGCCATGGCATCGGCGGCATGGGCCTCGATCTCGAACCAGATGCGAAAGCGCGTTTGCGGCGTCCAGATCGCCGCCATCTGCGGACGGGAATAGCGGGGGATGGTCATGCCGCTTCTCCCCGCGCCAAGGCCGCCGCGTTGCGGATCGCCGCGATATTGACGCGATAAGATTCCGGCGTGCGATCCTTGAACACGGCGGAGCCGGCAACGAAGGCATTGGCGCCCGCGCGCGCGGCCTCGGGCGCCACCTCCGGCGTGATGCCGCCGTCGATTTCGATATCGATCGGGCGGCCGCCCGCCCGGTCACGGATCATGGCGCGGATATTGCGCACCTTGGCGAGCGCATCGGGAATGAATTTCTGGCCGCCGAAACCGGGATTGACCGACATCACAAGGACGAGGTCGACGAGGCCGATCACCGGCTCGATGAACACTTCCGGCGTGCCGGGATTGAGCGTGACACCGACCTTCTTGCCCAGCGCGCGGATCGCCTGCAGCGAGCGGTGAATATGCGGTCCGGCTTCGACATGCACGGTGATGCTGTCGGCCCCGGCTTTGGCAAAGGCCTCGAGATAAGGATCGCAGGGCGCGATCATCAGATGCACATCGAGCGGCTTCTTGGTGTGGGGCCGGATCGCTTTGACGATGTCCGGGCCGATGGAGATGTTCGGCACGAAATGGCCGTCCATGACGTCGACATGGATCCAATCGGCGCCGGCGGCGTCGGCGGCGCGGACCTCCTCGCCAAGCTTGGCGAAATCGGCGGCGAGGATCGACGGCGCAACGATCAGCGGACGGGGCATTTTGCAGTTCCTGAAAAGCGCGCTTTTGCCGTTCGCCTAACACGCTGCCCCGACGCGGGCAAACGGCGCTGTTACTAACCGGCGAACGTGTGGCATGGATCGGCCGCATCCGGAGAGCGGCCCGGCAACACTTGCCGGGCGGCGGCAAATTTCCGCTCGCCGCGATCCGCGATAAAACGCAAAAGTCTTTTATTCTCTTAGGCTTGGCAGGCGGCCCGGCGCTTGCATCGGCTTGTGTCGATGCCGGTCGGCCGCTCCGGCCCACGGTGTAAGGCGTATCTCCGAGGAGTCACTGTCATGTCCGCGTCGGTCAATTCCGCGAGCAATCCTTACTCTTATCTGCAATCGCTCTGGCAGCAGGGCACGCAAGCCAATAGCGCGACGTCCACGCAATCCGATCCGCTGTCGGCGCTGCTTGCGGCGCTCGGCCAGGAGAGCGGCGGCAGCGGCTCGTCGTCGTCTTCTTCAAGCACGACGACGGGATCGACCAGCGGCACGACCGCGTCATCGGCCGGCGGCCCGCAATTCAGCCCGCAAGCGCTCCAGGCCTTGTTCCAGCTGCAGGCGAATGCAACGGACGGCTCGTCGTCATCCGGTTCGCAAGCCGGCGGCGTCGACGATACCGACGATCAGACCCAGCAGACGCAGCAGGGCGAAGGCCACCGTCATCACCACGGCGGTGGCGGTCTGGAGGATCTCCTGAAAATGCTGGATTCCGCGAGCAACGGCGCCACCACGCAGAGCGCGACCAACAGCAACGGCTCGACGACAACCACGATCGATTACAGCGATGGTTCGAGCATTTCGCTGACGTCGGCGCCGAGCAGCAGCACGACGTCGTCGGGATCGTCCAGCAGCACCGGCTCATCCGACAATTCCACGACCTCCGGTACCACGAACGTGTTCGGCAGCAACCTGCTCGAGAAGCTGATCCAGATGCAGGCGCAATTGCTCAACACCACCACGCCGCAGAGCCTCGCCACCGCCTGACCTGATCCCCGTTCACAAAGTTCTGTTCCGGCCTTGATTGCGGCCGGAGACAGCAAAGATATGAATGCGCGTCCCGGCCCGAACTGACGTGGCGGCGGGGAGGGCCGGCTCTCGTCCGAGCCGCGGTCGGGCGGTCGTGGGACGGCGGAGGTCGACGTGGCGCGCAGCGATGTCATTGTTCTCGGGGCGGGCATCGTCGGCACCTCGATTGCGACGCATCTCGCCAAAAAGGGTCTCGCCGTCGCGCTGATCGATCGCGGCGGGCCGGGCGAAGCGACGTCCTACGGCAATTCCGGCATCATCGAGGGCAACACCATTTTCCCGGCGGCGTTTCCGTCGGACTTTCGCGAACTCCTGCGCGTCGCGCTCAAGCGCTCGCCGATTGCCAACTATCATATTGCGTTCCTGCCGAGGATCGCGCCCTGGCTTCTGGCCTTTCGCGCGGCGTCGACACCGGCGCGGCTGGCGGAGACCGCGCATCTGATGCGGCCGCTTTTGGCCCGCGCGGTTGCCGAGCATGAAGCGCTGGCCGCAGAATCAGGCGCCCAGCGCTATCTGCGCCACACCGGCTGGCTGAAGCTTTATCGCACCGACAGATCCTTTGCCGGCGTCACGCGCGAGCTTGAACTCGCGAAAGAGCTTGCGATCGCCAATGTGACGCTCGACCGCGACGCGGCGCGCGCCCTCGAACCGTCGCTGGCGCCGGTCTTCCGCCATGCCGTGCACTGGACCGGCGCGGTCAGCGTGAGCAACCCCTTAGCGCTGACCCGCGCCTATGCCGCGCGCTATGCGGAGCTCGGCGGACTGAGCCTTGTCGGCGACGCGCGCACGCTGCATCGCAACGGCGCCAATTGGCGCGTCGACACCTCGGCCGGTGCGCTGGATGCGCCCAATGTCGTTCTCGCGCTTGGGCCGTGGCTCAAGGATGTGCTCGATCCGCTCGGCGTGAAGCTGCCGCTCGCGGTGAAGCGCGGCTATCACCGGCATTTCAGCGGCAGGGTCAGCGGCGAGGTCAGTGGCACGGGCAATGCGGCGCTGAGCCGCCCGGTGCTCGATACCGACAACGGCTATGTTCTGGCACCGATGGAGCAGGGCATCCGGCTCACCACCGGCGTGGAGTTCGCCGCCCGCGACGCCAAGCCGACGCCGGTGCAATTCGGCCGCCTGATGCCGGCGGCGCGCGAATTGTTTCCGCTCGGCGATCCAGTCGAGCCGCAGCCCTGGATGGGCGCGCGGCCGTGCTTCGCCGATTCACGCCCTGTGATCGGGTCGGCGCCGGGTCTCGGCGGCTTGTGGCTCGCTTGCGGTCACGGTCATTGGGGATTGACCTTGGGCGCGGTGACCGGCCGGCTTGTCGCCGAAATGATCACCGGGCAGACGCCGTTCTGCGATCCGAAGCCGTACCGTGCGGAGCGGTTTTTGAAATAGCCAGACGGCGAGCGGGAAAGCTCGCTCGCCGCTCGCGCTGTCGATCACTCGCTGATGGTTTTGACGACGCTCGATTCCGGCCGCGTATTATTGGTCGACGAGTATTTGTCCTGGGCTTTGACCATTTCGTCGTACTTGGCGATCGTCGTCACCGGCGCATTCGGCACCATGTGGACGATCTTGTAACCGTTGGCCTTGAGCTGGACGAGCAATTCCGGCAGCGCTTCCGCCGTGCCCTTCTGGAAATCGTGCATCAGCACGATGCCCTTGCCGTTCTTCTGCAGCTTGGTCATCACCGACTTGATGACATCCTCCGGCTTGTGGATCTTGAAATCGAAGGAGTCGATGTCGGTCGAGAACGTCGAGATATTGCGCGTGCCGAGATAAGTGATCAGATCCGCCGGCTGCTGCAGATCGGGAAAGCGGAAGAACGGCGCGATCGGGCCGCCTGCGGCCATCGTGACCGCGCTCACGCCCATTTCGATTTCCTGCTTCGCCTGTTCGATATCCTTGGCGTAAGGATTGCGCGCCAGATCCTTATGCGACCAGGTGTGGCTGCCGACGGTCATGCCGGCGGCGACCACCATCTTGGTGATCTCGGGATGCCAGGTGGCATGCTCGCCGATCTCGAAGAACGTCGCTTTGATGCAGTTGTCCGTGAGCGCCTTGAGCACCGCGGGCGTGTTCTCCGGCCACGGTCCGTCATCGAAGGTCAGCACCACTTCCTTGTCGCGCAGGAAGTCATATTGTTTGAAATGCTCGGTGCCGAAAGCGGGCCCGCCGGTCGTATCGATCTGCACGACGCGCGACAGCCCGATCGCGTTCGGGTTGGCGCATTGCGGGATCGCGGTCGGCGCCGGAGCCGGCGTGTGCGCGGCCACGGCCGCGGGCGCGTTCTGCGCCAGCACCGTCGGCAGTGGCGCAGGCGATGTGTTGTTTGACGTGTTGCTTGACGCGTTGTTTGGCGTCGCGCCGGAAACCTGCGGCGCGGGTGTAGGCGGTGCCTTCAAAGCCGCAGCGGCGGTAGGCGGTGTGCCTTTGGCCGGCGAGATTAAATGTGTTGCCAGTGCGATGAGGGGGGTCGGGCCGGCCTCCCTCTGAGTTGCAACGACACCGAATGCGGCGAGACCCAGGGTCATCAGCGCCGCGATGACAATGACGACGACGCGCATCGTTACCTCCGCCGCATGTCCGCAACAACAGGAGTGCCGAGCGAGTGAAAGCGCAATCCGTCAGCAAGTCAACGCCAACGATCGTTTCAGTTCCGTAAAGCCTTCCGCAAGTTCAGTTCGGTAAAGCTTTCCACAAGTTTGCTTTGCGGCCGCTCCTGCTGAGGCGGGATAGTATGTACCTGAAATGTGCAGGAAATTTGTAGGTCTAACGGCTGAATTGCTCGTTCCAGGACGGCATCGCACCCGATAGCGGCAGCGTTTGCGCAGCAAAAACGCCACGCGCGATCGCGCGCGCAACGACATTGGCGGCAAGCGCGCCGATTTCGGTCAGGCCGAGAGTTCCGTCCGGCAACGAACGGCGTCCGGTAGCGGCCGCAAAGACGACGTCACCGTCGAGCGGCGTGTGCACCGGATAGATCGCGCGTGACAGGCCGGATTGTGCCATCATTGCGAGGCGTTTGGCTTGTCCTTTCGTCAAAATGGCGTCGGTGGCGACGACAACCAAGGTCGTATTCTCGCGCGGAGTGCCCTTGGTCATCGGATCGAAAGCGCGCTGTGGAAAACTTTCCGGCAAACCGCGACCGCCGAACTCGGCGCTGATCTCGAACGGCGCCGCCCAGAACCAGGGACCGTCGCCGACCAGCACGCTGCCGGCGGCATTCACGGCGGCGAGCGCCCCGACGGTGAAGCCGCTGCGGCTCTGCGCCGACGCCGAGCCGATGCCGCCTTTGCAGTTCACGGTTGTCGCGCCGGTGCCGGCGCCGACGCTACCCAGCGCGAAATCGTAGGCGGCGCCCGCTGCTGCGGCATAGCCGAGCTCGCGATAGGGCGGAAAGCGTCCCCAATTCTTGTCTCCCGCATTGAGCAGGTCGAACAGGATTGCCGCCGGCACGATCGGCACGCGCGCCGTTCGCACCGCAAAGCCGCGGTTCTGCTCTTTGAGCCAAGCCTGTACGCCGGAGGCGGCATCGAGACCGAAGGCCGAGCCGCCGGACAAAGCGATTGCGTCGATGCCTTCGACGGTCTGCGCCGGATCGAGGAGGGCGGTTTCGCGGGTGCCCGGGCCGCCGCCGCGCAGGTCGACGGAGGCGACTGCGGGCTCCTCGAAAATGACGGCGGTGGCCCCCGAGCCGAGCCGCAGGTCCTCGGCATGGCCGACACGAAGTCCAGGGACATCGGTGATCAGGTTGCGCATGACGCATCTTAGCCGGGGATGGCGCGCGAAGCGAAGCAATCGGGCGCTCGCAAGGACGTGAGCCGCAAGTGAGCCGCAACGGCCTTGCAATCGCCATGGCCGCCGGTGCATGTCAGCCGCCATGAATGTCACCATCGCCGCCGCGCTGTTCGCAGGCATGCTGAGTTTTCTGTCGCCCTGCGTGCTGCCGCTGGTGCCGCCCTATCTCGTCTACCTGACCGGCACCTCGATCGAGCGGCTCGCTGACGCCGAGCCGGAAAGCCGGGTGAAGCGCGAGGCCATCTTGGCCGCGCTGTTATTCGTGTTCGGCTTTTCCACCGTGTTCGTGGCGCTGGGCGCCGGCGCGAGCGCGGTTGGCGCCCTGCTGCGGGCCTATTCGAGCGAGCTCGCGATTGTCGCCGGCATCTGCATCGTCGTCATGGGGCTGCACTTTCTCGGCCTCACCCCGATCGCCTGGCTGATGCGCGAGAAGCGGATGCAGATCACCAAACCGGTCGGCTTGTGGGGCGCCTATCTGATGGGGCTTGCCTTTGCGCTCGGTTGGACGCCGTGCATTGGACCGATTCTCGCGGCGATCCTGGCGGTCGCGGCGTCGGAAGAAACCGTCGTCAAGGGCGCCGGCATGCTCGCGGTCTATTCGTTCGGGCTCGGCGTGCCGTTCCTTCTCGCCGCCTTTGCCGTCGAGCCCTTCGCCGCCTTTCTCGCCCGCTTCAAGGCGCATCTCGGCCTGGTCGAAAAAGCCATGGGCGGGCTTCTGGTCCTCACCGGCATTGCCTTCCTGACCGGCGCAGTCGGCGACGTCAGTTATTGGCTCCTCGACACGTTTCCCGCGCTCGGCAAGATCGGCTGACATTTGTGGCTGCCGGTCGCGGGCCAGTCCTGCCGCGAGTCTGCCGCCTGTCTTGCTCCGTCAATGTTTCGCAGGCAGGATTTGCCGCTCGGCGAAAGAGCGCGGTGGTGATTCTGGTCCGGTTGCGGATTCGCAAGACGACATACGGGCGGGTGTCTCGCCGCCGGGCTCTCGCTTTGATCCTGGGCGTTCTCGCGAGCTCATGGGCGCCCGGTCCCGTCGCCGCGCAAACGCAGCCGGCGCAGGTCGAGCGCCCGGCTGATCACGCGGCTGAGCGCTTGGCCGATTCCCTGCGCGGCGGCTGGTACCCTTGGGATCCCTATCAATATCGCGACTATCGCGGCGGCGTTCCGGTCCTGACCGGCTTTGATGTCGAAATCGAGCGCGCATTGGCGCGCGTGATGAACGTCGACATCGCGTTGCCGCAGATCGACTGGAATCGCCATCTGGCCGATCTCGCCGCCGGCAAGGCGGATATCGCGGCCGGCGCCACCGAGGATGAGGCGCGCAGCCGCTATGCCTATTTCTCCAAACCCTACCGGACCGAGACCGACGTCCTGATCGTGCCGCGCGGCATGAGCGGCCGCTATCCGTTTCGCACCATCGACACGATGCTCGACATGTTCGCCAAGCGGAAATTCCGGCTCGGCGTCGTGGCCGGCTTCGTCTATGCCGACCCGCGCGTCAACGCCTTCATTGCCGATCCGGCCAACAGCGATCATGTCTTTCCGGTCGCGACCGACGTCGAAAATCTGCTCAATCTGATGGCCGGACATATCGACGGCTATCTCGCCGACCGCATCGCCGCGACAACGACCGCCTGGCGCCGCGGCGAGGGCCGTCGCATCGAACAGCATCCGTTGCAATTTTCCACCGATATTCACTTCATGCTGAGCCGCGCGACGCAGACGCCGCAAATGCTGGCGCGTCTCAACGGCGCGATCGACCAATTGCAGGCCAGCGGCGAGCTGCGCCGCATCGCCGATTTCTACGCCGTGCCGGCGCTCATCAATCAGACGCTCGACAGCCGCTGGTTTCGCGTCCTCGCCTTTGTCGGCACCGTGGCCTTCGCGCTATCCGGCGTGGTGCTCGCTTACGGCGGCGGCTACAGCGTGTTCGCCGCGGTGATCCTGGCCGCGCTGCCGGCCGTCGGCGGCGGCGTGGTGCGCGATCTGATCTTGCAGCGCAATCCGATCGCGATGGTCAGGAGCCCGGAATCGCTGCTGATCGTGTTCGGCACGGTGCTGGCCGGTCTTGTCGCGATCCGTGCCGTCGCTGCTGTGACGGTGGAGCGGCTCGGCACATTCCTGAAATCACGCGTCGATTTCGGCACGCTATTGATCGAAGTGTTCGACGCCGCGGGGCTTGCCGCCTTTACCGTGGTCGGCGTCGTGGCGGTGCTGGATTCCTCCGCGCAGCCGCTCTGGCTGTGGGGCCCGGTCGCCGCCGTGATCACCGGCTCGTTCGGCGGCCTGATGCGCGACCTGTTCCGCCATGACCGGATGGTCGCCAATCTGCGCGGCGAGCTCTATCCCGAGATTGCCGGCATCTGGGGCTTTATCCTCGCGCTCTTCCTCGAATGGGAAGGCGAGCGCTTGCAGCCGGACGAGATCCGGCTCGGCGTCATCGTCACCATCGTCGGCGCCTTCGTCACGCGGCTGATTGCGATCGCGCGCCGCAGCAAAAGCTGGAGCTACGCGTGACGTGCGCGTCGCGTCGGATCTGACCCGGGCAGATCACATCTTCGTGCAGTCCGAATTCGGGCACTGCACGTAAGTCACCCGGCCGCTCGGGTCTTTCTTCCACAGATACATCACGTAATCGAGCTTGGTCAGATCGCCTTTCTTGTCGAAGGACAGATTCCCGAGCACGGTCTTGAACGCCATGCCGGAATGCATCTTGTCGGCGACCTTCTTCGGGTCGAGCGATTGCGCCGCTTCGGCGGCCTGCTTGAACACCTGGACTGCAGCATAGCTGTAGAGCGTATAGGCTTCAGGCTCGAAATTCTTGGCGCGGAATTCCGCCACCACGTTCTTGGCATCCGGATTGAGCCGCGGGTCCGGGCCGTAGGTCATCAGCGAGCCTTCGACGCCGGGGCCGCCGACGGCGGCGAACTCGTCGGAGGTGATGCCGTCGCCGCCCATCAGGGGCGCGGTGACGCCCTGGTCGCGCATCTGCCGCACGATCAGGCCGCCTTCGGTATAGAGGCCGCCGAAATAGACGAGATCGGCGCCGGATTGTTTGATCTTCGACACCAGCGCCGAATAATCCTTCTCGCCGGTATTGATGCCTTCATAAAGCACTTCGGTCATGCCGCCGGCATTGATGGTCTTCTTGGTCTCGTCGGCGAGGCCCTTGCCGTAAGTGGTCTTGTCCTGAACGATCGCGATTTTCTTGCCCTTGAAGTGATCGAGAATGTAGGTGCCGGCGACCCTGCCTTGCTGATCGTCGCGGCCGCAGTCGCGGAAGATGTTCCACATGCCGCGCTCGGTCACCTGCGGGTTGGTCGAGGCCGGCGTAATTTCGAGGATGCCGTTCTCCTGATAGGCCTCGGACGCCGGCATGGTGACGCCGGAATTGTAATGGCCGACGACGAACTTCACGCCTTCGCCGGCGAAATTGTTGGCGACCGATACGCCTTGTCTCGGATCGGAGACGTCGTCGCCGTAGAAGACCTGAATCTTCTGGCCGAGAATGCCGCCCGCCGCATTGATGTCAGCGGCCGCCTGGCCGACGCCGTTCTTCATCTGCGCACCGGTCGCGGCGCTCGGGCCGGTGATCGGGCCGCCCATGCCGAGCTTGACTTGCGCTTGCGCTGCGCCGGCGGATGCGACAGCAAGACCCAGCGCAACGGTGTGCGCGAAACCGAGCATGATGATCCTGTTCATTCCTTTTCCCCTCGTGATGAACGGGTCGGAGGTGGCGAGGCATAATGTTACGTCAGAGCTGCCTGCGGCGCCAGCGCAGGAACCGGGCCGGTGCGATCAGCCAGTTATATTGGGTCACCATCTGCGCGGCGCGGGCGGCGCGAAAGCCAAGCAGGCCGAATGCGATGCAGACCGCGCTGTCGACAAGGTAGTAATGGAGCGACAGCAGCGTGCCGTTGAACACGCTGAAATGGATGAAGCGCACGCCGATGCCGAGGACGAACCCGTAGCCGACGACCTGCCACACCGGCCGCCAGGTCTTGGCGATGGCGCGTCCGGCCAGCGCCGCGGCGCCGCCGCCGAGCACGATGCTCACCAGGACGAAAATCCACAGCGCATTCTCGTCGAGCACTTGCACCATTATCCGGCGCGCCTCATGCCGTTTCCCTGCCGCCC
The DNA here is from genome assembly GCA_035509535.1 of Xanthobacteraceae bacterium. GTDB lineage: Bacteria > Pseudomonadota > Alphaproteobacteria > Rhizobiales > Xanthobacteraceae > BOG-931. The sequence goes on along the minus strand of DATJLN010000085.1, from coordinate 23,356 downwards.
TCGAGATAGGCTGATTTCACCTCCGGCCGCGCCAGAAGCTCGCCGCCCGTGCCGGTGAGCGTGATCGCGCCGTTGACCATGACATAGCCGCGATGGGCGAGCATCAGTGCGTGGTAGGCGTTCTGCTCGACCAGAAACACGGTAAGTCCGCTTTCGGCGTTGAGCTTTTTGATGGCGTCGAAGATCTGCCGCACCACAAGCGGAGCGAGCCCGAGCGACGGCTCGTCGAGCAGGAGCAGCCGTGGCCGCGCCATCAGCGCGCGTGCAATCGCGAGCATCTGCTGCTCGCCGCCGGACAACGTGCCGCCGCGCTGCGAGAGCCGCTGTTGCAGGCGCGGAAACAGCGCCAGCACGCGGTCGAGGTCGCTGGCAAAATGCACGCCGCCGGCGGTGATCGCGCCCATCTGCAGATTTTCCAGAACCGTCATGCGGGGGAAAATGCGCCGACCTTCGGGCGACTGCGCCAGGCGCAGCTGCGCGATCTCATGTGTCGGCAAATGCGTGATGTCGCGGCCCGAGAAAGCGATGGTGCCTTCGCGGGCCCGCGGATTGCCGCAGATCGTCATCATCAGGGTCGACTTGCCGGCGCCGTTGGCCCCGATCAGGGTGACGATCTCGCCTTCATTGACGTCGAGATCGACGCCCTTGAGCGCCATGACGCGGCCGTAGAAGGTCCTGACGCCGCGCACGCACAGCAGCGGGGAGGGCGAACTCACAGTCCCACCTCGGCTTCGACTTTGGCGACATCCTTGTCGGCGACGCCGAGATAGGCGGCGATGACCTTGGTGTCGTCGCGGACTTCCTTCGGCGTGCCGTCGGCGATCTTGACGCCATAATCGAGCACGACCACGCGGTCGGAAATCTCCATGACCACGGACATGTCGTGCTCGATCAGAAGGATCGACGCCCCGTCCCGGTCGCGGATCGACAGCAGCAGCGCATTGAGGTCGGCGCTTTCGCGCGGGTTGAGACCCGCAGCCGGCTCGTCGAGGCAGAGCAGCACCGGATCGGTGCACATCGCGCGCCCAATTTCGAGCCGCCGTTGATCGCCATAGGGCAGATCGCCCGCCGGATCGTCGGCGCGGTCGAGCAGGCCGATGCGGCTCAGCCAATGCTGCGCCTTCTCGATCGCCGCGCGTTCGGCGGCGCGGTAGGAGGGGATGCCGAAAATGCCGAGCAATGTATAACCCGACGCCAGCATCAGCCGGTTGTGCTGCGCGACCAGCAGGTTCTCGAGCACCGTCATGCCCGGAAACAGCCGGATGTTCTGGAAGGTGCGCGCTACCCGCGCCTGCTCGGCGACCAGAAAATCCGGCATGCGCTCGAGCGCGAACAGCGTGCCGTCAGCGGTTTTGGTGCTGCGCCGTCCGCTCTCGGTCAGTCCATCGAGCGCGTTCCACAGGGCCTGCCCACCGAGGCACAGGCTGATACGGCCGGTATGCGGCTTGTAGAAGCCGGTGATGCAGTTGAACACGGTGGTCTTGCCGGCGCCGTTCGGGCCGATCAGCGCGGTGATCTCGCCGTGACGGGCGGTGAAGGAGAGATCGTCGACGGCGACGAGGCCGCCGAAGCGCATCGTCAGATGCTCGACGGAGAGCAGCGTATCGCCGCGCGCCGCCATCAGCCGGCACCTTCCGTAAAATGTCCTTGTTTGACGAGATCGGCGGCGATGCTCTTGCGCTCCTTGAGGAACACCGAGGGCGTACGCCGTGTGATCAAGCCGCGCGGCCGCCAGCGCATCATCAGCACCATGCCGAGCCCGAACAGCAACATGCGATATTGCGTCGGATCGAAGTCCGAGCCGAATATCTGTTTGAGGAAGTCGATCTGGCGCAGAATCTCAGTGCCGCCGATCATGATGATCGCGGCAATGGCGACACCGATCTGGCTGCCCATGCCGCCGAGGACGACGATGGCGAGGATCGTCGCCGATTCCAGGAACGTGAAAGACTCCGGCGAGATGAAAGCTTGCCGTGCGGCGAAGAACGAGCCGGCAAAGCCCGCGAACATCGCGCCCATGGCGAAGGCGGTCAGCTTGGTATTGGTGGTGTTGATGCCGAGCGAGCGGCAGGCAATCTCGTCCTCGCGCAACGCCTCCCACGCCCGTCCGACCGGAAGCCTGCGCAATCGCACGGTGACGAAGGCCGTTATCAGCGCCAGCCCCAGGATCACGTAGTACAGGAAGATCGTGCGGTAGATCGGGGAGAATTCGAGTCCGAATCTGGCCGCAAACCCGTTATCGTCGGCGGTGAACGGAATGCCGAAGAAACTCGGCCGCGGAATGGTGCTGATGCCGGCATAGCCGTTGGTCAGCGCGACCCAGTTGACCAGCACCATGCGGATGATCTCGCCGAAGGCGAGCGTGACGATGGCGAGGTAGTCGCCGCGCAGCCGCAGCACCGGAAAGCCGAGCAGCAATCCCCAGAATGATGCGAGGCAGCCGGCCAGCGGCAACAGGATCCAGAACGACAAGCCGAAGGCCTTGGCGAGAAGCGCGTAGGAATAAGCGCCGACGGCGTAGAAGGCGACGTAGCCGAGGTCGAGCAGGCCGGCGAGGCCGACGACGATATTGAGGCCCCAGCCGAGCATCACATAGATCAGAATCTGGATGCCGAAATTGTCCACCCACGCCACTGCGCCTCCGCGGCCTTTTACGGCAAGTACGATCAGCGGATAGACAACGACAAAGCCGATGGCGAAGGGGATGAACCATTTGGCGCCGGCCGCACTCCAATCGAAGCGCGCAGGCCGTGCCGCCGCGACCGGCCGTGCTGCGCGCCGTTCGCGCCACGGCGCAATCGAGAACGCGTAGACAAGCCGCGCCAGACCGATGCTTATGGTGAGCGCCAACAGCAGCGGAAAGCGCGTTTTCAGGACCAGCTCGTTGCGGACATCGGTGACGGTCTGAAAGCCGACCAGCGGCAGCAAGAGCCCAAAGGCAATGAGCGTGGTGAGGCCGGCATCTTTCAGCGCGCCGATCGCGTCGAAGCGCCGTTCCGGCGCGGCGGCATCCGGATTGACGGCTGCCGGCATTAGACCTTCTCGACGTCCGGCCGGCCGAACAGGCCTTGCGGCAGGAAGATCAGCGTGATGGCGAGAACCGAGAAGGCGGCGACGTCCTTGTAGTCGATCGAGACATAGCCGGACCACATGGTTTCGATCAGGCCGACCAGAAGCCCGCCGACCACCGCGCCAGGCAGCGAGCCGATGCCGCCCAGGACGGCTGCGGTGAAAGCTTTGACGCCGGGGATGAAGCCGTCGGAGAAGCTCAGCACGCCGTAATTCATCAGATACATGGTGCCGGCGATGGCGGCGAGGGCTGCGGCAATCACGAATGTCATGGCGACGGTGCGGTCGACATTGACGCCGACCAGCGCCGCCATTTTCTGATCCTGCTCGCAGGCCCGCATATTGCGGCCGAGCGGCGTCTTGGCAACGACGTACCAGAACACGGCGAGCAGCAGCGCCGTCACGCACCAGATAATGAGCTGCTTATAGGACAGCGCGACATTGAAGCCACCACCGCTGAGCAACGTGAAGTCGCCGCGCACCATCGGCGGGATCGACTTGTTGCGCGGTCCCTGCGCGACCTGGACGAAATTCGACAGGAAGATCGACATGCCGATGGCCGAGATCAAGGGCGCCAGGCGGAACGAGCCGCGCAGCGGCCGATAGGCGACACGCTCGATGGTCCAATTCACCAGGGCCGTGAACAGCATCGACACGACCAGGACGATCACCAGCGCCAGCGCGATGGAGGTGATGCCGAGCCAGGCGGTGAGGATCAGGAAGGCGATCAGCGCGATGAAGGCCGACACCATGAACACGTCGCCATGGGCGAAGTTCACCATGCCGATGATGCCGTAGACCATCGTATAGCCGATGGCGATCAGGCCGTAGATCGAACCGAGCGTAATGCCGTTGATGAGCTGCTGGACGAAGTAGTCCATGCGTCCCTGCGCCTCTCGATTCCCGGCAGATGTTCCCCGCCAAAAACTCTAACAGGGGCCGCAAACAGCGGCAATCGCAGCGCGGGTAAGTCGCAGGGCAGGGAATAACGGCTAGCGGTTGGCCGGCGCAGGCAGGGGGCCGAGATGGATCCCGCACTCGGTCTTGCCGAGCCCGCTCCAGCGGCCGCCGCGGACGGAGTCGCCCGGCGCGGGCTTGTGCGTGCAGGGCACGCAGCCGACCGAGGTGAATCCAAGCGATTCCAAAGGATGCCGCGGCAATTTGGCCGTGGCGAAGACGGCATTGAGTTCCGGCCGCGACAGGCGGGCGAGCGGATTGAATTTGAGCCGCGGGCCGTCCGCTTCGACCGCCGGGAGCGCGGTCCGCTCGCCGCCGTGATAGCGCTTGCGGCCGCTCATCCAGGCGTCGAAGGCGGCGAGCTCTTGCGCCAGCGGGGTGACTTTGCGGATTTCGCAGCAGGCGTCGCGGTCGCGGAAGGCCAGCTCGCGCTTGGGATCGCGCAGCGCCAGCGCGCTCGGCGACGGCATCACGGTGCGCACGTCGGTGAGGCCGAGGCGGGCAATCAGCGCGTCGCGATAGGCGAGCGTTTCCTTGAACAGCCACTGGGTGTCGAGAAACAGCACTGGCAAGGACGGGTCGACCTCGGCGGCGAATTTGAGCAGCACCGCCGACTCGGTGCCGAACGACGACACCACCGCCACGCGGCCCGGCGCGGCGCGGATCGCGGCCTCGACGATCTCCCGCGGACTTGCCGCGCCGAGCTCGGCGTCGAGCGCCGCCGCGTCGAACCGGGGCTGCGCCGGCGCGACCGGTCTAGGCTCCTGATTGTCGGCTTCCACGAACATCGGTGAACCGGGCGACTTGAAGCTTCCTAGAAGATTTTTCTATATAAAGGGCTCTTGTAAGCCCTTAAAGGGAATGGATTTTCATATTGAGTGCCAAGTCAGCGGCGATCTGCTGCGCTGCAGCACCGTGGTGGCATCGGCATTTCGCCGCGACGAAAATGATGACGAAGGGCAGCCGAGCGTCGCCAAGCATTGCTTGCCCACCGGCCTAGCGGTAGGCCAGCGGTGGGCAGCCAAAGGGCAGCGCAAGACTTTGAGGAAACGGCCGGATGAAATCTGAAGACGTGATCAGGACGCAGGGGCGGCCCTTTACCGGCGCGGAATATCTCGAGAGCCTGCGCGACGGGCGCGAGGTCTATGTCTATGGCGAGCGTGTCAAGGATGTCACCACGCATCCGGCGTTCCGTAACGCCGCCCGCTCGATCGCACGCCTTTACGACGCGCTGCATGACGAAAGGACCAAGCCGGTCCTGACCGCGCCGACCGATACCGGCTCCGGCGGCTATACCCACAAATTCTTCCGCGCCGCGCGCTCGCGCGAGGATCTGATCGGCCAGCGTGACGCCATCGCGCAATGGGCGCGAATGTCCTACGGCTGGATGGGACGCTCGCCGGACTACAAGGCGTCGCTGATGAACACGCTCGGCGCCAATTTCGACTTCTACGGCAAGTTCGCGGGCAATGCGCAGGCCTGGTACCGGCGCGCGCAGGAGAGCGTGCTGTTCATGAATCATGCCATCGTCAATCCGCCGGTCGATCGCTCGCGGCCGGTCGACCAGGTCAAGGACGTCTTCATCACCATCCAGAAGGACACCGATGCCGGGATCTACGTCTCGGGCGCCAAAGTGGTGGCGACGTCGTCGGCGCTGACGCATTACAACTTCCTCGGCCAGAACGCCGCGGTGCCGCTGCACGACACCGACCTCGCGGTCATGTTCATCGCGCCGATGAACGCGCCCGGCGTGAAGCTGTTCTGCCGCACCTCCTACGAGATGACCGCGAGCGTCATGGGTACGCCGTTCGACTATCCGCTGTCGTCGCGCTTCGACGAGAACGATGCGATCTTCGTGTTCGACAATGTCTTTATCCCGTGGGAGGACGTGCTGCTGCATCGCGATCTGGAGAAGCTGAAAATCTTCTTCCCGCAATCGGGTTTCCTCGCCGGTTATCAATTCCAGGGCTGCACGCGGCTGTCGGTAAAGCTCGATTTCCTCGCCGGCGTCATCGCGAAAGCGCTGCGCGCGGCGGGCTCCGACGAATTCCGCGGCAACCAGGCGATGCTCGGCGAGATCATCGCGTGGCGGCATCTGTTCTGGTCGCTCACGGAAGCGATGGCGATGAACCCGACCAATTGGGTCAATGGCGCCGTACTGCCGAACTACCAGTCCGGCTCGAGCTATCGCGTCTTTGCCGGCGACGCTTACGGCCGGGTCAAGGAAATCGTGGAGAAGATCATCGCCTCGTCGTTGATCTATCTGCCGTCGTCGGCCAAGGATTTCAAAAATCCGGCGATCGACCGCTATCTCGCGCGCTACGTCCGCGGCTCCTACGGCATCGATTACAAGGAGCGCATCAAGGTGATGAAGCTTCTGTGGGATGCGATTGGCACTGAATTCGGCGGCCGCCACGAGCTCTATGAACGCAACTATGCCGGCAACCACGAAGACATCCGCATTCAGGCGCTGTGGAACGCGCGCGGCTCAGGTATGCTCGATCAGATGACGGCGCTCGCCGAACAATGCATGTCGGAATACGATGAGAACGGCTGGACCGATGACGCTTGGCTCGATCCGGACGATGTGGCTTATCCCGGTTTGCCGGATGCGCGCGCTGCGGAGTGAGGATCGAGGACGATGAGTTGGATTGATCAGCGGCCCGACGATGCGATGGACGGCGCTTTCACAGCGGTCGCGCCGGCGCAGCTTGCCAGCGTCGAGGCGCATGCCTTTCGCGAAGCGATGAGCCGGCTCGGTGCCGCGGTGCACATCGTCACTACGGCCGGCCCCGGCGGCAAGACCGGCTTCACCGCTACCGCCGTCACGTCGGTGTCCGATACGCCGGCGACGCTGCTCGTCTGTCTCAACCGCCGCAGCCAGAGCGGGCCGGTCCTGGCGCAGAACCAGGTGTTCTGTGTCAACACCTTGCCAGCAAGCGAAGAGAAGCTTGCCGACGTGTTCGCCGGCAGGAGCGGCGCCCAGCTCCACGAGCGCTTTGCCCAAGGCGAGTGGACGACATTGAAGACCGGAGCGCCGGTGCTCGCGTCGTCGGTCGTCGCCTTCGACTGCCGCGTGGTCGAGATCAAGGCGGTCGCGTCGCACAACGTGATTTTCGGCTCGGTCGAGGCGGTCCGGCTCGGGCCCGCCGGCGCCGCCTTGGTCTATCACGAGCGCGCCTATAAGCCGGTGTAAGCTGTCTCCCGTCACGCCACGGTTGTGCAAATTTCCATAGCGGCATCAAAGTGTTGTTTGACCTGGCGGAGCAAGGTCTGAGGAACCGGTCGTGGCCTTGCGGGTTATCTCGTCGGGCGGGGGGTTCCCAGCACGGAGAACGTCCCGATGGCAAATGAACAGAACCAAAGTAATCCGCAGCACGGCGGCCAGCAAAAGCCCGGCCAGCAACAGCAGAGCGGACAGCAAAAGCCCGGTCAGCAGCAGCAGGGCACGCAGCACAAGCCCGGCCAGCAAGGCAGCCAAGGCCACGAGGGCGGCCGCTAAGCGATAATGTTTTCGCGCCTAGACCTTGCTTCGATTGAATCGAAAGCAAGGTCTAGGTTTTTTCGTTGGAGTACGACCCCTTCCGAAAACCGGCTTTCATTTTTCGGGATCATGCTCGAGGCGGCAGTGCGCATTGGCGCGCTGCCGCCTTCATTTATTTGCCGAGCAAAAATCCGAGCACGGTGTCGGTATAGGCCTGCGGCTGTTCGATATTGGCGAGATGCGCGGCGTCGAGCATCGCGAGCTTGGCGCCGGGAATATGCTGCGCGATATATTCGTTGGCTTCAGGCACCGTCGCCGGATCGTGCTTGCCGGCGATGACCAAGGTCGGCGCGGTGATTTTCGGCAACAGCGCGCGGTGATCCATGTCGCGCACCGCGGCGCCGCAGCCGAGATAGCCCTCGAGCGCGGTGGCGGCAAACATCGCTTGCACGCGCGCGACGACTTGCGGTGAACGCTCGCGGAATCCCGACGTGAACCAGCGTTCCATGTTCGCCGGCGCGAATGCCGCAACTCCCTTTTCGCGTACCAGCTTGAGCCGATCGTTCCAGCCGTTCTTGTCGGCGAAATATGAGGACGTATTGGAGAGAACGAGTTTCTCGACGCGGTTCGGCGCATTGGCGCCGAGCCATTGCCCGACCATGCCGCCCATCGAAAGCCCGCACCAATTGATTTTAGCAATGCCGAGCCCGTCGAGCACCGCGAGCACATCGCGGCCGAGCCGCTCCATCGTATAGGGGCCTTTGGGCACGCTCGACTGGCCGTGGCCGCGGCGATCGTAGCGCAACAGCCGGAAGTGCTTGGTGAGCGGCGCGACCTGCTCGTCCCACATATGCAGCGTGGTGCCGAGCGAATTCGACAGCATCAGCACCGGCGCGTTCTGCGCCCCTTCGATCTCGGCATGGATGGTGCAGCCGTCGTCGGTCTTGATATCCGGCATGGAATTTTCCTTCCCTCTACCTGCCCTATGCTTGCGGTGGTAGAGCTTTATCCGCCTGCGCAGGGGCCGCCAACCCCGATATTGCCGGCACTTTGCTCTGGCGCTGGGGCTTTGGCGGTAGGCGATCCGGGCAAAAGTGACTATGTATCCGGCGAGGGTTTTTCCATCACGCGAGCGTTCTGCTGCGAGCAAGGAGCACGGCACCATGGCGATGACAATGAACGGCGAGGTTCAGCTCGCAGCACCGATCCAGACGGTCTGGGACAGGCTCAATGATCCCGGAACGCTGAAGGCCTGCATTCCCGGCTGCGAGCAGCTCGACAAGACCGGCGACAACGAGATGTCGGCGATCGCGACGGTGAAGATCGGTCCCGTGAAGGCGAAGTTCAAAGGCAAAGTGACGCTGTCCGATCTCGATCCGCCGAATGGCTACAAGATCAGCGGTCAGGGCGACGGCGGCGTCGCCGGTTTCGCCAAGGGCGGCGCGACGGTGAAGCTGACGCCCAAGGACGGCGGCACGCTGCTCGCCTATGACGTCGATGCTCAGATCGGCGGCAAGCTCGCGCAGCTCGGCCAGCGTCTCGTCAACGGCGCGGCCAAAAAAGTCGCCGACGAATTCTTTGAGAATTTTGCCAAGGCGGTCAACCCGTCAGCTTGAAACGACACTCCGACGCTGCCGCCAAAATTCAACAGCCAGAAATCAAAAGCCGGAAATCAACAACTGGGAATCAACAGCCCGCCGGGTGGCGGGCTGCCGTTCGATTGATTTGATCGCTCTGCCGTTATGGACAGGGGTGATGCTGGCCGTCGAAACCGAGATAGGTCCCGCTTGCCGGGTCATAGGAGCGGAAGCGCTGCGCGCAGCCTCCGCCGGTCTCGTCGTTGTAGCCGGTCTGATTATAGTTGTAGCCCGAGCCGACGACTTGACCGATGCTGTTGTACTGCGCGACACCCGACTGCGAAGGAACGAAACCGCCGTCGTTCATCGCGCGGCCTCCGTTCTGTGCGGATGCGGGCATCACGACGAATGCGCTTGCGAGTGTAAGCGCGGTTACGGGGAGAATCATACGAAGGCGCATGACGTTTACTCCGTGTTTATGTGGTTCCAGCCACCACGCGGCCGCGCTTCCTCAGCTCGGCAAATAAAAACCGCGCTTGTCGTTCCTTCACGAAACGCTGATGCGCGGGGCGTGCGGTTCCACGAGTCGAACTTAGACACAAGTCGGCGAAGCGGTGCGCGTTCAGGTTTCGGGGGGACTCAAACTGGCCCGAGCGTGAATTTTCCGCGAAAGCCGTGCTGCCACTTTTCGAAAAACGCGCGCCGCGGCAATTGCGCCGACGGCGCGGGGAACTGCCCGTTGGGCCGTCGAACCGACTTGACCGCGCCCCAACCTGCGGTTCAGAGTAATAATTGTTAAAGGGAACGAAAACCGGCAAAAACGCTCCGATTTCACCCTGAAACTTGGCCGGCGACCGAGATCTGCCGGCGAATCGCGCCATTTGACCGGAATTTTTTTGAGGAGGAAGCCCCATGGCAGCCCAAAAGGGAGCCCAGACGGTCGCTGTTTCCATGACGGTGAATGGCAAGCCCGTCACCGGCGAAATCGATCCGCGCACCTTGCTGGTGCAATTCCTGCGCGAGAATCTGCGGCTCACCGGCACCCATGTCGGCTGCGACACCTCGCAATGCGGCGCCTGCGTGGTTCACGTCAATGGCATGGCCGTCAAGTCGTGCACGGCGCTGGCGCTGTCGCTCGAAGGCGCCGACGTTCTGACCATTGAAGGGCTCGCCGCGGCGGACGGCCCGCTGCATCCGATGCAGGAGGCGTTCCGCGAAAATCACGGCCTGCAGTGCGGCTATTGCACGCCGGGCATGATCATGACCGCGGTCGACATGGTGCGACGGAAGGGCAACGAGCTCGACGACCGCACCATCCGCGAAGAGCTTGAAGGCAATATCTGCCGCTGCACCGGCTATCACAACATCGTCAAGGCGATCGCCGCCGGTGCGCGGGCGATGAAAGGCATGACGCCGACCAGCAAGGCGGCGGAATAAGTATTTGTGGGGAGTGCGAATGCCGTAGGCAAAGCCAAATCGCCGTAGGCGAAGGCAGGAGGCAGGGCCATGAATGCGACTGGGATCGGTGCCGCGGTGCGCCGCAAGGAAGATCGCCGTTTCATTACCGGCACGGGCCATTACACCGACGACATCAATCGGCCCGGCCAAGCTTACGCTTATTTCCTGCGCTCGCCGCACGCCCACGCGACAATCAAATCGATCGACGTCAAGGCGGCCGCCGCGATGTCCGGCGTGCTTGCGGTGCTGACAGGCGCCGAGCTTGCCAACGACAAGATCGGCAATCTGATCTGCGGCTGGATGATTCATTCCAAGGACGGCTCGCCGATGAAAATGGCGGCGCATCCCGCGCTCGCCAACGGCAAGGCCTGTCATGTCGGCGATCCGGTCGCGGTGATCATCGCCGAGAGCTTGGCGCAGGCGCGCGATGCCGCGGAAAAAGTGAAGGTCGATTACGCGGTATTGCCCGCGGTGGCCGATCCGGTCGCGGCGCAGATGCAGGGCGCGCCGCAAATCCACGATGTCGCGCCGAAGAATACGATCTATCAATGGAGCCTCGGCGACGCCAAAGCCGTGGACGCCGCGTTCAAAGCGGCCAAGCACGTCACCAAGCTCGACATCGTCAACAATCGCCTGGTGCCGAATGCGATCGAGCCGCGTGCCGCCATCGGCGAATATGATTCCGGCACCGGCACCTTCACGCTGTGGAACACCACGCAGAATCCGCATGTGGCGCGGCTGGTCATCGCCGCCTTCGTCGGCATGGCGCCGGAGCACAAGCTGCGCGTCATCGCGCCGGACGTCGGCGGCGGCTTCGGCTCGAAGATTTTCATCTATCCGGAAGAGGTCGTGGCGCTGTGGGCATCCAAGCGTGTCGGCCGGCCGGTCAAATGGGTTGCCGAGCGCTCGGAAGCTTTCCTTGCCGACGCGCACGGCCGCGATCACGTGACGCACGCCGAAATGGCCTTCGACGGCGACGGCAAGATCACGGCGCTGCGCGCCAAGACCGTGGCCAATCTCGGCGCCTATATGTCGACTTTCTCGTCGTCGGTGCCGACCTATCTCTATGCGACGCTATTGTCGGGCCAGTACGAGATCCCGCAGATCTATTGCGAGGTCGACGCGGTTTACACCAATACCGTGCCGGTCGATGCCTATCGCGGCGCCGGCCGCCCGGAAGCGACGTTCGTCGTCGAGCGCCTCGTCGAAGTCGGCGCGCGCGAGCTCGGCGTCGATCCGGCCGATCTGCGGCGCAGGAACTTCATCGACAAATTCCCGCACCAGACCCCGGTGATCATGACCTACGACGCCGGGGACTATAATGCCTCGCTGAAGAAGGCGATGGAGCTTGCCGACTACAAGGGCTTCGCCAGGCGCAAACGCGAAGCCGCGCGTCACGGCAAGCTGCGCGGCATCGGCATTTCGACCTATATCGAGGCCTGCGGCATTGCGCCCTCGCAAGCCGTCGGCTCGCTTGGCGCGGGCGTGGGTTTATGGGAATCCGCCGAAGTGCGGGTCAATCCGACCGGCTCGGTGGAAATCCTCACCGGCAGCCACGCGCACGGGCAGGGCCACGAGACGACGTTTGCGCAAGTGGTTTCCGAGCGGTTGGGCATTCCGATCGACAATATCTCGGTGGTGCACGGCGACACCGACAAGGTCCAGTTCGGCATGGGCACCTATGGCTCGCGCTCGGGCGCGGTCGGCATGTCGGCTCTGGTCAAGGCGCTCGACAAGGTCGAGGCCAAGGCCAAGAAAGTCGCCGCGCATATGCTCGAAGCCGCCGAGGGCGACATCGAGTTCAAGGACGGCAAGTTCTCGGTGGCCGGCACCGACAAGACAGCCGCGTGGAGCGATGTCACGCTCAATGCCTATGTCGCGCACAAATTCTCCGGCCAGGAGCTCGAGCCCGGCCTGAAAGAAGGCGCGTTCTACGATCCGACCAATTTCACCTTCCCGGCCGGCTGTCATATCTGCGAAGTCGAAGTCGACACCGAGACCGGCAATACCGAGATCGTCGGCTGGACGGCGGTGGATGATTTCGGCGTCGTCATCAATCCGATGATCGTCGAGGGCCAGGTGCACGGCGGCATCGCTCAGGGCGTCGGCCAGGCTTTGTGCGAGGGCGCGATCTATGACAAGGACGGCCAGCTCGTGACCGGCTCGTTCATGGACTATTGCATGCCGCGCGCCGATCATCTGCCGCCGCTGAAAGTGGACACGACGGTGACCAAGTGCCCGTCCAATCCGCTCGGCATCAAGGGCTGCGGCGAGGCCGGCGCGATCGCCGCGCCCGCGGCCGTGATCAACGCCATCACCGACGCCATCGGCACCGAACAGATCGCCATGCCGGCAACGCCGCAGGCGGTGTGGGCGGCGCTGCAGAAATCGAACAAGCTGCCGAAGGCGGCATAGGACATTTGAGATACGCGTTCCCGCCGTAAGCGGGTGCGCGAATAAACGGAGGACTGCGATGTACGCTTTCACCTTCCATCGGCCGCAGACTGTGCGTCAGGCGGCCGGCATGCTGACCAAGAACGAAGACGCCAAGCTGCTCGCCGGCGGCCAGACGCTGCTGCCGACGATGAAGCTGCGGCTCGCCGGTCCGCCGCAGATCATCGACATGACGTTGATCGAGGGCATCAGCGGCATCGAGCAGAGCGGCCGTTCGCTCAATATCGGCGCCATGACCCGCCACTACGAAGTCGCGACGTCGCCGGTCGTGGCGCAGGCGATCCCGGCGCTCGCCAAGCTCGCCGGCATGATCGGCGATCCGGCGGTGCGCCACCGCGGCACGCTCGGCGGCTCGATCGCCAACAACGATCCGAATGCCGATTATCCGGCCGCGTGCCTCGGCCTCGGCGCCACCATCATCACCAACAAGCGCCGCATCAAGGCCGATGATTTCTTCACCGGCATGTTCTCGACCGCGCTCGAGCCCACCGAGATCGTCGTCAAAGTGAGCTTCCCGATCCCGAAAAAGGCGGCCTATCAGAAATTCCGCAATCAGGCTTCGCGCTTTGCGCTGGTCGGCGTGTTCGTCTCGAAACGCGGCAGCGAGAACCGTGTCGCCGTCACCGGGGCCGGCTCGAACGGCGTGTTCCGGGTGCCGTCCTTCGAGGAGGCGCTGAAGAAGCGGTTCTCGCCGAAATCGCTCGAAGGCCTCACCATCCCGGCCACCGGCATGAATTCCGACATCCACGGCAGCGCCGAATACCGCGCCCACCTCGTCGGCGTGCTCGCCCGCCGGGCGGTGGCGGAAGCGATCGGGAAATAGGGCCGAAAACCCGGCAAAACGCCGGTTTGCCCGAATGTCGGTTTGCCATGCGCGAAGGATTTGTCCGGGTGACGCGACAAATCCGTTCGTGGTGACTACATTGCGCTCATGACCGCCTCTACGACCAAGCCTTCCCCCCGCGCGCTCCCCGCATCGATCGACGCCACTGTCGATCTTCTCGCCGAGGCCGAATATCTCGCCGACCGCTCGCTCGGCACGGTGCTGTTTCTGGCGCTGCGCATGGGCCGGCCCATTTTCCTCGAAGGCGAGGCCGGCGTCGGCAAGACCGAGATCGCCAAGGTCCTGTCGTCGACGCTCGGCCGGCGGCTGATCCGGCTGCAATGCTACGAGGGCCTCGATGTCGCCGCCGCGGTCTATGAGTGGAACTATGCCGCGCAGATGATCGCGATCCGCGTCGCCGAGGCCGAAGGCGAGCACGATCGCGCCCGCCTTGAACATGACGTGTTCTCCGAACGCTTCCTGATCAAGCGGCCGCTGTTGCAGGCGCTCGAGCCGGACACCGCGGGCGCGCCGGTGCTGCTCATCGACGAGATCGACCGCACCGATGAAGCCTTCGAAGCTTTTCTCCTCGAAGTGCTGGCCGACTTCCAGGTGACGATTCCGGAAATGGGCACGGTGAAAGCGGCGCAGCCGCCGATCGTGGTCATCACCTCGAACCGCACCCGCGAGGTGCATGACGCGCTCAAGCGCCGTTGCCTCTACCACTGGGTCGGCTATCCGAGCGCCGAGCGCGAGCTCGCCATCGTGCGCGCCAAGGTGCCGGGCGTTGGCAAGAAGCTCTCCGAGCAGGTGGTCGCCTTCGTGCAGCGGCTGCGCAAGGAGGATCTGTTCAAGCAGCCCGGCGTCGCCGAGACGCTCGACTGGGCCGGCGCTTTGTCAGAGCTCGACGTGGTGGCGCTCGATCCGGCGACGGTGTCCGACACGCTCGGCGTGCTGCTCAAATATCAGGACGACATCGCCAAGCTCGAAGGCTCCAAGGTCAAGGAGCTGCTCGACGAAGCCAAGTCGGAGCTGAGGGCGGCGGAGTAGGGCCATGCCTGAACGCTTGCCCGAACGCCCGCGAGAGCCAGAACAGCCGGGCCGCCTCGCCGAGAATATCGTCTATTTTGCCCGTGCATTGCGCGCGGCGGGAATCCCGGTCGGGCCGGGCGCGGTGCTCGACGCGCTTGAGGCGGTGCGCGCGGCCGGCGTCGGCACGCGCGACGATTTCTACTGGACGCTGCATGCGGTCTTCGTGAAACGCCACGAGCATTCGGCGCTGTTCGACCAGGCGTTCCGCATCTTCTTCCGCCGCCGCGGCTATATCGATCAACTCATGGCGATGATGCTGCCGCAGGCGCCGCCGAACGAATCGCAACCGCCGCAGGCCGGCGCCACCCGCGTGCATGAGGCGCTGTTCTCCGGCCTCGACGACAAGCTCAAGAAAGAACAGGAGATCGAGCTCGATGCGCGGCTGACGGTGTCCGACCGCGAAATCCTGCAGCGCAAGGATTTCGCCCAGATGACCTCGGCCGAGATCGCCGCCGCCAAGGAGGCGATGAAAAAGCTGGTGATGCCGTTCGCACAGGTGCGCACGCGGCGGCTCAAGCCGCATGCGCACGGCCATCTCATCGACATCCGCCGCACCTTGCGCGCCTCGATGAAGGGCGGCGGCGATTTCATCGATCTGCGGTTCATCGGGCCGAAGCTCAAGCCGCCGCCGATCGTGGCGCTGCTCGACATATCCGGCTCGATGAGCCAGTACAGCCGCGTGTTTCTGCATTTCCTGCACGCGCTGACCGAGCAGCGCCGCCGCGTCTCGACGTTCCTCTTCGGCACGCGGTTGACCAATGTCACCCGCGCGCTGCGCGAGCGCGATCCCGACGATGCGCTGGCCGCCTGCTCGGCCTGCGTCGCCGACTGGTCGGGCGGCACCCGCATTGCCTCCTCGCTGCGCGCCTTCAACAAGCTCTGGGCGCGCCGCGTGCTCACCCAGGGCGCCGTCGTGCTGCTGATCACGGATGGGCTCGAGCGCGACGCCGACGATACGCTGGCTTTCGAAATCGACCGGCTGCACCGCTCTTGCCGGAGCCTGGTCTGGCTCAATCCGCTCCTTCGCTTCGAGGGCTTCGAGGCGCGCGCCCGCGGCATCAAGACCATGCTGCCGCATGTCGACGAATTCCGTCCAATCCACAACCTGCAATCCATCGCCGCTCTGGTCGCCGACCTGCAGGGCGGCGGCAAGGGGCGCGTCATGGCCGGCGATCCCAAAGCCTGGATGCAAAAGGTGGCGTGACGCCTTATATTGGCATTATATCCGGTGGTATATAACGCTATATCCGGTGGGATACAGCGGCGCGGAAAAGCGGAGGCAGACAATGCTTTCAAGCGACAAGACGCTTTCGACCGAAAACGACATCCTCAAGGCTGCCGAGGACTGGCGCAAACAGGGCCGCGACGTGGCGCTCGCCACCGTGGTCGAAACCTGGGGCTCGGCGCCGCGCCCGGTCGGCTCGAACCTGGTCATCGACCAGGACGGCAATTTCCTCGGCTCGGTGTCCGGCGGCTGCGTCGAAGGCGCGGTCGTGACCGAGGCACTCGACGTGATCGACAGCGGCAGGCCGAAAATGCTCGAATTCGGCGTCGCCGACGAGACCGCCTGGAAGGTCGGCCTGTCGTGCGGCGGCAAGATCCGGGTTTTCGTCGAGAAGGTCGAATAAGCGCGCCGCCATGAAGCTCAATATCCTCAGCGCCCTGAATGCCGAGCGCGCCGCGCGCCGCGCCGCCGTCGTCGTCACCAATGTCGAGGGCGGGGCGCAGCGCCTCGTCAAAGCCGTGGACATCGCCAAGGACCCGCTGCGCGCTGTGCTGGCCGACCACCTGCGCACCGGCAAGAGCGGCATGGAAGAGACGGCGGAGGGCAAGGCCTTCCTCACCGTCTATGTGCCGCCGCCGCAGCTCGTCATCACCGGCGCCGTCCATATCAGCCAGGCGCTGGCGCCGATCGGCAAGCTGCTCAATTACGATGTCACCATCGTCGATCCGCGCACCGCCTTCGCGTCGCCGGAACGCTTTCCCGACGTGAGGATCGTCGCGGAATGGCCGGACGTGGCGCTGCCGCCGCTCAATGTCGATCGCTACACCGCCTTCGTCGCGCTCACGCATGACCCCAAGATCGACGATCCGGCGCTGCTGCATGCGCTGTCGCGCGATTGCTTCTATATCGGCGCGCTCGGTTCGCGCAAAACCCATGCGCGGCGTGTCGAAAGGCTCAAGCAGCAAGGCGTTTCGGATGCCAATATTGCGCGCATCCACGCGCCGATCGGGCTTGATATCGGCGCGGTGTCGCCGGCCGAGATCGCGGTCGCCATCATGGGCCAGATCACTGAGCGGCTGCATGAAGAAGTTGACGCCGCGCCCAATCCTGAGCCCGTCATCAAGGCCGCGTCATGAAATTCGGTGCGGTCGCGCCCAGGGAGGCCGTCGGCGCCACGGCCGTGCACACCATCCGGCAAGGACCGCTGGTGCTCAAGAAGGGCACGCTGATCGGCCCGGGCGAGGTCGCGGCGTTGGAAGCGGCCGGCATCAAGGACATCGTGGTGGCGCGGCTCGAAGCCGATGATGTGTCGGAAGATACCGCGGCTGCGGAGATTGCCAAGGCGGTCGCCGGCCCGGGCGTCCATGTCGACCGCGCGTTTACCGGCCGCGCCAATCTGTTCGCGCAATCGCCGGGCGTGTTCGTGGTCGACAAGGCTGCCGTCGACCGGCTCAACCGGGTCGACGAAGCGATCACGCTGGCGACATTGCCGGCGTTCAAGCCGGTGGTGGCCGGCGAGATGATCGCGACGGTGAAGATCATTCCGTTCGGCGTCGGCAAGGGCGCGCGCGATGCGGCGCTGAAGACCGCCGCCAAACCGCTGTTTCGCGTCGCGCCGTATCGCATCCGCAAGGTCGGCATCGTCTCGACGCTGCTTCCCGGCCTCGCCACCAAGGTCATCGAGAAGACGTTGAAGATCACCGCCGATCGGCTCGCGCCCGCCGGCGCCGCCATCGTTGCCGAGCGGCGCGTGCCGCATGAGCGCGCGGTGCTCGCCAGGGCGATCGACGAAGTGCTCAAGGCCGGCGCCGAACTGGTCGTGGTGTTCGGCGCGTCCGCCATCGCCGACCGCCGCGACGTGATCCCGGCGGCCTTGGAGGAAGTCGGCGGCGTGGTCGAGCATTTCGGCATGCCGGTCGATCCCGGCAACCTGATGATGATCGGCGCGGCCAACGGCCGTCCGGTGCTCGGCGCGCCGGGCTGTGCGCGCAGCCCCAAGGAGAACGGTTTCGACTGGGTGCTGATGCGGCTCTTGGCCGGTCTGCCGGTGCCGCGCGAAGACATTACCGGCCTCGGCGTCGGCGGCTTGCTGATGGAAATCGTGACGCGGCCGCAGCCGCGCGACGAACCGCTGCACGCCACCCGCAATATCGCCGCTGTCGTGCTCGGCGCCGGCCGATCGAGCCGGATGGGCGGTCCGAACAAGCTCGTTGCCGAGATCAACGGCAAGCCGCTTATCCGCATGGTGGCCGAACAGGCGCTGGCCTCCCGCACGCGGCCGGTGATCGTCGTCACCGGCCATCAGCGCGAGCGCGTCGAAGCGGCGCTATCCGGCTTGCCGGTGCAGTTTGTGCACAATCCGCATTTTGCCGAAGGGCTCGGCACGTCCCTGAAGGCCGGCATCGCCGCGCTGCCGGCGCAGGCCGACGGCGCGATCGTCTGTCTCGGCGACATGCCGCAGATCGACGCGGCTCTGATCGACCGGCTCTCTGCGGCGATCGATCCCGACAAGGGCGCGCTGATCGCAGTGCCGACCATCGACGGCAAGCGCGGCAATCCGGTGGTGTGGTCGCGCCGCTTCTTCCCTGACCTGATGAATGTCGAAGGCGATATCGGCGCGCGTCATTTGATCGGCCGCTACGCCGAGGCGGTCGCCGAAGTGCCGGTCGAAGGCGCGGCCGTGCTCACCGATGTCGATACGCCCGAGGCGCTCGAAGCGGTGAAAGCCGAACTGGAAAAGACGTAGCGATCGCCTCTCGGCATTCACCATCTCGAAACCCTTCACGGCTAGCTTCTCCCCGAGGGTGGGGAAGGGGACTTCATGCCGAAAACCGGGCGGAACATCGCCGTCGCGGCGGTGAGTTTTGCGCTTTTGGCTTCGACAATGGCCGCGGCCGATGCGGCCGGCGCGCTCGCGGTCGGAGCCTGCGGCGCCTATGGCTACGGCTTCGACTACACGACCGAGGCGGACGCCCGCAGCGCGGCGATGAAGAGATGCTCCGGCGGCAAGTGCCGCATCGTCGGCACCTTGCATCGCGCCTGCGCCGCCATGTCGGTCGATGCCAAGAATCCCTGCGGCTCGTTCGGCTGGGCCATCGACATCCATCTCGGCAAAGCCGAAAACATCTCGATGCGCCGCTGCGTCGAATATGGCGGCCACGCCTGCGTCATCCGCGCCTGGGCCTGCGACGAAAAAGGCTAGCTGCCCTCATCAAGCCCGCGCTGGAGCTGCGCTTCGTCGAGCGCGCCTTCCCATTTCGCCATCGCTATGGTCGCAACCGCATTGCCGAGAAGGTTGGTCGGCGTGAGGCCCTGCGACATCAGGCGGTGAATGCCGAGGATGAGCGCGACGCTCGCGACCGGGATGCTGCTCTCGGCTCCGAGCGTGGCGGCGAGGACGACAAAGGCGGCGCCGGCGACGCCGGCTGCGCCCTTTGACGTGACCAGCAGGATCAGCAGCAGGCCGATCTGGTGCCAGATGTCGAGCGGCGTGTTGGTGGCTTGCGCGAGAAACACGGCCGCGGTCGCGAGATAAAGGCAGGTGCCGTCGAGATTGAACGAATACCCGGTCGGCACCACCAGCCCGACCACGCTCTTCTCGCAACCCAGCCGTTCGAGCTTGTCGATGATGCGCGGCAGCACGGTTTCCGACGATGTCGTGGCGATGCAGATCAGAAGCTCTTCCTTGATGTAGCGAATCAGCTTGAGCAGGCTGAAGCCGCAGATCCGCGCCACCGGGCCGAGGCCGACGGCGATGAAAATGATGCAGGTGGCGTAGAAGCCGAGCAGCAATTCGCCGAGCGAAGCCAGTGAGCCGATGCCGAACTTGCCGACGGTGAACGCGATTGCGCCGAAAGCGCCGAACGGCGCCGTCCACATGATGATGCCGACGATCACGAACACCATCCTGG
The DNA here is from genome assembly GCA_035509535.1 of Xanthobacteraceae bacterium. Classification (GTDB taxonomy): domain Bacteria; phylum Pseudomonadota; class Alphaproteobacteria; order Rhizobiales; family Xanthobacteraceae; genus BOG-931. The sequence continues at coordinate 3,306 of DATJLN010000085.1, read as the reverse complement.
CCGCGATCTCGATGATGTCGACCAAGGGCTTGGCGCGCTCACCGATCCACACCAGCGCGAAGCCGGAGAGGACGGCGACGAACAGCACTTGGAGAATATTGCCCTCGGTGAAGGCGCCGACGAACGAATTGGGGATGATGTTCATCAGAAACGGCACGGCGCCGACTTCGTGGGTGAGCTTGACGTAAGGCTCGACCACGCTTGGATTGAGCTTGCTGACGTCGACGTTCATGCCGACGCCCGGCCGCAAGATGTTGACCGCGAGCAGGCCGATGATCAGCGCCACCGTGGTCATCACCTCGAAATAGATGATGGACTTGATGGCGACGCGGCCGACGCGGGCCATGTTCGCCATATGCGCGATGCCGGTCACCACCGTGCAGAAAATGATCGGCGCGATCAGCATGCGAATGAGCTTGATGAAAGCGTCGCCCAGCGGGCCCATCTTGGCCGCGGTATCCGGCGCCGCCACGCCGAGCGCGACGCCGAGCCCCATGGCGATCAGCACCCAGATCCACAGCTGGGTCCACCATGGATTGGCTTTGGGGCTGCTCTGGCTTATTTCGGCAGGGGCGGTCGCGGACACGGTTTCTCCGGGCATAGTTCGGCCGCCGTCGAAATATCTGTCAGCCGCAAGCGACTATAACGAACGTGGTCGGCCGGCAAGATTAAGCGGAAATCCTTTCCCGCGGGAACCCCGCGGTTCGCGCAAGTCCGCGACGCCGGTCTGCCTTGCGTCAAACGGATATGCCGCGGCAACCGCGCATTGTATAAATCAGCTTCTACCGACCGGGAATCGACCTATGCCCACCACCGCAAGCGACGCGCCTCCAGCTTCCGATATTGCAACCGACTTGGCCGATCGTCGGCTGTCGATCGCCTTCATCAATTGGGCGCACGCCATCGATCATTTCGTGATTCTGATCTACCCGACCGTGGTCATCGCGCTGCAGGCGGTCTATGGCGATTCCTATTCGACGCTGATCTATCTCGCGACCGCCTCCTTTGTCGCCTTCGGCCTTTTTTCATTGCCGGCCGGCTGGCTGGGTGATCACTGGAGCCGGCGCAACATGTTGACGGTGTTCTTTTTCGGCGTCGGGGTGTCGCTGATCGCCGTGGCGCTGTCGCCGTCGCTCTTCGTGCTTGGCTTTGCGCTGTTTGGGCTCGGCCTGTTCGCGGCGATCTATCATCCGGTCGGCACCGCGATGATCGTCGAGGCGGCGCCCCAGCGCGGCCGCACGCTCGCCTTCAACGGCGTCTGCGGCAATCTCGGCGTGTCGCTCGCTGCCGGCATCACCGCAGCGCTGACGGCTTTGTTCTCCTGGCGCGGCGCTTTCGCCGTGCCGGGCGTGATCTGCATCGTCACCGGCTTTGCCTATCTGTGGTTCGCGCCCAAGGAAAGCCGGCACGCGGCGGCGCGCTCGAAGTCGCCGGATGTGCCGATGTCGACGACGCTTGCCGTGGTGATCTTCGCGCTGTTCCTGCTTGTTGCCGTCAGCGCCGGACTTGTCTTCAACACCATCTCGGTGGCGCTGCCGAAAATCGTCGATGAGCGCATCAGCGGCATCTCGCTGATTGAAGTGGGCGGCCTGACGACGGCGGTATTTCTGTGCGGTGCCGTGGCGCAGCTGACCGTCGGCCGGCTGGTCGAGCGGTTTCCGCCGCATATCCTGTTCGCGATCCTTGCCATCATGCAGTTTTCCGGCGTGGTGTGGTCGGCCTATGCTTCCGGTCCGACATTATTGTTCGCGCTCGCCTTCACCATGGCCGCGGTCTACGGCCAGATCACCGTCAACGACCTGATCCTCGCCCGCTACAGCGCCGACGCCTGGCGCGCCCGCGTCTACGCCGTGCGCTATTTCGTCACCTTCATGATCTCCGGCGTGGCGGTGTCGATGATCGCCTTCCTGCATGCCCGCGGCGGCTTCGGCCTCGTGCTCGGCGTCACCGCCGTGGTCGCGCTCGGCTTCCTCGTCGGCGCAATCTTGATCGCCATCCTCGCCAACGGCGTCGAAAAGGCGAGGGCGGAACGGCTGCAGCCGGCGGAATAGATCCGCCGGCCGCGAGGTACCCGAAGGCAAGAGCGGATCAGGCCGGCGGGTTCTTCGCCGCAAGCGCCATGCCGATCATGGCGGTGCCGCCGAACAGCATATTGATGCCGACCAGAAGACCGAGCGCCCAGGTCGCCGATTCCGGCAGGCCGGCGAAAATGATCCCGGCCAGGATCAGGTCGACGATGCCGCTGGTCAGCATCCAGCCCCAGCGGCCGGACAGCTGCGCTTTATGCTCGATCGCATACATGATCGTGGCGATGCCTTCGACGATGAAGAAGGCGATCAGCACCAAAGTCAGCGACACCGTGCCGCTGATCGGCCAGCGGATCAGCACGATGCCGGCGGCGATGCTGATGACGGCCGAGATCAGCGACCACCAGAAGCCCGGCACATTGCGCATCCAGAACGTGGTGACGAGCCCGACGCCGCCGGCGACCAGGAACACCCAGCCGATCACCAGCGTGAAGGCGAGCGTTGCGACCTCCGGCACGACGATCGCGGCCGCGCCCAGGATGACCAGCACGATGCCTTCGAACAGGAACAGGCCCCAATGGGCATGGATCGCGTTGGCGACTGAACGCGCAATGTCGCTGTCGCTGGGTAATCCGCCGGGAGATCCGCTCATCGTCATAGTTGTCTCCTTGAAATTGCGCCGCCGATGATTGGCGAACGGCAGCGATTTGTTAACCCATTGGGAACGATTTTTCCGTGATAATGAACAGTTGATTGCCAGTCTTGCATAAACGCCGCTAAGCGCCTATGTAGGCTGTGCGACGTCGAGCTTAACGGTTCCGTCGCAGGACGGCCACGATGACAAAGGGTGACGCCGGATGAACGCGCACCTTGCCATTCGTGGCCGTTAGCAATTTCAAAGCCTGACATTTGCCTCTGACGACAGCCCGTTAAGATAACGGCCGGGTCCAGCGCTCTCGTGAAAATCGTGAAAGTCCGGCTTTGGCTGGTTCGGACTGTCGCCGGCCCGTCATGTCGGCGCGTTGACGATTGTCACATCGCTTAACGGCATGTGACATCGACCAACGCTCCGTGACGCGGTCGGTGAGCGTGTCACACAGCCGGGCCTTCGGCTGCGTGACACGTCGCACATCGATTTTGGCACATCGAGTTTGCCAATCGTGCGCTACGTTCACGCAGCCCAATTTCACGCAGGCCATTTTCCTTTCAGTGCAATTTCTCGATAAGAGCCATCGCGCCGGCGGGCGCACGCACTTTGCCTTCATGAATGACATAAGCG